>JBDHAD010000001.1:0-106287 GCA_039588215.1 Gemmatimonadota bacterium
CGGCTGACTGAGCTGACGGTGGGACTCGAACCCACAACCTCCGGATTACAAATCCGACGCTCTACCGATTGAGCTACGCCAGCCAAAAATAGACCTTCAACATATCGGGCGTGAGGCATAGCGTCAACACCGTAACTCCGTGTCAGGACAGGACTCGTCGGGGGTCGCGGTGCCTGCTCGCGGGGGCTAAGAATCGGCTATCGGAAGGGCGCCGTCCCGGATCCGCCAGCGCGTCCCCTCGGGCGTGTCCTTCAGCAGGATGCCTCGCGTCTCGATCTCCTCGCGGATCCGGTCAGCCTTCTCGAAATCGCCCATCTGTCGGGCCACCGCGCGGGCTGCGATGCGGCCATCCACCCATTCCCGTAGCTCGGGCGTCAGCTCCTCCTGCTCCTTCTCCCGCAATCCGAGCACGCCGAATACGGCATCGAATTCGGTGATGAAGCGAAGCGCCTCCGGCACGCCATCCGGCACGCGCTCGGCGGCCTCGTCGAGCCGTTGGTTGCCTTCGCGCACGAGGGCGAAGACGGCCGCCAGCGCCTCGCTAACGTTCAGATCGTCATCCAACGCCGCTTCGAATTGGCGACGCGCCTCGAACGCGATCTCTCCCAGGTCGATCTCGGGAGCCGCCGAGTCTGCGGTCTGGTCGAGGTGCGCCAGTCGGCGACGAAACTCCTCCAGTCGGTCGACCGCGCGGCGCGCGTCCTCCAACCCCCCGAACGTGAAATTGAGTGGGCTCCGATAGTGCCCGCTGAGGAGTAGGTACCGGATGGCTGAGGGCGAGTGGCCCGACTCGATCAACTGCGGGATCGTGTACGTGTTCCCTAGTGACTTCGCCATCTTGCCGCCGTCGACCAGCAGGTGGGCGGCATGCAACCAGTAACGAGCGAACGGCTTCCCGGTCGCACCCTCCGATTGAGCTATCTCGTTCGTGTGATGCGGA
Source organism: Gemmatimonadota bacterium (assembly GCA_039588215.1). Taxonomy (GTDB): domain Bacteria; phylum Gemmatimonadota; class Gemmatimonadetes; order Palauibacterales; family Palauibacteraceae; genus JBDHAC01. The sequence continues at coordinate 941 of JBDHAD010000001.1, forward strand.
AAGAGGTTGTCGACGCCGCCCGTGTGGATGTCCAGTGTCTCGCCGAGGTAGTGCATCGCCATCGCCGAGCATTCGAGGTGCCACCCGGGGCGGCCCTCACCCCAGGGCGAGTCCCAGGTGGCCACCCGCCCTTCCCCGGTTCGCTCCCGCCCCTTCCACAGGACGAAGTCGCGGGGGTCATCCTTGGCGTACTCCTCGTCGCCCGACGTGCGTCCGGCGCTCGCGATGGCCTCGGGATCCAGGTTCACGAGCTTCCCGTACTCCGAGAAACGGCGAATGGGGAAATAGACGGAACCTTCGCTCGAGTATGTGAGCCCACACTCCTCGAGCCGTTGCACCAACTGGATCATCTTGTCGACGTGCTCGGTCGCGCGGGGGTACTCCTCGACCGGCTCCAGACCCAGCGTGCGCCAATCCTCGAAGAACTGTTCGATGACCGGCTCCGTGATCTCCTCCAGCGAAGCTCCTCGTTCCGACGCCGCGGTGATCGTGCGGTCATCGACGTCGGTGAGGTTCATGACCTGAACGACCCGATACCCCTTCCACTTGAGGTAGCGTCGGAGGAGATCCTCCCACAGGAAGGTGCGAAAGTTCCCGATGTGGGCCCGGTCGTATACGGTAGGGCCGCAGGTATACATGCGGACTTCGCCGGGGCGGAGCGGCTCGAACGACTCGAGCCTCCGTGTCAGGGAATTATGGAAGCGGAGCGTCATACGCGCTGTCTCGGGCGGTGGCGGTTCACTCGCGGTTGGTCGAGCCACGAATCGGATCTCACGCTCGGGGCTGTATAGCGACGAATCGGTGGGTTTGTTCCCTGCCTATCCTAGGCACGCGGGGCCGATCGAGACCCGCACCCCAACCGGCGAGGGTCGAGCCGTTCAGCGTCCGCCCCGGAACCTCTCCGTCTGCCACACGCGGTAGGCCTCGATCGCCTCCTCGTTCGCGGCGCTCCACACGGCCAGGCAACCGCCGAGATGTGGATCGGCATTGTCGGCGACGAAGCCCGGAAGAACCCCTGCAGCAGCCGCGAACGCCAGCTCATCAAGCGGTTCGAACTCTGGTCCGCCGAACAACGTTCTCGCAACGATCCACCCATCCGCGAAACCGCGCACCGCCTCGAGCTCCCGGTCCATGAGCTCATCGCAGCTGACGTCCGGGTCGCCACGCACCGCCCGCATACGGAGGACGGCATAGTTGACGTATGCGCGCTCCGCCTCCCGGAGGTTGCCGGGCGTCATGATCGAGGCGAGCGAATCCGTCACGACATCGATCGCGTTCCATGGGAGAGCCCGCTCCGCCGCTCCGGCCTCCACCGCCTGGCCGAACAGCCTGGAGTAGAGGACCAGTGGGTCTTCCTCCAGATTCTGTCGCAGCGCACGCGAGCGATCCCGCATCGAGAGTAGGGAGTCGCGCTCGAACGAGAGCTCGTCGCCGGAAGGGGCGCTCAGACTGTACTGGGCGTGCCCTACCTGGGGGATGCCGAGGAGAAGTGCCGCAACCAGAGTCGTGGCGAGCCGCCGGGGCCCGCTGCCGTGCTTCAGCGGCCTGCCCGGGTCAGACTCGATTGAGCGACGGCGCCTGGCCGCTGCGCTCGCCGGGCGGCTCCAGGTCACGTCCTTCCGATTCATACAGCCCGGCAAAACGCAGAACGTCGTCACCGACATCCCCGAGCAGTTCCTGCTCGCGCGCGAGGACCGTGCGAGAGACTTCATGCGCCGGGCGATCGCCGGTCCAACCGTCTTCGACGACCTCCCACCCCAGCTCCTCACCGATCCGGTGGGCTACATACGCGCAGCAGAAGATGTCATCGATATAGCCGTACGGACCGACCTCCGACTCCGGAATGACGTCGTTGGGACTCACGAGGTAAGCGATCGCCGCGTCAACCCAGAGCCTCTGCTCCTGGGAGAGCCGGGGATCCTTGAGCAGATTGAACATCAACATTCCGTAGATCGGCGCCAGGAGCACCACGTCGCGCAGCGTGCCCGCGTATCTGGCGACTTGCTCTTTCAGAATCTGGAGATAGTCGGCTGGCATGCCTTCTCCCCCCCCGGCTCGGAGTGCCGGCTCGCGTCGTCCTGATCCGGGCCAAACCGGTCCCGGCGGAGCTCGTTTCGTCCAAGATACCATGAGCCCGCCCTTGTGTAACCCCCGCGGCGGCGTCTCGGTTCGCCGGCGCGTGTTCTGGCGGTCAGGCGTCGGTGCTGCGGTCCGGTATCACTCGACCGTGACGCTCTTTGCGAGATTGCGTGGCTGGTCCACATCGCACCCCCGCAGGACGGCTATGTGGTAGGCGAGCAATTGAAGCGGCACCACGTTGAGGATCGGCTGTAGGAGGGGAAGCGTCGCGGGCACTCGAATCAGGTGATCCACCTTGCCGTCGAGTCCGGCGTCGCCGTTCGTGACCAGCGCGATCACGCGCCCGCCGCGAGTCTTCACCTCTTCGATGTTCAACACGACTTTCGGGTATACCGAATCCTTGGGCGCAATGAACACCACCGGCATCTCCTCATCGATCAGGGCGATCGGACCATGCTTCATCTCGGCCGCGGGGTACCCTTCGGCGTGGATGTAGCTGATCTCCTTGAGCTTGAGCGCGCCCTCGAGCGCGATCGGGAAGTTGGGGCCACGCCCGAGGTAGAGGAAGTTGCGAGCGTCTTTGAACTCGGAGGCCAGCGCCCGGATCGTCTCCTCGCTCTCGAGGACCTCCTCGATCATCTCGGGGAGGGCCTTGAGTGCAGCCACGACCTCCCGGCCCTGGAGGATAGAGAGCCCCTGCCGACGACTCAGGTCGAGCGCGATGAGCGTCATGACCGTGAGCTGTGCGACGAATGCCTTCGTAGACGCAACACCGATCTCGGGCCCGGAGTGCGTGTACACGCCGCCATCGGTTTCGCGCGCGATCGAAGAACCGACCACGTTCACGATCCCCAGCGTGGCCGCACCCCGCTCCTTCGCCTCGCGCATCGCGGCGAGCGTGTCCGCCGTTTCTCCGGACTGCGAGACCGCGATGACGATCGTGTTGGGAGGGATCACCGGGTTTCGGTATCGGAACTCGGAAGCGTAATCGACCTCGACGGGGATCCGCGCCAGCTCCTCGAGCACGTACTCGCCCACGAGCGCCGCGTGCCAGCTGGTGCCGCAGCCGGTGAGCACGATGCGCTCGGCACGCTGCAGCTCCTCATCGAGCGGCAGCAGACCGCCGAGATGAGCGGTGCCCTCCTCCTCGAGCAGCCGGCCGCGCAAGGCGTCCCTCACGGTCGAGGGTTGCTCGAAGATCTCCTTGAGCATGAAATGCGGGTAGCCGGCGCGCTCGATCCGGCCGAGGTCCCAGGAGACATGGCTGATTTCCTTCTCGATCGGCCGCAATCCTTCCGGAGAATCGAGCGTAGAGAGGTCGAGAGTCTCGTATCCATCCCGGTGCAGAATCGCCAGCTCGTCGTCCTCGAGGTAGATCACCTGGCGGGTGTGGCCCAGAATCGGCGCGACGTCCGAGGCGACGAACACCGCCTTCTCCCCATTCTCGGAGACACCGAGCAGCAACGGGGCGGAGCGCCGGGCCACCACGATCTTGTCGCGGTCGCGGTCGCTCATCACGGCGAGTCCGTACGTCCCTTCGACCTGTGTGAGGGCTGCGGCGACCGCCTGTTCCAGGTTGCCCTCGAACGCCTCCTCGATCAGGTGAGCGAGCACCTCGGTGTCCGTCTCGGTCCGGAACTCGTGTCCGATCTCGATGAGCTTCGTCCGCAGGACGTCGCAGTTCTCGATGATGCCGTTGTGGACGACCGCGATATCACTCGCGCAATCGGTGTGCGGATGGGCGTTCGTCTGATTGGGCGCACCATGCGTCGCCCAGCGGGTGTGCGCGATCCCCGTCGTCCCCGAAATGGGGTCTCCGTCGATCAGGTTCTGGAGGCCCACGATCTTCCCGGCGGCCTTGCGAACTTCAAGGCCTTCGCCGTTTTGCACAGCTATGCCCGCGGAGTCGTATCCCCGGTACTCCAGGCGACGGAGACCATCAAGCAGCAGCGGGACGGCGTTTTCGCTGCCGACATATCCTACTATGCCACACATCGGCCCATCCCCTCACGTCCCCGCTGGTATGCGTCCTTCCACCCAGTCGATGAGCTGGTGCGCGTCTTCTTCCTGTTGCGCCTCTGCCACGATTCGCAGGATCGGCTCGGTTCCAGACGGTCTGATATGCGCCCAGCGGCCGTCCGGCCACTCCAGTCGGAGCCCGTCGGTCGTATCCACGCTCGCTTCGGGGGGTGCCGCTTCGCGGATCCCGTCCAGAAGCGGTGTGATTTCCAGCGAACCTCTATCGATCTTCCGTTTCGCGATATGGTATTTTGGAAGCGGCTCCAAACGCGCGCGCAACCCATTCGTATCAGCGGACAACCACTGCAAGATAAGCGCCGTGGCGAGCGGCGCGTCACGGGTCATGTGTAGCGCCGGGTAGATCACGCCGCCGTTTCCCTCTCCACCGATCACGGCACCTACCTCACGCATCTTCGCGACCACGTTCGCCTCACCAACGGGGGCGTGGTGGAACGGCGCCCCGAAGCGCCGGGCCGCGTCCTCGATAGACCGGCTCGAGGAGAGGTTCGTCACGACCGGACCGGGCTCGTGGGAGAGCACGAGCTCGACGGCCAGCGTGAGAGTCCAGTCCTCGCCGATCGGACACCCGGTCTCATCCACGATCGCGAGGCGATCGACGTCGGGATCCACGGCCAGTCCGATATCGGCCCCCTCGGCCACGACTCGCTCACCAAGACCCGTGAGGTTCTCGGGAATCGGCTCGGGATTGCGGGGGAATCGACCGTCGGCTTCCAGGTCTACACCGATGACCCGACATCCGAGCCGCTCCAGGAGCTCGGGCATGATGCGGCCCCCGGCGCCACGCACGCAGTCGATGACTATTCGAAAGGACCGCCCTGCGATCTGGTCGCGGTTCACGATTTCGAGCGCCAGGACACGGTCCAGGTGCCTCTGGATCGCACCCGGCGCCGCGGATCGCCCACCGAGGGCCGACCAATCGGAGTACGCAGGGCCACGCTCATACGCTCGCTGGACCTCGATACCCTCCTCGGGACGAAGAAAGCGGCCGTCCGCGTCCGCGAGCTTCAAGCCGTTCCACACGGCCGGGTTGTGTGAGGCCGTCACGAGAATGCCGCCGATCGCCCGAGAAGATTCTGCGACCGCCAGGAGTCCGGTGGGGGTCGGCAAAACGCCCAAATCGAGGACATCCAACCCCACCGCCCGAAGGCCCGCGCAAACCGCGTCGACGAGCAACTCGCCCGACGTACGACTGTCCCGGCCGACGAGGATCAGGGCATCCGGCTCGAGAGGCCTGGCGGCGCGCAAGCACGTACCGAACGCGGCTCCGTAACGCGCCGCGACTTCGGGTGTGAGACCATCGCCCACGACGCCCCGGATGCCAGATGCCGAAATGATGAGGGATTCGGACACGCTCTCGTCCCGTCCGCAGACACTTTCACCTCGCACCGTCGGCGAGCGTCGGCTCACCGGTGGTCGGCCCGGCGCGAGTCCGTACGATCGTACCGGGGGACCGACAGTAGGTGCCTGTCGGCACTAGCGTCAACCGGGGTCGGGGGGTGCCGCGGGCGGCCGGGTGGCGATTCCGATCAGGTCGAGAATCTGGGTCGAAGATCCGACACGGCGGGGGACCGGCGTGTTCGCGTCGAGTCCCAGCGAGGCGAGGCGGCGCCGTACTCGGCGGACGTCGCGCGGGCCTACGGTCACCGCGGCGAAGGCATTGCTCCAGCGCACCACCTGGCCCGAGGAGCCCAGCAGCTCCTCGACCGCGGTGCGGGCACGACGAGCCAGATCCGCCACCGCGAGACCGGACGGGATCCGAACAAGCAGGTGCACGCGATCGGGCAGGACGCAGGCTTCGATCGGCTCCGCGCCGAGCCAGCGGCAAGCGGCCAGTAGGTGGCTCTCGATCGAAGCCCTCCGCGCGTCGCTCAACGCCCGGACGCGGGCCAGCGTCGTCCACGCAAGGTGAACGTATAGCCGGTGCGGCGCCTGATTCGAATACATACCTATCCCGATCTGCCCGACACAGTCATCTCTGTGTCATGACGGAGGGCGTCGCTGAGGGGGTCCGCGGGATGCCACGCTCGTCGAGGCGTCGCGCACCCCGACGCCCGTCCATAATTTCTAGTCTCGACGCAATGATCCGACTCGAAGAGGAAGCGATTCACACGTGAGCGAATCCTCGACGCGCGGGTTCGGGACGACGGCGGTTCACGCCGGTCAAGAGCCCGACCCGACGACGGGGGCGATCATGCCCCCCATTTATCAGACGTCCACATATGTGCAGGATGCGGTCGGGGCACCCAAGCTCGGATACGACTACGCGCGGGTCAGCAATCCCACTCGCGATGCCCTGCAGGCCAACCTGGCAGCGCTCGAAGGTGGCGCACACGGGATCGCGTTCGGATCCGGCTTGGCGGCGATCGAGGCGCTCCTGAAGGCGACGCTCAACTCGGGCGACCACCTCGTGTGCGGTGCGGACGTGTACGGCGGGGTCGACCGGATGCTGCGGCATGTGTGGTCACGGTTCGGATTGTCGTTCGACTTCGTGGACACCTCGGATCTCGCGGCGCTCGTGGCTGCCGTCCGCCCCGATACGCGGCTGATCCACGTGGAGACCCCCAGCAACCCCATGATGACGGTCACCGACATCGCGGGGTGCGCGGAGATCGCGCGGGCGAACGATTGCCTCCTCTCGGTGGACAACACCTTCGCGACTCCGTATCTGCAGCGTCCGCTGGAGCTCGGGGCAGACATCGTGATGCACTCCACCACGAAATTCCTGAACGGGCACAGCGACATGATCGGCGGCGTCCTGATCACGGACTCGGGGGAGCTGGATGAGCAGCTGCGCTTTCAGCAGAAGACGACGGGTGCGGTGCCCGGTCCGTTCGATTGCTGGCTCGTCTTGCGCGGGACCAAGACACTGCACCTCCGCATGCACGCTCACTGCGCGAACGCGCGGGTAGTCGCGGAGCTGCTCGAGGCGCACCCCGAGGTCGAGCGCACGAATTACCCCGGTCTCTCGGTGCACCCGCAACATGTGCTCGCTACCCGGCAGATGCGGGACTACGGATCCATGGTGAGCTTCGACCTCGGTTCCGGCGAGCGAGCGCACCGTTTCGCGGGCTCCACGAGAATCTTCGCATTGGCGGAGAGCCTCGGTGGCGTCGAGAGCCTGGTCTCGGTGCCCGCGGTGATGACCCACGCCTCGGTTCCCGAGGAGAAGCGGCGCGAGATCGGGCTCACTCCCGGACTCGTTCGCCTCTCCGTCGGGATCGAGGACGCTGAAGATCTCGTGAAGGACCTGGAGGTCGCGCTCGCAGCACTCTGACCGCTCCCCGAACGCCCTGAAACCGGCCCCCTGGCGTGGACGTACGACCCGTCGACGTCAACGCCCGCGCCGCCCTGCGCTCTCTCGCGGAGCCCGCGGCCTCAACCGATAGAGGACCCCATGAACGAGCAATCAGGCGTCCAGCGACGCATTCTCACCGGCATCAGCCCTATCGCGTGGGAGCACCCCGCTGACAGGGCGGCGCTCAACACGCTCCGCAAGGTGCCCGGTTTCGACCTCGCGCTCCGCAAGGTCTTCGGCTTGTTCGGGGAACGGGCACTCCGTCTCGCGTTCAAGGCCAACGCAGTGCGCGTCACGCCGAAGCAGTACCCGTGGGTGCACGAGCGGCTGGAGAGAGTGTGCGAGGTGCTGGACGTCGACTCGCCTCCCGAGGTCTACGTCTCGCAGACTCCGGTCGTCAACGCGGGCGCCGTGGGGATGAGCGAGCCGTTCATCGTCTTGAACTCCTCGATGTTGGAGGTTCTCGGACCGGACGAAGTCGAGGCCGTGCTCGGACACGAGGTGGGTCACATTCTCAGCGGTCATGTGCTGTATCGTACGCTGCTGATCCTGCTCCTGAACCTGATGATCTTCCGCTACACCCTGGCCGGGCTGGCCATTCGGCCAATCTTGATGGCGCTGCTGGAATGGTATCGGAAGAGTGAGCTGTCGTCCGACCGGGCCGGTCTCCTGGCGGTGCAGGACGCGGACGCCGCGATGCGGTCGCTCATGTTGCTCGCAGGTGGGATGCGGGGCGAGACGCTCGATCTGGACGAGTTCGTGGCGCAGTCCGAGGAGTATCGTGAAGGTGGTGATCTGCTCGACTCAGTGTACAAGGTGCTGAACGTCCTGGGGCAGACGCACCCGTTCGCGGTCGTGCGCGTGGCCGAGCTACGGGATTGGATCGAGTCGGGGGCTTACGAGCGCATCGTGGCCGGCGAGTACCAACGCCGGGACGAGAAGGACACTCGACCCTACAAGCAGGATCTCGCGGAGGCGATGAAGGGCTACAAGGACGCGGCGCGCGAGCTGTTCGACGAGGTGGATGCCGCCGTGGACCGGCTTCGCTCGAAGATCGGGGACGCGTTCCGCGCCCGGGGCAGCTGATGAGGGTTCTCGTCGTCGGGAGTGGCGGACGCGAGCACGCGATCGTCGACAAGCTGCACCGAGACGAGCCCGACGCGCGCCTGTACGCGGCGCCGGGCAACCCGGGCATCGCCGAGTGGGCCGAGATCGTGCCCCTGGCGGCCGACGACCTGGATGGGCTCGTCGGCTTCGCGCAGCGGGAAGACATCGACCTGACGGTCGTGGGTCCCGAGGTGCCGCTGGCGGACGGCATCGTGGACCTGTTCGATTCGCGGGACGTTCCCATCTTCGGCCCGACGCGCGCCGCCGCTCGTATCGAGGCCTCGAAGGCGTTTGCGAAGACCCTCATGCGTGCGTACGAGGTCCCGAGCGCGGACTTCGCGACCTTCACGGATGCCGAGGCTGCGCTTGCCTACGTAAGAGCCCTTGGGGGCCCCCTCGTCGTGAAGGCGTCGGGACTGGCCGCTGGCAAGGGGGCGATCGTTTGCCCGACGACCGAAGAGGCTCTCGCGGCCGTCGAGGCGCTCATGATCGAGACTCGGTTTGGGGAGGCGGGCGCGGAGGTCGTGATCGAGGAGTTCATGGAGGGGGTCGAGATCTCCGTGTTCTTCCTCACCGACGGCGATCGTGCGGTCCCCCTCCTCACTTCCAGGGACTACAAGCGGATCGGTGAGGGCGACCTGGGGCTCAACACCGGCGGTATGGGCGCCTATTCCCCCGCTTCACCGAGCGATACGAAGTTTCTCGATGATGTCGGGCGAACGGTCATTCAGCCCGTGCTGGAGGCCCTCGCACACGAGGGATGTCCGTATCGCGGGTTCCTGTACGCCGGCCTCATGCTGACCCAGAGTGGACCGCGCGTGGTCGAGTTCAACTGTCGCCTCGGGGATCCTGAGACACAGGTCGTCCTGCCCCTCACCGCGTCGAACCTGTTGGAGCCAATGCTGGCGATCGCCGGGGACGAGGGTCTCGGAGGCTGGGAGGCCAATCCGGTGCCGGGTGCAGCCCTCGTCACGGTGCTGGCGGGCGCGGGGTACCCGGAATCGTCCGATCGAGGCCGGCCCATCGAGATACCGGCGATGGATCCGGAGTCCGTCCGAGTCTACCATGCCGGGACGGCCCGTGAGGCCGGGGGGCTCGTCACGAACGGGGGGCGCGTGCTCGGGGTGACCGGCCTCGGCGCGAACCTGGAGGAGGCTGCTCGTAACAGCCGTCAGGCTGCCGCGCGCATACGTTTCGATGGCATGCAGTGGAGGACGGACATCGGGTGGCACGAGCTGTTGCCCGGCCACGCTTCCGACTCGGTGCCGTCCGCGCCTCCCGGTTCCTGACCCCTCGCTCCATACTCCTTCCCCGTGCCTGAGTTGCCCGAGGTCGAGACGATCCGGCGCGAGCTGGAACCAGAGCTCCGCGGTCGGCGGGTCGATCGCCTCTCGGTGCGCAAGCCGGATATTCTCCTCGGCCCCCGCACGGTCCGGGCTTTTCGAAAACGCGTCGAGGGCCGCGTCATTTCGGCATTGTCGCGACGGGCCAAATACCTGCTCTTCCAGCTGGATGGCATCGAGTTTCTGCAAGTCCAGCTACGCATGAGCGGCCGCTTCGCGCTGGGTAGGCAGCTACCGAATCCGGACGAGTTCCGGCACGTCGCCGCCGACTTCCGTCTGGACGACGGTCGGACCCTGTTCTACGACGACGTGCGGCGACTCGGGGGATTCCGAATGCTCACGCACGTCGAGTGGATGCGACTGGAGGAGAGTCTCGGGCCGGAGCCGCTGGAGCCGGATTTCACGGCGGCTCGACTCCGAGAAATTCTCGCCGGTCGGCGCGCGCCGGTTAAGAACGTGTTGATGGACCAGCGGCGGGTGGCGGGAGTGGGCAACATCTACGCGAGCGAGGCGTTGCACGCGGCTCGCATCGACCCCCGTCGCTCGGCCGGACTTCTGGCCGCACCCGAAGTGCAACGCCTCCACCGTGCGGTGCGGCGTACTCTCGCCAGCGCCCTTGCCCAGGCTGGCACGACGTTCCAGAACTACCGTGCCGTGAATGGCCGCAGCGGCACTTTCCAGTCGCAACTTCGAGTCTATGGCCGTGCGGGTAAGCCGTGTGCCCGTTGTAAGTCGGAGATCGTCCGCACCGTTCAGGCGGGGCGCAGCACGTTCTATTGTGCGAGGTGCCAGCACTGAGCTCGACCGTAAGACGACCCGCCGGCGTCCCCCTTTGGGAGGCAGGCATTTGTTCGGACCCATCCCGCAAGCTATCGTCGTATCCGGCGGTGGGGTGAGGCGAAACAGCCCTTCACGACCTGCGTACTCGCGCACGGTCACCCGACGACGAATCGTACGGCCTTGGCGGCGACGTGCCTGTGGGATACTCGGATCAGAGCGATCAGGACCTCGTCCAGGGATGCCTTCGAGGTGACGAGCGCGCCGCACGTGAGATCATCCGTCGTTTCGAGAAGCCGGTGTTCTCGCTCATCTATCGGATGGTGCGCGACCGCGAGCTGGCGGAGGATCTCTCGCAGGAGGCCTTCGTCCGGACGCTCAACAACCTCCGGCGCTACGACCCCTCGTACAAGTTCTCTTCATGGCTGTTCAAGATCGCGTACAACCTCACGATCGATCATCTCCGCAAGAAAGAGCTGGAAGTCGTGTCCATCCATGGGGCCCCGGACGCCGTCACCCCGGACCAACAAGCGGCCACCTCGATCGCGCTCGAGACCCGCCACGAGAGACCCGATCAGCTATTCGAGGCGCGGACCCTCGGATCGGAGATCGAGGAAGCGATCGACGAGCTACGACCGGAGTACCGAACCGCGATCCTGCTGCGGCATGTGGAGGGGCACTCCTACGAAGAGATCTCGGAGATCATGGACGTTCCGCTCGGCACCGTCAAAACGTACATCCATCGCGCGCGAGGCGAACTGAAGATCGCGCTGCTACACCTGCTGGAGCCCTGAATCACGGGCTTTATCCGGGGGCGGGGTGCCTGAAACCAGACGACCGGGGCTTCCGTAGAGTACACGGGCGCGAGAAGCGCGCCACAGACTGAGGAACGCAGTGAGCAAACACCTGACACAGGACGAGATCGAGCTGTTCGCGAACGCGGGCGGCTCCCCAGCCCCGGAGGCACGCCGCGCGCACGCCGATACGTGTGCGCGGTGTCTCGAGGACATCCGTGCGTGGCGAGCCCTCGACGGGCTGCTCGTACGATTGAGGCAGATCTCTCCTGCACCCGGCTTCACGAGTCGCGTCATGGGTCGTGTTCGACTGCCGGTGCCCCTGCACGAGCGTGCGCTGGCGCTCGCCCGGCGCCGCTGGGCCGTGGTCACGGCCGCCGCCGCCACGCTCGCCCTCACAGTCACGGGATCCGCGTACTGGCTGTTCGGTTCTCAAGGGCTGACACCACTCGAGGTCGGAGTCTTTGTGCTGGGCGGTGCGAGAGACCTCGCCGTGCGCGGATTGCTCGCGCTCGGGCGGGTCGCGTACGACTTCGGTCTCGTGGATGCGGGCTCGACGTTCGCCGACCAGCTGAGTCCCACGCAGGCGCTCGGTGGGTTGGCGCTGGCCGGGATGATGGGGTTGCTGGCAGCGGCCACCATGATGCGCTTGATGCGACCGGCACCGCGCTTGGTCGTGACGCCGAGTCGCGATTGAAGACCGCGGTCGAGAAGCACCAAAACTACATGGGACGGGTTGTGAAACGTCATAGGCGAGGTGAGATGAGGAAGTCTGGTTGGAGCGGCGCCGGCCGACAGGTCGGCCTGTGCGCGCTCGCGTGGCTCGTCGCCGGGAGCGGGGTATCGGTCGCCCAAGAGGCCGAGGTCGCGTCGAGCGCGGTGACGCTTTCGTCGCGTCAGGGAGGCCGGGCCGAGCTCACCATCGAGCTCGCGGACGGCACCGAGCACCGCGTCACGTTCGACGGGGGCGTGATCCGGATCGACGATCAACAGGTCGGTGCTTACGAAGAGGGCGGCGCCCTCAGCGGGTCCTGGCGCGGATTGCTCCGCGAGCAGCTCGAGTTGGATCAGACCGGGTTGCGTGACCGACTGCTCGAGTGGCGGGCCAGCGAGTTGACCGGCGCAGAGGCGGATGCCGCGGATGCGCTGTATGCGAGGCTCGGGCGGTTGCTCGGTGCTGCGGAACCGGTCGCTCCCACAGCCGAGGCGGCCGCAACCGTCACCGGACCGGGAGGTCGTCAACTGGCGATCGCACCCGGTGGGATCGGCTTCGAGGAGCTCGCCCGAGAGCTCGAGCGGCTCCAAGGCTCGCTCGCCTCGTTGAGCGACGCGGCACGAGACGCGGGAAGCCGTCTGGCGCTGATCGTTCACGACGACTACGCAATCTCCCCCGGCAGCGCGATCGAGGGCAATCTCGCGCTCCTCGATGGTACGCTGGAGATCGGTGGAACCGTCGCCGGCGACGTGCTGGTCCTGAACGGTGAGCTCGTTCTGGCCGATGGCGCTCGGATCGAGGGCGACATCTTGCAGGCCGGTGGCTCGGTGGATACGCAGGGCGGCGTGGTAGCCGGGGAGATCCTCTCCGACGTCGCGGTGAGCCCCTCACGATCGAGCGGACCGGTGACCGCCGTGGCGCCCGAGGTCCGGGTGAGGACCCCGGTCGTCGAACGGACCCGTGTACGGCGTGATCGCGGTCCCTTCGGTCGGGTCACGCACAACCTGGGTCACGCCGCGCAGGACTTCACGGGAACCCTCAGCGCGTTCCTCGCCCTCGGCGTGCTCGGACTGTTGACGGTGTACTTCGGCCGGCGGCGTCTCGAGATGGTCGCGGACACGGTTCGTCACGAGTTCGCGCGCTCGTTCGCCATGGGCTTGGCGGGCGAGGTGTTGTTCTTCCCGGCCTTGCTGATCATGACGGTGTTGGTGATCACGATTCCGGTGATCCCGTTCTTCGTGATCGGCACCGGACTGGCCATGTTGTGCGGCTATCTCGCCGTCGCGCATGGCGCCGGAGAGATGTTCGCCCAGCGCAGGTACCGGTACGAGTGGCTCGAGCGTCTGCGCCGATCGAACTCCTACTACTACGTGCTCAGCGGGCTCGTCCTGCTTCTGATCCCGTTCGTGCTCGCGGCCGCCCTGTGGGTGTTCGGAGGCTTGCTCGGATTCCTACGCGGCATGGTGGTGTTCGTCGCGTGTGTCGCGACGTGGGTCTTGTGCACGAGCGGGTTCGGCGCGGTGCTTCTGACGCGTGCGGGGTCGCGGAGCGTGGTGGTGGATTGGGGGGCAACCGAGCCGGATGTCGAGCCTGAGGGTGAGGTGTCCGATGCGTAATCCCGGTGGCCCCACGCGTCCGTTGATCCGGACCGCGGCGCTGCTGGCGACCGCCTTACTCGGAGCCACCGCGGCACCGGCGATCGCCCAGGAGTGGCGTGATTTCCGCGCCGCCCGGCAATCAGAGGGCTTCGCGTCCCTCGATGCGGAGATCGTGTATGGGATCGGACGACTGACGATCACGCGCTCCGCGCAGCCGTTCCTGTACGACATTCGGATGCGGTACGACGCCGAGCGGTTCGCGCCGGTCCGGAGCTGGAACGTGGAGAACGGTCAGGGGAGGCTGCGCGTCGCCCTCACCTCGGCGGGCCTCACGGACGAGGACGACCGGCACGTCAAGGTGCACCTCGACGACTTCGACCTCGACCTCAACTTCGACGACCTTACGAGGGTGGGAGACTCCGACGGCCGGCTCGCCCTGGAGCTTCATCCGGGCATTTCGACGGACCTCCGCATCCGGGCCGGCGCCTCGGACAACCGGCTCGAATTGGGCGGACTCTCCCTTAGCTCGCTTGACGTCGCCACCGGGGCCAGCAGCACACGCCTCTCCTTCGATGACGCAAATCTGCGCCGTATGAGTCAGCTGACGCTCAAGGCCGGGGCGGCCGAGTTTCAGGCCGAGAAGCTCGGAAACGCGCGCTTCGATCATCTCAGCTTTCACGGTGGCGTCGGGGAGGTCACGCTGGACTTCACCGGCACCTGGGAGCGAAGCGCCACGGCTTCGATCAACATGAAGCTCGGCGAGTTGAAGCTGAGGCTGCCGAGCGACCTCGGCGTACGAATCCGCCGCACTTCGCTCTTCCTCGCTTTCGACGCAGAGGGTTTCACCGAGGTCGGGGACGCGTACCAGACGGCCAACTGGGACGCGGCTGATGTCCGGCTCGAGATCGAGCTGGATGCCGCGGTCGGCACGGTCAAGGTAGATCTGGTTCCCTAGCCGCTCGTACAAGCTGGAGCGCGGGCCGCGTCTCCACCGAGCCCACCGACGACCGCCAGCGGATCTGTCCGACGGCCGCTAGCCGACCGGGGCGAGCGCCTCGAACTCGTCGAGCCGGCGAGCCGTCTCCTCCGCGACCCGCGTCAGGGCGAGCGCTTCGGGCGCTGTCGGGCGACCCACGACCGTGGGGCAGCCGCGATCCCCCTCCTCACGTACGGCTACGCCGAGCGGAATCGCCCCGAGGAACGGGAGCTCCAGGGAGGCCGCGAGCCGCTCGCCTCCGCCTGCACCGAAGATCTCATGCGTGGTCCCGCAGTCGGGGCAGGCGAAACCCCGCATGTTCTCGACGATGCCAAGGACCGGCACATCGAGCTTCTCGAACATGCGGATCCCCTTGAGCACGCCTCCGACGGCCACGTCCTGCGGCGTCGTTACCATGACCGCCCCGCTGACTTTCACGAGCTGGCACAGCGACAGCTGCGCGTCTCCCGTGCCGGGTGGCAGGTCCACGATCAAGTAGTCCAGCGGTCCCCACCGAACCTGCTCCAGGAACTGCCGTACCACCCCCATGATGATGGGCCCCCGCCAGATGGCGGGGGTGTCCTCGTCGACCAGGAACCCGATGCTCATCAGCTTGACGCCGTGTGCCTCGATCGGGATCACTTGATCGTCAGCCATCTTCGGCTTTTCGCGGACACCAAACATGGTCGGGATATCGGGGCCATATATGTCGGCGTCGAGCAAACCGACGCTATGCCCGGCGTTCGCCCAGGCGGCGGCCAGGTTGGTCGACACGGTCGATTTCCCGACGCCGCCTTTACCGGAGCTGACGCCTACCACATGACGGACTCCCGGCATATGCGGGGCTTCGGTTGGGTGGCGCCGCGCCGCTTCGCCCGCGCCGTGGGCCGGCACCGGTCTGGCACCCTGATCGGGTGTTGCGGCCGGCTGGCCAAAAACCGGCAAGGAGCGTGAAGATCCAGGAGTATTCTTATCAGTCATGCGCCAGCGGGATCGGGACGTTCAGTGGTCGTACACGAAAAGCACCGGGACTGGCCCCCGGCGCGGGCCGGCCGCTATTCGATCGCTTCGACGGATCGAACCTCCGGGATCGTCATGCGCAGGCTCTGCTCGATGCCGGCCCGTAGCGTCGCCATGGACATCGGACACGCGTAGCACGCTCCGACCATCCGCACTTGCACCTGACCGGACGCCTCGTCGAAATGAACGAGCTCTATGTCTCCACCATCCGCCCGCACCGCGGGACGGATACGGTCCAAGACGTCTTCTATTCTTTCGAGCGCCGGAGGGGTGCCCTTCAATGAGGTGTCGGCCATTGCATGACGGGTTCGTGACATTCGACGAAGGGGCGTTTTCGCTTGTATTCGCGCGCTGTTTCCCCCTCCGCGCCGCGCGCGGAAGCTACTGGGGGGCTGATACCCCGTCAACGAGATTCGGGTCTCCTACACGGCAGCCTGGCAGGCCGCCAGATCTCTTCAGCGGCCTGCGGGCTCCAACCGCAATGTCGAGACGGCGCGAGCGCGGGCAGAGTCCGCGTCCAACGGCACCTCGATCAGCCGGCTCTCGGGCCAGCGATCGTTCATGTCCCGGTAGTGGCGGCTCAGAGGGTTCCCACTCTGACCGGTCGGCAAGAGGAAGTACCCCCGGGCTCGGTCGGGTCCGAGGTGTGCGATGAACCGCTCGCTCGGTCCGTACTCGCTCAAGATGGGAAGCTCCCACGAGCTCGAATCGAGCGAGCGCCAGCGCACCGGATCGTCGGGGCGCACCGTATAGGGTCCCCCGACTCCGGGGTACGGCCCGATGTGGAATCCGAACAGTCGATTCAGCCAGTCGATCTGCCCCAGCAGGTGTCTGGAGCGCTCCAGGTGGGCCTCCCCCCAGCGCCGGCCAGCGGCGTGCCGTATCGCGGCACGCATCACCTCTTCCTCGATGTCTCCCAGAGATTCCTTGTCCGGGGTGCGCACGTCATCGACCCAGGCGCCATCCCCGACTTCGAGGATCCGGAGAAGCGCGCCATCCGGGAACCATCCTCCGGATTCTCCATCGTACTCGTCCGCGGCGATCCGCCCGCGCAGCATGTAAAGCCACACGTGAAACAGGGTCGCCTGGCTCGACTCGACGTTCACACGCCGATCCCACGCCTCCAGCTCTCTTGCGACGGAATCGGACCCGATCCGCCGGGCGGCGGCCACGGCGCGATGCAGGAGCAGTTGAGCCCACAGACTGTGCGTGTCCAGTTGCAGGTCACGCATCTCGTCCACTGTCCAGCCCTTCGCGCTCTGGAGGCGATCGACGATGCGCCGCGCGCGGAACGGGAGCGGATAGTCGACGCCGACGAGGCCGTACAGCCGGCTCGATTGGAGGTTGTTCGCGCTTGCGAGGAAGCCGCTCTCCGGCTCGCGGAGGGTCGGCATCGAATCAGCGGGCCAGAACCCGGCCCACTCGGCGCCCGCGGCATCAGCGGAAATAGGAGTGGCACCATCGAAGCCGACGCGCCGTGGTACGGAACCGCTGAGCCGGTAGCCCAGCTCACCGCGCGTCGTGGCGTAGATCACGTTTTGATGCGGCGACTGAAAGGCCTGCACGGACTCGTCGAACGCCTCGGCCGTCCGGGCCCGATTCATCGCGAGAAGTCCTGGCATCTCGGGCCTCGGGTGACGGCCCGTCCACAGCAACGAGAGCGTCAACCCGTCCGCCGGCACCACATCGGTAATCACCGGACCGCGGCGGGTCTCCCGGACCTCGTGGATGACGGATTCGACGCGACCGCGGACTGCGATCGCCTCACGGCGAATCGAGAACGGCACCCAGCGGTCTCCTGATCGGTACGCGGAGCCGTCCGGGCTCACGACCTCGAGGGCGAAGTCGGCGTCGTCCACCATCCCGTTGGTGAACGCCCATGCCAGGTTCCGATTGTAGCCAACCACTACTCCCGGGACGCCCGGGATCGTGATTCCAGCGACATGCAGACCGCTCCTCCGGGCATGTAGTGCGTTTACGTACCAGGTGGCCGGAGCGCGCAGGCCGAGGTGCATGTCACTGGCAAGCAGCGGATATCCGTCCGAGGTGCGCGCCCCGCTGATGGCCCAAGAGTTGGAGCTGGTGAGCGCGAATCCCGACAGAAAGTCGAGCGGGTCCCAGCCCGACCCGGAGGCAGCGAGCGCGCCCGCCGGCTCGTCCGCCGCATCTCGCAGTGAAGGCGGAGCCGTGCCTGTCGGTACGTCGAGAACCCTCGGGGAGGCGGAAGCGAAGGCGCTGTCCCCGGCGCGTCCACGTGCGGGGCCATCCTGCAAGATCGTGGGGCCCCAACGAGGGTAACCGGTCCCGATCTCCGCGACTTTTTCGGCGGGCAGCCGAACAGCGGCGCGCGCTCGGTCCAGCTCCGTGCGCCAGCTGGACAGATCGAGAGCCATGATCTTGCCGATGGCCGCCGTGGCTTGCGGGCTCCACGGCCGCGGGTCGATCCCCAGCACGAGGAATTCCGGCGGCCACGGGCCTTCCCACGTCTCGAGGCGTGCATTCACTCCGTCGGAATACGCTTCGAGCAGCTCGCGCTGTGCAGGCGTCAGAGCCGTTACGCTGTGCTCCGCAGCGTCCCACAAGTCAAGCGTGCGGATCAACCGATCGGCCGCGAGGGCCGCTTCGCCGAACACCTCCGCCAGCTGGCCTCGCGCGATCCGTTGGAACAGCTCCAGCTGCCACAACCGCTCGGACGCGTGAACGAATCCCTGCGCACGGTAGAGGTCGCTCTCGGTGGCCGCGTCGAGCGTGGGGATCGCGAACTCATCGAACCAGACTGTCGCTGATGCCTCCAGTTGGACGAGCTCGACGCGACCGTCGCGGGGTTGGATCGAGCGCCTCAGGTAGAAGTACAGGAGCGTCGACACGAGACCGGTCCCGAGAAGCAGCGCCGCGATCAGGCCGGATAGACGCCGATGCAGCGCGTCGCTCATGCGGTGGGTTCCGCTCGCTCCGCGTTCTCGAGGGCGTGCTGGAAGGACAGATAGGAAGCGCCGTCCGGCAGAATCAGCCGCCGCGATTCCAGCTCTTCGAACGCCAGCCGTACCTCTTCCTCTCCCTGCTTCAACGTCGCCGCGACGGCGATCGGCGTGGCGCGGCCGATTCGCCAAACCTCATGCCATATGAGCGCCGCCAGCCAGTCGATCTCGCCCAACAACAACGGCCGGCCGTCAACGCTCTCTGCGGCGATCGCCAGTCCCTGTCGCGCGAGGGTCGATTCGATCGGGCCGAGGTGGTGCTCGGCCACACCCCGGAAGAGGAAGAACCGCCTTCCTTCGCGACCCGGATCGCGCGCGTGACGCACCACGAGCTTCGCGACCACCTCGTCGGCACAGCTGAAGTCGATGAGCGGCACGTTGCGCAAATCGAGCACTGTGAGCACGTGGCGGTCGAAATCGGCCAGGCGCTCCTCGATGCTCAACCGCACGGCCCGGCCGGTGTGGCGCGTCACCAAATAGCTGTACAGGCTCGTTTCCGTGACCGCGGGACGCATGGCCTCCTCCGACTCCCGCGCCTTCACGCGACCGCCGCGGCTTCGACCCTCGCCGGAAGCACGATCAGCACCTGGGCTCCGGGAAAGGGCGAGAGACCGGAGGAAAGGGATTGTACGTCATCCCACTCCGGGACACGGGCGATCATCGCGTCGCCACTTCGAATCCGCACAGCGCCATTCCACTTCGTGACCTGCTTTCGGATCGCCTGCAGGCCCTGCCCGCGTCCTGGGTCGCGGAAACGCGACTCCCCGTTCAGGAAGGCGGCCTCGAGCGCCGTGGCGGCTGACCAGCGCTCACCGTAGCGGCGCGCGTGCTCCGCACCCAGCGACCCCTGAAAGCCTATGCCGACGTCCATGACGGCGAGAACGAGGACGTCGCGCCCGAGGCGGCGCTTCCAGTGGTATGTCTGCGCGCATACCCAGCCGATCGACTCCGCGTGTTCCAGGATGTTCTGACAGACCTCCGACAGCATCACCGAGAAGTGAATGACCGAAGGCTTGGGGTAATGCAGCCGCCGTTGGAGTATGGTCGCGGCCCGATCGCGAACGTGCTCGACCACGTGGTGGACATCCTCGTGCGAGCGGATGGGGGTGATCTCGAGCAGGGCGTCCGAGCGGGCGTGTGGGCGCTGCGGTCGCGAGTCCAGCTCGAATACCGCCGCGGCAGTCTGTGAGAAGTGCATCCGCTCGCAGTAGGATCGGACCTCCGGATCCTCGGGGAGCTCGACGAGCGGAGGCCTGCCCGTTCGATCCAACGCCGCCTGCCCGACCGCCAAGAGGCCCGTCAAACCGTAGGGTGATACCCACGAGACGCGACGGGCGTCGAACAGGAGCCGTTCCTCGCCACTTTCCGTCGCCTGGTTGAGCGACCCGACGAGTTCCTCGAACGCCGACTCGTCCAGCGTCGATGGGACTTCTACCACTCGACTCATAGCGCACTCACGGCGGCGCCCTCCCGCTCAGCCATCTTCAGTCAGCAACAACCCCGAGCGAGAACGAAGATACGGGGCGAGACCTCCTGCTCCCCGGAACGATGCGTTGCGCGCTGCCACCCGGTTCGCACGTCCCATCGACGCTGTGAGAGGCCGACCTGATAGAAGAGAAGAGAAGCACGTTATTCCCCAGACGTCCCCGCAACCCGTCGGATCCGGATCATCGGCGCCCGGATCACCCTCCACGCGGCCGCTCAAGACGGCATCACCAGCGGTGGTGAGCGACCCCGCCCCACTCGCCAGCGGGTCGTCCCAGAAGCGTCGGGTCGCCATCCAAACCGCTCCCTCCTGGCCCTGCGTCACCAATAGCGCGCGTGTGAGTGGGCCCAGCACCTCCGCACCGAGCTGCCACGGGTCGCCCCACTCCTCCGCGAGCGTCAGGAGCTCGTCCTCATTCAGCTGCACGATGTCGAAACAGGCGAGCCACTCACGCCAAGATTCGAGCGGCCGGAGGACGCGCACGCCATCCGGGCCTATGCCCAGCATGAGAGAGTGAAGGTCGCAGTAGACGAGCCCCGGGGTTGCCTCGCGGAGGATCCCCGCCGCCACCAAATCCAGCTCCCAGCCCGCGATGAAATTAACGTACAGCGCGTCACAAGCGTGCGCGAGCGGAAGCAGCTCCTCGGCCGACCATCCCGGGACACCGCCGGTGAGCCGTTCGCAGCGCCTGCCCGCCTCGTGGTAATAGAGCTCGACCCGGTTGTTGGGTTCCCGCACCGTGCGAACCCCATCCACCGAAGCGACGTGCTGGAGCGTCTGGAGAAACTGGTCGGCTCGCTCACGCATATCGCTCCCGATCTTGAGGATGGGGAACAGCTCCCAATCTCCCTCCGCCACGGCGTCGAAGGCGGCCAGCGCGTAGGCGATCCCACCCCACTCCTCGATCGGGGTATCGCGACCGGCATCTCTCGCGTGAATCGTGTCCCACACCATCGTCCCGAGAACACCGAGTCGGCGCATCTACGACAGCCCTCCGAAGCGTTCCGCGCGGAACGTCGCCGCCGCCCCGATCACCCCGGCCATGCCACCCAGCTCGGTGCTCACGATGCGGCAGGATTCGGATGCGTGGCTGAACGCGCGACGTCGGACCTCGGCGCGAAGCGGCTGGAACAGGTGATCGCCCGCACGGGTGACTCCGCCCGATATCACGATCATTTCGGGGTTGAGCACGTTGATCAGGTTCGCCAACCCGGTACCCAGGAACCTCGCTGTTTCACGCATCACGTCGGCCGCATAGGCATCGCCGGCCACGATCGCCTCGTACACGGTCTCGGCCGTGATGCGATCGAGCTCTCCACCCACCATATCGGGGAGGAGGCTGCTCGACCCGGCCATGAGACCCTCGACGGCGCGCGCCGCGATCGCGGGACCGGACGCGTACGCTTCCAAGCATCCGTAATTGCCGCAGTTGCACTTCCGACCCGTAGAGTTGATGGTCATGTGACCGATCTCGCCCGCCACATCGGACGTCCCGTGGAACACGCGCCCGCCCAACACGATTCCTCCCCCAATCCCCGTGCCGAGCGTGACGCCAACCACCGGATCGGCTTCGCGAGCCGCGCCCATCCACCACTCACCCAGGGTTGCGGCGTTGGCGTCGTTGTCCAGCACGGCGTCCAGTCCCACGGCGTTGGCGATCAGATCGCGGAGCGGGAAATTCCGCCACCCGAGGTTTGGGGTCTCGAGCACCGTCCCCGTCCGGCGGTCGAGAGGTCCCGGCGAGCCGAGGCCGATGCCGATAAACGCCTCCTCCGGGAGATCCGCCTCGCGACGGGAATCGCGGACGGCGTTCTGGATCATCTCTACCATGCGATCGACTACGGCCTTCGGTCCGCGCTGAGGCTCGGTGGGCAGCGAGCGCATCCCGAGTACCGTGCCACCGTCGAACGGGACCACGCCGACGTTGATCGACGTCCCTCCCAGGTCGACACCCACGATGTATCGGCGATCTTCCACGCG
Source organism: Gemmatimonadota bacterium (assembly GCA_039588215.1). GTDB lineage: Bacteria > Gemmatimonadota > Gemmatimonadetes > Palauibacterales > Palauibacteraceae > JBDHAC01. Next base: position 23,129 of record JBDHAD010000001.1, read on the forward strand.
CTCTCGACCTCCTTTGGTGTCCCTGAACACCGGATGCACACCGGCCCGATTCAGCTTAGCATGCCGCTGACCGACCCCAGCGGCCTGCCAAGCGTCCGGAATCATAGAGGCGGACTCCGGTCCGTCAAAGCGACCAACCGCACAACAGGTGCTCGGGCTCGTCCCGCAGCCTACCTTGTCGCGGCTTTCGCCACCGCTGGGAGGTGCGCGGAGCCCGAACCGCAGGGGCACCCGGGGTCGATGGCCAGGACACGAATCAGCGAGCCGCACAAGAGAACCTATGCGCACAAGCAGACGTTTTATCGTAACTCTGCGGTGGCGGCCTATTATGACGAAGAGCGTTTCGTCGGTCCGTTCAAGCGGCGGCGCAACCGGCTCAAGTGGCAGACGATCTGTGACGCACTTGCCACGCTCGACAACATCGGCAGCGTTCTCGACCTCCCGTGCGGGACCGGCCGATTCACGGGCAGCCTCGCTACGCGCGGCTTCCGCGTGGTTGGTAGCGATATCTCGCTCGAGATGATGCGGCGTGCCCTGGAAACGGGGGACGGCTCGAATGGCGTCGGCGGATTCGTACAGGCTGACGCGGAGTGGCTCCCGTTCTCGGATGACAGCATCGACTGCATCGTCTCCATCCGATTCATGTTTCACGTGCCGCCACCCACGCGAGTGTCCATACTCAGAGAGATGGGTCGCGTGGCACCCTGGTTGATCGTCGACTATCGTCACCGATACAGCTACCGCTACGCGAAGTGGAGGGCCTTACGCGCTCTGCGGCTCACCCGGAGACATCTCGAGCGGGTCTCGCGCACCGGTCTCGAGCAGGAGTTCCGCGACGCCGGTCTCTCGGTTCGCCGAGTTCTGCCAGTAACGCGGGTTTTCTCCGACAAATGGATTGTGGTGGCAGGACGGGGGGACGTGGTATGAGGGCCGAGGAAGCGCGCATACGGGTCGTCGCCAACGGATGGGTGGATCAAGGGGATGGGACGCTCGAGCTCACCGCGCTGGGCGAGGTGCGGATCCTCGAGCGCCTCAGCGATGGAAGGGTGGCCACGGTATACCGGGCCGATCTGCGCGGCTCACCTGTGGCGCTCAAGATCTTCAAGCCTCGCTCGATCCGGCGTCACGCCGGGCGGAACCCGTTCAACATCGCGGAATTCGAGTACCGCCGTAATCGGGCTTTCTACGAAGCTCCCGGGCTCGTGCGCTACGTCGCGCGGCCGATCGGCTTCTTTCATACTCCGGGGGTTGCGGCAGTCGTGCAGGAGCTGCTCCGTGGAGAGTTGTACTACGATTACCATCGCACGGGGGGAGCGGAGGATCCGGCGCGCATCGAGGCGCTGTTCGCGCATATCCGCCGTATCGTCGAGCTAGCACACGAATCGGACCTCTTCGACCTGGATCTGCACGCCCTGAACGTCATGGTCGTACAAGAGCGGGGGGAGCCCATCCCGAAGCTGTTCGACTTCAATCGGATCCCGTTTTATGAGCACCCCCGGAATCCGCTGGAGGCGCTACTCCTGCGCACCCGGTTGCTCGACCTGGGGTCCAGAGATCGCCGCAAACTACGTCAGTTTCACGACTTTCGGCACCTGGAGAGTCGGCTGAACCGAAGCTGAAGGTGTGTCCGGACAGGCATCCGGTCCCACGGTGGCGCCCGGACTCGGGCTCCTACTCGTCCGAGACCTGGAGTACGGCCAGGAAGGCTTCCTGCGGAATCTCCACCGTGCCCACCTGTTTCATCCGTTTCTTCCCCTCCTTCTGCTTCTCCAGGAGCTTCCGCTTCCGCGTGATATCGCCCCCGTAGCACTTGGCTGTGACATTCTTTCGCAGGGCTTTTACGCTCGTGCGGGCGATCACGTCGCGACCGATGGCGGCCTGGATCGCGACTTGGAACAGCTGACGCGGAATCAACTCCTTGAGCTTGCGGGCCACCTTTCGCCCGTAATCGTGGGCACGATCTCGGTGGACGACCACCGATAGAGCGTCGACCGGGTCACCGTTCAACAGGATGTCCAGCTTCACGAGATCGGATACGTGGTAGCCGGCCACTTCGTAGTCCATCGCCGCGTACCCGCGAGAAGCGGATTTCAGACGATCGTAGAAGTCGAGCACGATCTCCGCGAGCGGGAGCTCGTAGGCGATCTCTACACGCTGCGGATCCAGGTAGTGCATGTTCACGTACGCACCCCTGCGGTCGTGGCACAACTTCTGGATCCCGCCGATGTACTCCGACGGACAGACGATCCGCACGCGGACGTAGGGTTCGCTGATCTCGTCGATCCGTCCCCGCTCGGGCATGCGGCTAGGATTCTCCACGCGCACTTCCTCGCCGTTGGTGAGCCGCACGACGTACTCCACGTTGGGGAGTGTCGTGATGAGATCGAGATCGAACTCGCGCTCGAGTCGTTCCTGGACGACTTCCATGTGAAGGAGCCCCAGGAAGCCACACCGAAACCCGAACCCGAGGGCCACCGAAGTCTCGGGCTCGTATTGAAGGCTCGCGTCATTCATTCGCAGCTTCTCGAGCGCATCCCGCAGCTCCGGGAACTCGTCCGACTCGGTCGGATACAGTCCGGCGAAGACCATCGGCTTCGCCTCCTGGTAACCAGGGAGCAGCTGCGTCGCGCGCCGGTCGGCGTCCAACAGCGTGTCGCCGACCCGGGTGTCACCCACCCGCTTGATCTGCGCCGTGACGTAACCTACCTCGCCCGTGCGGAGGGCCTCCGTGGGCTGGAAGCCGAGCCGCATGTATCCGACTTCGTCGACCTCGTACGTGGCATCGGTGGTTCCGAAGCCAATCCGCATCCCGGGACGTAGCTCCCCATCCACGACGCGAATCATCGGGACGCCCCCTCGGTAGCGGTCGTATTGTGAGTCGAAGATGAGGGCGCGCAACGGGGCATCCGGATCGCCGGCGGGCGGAGGGACTCGCTCTACGATTGCCCTCAACACCTCGTCGATGCCGCGACCCTCTTTGGCAGAGGTCAGGATGACCTCGGACGCCTCGATCCCCAAGAGCTCCGCAACCTCCTCCGCGCACTGCTCCGGGTGGGCGGAGGGAAGATCGATCTTGTTCACGATCGGGATCACATCGAGACCCGCCTCGATCGTGAGGAACAGGTTGGCGAGCGTCTGTGCCTCGACGCCCTGGCTGGCGTCCACGACGAGGAGGGCTCCCTCGCACGCCGCCAGACTCCGGCTGACCTCGTACGTGAAGTCGACGTGACCAGGCGTATCGATCAGGTTGAGCTCATACGACTCCCCGTCCGGTGCCTGGTAGTCCATGCGAATCGCGTTCAGCTTGATCGTGATTCCGCGCTCCCGCTCCAAATCCATCGAGTCGAGCACCTGAGCCACCATGCGGCGTGCCTCCACAGCCCCGGTCTGCTCGAGAAGGCGATCCGCCAGAGTCGACTTGCCGTGATCGATGTGAGCGACGATCGAGAAGTTGCGAATGTGGTCCGCCCTCACGTCACACCTCGACCGTGAGCCCGTCATACGCGGCGCGGATCCCCGGCGGGAGGCGCGCATCCATCTCGGCCTGGACAACGCGGTGCGTGAGGTGGGTCAGGTACGTCGTCTCCGCCCCGAGTCGTCGGCCGACGTCGATGGCTTCCTCGATACTGAAATGTCCCGGGTGTGGATCCCCGAACCACAGCGCGTTGATTACCAGGGCGCGAACTCCTTCCAGCAACGGGATGGCGTCCTCTGGCACGGACTTCCCATCCACTACCACGGCCAGGTCTCCGGCGCGAAACCCGAAGCTACGATACACCCCGTGCGGGAAAGCGATCGGCAGGAGGGGAATCCCGCACGCATCGACCGGCTCTCGATCTTCGAACAGACGCAGGTCGAGGTCCGGGACGGTCGACCACGCGTTCGGAGCCGAGCCGGCTTGCCAGATGTAGGAGAAGCGGCTCTTTAGCTCCGGCTCGAATTCCCGCGCCACGTGCAACGGGAGCGGGGCGCCCGCCCGCATGCTGAACACGCGGAGATCGTCAATGCCGTGCGTGTGATCCGCGTGCTCGTGCGACAGAAAGACCGCGTCCACCCGCTCGACGCCGGCCCGCACCAACTGAAGCCGGAGCTCGGGAGGCGTGTCCACTAGCAGCGTACGGCTGGACTGCTCGATGAGCAGCGAGTGTCGCGTGCGTCGGTCACGCGGATCGTCCGAAGAGCACGCCGGGCAGTGGCAACCGATGACGGGGACACCGAAGGAGGTTCCCGTCCCTAAAAAGGTGACCCTCAAGGGCACAAGCCGCGCTCGAGCTCCAGCCGGCTCACCTACAGCTCCTCGATCCGCATCATGTTGGTCGTGCCGGTCACGTGGAAAGGAACGCCCGCCGTGACCACGAACCGCTGGCCCGGTTCCCCGAGGCCCTGCTCCAGCGCCACTTCCTTGGCGCGCGTCAACATGCTGTCGTAGTCCACATCACCTCTGAAGAGGATCGGCTCGACACCCCACACGAGCGCGAGTTGGTTGAACGTGCGCCATTGATCGCTTACCGCGAGGATCGGGACGTTGGGCCGTTGCGCCGACACGATGCGGGCCGTGTATCCGCTGCGCGTGAACGTCACGGCGAACGGGGATCCGAGTCGTTCCACCGCCTCCATGGCGGCGGCCGCGACGGCCCCCGACATGGATTGCTGCACCTCGGCGAGCCTATCGGAGCGCCGCGCGGCCCGATAGAAGGCCCCGTCACGCTCGAGCTCGATGCGGCGGATGATGCGATCCATCGTCTCGACGGCCTCGACGGGGTAATCGCCGGCAGCGGTCTCGCCCGAGAGCATGACCGCGTCCGTTCCGTCCAGCAATGCGTTCGCCACATCCGAGACCTCCGCTCGGGTGGGCCTCGGCTCGCGGGTCATCGACTCCAGCATCTGGGTCGCGGTGATCACGGGCCGCGCGCGACTCTTTGCAGATCGTATGACCCGCTTCTGCGCCATTGGGACTTCCTCGTACGGCAGCTCCACGCCGAGGTCGCCGCGCGCCACCATCACACCGTCGGACGCCGGGAGGATTTCGTCGAGCCGCTCGAGGGCCTGTGCTTTCTCGATCTTCGCGATCAAGAGGGTCCCGGTGTCCATGGCCGCGCGCGCTTCCTGTAAGTCCTCCGGGCGTCGCACGAAGCTGAGGGCCATGTAGTCGAAGCGCTGGGCACGAGCGAATTCGAGGTCTTCTCGGTCCTTGTCCGTTAGGCTCGGGGCGCCGATCTGGACGCCCGGGAGATTGATCCCTTTCTGTGACGTGAGCGAACCGCCGGCCTGCGCCTGCGCCATGACCCAGCGCCCCTGCGTCTCGTGCACGATGAACTCGAAACGCCCATCGTCCAGGAGTATGCGGTCTCCGGGCTCTACTTCATCCGCGAGCTCCGGATACGTCGTAGGGATCAAGCGATGGGGCTCGCAGGCGGTCGGTGCCTCGTACCCCTCCGGCACGAAGCAATAGTCGCGCTCGATCTCGATCTCGATGGCGGCGTCCAGATCTCCTACCCGGATTCTCGGGCCTTGGAGGTCACCGATCACCGCGAGGGGGCGTCCGGTGCTGCGAACGGTATCGCGAGCCAACGACACCACGTCGGCCGCCCATTCTTGAGAGGCGTGGGAGAAGTTGATGCGGATCGCGTCGATTCCGGCCGCGACGAGCTGTCGGAAGACCGCCGAGTCCCGGCTGGCGGGACCTATGGTGGCGACGATTTTGGCTCTACGAAATCCGGCGCTCATTCGCTACCGCGGTGGAGCCCCGGGCCACGGCTATCGAAACGGTACGCGCACGCTCGCGGTTTCCAGGAGGTCAGGTCGATGTGCCGCGATCCATTCATGCATCCGCTGCAGCTGGCCCAGCGGGAGTTTCTCGAGCGATCTCACCTGTAAGCCGGGGATGATACAGGCGGCGGCGCGGCGTAGAAAGTAGGCCCTTTGACGTGCGCGTTGCTCGGTACTGAGGCTCGTCCCGCCGGGGACGTCGGGGATCGGCTCCATCAACCTACGGTAGCTGTAGGCTTCTCGGGCCGAGAACTCCTGCGGGATGAAGTAGGGTCTGCCTTCGAGCTCGAAGTCGCCTTCATTGGTGATGGCGATGCCACGTGCCATAACGGACTCCTTCACCGAGTATGACGTCGACGTGAGGTGGTCGATCGGTCGGGAGGTACCGCCAGTATAGGCGAAACGTGGGGTCCGATGCAAACTTTATCGGGCACCGCGGGGTGACCGAGCCCTCGGCGCTTGTTGGATGATGCAGTGGTCCCTACCTTGGGCTCGATGGGTGGCGGGGTGGTGTGGTGGCGCAGGTCTACGAGACCCGTTCCGGCCGCGGCCGGCGGGTCGTTTTATGTCCAGGGGCGTCCGCCCGCCCGTATCTCCCGCCTGCTGCGGCAGTCCATCGAGGGCTGGCCGGTCCGAGTACGACAGAAGTGTCGTAAGACGGTTCCGTTTGGGGAGGAGGCGTGCCATGTCGCGTGAGACGGGGAAGGTGAAGTGGTTCTCGAACGAGAAGGGGTATGGGTTCATCGAGCGGGACGGCCTGGACGACGTCTTTGTCCACCACTCGGAGATCCAGATGGACGGGTTCCGGACGCTGGACGCGGGCGAGCCCGTGGAGTTCGAGCTCATCAGCGGTGAGAAGGGGCCAAAGGCCCAGCAGGTCGTGCGTGCGGAGCATGTCGGAGCCGGCGCGGGCGCGGGAAACGGAGCGTCTTTCTCGGCTCGGAATCCTCTCGAAGGGGATCATGAGCCGTCCGAGGATTCACCGACGCTGACCGAGCAACTCAAGTCGAAGTTCGGCCGGCGTCTCTTCGGCAACTGAGGGATCGCCGGGAGCCTCATCCTGGTCGCCGGGATTCTAGCGGTCGCTGAAGCGTCCCCGGCGATCAGGTCATGCTGGATTCGCTTCGGCGTCCCGGATCGGACGCGGATCCGGGACGCGAGAGGCGTTGAGCCGCCGGAATCCGGTTGACCTGACCGCTCGGGAGCGGTTATTTTTTTTTCGTGACAATTGGCTCCGAGTCGGGGCGGCGCATGATCGGAGGCCCCCACCGGCTGACGCGAGCCTCACATGGGGAGGCGTTGTATTGGAGTACATACTCCGTGAGAACGAAGAGCTCGACCGCGCGCTAAGGAAGTTCCGGCGCAAGGTGCAGAGGGCTGGCATCTTCCGCGACATCAAGAAGCACCGCTTCTACGAGAAGCCGAGCGAGGCGCGACGCCGCAAGGCCAAAGCGGCCGAGCGCAGACGACGACGGCGACGGCGGAGGGCCACCGGGGAGTAGGTCTCACCTTCAACGCGACTCCGCCCCGGTCAAGAACGGCAAGCCACGACCCCCGGCGTCTCGACGTAAGACCGGGGCGCACCCACGGACCCCACGAAGACCGCGCACTCCGTGTCCCCCCCTTCAACCGTCCCGAGGGCGGCGAACCCCTCTCTCCCAGCGTCGAGTATGTCTATTAGGACGTCGGGAGACGAAGTGAACACCAAGCTTCCGATGTCGAGCGTGTAGCGATCGTTCTCGCTCCAGTAGATCGCCTGAGCGCGGACCAACTCCTCGAGATCCGCCCTTATCGTGGCCTCGGTCTCGCGGAGCTGTGAGGGGTCGTGGCGAGCTGTGCCCGATTCGACGACCACGGGCCGCTGACACGTTCCCGCGAAGGTCAGCCCCAACACAGCCAGCCAGAACGTCACGTTTCGCAAAGCAGCCCCCCTTGAATCTGTCGGGCCCGGCCCGAGGCGGATCGCCGGCGCTCTAGCGACCTGCTAGGCGGGCCGTGAGGCCCCGAATCGCCGCTCCACGTAGGCATTCAGGATCTCGAGGAACTCCTCCACGATCCCTGGGCCGCGGAGCGTCGCATGGTGTTCGCCGTCGACGTAGACCGGCGCGCTCGGATCTTCGGCCGTCCCCGGGAGCGAAATCCCGATGTCGGCGTGCTTCGACTCGCCCGGTCCGTTCACGACGCAACCCATGACGGCAACCGCGAGACTCTCGACACCCGGGTATCGATCGCGCCATTCGGACATCCGGCGGGCGATGTGCTCTTGCACTTCGAGCGCGAGCGCCTGAAAGAACTGGCTCGTAGTGCGGCCACAGCCCGGGCACGCGGTGACCTGGGGCTGGAAGCTACGGAGCTCGAGCGATTGAAGGACCTGCTGGGCCACACGAACCTCCTCCACCCGATCGGCACCGGGCTCGGGAGTCAGTGACACTCGAATGGTGTCCCCGATCCCCTCCATCAGGATGATCGAGAGCGCGGCCGTGGAGGCGACGACGCCTTTGCGCGACATGCCCGCCTCGGTAAGTCCGAGGTGCAATGGGTAGTCACAGCGAGACGCCAACTCTCGATACACCCGGGCTAGATCCGGGACCCGCGAGATCTTCGCGCTCAAGATGATTCGGTCATGCGGGAGCCCCACGCGCTCCGCGAAGGCGGCCGAAGCGAGAGCGCTTTCCACCATCGCGGCCAACGTCACCGTGTGCGCATCGTGCGGCTCGACCCGGTCAGCATTTTCGTCCATCAGCCGGGTCAGCAAGGACTGGTCGAGTGATCCCCAATTCACGCCGATCCGCACCGGCTTGTCGTGCTCGATGGCGCACTCGACGATCTTTGCGAAATGCGCGTCCCACGTGGCCTTGCCGACGTTACCGGGGTTGATGCGGTACTTGTCGAGCGCGCTGGCGCAATCCGGATGGCCGGGCAGGAGGATATGCCCGTTGTAGTGAAAATCGCCGATGATTGGGACGAGCACACCCGTGCCCCTCAACCGCTCCACGATCTTCGGCACGGCGATCGCGGCGTCTGATGTGTTGACGGTCACGCGGACGAGCTCGGAACCGGCTTCATACAGCTCGGTCACCTGCCGGACCGTCGTTTCAACGTCGGCCGTGTCCGTATTCGTCATGGATTGGATCGCGATCGGATGATCAAAACCGACCGGGACGTCGCCCACCCGCACCGTGACGGTCTGTCTCCGAGTAACCGCGCTGGTCGTCACCTGCCCTCTCGGAACTGAAATGAAAAAGCCCCGGCCGGATCGCGGCCGAGGCTGGTCGATCGAACCGGTGTCGCTTCGACACCGGGACGGCGGTCTGTCATACGGTTGCGCCGATCGATCTCCCGTCGCTACGCGGACGGACCGCGAGCACGCCAGAAGCGCTGAAACTCGCGGTCGAAGCTCTGCCGTTTTCGCTCCATCTCCTGCTCGAACGCCTCGCGGTGCGCGTCCAAGGCCGCCTTCATCCATTGGCGGTCGATCGTAGGATGTCTCAGATTCTTGGGTTGTCCTGCCCCGCCACCTCCGCCGCCACCCGTACTCTCGCTGGTGGCCATCGGTCACTCCCCGTACGGTTTTAGGTCGGCCTCCGCCCTCGGTTTCCACGCCGTCCCTGGAGTTTTCCACAGACAGCCCACTGAGCATCCACACTCGGGGGCGTTTTCCACACGTTGCCCACAACATGTTGTGGATATGCTGGGAGGCGACACAACATATTGTATGCTTTGGCGTTCAGACGAGCAAGCGGAGGGCCGGTTTTAGCCGCACTCGCTGTAGCCGCAGGCATGACACTTCGCACAGCCCTCCTCGAACGCCATGCTGCTTCGGCAATCGGGACAGGTTCCGATGAACAACCGCGCCGCCGTCTCCTCGTAACGAGAGATGATCGGGCGGCCGGCCGTTTGTGTTCCACCGTTGGACTTCTTGCCGTGCCCTACTTCCTTTATCGGGAGCGACTGCTGCACCCCCTCCTTCTCTTCCAGGTACTTCTCAACCACCTGTGCGATCGCATCCGGGCTCGAAAGCACCTTGTTGGGACCCAGTCCCACGGCGCGATCCGAGGAGATGCCCCGCAGCTGCTTGTGAATATCACGCAGGGCGATCCCGGATCGAAGCGCGAGGCTGATCAAGCGGCCGACCGCTTCCGCATCCGCCATCGCCGGGCCACCCGCCTTGCCCAATGCGACGAAGACCTCGAACGGGCGCGCCTGGTCGTCCTCGTTGATCGTGACGTACATGTTGCCGAGAGGCGTCTCGATCTTGCGCGTGTGCCCTCGCAGCACGTTTGGTCGCTGCCGCATCGAGGCGGGCTTCATGTGCCCACCCTCGAGCTCGGCGATTCGTAGATCTTTCTCCTCGATAGCGCTGCCCAGCTGCCGGTTCTGCTCCTCCAGCTCGCGCGTTTGATCTTCCAACTCGGCGAGCCGGGCGAGCATCGCGGCGAGATCTTCGGCCACGCTGGGATCCACGGCGACCTCCTCGAGGCCCTCTACGAGAGTCGTAAGCTCGCCGATCGATCCGCTCGAGCCAGCGTCTCGTTGGACATCCTTCGCCGTCTTGCCGGTCGAGAGCACCTGTTCGTCCCGCGATCCATCGCGGTATACGGTCACCCCTTTGCACTTCAACTCGTAGGCCAGCTCATAGATTTCCCGGACATCCTCCTCGCTCGCCGAAAAGGGGAAGTTGCACGTCTTCGAGATCGCGGAATCCGTGTACTCCTGGAAAGCGGCCTGCATTCGAATGTGCTGCTCGGGCGTAACGTCGTGCGCCGTGACGAAGATCCTCTGCACGTCCTCCGTAACCTCGTCGAAGTGGATATGGCCCTCGTCGGCAATGCGGCTCATCAGCTCCTCGGAGTACCACCCATCTTCCTTCGCACGGCGCACGAACTCCGGATTCACGTCCGGCATCAGGGTGCCGGCCTGGTTACGCATGAAGGCGACGGCGAACAATGGCTCGATGCCACTCGAGCACCCGGCGATGATCGAGATCGTTCCCGTCGGCGCTACGGTCGTCAGATTACAGTTCCGCAGACGGCGCATGGGACGAATCCTCTTCCCCTCCCTATCACGCGCGCATGTCTCGTCCGGGCCCCAGATCGAGCGCTCCCATTCGGGGAACACGCCTCGCTCGACCGCCAGGCGCTCGGACTCGACTTTCGCCTCCTCGTCTACGAAGCGCATCACTTCCCGGCCGAGCTCGATCGAACGCCTCGAACCGTAGGGCTCGCGCAGTCGGACAAGCATGTCGGCCCACCCCATGATGCCCAGGCCGACCCTACGAATCCGGTGGGACAGATCGGCGATCTGCGGCAACGGATAGCGGTTCGCATCGATCACGTTGTCCAGGAAGTGCGTGGCATCGTGGACCGCATCGCGCAGGCCATCCCAGTCGATTCGTGCATCGTCGGTCACGAAATGACCAACGTTCACCGAGCCGAGATTGCACACGTCGTAGGGCAGCAACGGCTGCTCGCCGCAGGGATTCGTCGCCTCGTACGACCCGAGGCGCGGGGCCGGGTTGTACCGGTTCGCCTCGTCGATGAAGTAGACGCCGGGTTCCCCGTTCCTCCACGCTCCGTGGATGATCTTCTGGAACACCTCGGCCGCATTCAGTCGACCAACCGACTCACCGGTCCGCGGGCTGATCAGGTCGTAGTCGTCCCCCCGCTTCTCGGCCTCCATGAAGGCTTCCGTGATGGCCACCGAGATGTTGAAGTTGGTGACCTTGTGCTTCTCCGCTTTGCAGTCGATGAAGCCCAGGATATCGGGGTGGTCGACGCGCAGGATGCCCATGTTGGCGCCGCGCCGGGTCCCGCCCTGCTTCACGGCCTCCGTCGATGCATCGTACACTTCCATGAAGCTGACCGGCCCACTCGCCACGCCCATGGTGGACTTCACGACATCGCCTTGAGGCCTCAGACGGCTGAACCCGAACCCGGTGCCGCCTCCGCTCTGATGGATGAGCGCCATGTCTCGGAGCGTCTCGTAGATCCCTTCGAGGCTGTCCGGCACGGGTAGAACGAAGCACGCGCTGAGCTGTCCGAGGGGCCGCCCCGCGTTCATCAGCGTGGGGCTGTTGGGCTCGAACAGACCATCCGCCATCATGTCGTAGAAGCGCACCGCCGTCGTGTGCACGTGCTCCTCGGATGCGCCGTAACGGGCATCCTCCTCGGCGATGACCCGAGCGACTCGCCAGAACAGATCCCGGGGGTCTTCTATGGGCTCCCCGCCCGCGTTCTTCTTCAGATATCTGCGCGTCAGAACAGTGTCGGCGTTTTCGGTCAGGACAGGTCCCGGCAGCTCGGCCGGTGTACCGATGACCGTGGGCGCACCCGTCTCCTCCGTCGGTCTTGCCGACGACTTCCCCATCACCGCCGCCTCAGGTCGGTTCATCGCCCTTCCTCATTTGTCTCGAAGCCAGAGTAGGTGTGATCGGTCACCGCGCACAGCGACCGGGTCGCGTACGATACCCCCGAGCCAGGACTGGGTGCGACTCCAGAAGAGTACACCGGCTTCGGCCGGGATCCGACGACCGCGCAAGTCGAATGCCGGCCTACGCCGGTGATTTGGAGGACGGCGACACGGGGCCGCAGCCCTATCCTCATATTGGAGTTGGCCTTACGACTGGGGACCGCCGTTTATCCACAACGACGGGTTTTTTTCTACACGTTTCCCGGGACTTCTCCACACGAAACCGCAACATCTTGTGGCGGACAGATAGTAATGCCCCAACATGTTGTGGTCAAGGTTTTGGATGCACCCCGCAGCCGCAGAAGGTGCCGTAGGAGGCGATCGGACCTGGATCAGCACGGCGGAGGCGTCGGAGCTAGGGGCTAACTGATTGCGTAGCAGTTGATTACGCGCGCTCGGGCCCCCTCCACCGCCCGCTTCGATGCCCTTCCTTGACCGTCTTGTAGTCCGAGACGGTGCGAAGGATCCGCTCACGCAGCTCATCGTCCACCCGACGGACGATTCGACCGGGTACTCCGACGACCAGACTGCCGGGCGGTACACGCATCCCCTCCCGCACGAGGGCACCCGCCGCGATCACCGAACCGCCCCCGATCACCGCATGCGAGAGGACGATCGCCCCCATCCCGATCAAACACCCTTCTTCGATGTCGCACCCGTGTATGATCGCCCGGTGCCCGATCCCCACCCGAGGACCGATCACCGTCCCCCGACCCGGGTCCACGTGCACGACGGTCAGGTCCTGAATATTGGTCTCGGGGCCGACCGTGATCGGAGCGATATCGCCCCGAAGCATGCAGCCGTACCAGACGCTCGCGTGCGCCTCCAGGGTCACATCTCCCACAACGGTCGCCGATGGCGCGATGTACGCAGTCGGGTGGACGGTCGGTCGGTCTCTCGTCGGGAGCTCCTCCAGGTTCACTGGTCCTCCCGCGCCCGGGATCGGAGAAAAGATTCGAGGCCCCGCAGCACGCCGCGCGCATAGCGAGCCTGGAATCCCGGCGTGCGAAGCGCGGCTTCGTGCCGGGGCATCATCATGAAGGCGCCCTCGGCGAGCACCGAAGGCATCCACGGCATCCGGGCCACCGCCAGGTCTCCCCACCGGATACCCAGGTCACGGAGTCCCATCTCGAGAAGAAGGCCCTCCTGAACCGCAAGCGCGAGGGCGCGCGCGTGGGGATGGTAGTAGTACGTGCTCGTGCCCTCTCGGCCGAACGGCCTGACGCCGTCGGGGAGCGCGTTGTTGTGGATCGATACGAACAGCTCGGCACCGGCATCGACCGCGCGGCGGGTGCGCTCGTAGAGGCCCACGGCATTCCCGTCGGTCCGGATGAGCACCGGCTCGGCTCCGGCCCCCTCGAGCATTCGCACCAGTTGACGCGCGATCGCCAGGTTCGCATCCCCTTCAAATAGCCCGGTCGGGCCGCGACTGCCCCCGCCGGGGTGCCCGGGATCGACCGCGACGCGGCGTCCGAGCAGCGGGCGCCGAGCATCGATATCGGGTGCGCGGCGAACCTCGAAGCGAAGCACGATGCCCCCGTCTTGCTCGGGGCCTCTCTCCCCGCGTGGCCCTTCGTAGGTCCGGCTTTGCCCGGACACCCACGCCGCCCGATGCCCCCACACGGACTCTCTGAGGCGCAGGGTCAGGCGATAGCGCTGCCCCGGAAGCTGCACCCACTCCATGGAGGCGATGAGCGGGTCTCCCTCCCCGTACGTGATGCGGCTCGTTTCCCCGAGAGCCCCAAAGAGAGTGAGGTGGAGCGTGTTGTCATCTGACTGGCTCACCTGGATCGGAAGCGTGGATGAGACACCGACGCGGACAGTAAGCCGGTCTGGGCCCGGCTCGACCCGCACGTCGTACACCTGCGCCGGCGACGCCGAGATCCCGTCCACCCATTGCGCGTCTTCGGCGAGGACCCACGCATCGAGATCGTCGCCGAGCCGCAGGCGAAGACGGTCTCCCAACCGCCCGCTGACCCGCGCCCGGGTCCCGTTGGGAAACCTCCAGCGGTACGGACCCGACGGCGTGGGACGTCCCACCACCACCCCGCTCAAGCCGTTGATCGGATCGGGGGCCTCCACCAGATCGACGGCAGGCAGATCATCGGGTGAAAGCCAGCCAAGGGCCAGATCTCCTTCGGCGCGGATCGTGTCCCGTCCATCCGTAGCGACCAAGCCGAGCGCGAGCGTGTCGACCGGCAGCGTGCGGGCAACGCGGTTCGTGTCCGAGGCCAGCTCGGTGCTCGCGTGCCGGCATGCCCCTGCTGCCGAGCCCGCGTCGCACGCGGCGTTCCGAAGCTCGGCCGCGTCGACCGTAATCCCGTACCGACCAACGGGCACGCCCGCGTCCGGACGAGGTGAGAGCGGAAAGCGCACCTCCCCGGCCTCGAGCCACACGCTGAGACCTGGCTCGCCACGGATCAGAAGCTCGACCGGTTCGCCAGGGAGCACCCAGCGCTCTCGCATCTGCTCGAAGCCCTCCGTGTCCAGCGCGGGGCGCTCGGACGCCCGCCGCGGATCGTATGGCAGCCTCACGGGAAGCTCGAGCTCGACCCGCTGCGTGTCCTGGCGGGCGGTCAACCGGTAGACGGCTGTGTCCCCACGCGTTGCCTCTGGGACGGCCAACCAGGCGAGGAACGCCCCGTTCGCGTGCACCGGAACCGGGACCTCGTCGATTTCCAGCTGCGCGTCACCGGTTCCGACGGACCCGAAGATGAAGTTGGAGTCAGCGGCGGTCAGCCGCTGACGAGCCCGCGGGTACTGGACCTGCAGATCGATCGGTCCCGTGGACGATGGGATCGCGGGCAAGCGGGCGGACCGCGCATCCTCGGGTCCCGTCTCGAGTGCGGTACGCGCCGTATCGGCGGCTACGGGTGCCCGGGGCTCGGTCGTCGCCGGCTGGCCCCTCGCGTCGTCCGGCACCACCGTCGGCTGAGGCGGCGCCGTCCCCACGCACGCCGACGCGGCGAGCGCTATCGCGCCGATCCCCAGGCGATATGCCACCCCGCTTCGCCGGCCGCGGATCTCCATCTTGGCCACCCCTCCTGCGCACCGTTGAGAGACTTCAGCGGGCCGCGCCTCTATGTGCTCGCCTCGATCGCGCTCCGGCGCGCGACCGCCAGGCACCCCCCACCGATCAGCGCGAGGACAAGCCATAGCGCGGCTGCCCTCCACTCATACAGCAGCCCGGCCCCGAGCGCGAACATGGCCCCGAAGAGAACCGCGGCTCCGAACGTGGCACGCGCCAGGCTTCGGCCCAGCGGCAGGGCGGACGGGTCTCCGAGTGGCCGGATCCGGCGCCACCCGGGCCCACCCGGTCGGACCCGCGAATAGAACCGCTCCAGCGTGGTGTCGCTCTCCGGACGCGTCAGGAACATGATCGGAATCCACACCGCGGCGGCCCCGAACGCAGTCACGGCGAGCCGCTCGCCAAAATCGAGCGCTCCGAAGGCCGGCAAATAGGACGCGAGCGCGATCAGGAAACCGGCCAGCATGGCCGACAGCTCCGCCCATGCGTTCACTCGCCACCAGAACCAGCGCAGGATCAATACGGCCCCCGGTCCTGTACCGATCGCGATCATGAAGCGAAATACGGCCCCGATGTCCGTCGAGTAGAACGCGGCCAAGCCGGCGAGTGCGATGATGACTACCGAAGCCAGCCGACCCAGCATTACGAGCCGCCCCGAGGAGGCATCCGGGTTCACGAACCGCGCGTACAGGTCGTTTACCAGATAGCTCGCGCCCCAATTGATCTGGGTCGAGACGGTGGACATGAACGCCGCCACGAAGGACGCGACCACGAGCCCCAGTAGGCCCGCCGGGAGGTATCGAAGCATGAGCAGAGGGTAGCCTATGTCCGGGTCCTGCAGGTTCGGGAATACGACCACGGCCACCAGGCCCACGAGGATCCAAGGCCAGGCCCGGACCACGTAGTGCAGGATCGCGAACAACCATGCCGCGCGCTCCGCATCCCGTTCGTTACGACACGCCGACAACCGCTGGACGAACTCGCCCCCGCCGTCCGAACGGCGGAACGCCCACCACTGGATGCCCAGGTAGGCGAGGAAGGTGCCGAGTGGCAGATCGGGGTCCCCCCGTGGGATGATCCGCAGCGAGTCCGAGTGCCCCGCGGCCACCAGCTGCCGCTTCAGCTCCGGGATCCCACCGATGTCGGCGATCGCGAAGCCCGCAACCAGCAGGGCGCCCCCCAATGCAAGGAAGAACTGGAAGAAGTCCGTGGCCACGACTCCCCACAGCCCCGCGAGCCCGGCGTACACCAGGACGAAGATCGAGAGCGCCACGACGGCCCACAGCCGCTCGTCCCCGGGGAGCCACTCCGGGAGACCGGAGAGCAGGCCCAGCGATTCGACGACCTTCCGCATCGCAAGCATGACGAACCCGATCGCTACGCAGTTGATCGGCACGGCGAACAGGAATGCGCGCGACGCCCGGAGGATGGCCGCCGGTCGTCCTCCGTACCGAATCTCGGTGAGCTCCACGTCGGTGACGATCTCGGCACGCCGCCAAAGCCGGGCGAACAGGTAGATGAGCAGCATGTGGGAGAGCGCGAACGACCACCATTCCCAATTCCCGGCGACCCCACGACGGGCGATGAGGGCCGAGACGTACAGCGGAGTGTCGACGCTGAATGTGGTGGCCGCCATCGAGGTGCCCGCCAGCCACCAAGGGAGGGCGCGGCCGCCGACGAAGAAGTCCACCACCCCACCAGAGGCGCGTCGGGCGAGCCACAAACCCACCACCAGCGTACAGACGAGATATGCTCCGACGATCCACCAGTCCGCCGCGGTCATCGCGGGTGCACCGAGTCAGAGCCTCGGGATACGACCCGGTCGAGCCACCGGGCCGCGGCACGCTCCATGATCGGTTCCACGGCCCAAGCGCAGGCGCCCTCCCTGCCCAACTCCTCCAGGATCCGCGGGTGCCCGAAGACGATGGCGAACGCGAGCCGGGCTGTCTCGAGTGCTTCCCGAACCGAGGTGACGACCTCGGGACTCAACCCGCCCCGTCCCTTCCAGCCGCGAGGCGTCGCCTCCAGGAGCACGATCCGTTGGGCGGGGACCGCTCCGGTGGAAGCGGAGCGAGCGCTGTCTCGGACGGCAGACGAAGCCGGGCTCCCGCGCTCAGGACCAGGCTTCCCCGCGCCGACCAGTCGCCAACCCGCCACCTGCAGCTCACGAGCGAACGCCGCGCCGAACTCGTTCCGCAACGTCGCTTCCTGAGCCGGTGGGTCATCGCTCGCGATCCACAGCTCCGTGTCCTGGCGTGGATCCCATCTGCGGAGCGCATCGCTCGATCTGTCGAGGATCGTGGACGTCGCGAGATGCAGAGGTGCGTCCGCCTCGCTCGGCGGCCCGGATGTACCTCCCTGCCAAAAGCCACCGCCAGCATCGCGCACCTCGAGACGGGCCAGCAGCGCGTCACTGCGGTCGATGGACTCGCGCAGCCGCGCATCGAGCTTCGGGTCGCGCTCGGCGGCGTCCTTGAGCGCCCGGATGGCCCCTTCGACATCCTCCGGATACAGGAGAACGTCACACCCTGCGCGAATCGCCTCGACGGCGCCGATGGCGAGATTCGAACCGAATCCGCTCATGATCATCGCGTCGGTCGCCACCAAGCCCCCGAACCCCAACTGGCGGCGGAGGAGGTCGGTCACGATCGCGGGCGAGCGGGTGGCGGGACCGGCCGCACCCAGGGCGGGATACGCTACGTGTCCGGGCATCACCGAGGCCACCCGATCCGCCACGCCTCGGAACGGAGCCAGATCGTGCGCGAGCAAGGCTGCGGGGGCGTCCACGACGGGCAGCTCCATATGCGAATCGGTTCGGGTCCGTCCGTGACCCGGGAAGTGCTTCGCGCAGGCCGCTACGCCCTCCGCCTGACAGGCGTCGATCCAGGCGCGGGCCAGCGCCGTCACCTGCTCCGGATCGGAACCGAAGCTCCGCGTCGCTACGATGGGGTTGTCGGGTTCGACATCCAGATCCAGCACGGGTGCCAGCACCCAATTCAGACCCAGACCGCGCGCTTCCCGCCCGGTGAGACCGGCGGCGAACCGGGCGGCCGAGAGGGGATCGGGGTGAGCGGCAAGCGCGGCGGGCGGGGGCAACTCGGAGCACCCGGCGAATTGCTGGCCCGCACCTCGCTCGAGGTCCGCGGCCAGCCAGATCGGGCGCCCCGCTGCGGCGCGCAACTCTCCACACAGGCGCTGAACTGCCCCGGCGTCGCCGCCGAACAGCACAAATCCCCCGACGCCCACAGCCAGCGCGGAGCGCGCCCGTTGGTCCACCTCGTCGACGGACCAACGGTCCAGCCGGAGCGCCTCGATCACGACCCGGGCCGGGTCGGTCACGTGTGGCGCTTCGCTCAAGCCGGCACCCACTTGCCGAGCAGGCGCGCGCCCGACGCACCGGTCGCCCACGGGGCGCCCGCGCGGAAACCGCGTACGTGTTGTCTCGCGAGCAGGGCGAACGCGACCGCCTCTCGCGCGTCCGGATCCCAGCCGATCGAATCCAGACCACGCACCGGAGTCGGATCCAGCTGCCCGGCGATGCGGCGGGAAAGGTCCGGGTTACGAGAACCTCCCCCGCACAGGAGGACCTCCTCGATCTCGAACCCGATCCATCGATAACTCGTGGCGATGGATCGCGCCGTGAGCTCACTGAGCGTGGCGAGCAGATCGGCCGGCGAATGGGCCGTATGCCGGGACAGCCATGTCTCGAGCCGCGTCTCGCTGAACCGCTCGCGTCCCGTGGAGCGTGGCGGAGGCTCGTCGAAGAACGGATCGTCGAGCCACTCCGCGAGCGCCTCCTCGACCGGTGTCCCCGCCGCTGCCCGCACACCATCCGCGTCGTACGACTCGGCACCGCCCGTGAGCCGCTGAACCGCCGCGTCCAACAGGGCGACCCCTGGCCCCGTGTCGAACGCGTGCGGTTGGGCGTTCGACGTGTCCGGTGGCAGCGCGGTCACGTTGCCCATACCACCGAGGTTCTGGATGGCTCGAGCCCTCCGCTCGTCCCTGAACAACAGGTGGTCCGTGTATGCCGTCAGAGGCGCTCCCTGTCCACCGGCTGCCACATCGCGGACTCGGAAGTCGGCGACGACGGGAATCCCGGTGAGCTCCGCGATGACGGCCGCCTCCCCGATCTGGAGCGTGCTTCCCGGAGCGCCCACGGACGGCTCGTGCCACACGGTCTGTCCATGGCTGCCGATGGCGAGAATGTTCGACGGCTCGAGGTCCAGGTCGGTGAGCACCTCGATTACCGCCGTCGCGAACCGAAGACCCAGCTCGAAGTTCAGGCGGCAGAGCTCGGCGGTGGACCCGGTCGCGCAGGCCTCGCGCAGGCGCGCGCGAAACGCGGGTTCGTAGGGAAAGATGCGGAACGCGAGCGTCTCCGTCCGTGCGGGCCGCTCTTCCTCTCCTTCAAACCCGACGAGCGCCACATCTACTCCATCGAGCGATGTGCCCGACATGAGACCGAGATAGCGTTCCATTCAGAAGGCGCGGGCGTTGGGTGGGAGTGCTTCCGATTCGAACAGCGCCGGATGGACGCGTTCCTCGATCCGCTGAGCGTGGGCCATGTCGTGGTGCCGGACCCCGCGTAGGAACTGGTACAGGCACACCCGTTCACCGGCCAGGTCGGCCCGTCGCGTAAGCACCTCCGCGTCGGCGTCTCCGAGAGCCTCCACGGTGCTCGTTCGAGCCCGCGTGAACTCTTCGAGCAACTCGAGCACCGGGCGTGTGCCTCCGGGAGGTTTGGGTGCAGGTGGAAAGTCCGCGAGAACGGGCTCCTCTCGTTCGAGTAGCGTCTCGATCCGGGGTTGAATCGCGCCCGTCTCGAACTCGAGCAGGTGCGCGACGTGTTGCGAGGCCGTCCACCGACTCGGATTGACACTATGCGAGGAGCCCGCCTCGCTCGCTTGCCGACAGGCATCCGCAATCTCCGCCGGAGAGTCGGCCAGGGTGACCAGGACGCGATGTGCATCGGTCGCGGAGAAACTCTCCGGGTATCCGGCATAGTACGGTCGCGGGGGCTTCGAGTACCGCTCCAGAGCCTCGCCCAGAAACCCATCCACGGTGTCCAACAAACGCTCTGCGAACGCCCGGTTCACCTCGAGCTTCTGCATCGCGAGGGCGGTCTTGACCGATCCCCCAGCGTCACGGAGCAGGGCACGCGCCTCCCCACGATCGACCGCACACAGGTGCGCCAGGATCCGGATTCCGCGATCGACCAGCTTCAGGCTCACGGCTCGCAGATCGACCATCAAGTTTCCGTAGACCTTGCCGAGCCGGATCATCACGCCGGTGGTCAGCGTGTTGACGACGAGCTTGGTGGCCGTCCCGGCTTTCAATCGTGTAGAGCCCGCGATCACCTCGGGACCGACGAGCGGCGTGACCAGGATCTCTGCCAGGTTACGCATCGATTCCGGAGGTGGGGTGCAGCTCAAAAACCCGACGCCCGCGCCGCGGCTCACCGCTTCTTCGAGAGCCGCGTGCACGAATGGCGTGGTCCCTGAGGTCGCGATACCGAGCACGAAGTCTGTCCGGCCCACCTCGAGCCGCTCGATCGCGGCGCGCCCGGCGTCGCGGTCGTCCTCTACCCCCTCCCGGCTGCGGAAGACCGCCTCGGGGCCGCCCGCGATGACCCCCTGCACGGTTTCCGGCTCCGTACCGAACGTGGGTGGGCATTCGGCTGCATCCAGCACACCGAGTCGTCCACTCGTCCCGGCGCCGACGTAGATGAGTCGCCCGCCAACCCGGAGACAGCCGGCCACGCGCTCGATCAGCGCGGCGATGGCGCCCGCTTGCGACTCGACCGCCGGGGAGACGGCCCGATCCTCGCGCTGCATGAGCTCGACGATCGTACTCGCAGCGGCGCGGTCGATCGCCTCGGTGCGCGGGTTTCGCGCTTCGGTCAGACGGGGATCCCAGACGTCCGTCACGCCCGGCTCGGACCCCGCCCGTTCACGTTGCTCCCCCCATAGGCCCTTCCTACATTCCGGGCGCCCCGCCATCGGGGCGCGCCCAACCCTTGGAAACACGCCTTGGTTGTGCGGCAAAGCTAGGGATTGGCCTTGGCACGCGACAGGACAGACTCGCTGTGAAGCGGAGGTTCTTGTGACGTTACCTGCGGTGGTGCTGCTCCTCGTGATCGCAATCGTCTGCGGAGGGTTTGGGCAGGCGATCGCTGGCTACTCCCTGGGTGGGTTCCTGGTGAGCACGGCCGTCGGTCTCGTGGGGGCGGTGCTCGGTATGTGGTTCGCCGGGGCCTTTGACTTGCCCGTGTTCTATGAGCTGAGTGTGGGTGGCGTCACGTTCCCCATCGTGTGGTCGGTCCTGGGCTCCGCCCTCTTCGTCGCGGTTCTCGGTGTGCTGATCGGTGGGAAGAGGTGGTAGGGCGGTAACGGTGGATCCGCGGGTCGAGACCCCAGGTCCGCGGGTCGGGACCCTGAATCCGAGGGTTGCACGCCAGTCGGAGTCGCGCCTCGCCGACCGCTACGGCGCGCCCTCGAAGCCTCGTCTGGAGCCGCTGGAGGAGCTTGTCCTCACGATTCTCAGCCAGAGTACGACGGACCGGAACCGCGACCGGGCGTGGGAGGCGCTGCGCGAACGCTACCCGGTGTGGGATTCCCTTCGACGCGTGCCCCGGCCCGAGCTCGAGACGACGATCCGCGTAGCGGGTCTGGCAACGCAAAAGGCCACGGCGATCCAGGCCGTCCTCGAGAGACTTCACTCGGAGGTGGGACGCCCGAGCCTCGATCATCTCGCCGACATGTCGGACGATGAGGGGCTCGCATACCTGTCGAGCTTCAAGGGCGTCGGAGTGAAGACCGCCGCGTGTGTACTGTGCTTCGCGCTCGGGAGACCGGTCCTGCCCGTCGACACACATGTACACCGGATCGCGACGCGATTGGGTTGGGTTCCGCCCCGTGCGAACTCGGTCAGCGCGCACCAGACGCTCAACCGTCAGGTGCCCGAGGAGATTCGATTCTCGTTACACATGCACCTGATTCAGCTGGGGAGAGATATATGCACCGCTCGGCGTCCCTCGTGCGAACGCTGCCCGCTCGCGGACACCTGCCCCAGACTCGGAGTTCTAGCCACGTGATCGCCACGCCTGCCGGTCCGGCCCCGGAGCGTCGGCCTGGCGTCCGGCGTATCTGGATCGCGGCCCTCGCCATCCTCAGCGCGGGCTGCGCGGGTGGTGGCGCGGGGGCCCCGGCCACGCTCGCCGATGGTGTTCGGATCCGTGCGGAGGCCTGGGCGGAGCGCTTTCCCGCCGACTGGGAGCTCCTACCGGATCACCCCTCCGCATCCTCGCGCGGCGGCATGGTTGTCTCGACCGACTCGCTGGCTAGCGCCGCCGGACTCGAGATCCTGCGCGGGGGGGGTAACGCGGTCGACGCGGCGATCGCCGTTCAGTTCGCCCTCGCGGTCACGCACCCCCAGGCGGGGAACATCGGAGGCGGGGGCTTCATGATCGTCCGGCTCGCGGATGACACGCGCGCCGCCCTCGACTTCCGCGAACGCGCGCCCGGCCACGCGACTCGGGACATGTACCTCGATGAGGACGATGCGGTCACGGATGCCAGCAGGACCGGTCATCTAGCCGCCGGAGTGCCGGGATCCGTGGCCGGAATGGAAGAGGCCCACCGGCGGCTGGGCTCGCTCTCGTGGGAGCGACTGCTGGAGCCCGCCATTCGGTATGCCCGTGGCATCCGCGTGCGCCCGCGGCTCGCCCGCGCGCTAGCCGGGGCCCGGGAACGCTTCTCCCGCTTCCCAGCCACCGCCGCGGCGTTCAACCCCGGAGGGCGAGGCCCTGAGGCCGGCGAACGGCTCGTCCAGGCTGATCTCGCAAGAACGCTCGAGGCCATCGCGGCAGACGGCGCGGAAGCATTCTACAAAGGGTGGATAGCCGACTCCCTGGTTGCGGAGATGAAGCGCGGCGGAGGATTCATCAGCCACGGGGATCTCGCCGGATACGAGGCGGTCTGGCGCGAGCCTGTCGTGCTCGAGTATCGCGGTCGGGAGATCATCTCCATGCCCCCGCCCTCATCGGGAGGCATCACGCTCGCCCAGTTGCTCCACATCGTAGAAGGGTACGAGTTGGACAGTTTCGGCTGGCACTCCGCGGATGCGATCCACATCGCGGTCGAAGCCATGCGCCGCGCGTACGCGGATCGGAACTACTACCTGGGCGACCCTGATTTCGTCGAGATCCCGGTGACCCGTTTGCTGAACCGGGCATACGCCGATTCCCTCCGGGGGTCGATCGACCTGGAGCAGGCCTCGTCGTCGTCGCGCTTCAACCGCGTGTCCACGGAGAGTTCCGAGACGACTCATTTCTCGGTTATTGACGAGATGGGGAACGCCGTCGCCGTTACAACCACCCTGAACGGGGGCTTTGGCTCGGCGGTCGTCGTGCGGGGCGCGGGCTTCCTCCTCAATAACGAGATGGACGATTTCGCCGCGAAACCGGGTACGCCGAACATGTACGGACTCGTACAGGGAGAGGCGAACGCCATCCAGCCGGGCAAACGAATGCTCTCGTCCATGACGCCCACGATCGTAATCGCGCCAGATGGTCGTACCGAGCTCATCACGGGCACGCCGGGAGGCGGCACGATCATCACCACGGTCTTTCAGATGGTGATGAACCACATCGATTTCGGGCTACCGGTCCAGACTTCCGTGAACGCGCCCCGCTTTCACCACCAGAATCTGCCCGACGTGATCTTCTACGAGCGCCGCGGATTGCACGCCGACGTGATCGCGGAACTGACCCGGAGAGGGCACCAGATGAGGGAGCGTAACGGGTATTCCGGCGTGGTGGAGTCGATCTATGTTGCACCGGATGGAACGCGATTCGGAGCCGCCGACCCGCGGGGTGGGAGCGCCGCTCTGGGGCATTGATGAGGCCGGTCTCCCCGGAGCGCGCGCGGCTCCGGAGAGATCAGCTGTGTCGCTAACCGGCCGGGTCCGGGACCATGATGATCAACGGCTCATCCAGACGGAGCCGCAGCTCCGAGCCCGCCGGTAGCACGGCGTCCACATCCTCGGTCGCCAGGGTGATCGCGGTGCCCGCGGCCGCGCCGACCGCAGCGCCGATGATCGTCCCCTTGGCATTTCCTCCGAGGACACGCCCGAGGATCGCTCCGGCCACCGCGCCCCCACCGATTCGGGCGGCCTTGTCTCCGGTCGAGTAGCGTCCCTCGGTCTCGGGGTTCGCCTCCACGACCGAAGCGCTCAAGGGATAGGTCTCACCATCGATGGTGACATCCAGGAAGGCGATCTTGATGACCGCCGCTTCGCCTTTGTTCCCCGATTGCTGAACCGCCGTGACTTCACCGCGAACGATGGCGTTCGCGTGGACGATGACCGTGCTCCCGTCGATCAGCGGCTCGACTACGGCCGCCGTAAAGCGGTCACCGGGCTGGTTGTCCTTGGTGCTCAGCTCCTGCCGTAACCGTACACGGAACTCAGTCCCGGGGTTGGCCTGCAACGACAGCATGGCGGGCCCCGGATCGGGCTCTACGGGGTCCTCGGCCCGTTCCTCGTCCTCCACGGGCGCCGCAGCCGGCGGCGGTGGCGGGGGCGGGGCCTGCCGGACCGGCGGCGCAGCGGGTGGCGGGGTGGGCGGTGGCGCAGGCGGCGGCGCGGGCATCTCGACGTCGTCCACGTCACCTTGTGGCTGATCGCTCAGCTCGGGCTCCGCCCCTTCTCCCTCCAGCGCGAGGTCCAATTCTCGATCCACGGCGGCCTGGTCGATGGGCTCCGCATCGCCCCCGCACGCCGTGATG
This sequence comes from Gemmatimonadota bacterium, assembly GCA_039588215.1. GTDB lineage: Bacteria > Gemmatimonadota > Gemmatimonadetes > Palauibacterales > Palauibacteraceae > JBDHAC01. The sequence continues at coordinate 48,182 of JBDHAD010000001.1, forward strand.
CCGATCGAGACACCCCCCAGGAGGGCGATATACAATCCTACGCTGTGCTTCGAGACGACTGGCGCTCTCGTCCGCATCGATTCCTCTCCCCAATCATCAGGCCAACCCTACCCTGCCGGGCCCGCACGCTTCGTTGTACGGCTCCGGACGTCGCCCTAGCTTGCAATGTTCGGTCCCGGTCTCTCCTCCACGGGTGAGGCATACCGTAGACCGGCCCGACGGTTCCGGGGTCACAAAGGGCACCGGCGACTGCGCGGCCCGAGTCGTGTGGCGCGAGGCGAGCGCGGGGGAATCACGGCATGAGGGAACTGAGGAATCTGCTGCCCTTCTTCCGGCCATACCGGGCCGGGATGGCCGTCGGACTGATGTTGGTCGTCCTCAGCAACCTGTTCACCGTCGCCGGCCCCTACCTGATCAAGGTCGCGATCGAGGCCCTTGAGCAGGAGTTACGTGGCGACTTGATCCTCAGATACGCCGGGCTGATCGTGCTCGTCGCCCTGTTGGCGGGGATCGGGCGCTATTTCATGCGCGAGATCCTGAACGGGATCAGCCGCCGCATGGAGACCGACATCAGAAGTGCCCTGTTCGAGCACCTGATGCGGCTCCCAGCGCAGTTCTTCGACAAATGGCGCACGGGTGACCTCATGAGCCGTGCGACCAACGATGTCGGAGCGGTGCGCATGGTGGCCGGTCCCGCGATCATGTACCTGGTCAACACCGCTACCGTGGCGGCGCTGGCGCTCGGGCTGATGATCTGGATCGACCCTTGGCTCACGCTGATCGCGATGATCCCGATGCTGTTCGTCCCGCCTGTCGTGTTCGCGTTCGGCAAGAGGATTCACGTACGGTTCGAACGAATTCAGAGCCAGTTCAGCGAGCTGTCCAACTTCGCCCAGGAGAACCTCAGCGGCATCAGGATCGTGAAAGCGTACGCCCGCGAGGACGCACAGGCGGGAGAGTTCGCGGCCCTCAACGAGGAGTACAAGGCCCGGAATCTGAGCCTCGCTCGTGTATGGGGAGCGTTCCACCCGGGTCTGATCCTCCTGACCGGATTCGGAGCCGTGGTCGTACTCTGGTTCGGCGGCAGCCGTGTGATACAGGGCGAGATCACGCTGGGCGATTTCGTGGCCTTCTCGTTCTACCTGACACTCCTGACGTGGCCGATGATCGCGCTCGGCTGGGTCACGAATCTGTTCCAGCGAGGGGCGGCTTCCATGGGTCGGATCAACCAGCTTCTCGACATCGAGCCGGCAATCGCGGATCCGAGCGAGCCCGTAGAGTTGGGTGAGATCAGCGGAGCGGTCGAGTTCGACGAGGTTTCGTTCCGCTATCCGGAAACCGAGCACTGGGTTCTGCGCGACGTCTCGTTCCGTATAGAGCCCGGCCAGACGGTGGCCATCGTCGGAGCCACCGCGAGCGGGAAGACGAGTCTCGGACGTCTCATCACGCGGCTGTACGACGCCACCTCGGGAACCGTTCGCATCGACGGAGTCGACGTGCGTGATCTGCGATTGAACGAGCTCCGCGCCGCGGTCGCTGTGGTACCCCAGGACCCGTTCCTGTTCAGCATGCGGTTGCGCCGCAACGTCGAGCTGCGATACGACACCGAGGAGGTGACGCCGGATCTCGAGCGATCGATCGACGTCGCCCAACTCCGCGACACGCTCGACGTCTTGCCGGACGGCCTCGACACCCGCTTGGGAGAACGTGGGATCAACCTCTCGGGTGGCCAGAAGCAACGGGCCACGTTGGCTCGCGCGCTGTACCGCGACGCCCCCATCCTCATTCTGGACGACGCGCTATCCGCGGTCGACTCGGAGACCGAAGCCGCGATACTCGCCGGGCTACGGGAGTACAAGGCAGGGCGGACGTCGATGATCATCTCGCACCGCGTCTCGGCTGTGCGGGACGCGGATCTGATCATCGTCCTCGAGGATGGGCGAGTCGTCGAGCGCGGCCGCCACACGGAGCTGCTCGCCAAGGGCGGCGTCTACGCGCGTCTGCTCGAGCGGCAGTTGCTGGCTGAAGAGCTAGGAGAGGAGCCTCGGCGCTCGGTCGCCGCATCGGGCTGAAGCCCCGGCGGATCGCGTAAGAACTCCAGCAGCGTGTTCGCGCTCGATCCTGGTCAGCTCGATCCCGAATAGCTCGATCCCACCAGTCCCGCTCGCTGCGCCCAATAGCCGATCATCTTGTAGACTAGCTTCGCTACCACGAAATCGGACGCTTCCTGCCCCGGCCTCGGCGCGAGCTCGACCACGTCGGCCCCGACCACGCGACGCTCGCGAAACACGGCCCCGAGGAGATCGAGCGCGTCCCACCAGCCACCGCCACCGGGCTCGGGCGTGCCGGTGGACGGGACGAGTGCGGGATCGAAGAAGTCGACGTCGAACGTGATATAGACGTCCGGGCCCAGCGCCTGCAGCGCTCTCTCGACCCACCCGGGACGGCGCATCTCGTGCGCGAAGACCGTCGTGATCGGGGTCCGCCGGATCAGCTCCCGCTCCTCGGATGTGAGCGCCCGGATCCCGACGGCAACCACGCGGTCCACATGCTCCAGCGCACGCCGCATGGCGCAGGCGTGGTTCCACGGAGTGCCGTGGTACTCATCCCGCAGGTCTGAATGGGCATCGAACTGGAGGACCGACAGACCTCCCCCCAACCGATCGGCCCACGCAGCGGCGGGCGCGCTGCTGATGGAGTGCTCTCCGCCGAGGCCGATGACCAGGCGATCCCCAGCCGCCTCCAGTAAGTCGGCGTACAGCCCGCGGAGTTCCTCGATCGCCCGCTCCGGCCCCGCCTTCGAGAGCCGGATCGCAGGCAGCGTGCACACGCCGGCGTCGGCGGACTCGAGGTCCAACTCCTCATCGTACAGCTCGATGTACCGCGAGGCTCGCAGGATCGCTTCGGGTCCCTCACGGGTGCCCGCGCCCCAGCTGGTCGTCGCCTCATACGGGATCGGAAGGATCACGACGCCGGCGTCGCTCCACGAGCGCCGAGCGGGCTCGAGCTTCAGGAAATGGTCGAGTGCCGCCCAGGGATGGGACGAGAGAGTCGTAGGAACTTCAGAGAGTGCCATGCCGGCGGCTCCGCTCCCCCTCTGCTTCAGCCGGTCGGAGACGCCGAACCGGGTGGAACGACGCGGCTCGAGCCGAGGATCAGGTCGGCCCCGGTGCGTCTCCGTTCCGCCCGATCGTGGCTCGTGCTTCGTTGAGGAGGTCCTCCCAGCGCTGGTGATCCCTGTCGATCACTACGTGGCGAGGGGGCGTGCTACGACCGAGGCGGCGCTGCAGCTGTCCGATGAGTCGTGGGACGCGAGCCGCAGGCACGCGTCCGTGCTCGACGATCACCTGGTGCGAGGGGGCTCCGTTCGTGGGCACCATGCGGGCGCTGTACAGGGCGCGAGAATCTCCGTCCAGAAACCGCGTGAACAGGAAGAACTCGGCCGACTTGTCCACATCCGCGAGCGGGGGAAACAGCCACAGCTCGGCGATCTCGAAGTGGGGGACGGCTTCGGAGATGGCGTTGAGGCGAGTTTCGATGATGGAACCGTTGGCTCCCATCCCATCGGCCATTAGGGCCTTCCCATCCATGAGTCCTCCAGACAACGGCGCCTCACCCGCGAGGCGACCTCGGGCACGGTTCAAGGATGGACGGGACACCTGCAAGATACGCGCTCTTTTGCGGGGATCAAGCCTTTAACTGGCGTCGCACTGCACCGCGGACCGCCTCCACCACCACATCGGTCGCCTCCGAGAGCGGCTTCTCCAACAACACGCCGGCCGCCTTCGGGTGCCCGCCTCCTCCCAGTTGCTGAGCCAGTTCGGAGACATCGACCTGTCCGTTCGAGCGCAGCGACGCCTTCGTCCGGCCGGCCGAGACCTCCCGCATCAAGATCGCCACCTCGACGCCCCGGATGCGCCTCGGGTACTCCACCAGCCCTTCGGTATCATCCGACCGGGCGCCGGCGTCTCGCAGCGCGGCGTTCGTGACCGTGACCCAAGCGATGTGGTGCTCATCATCGATCACGAGGCTGTCGAGCGCGCTCCGGGTCAGCTTCAGTCGCGCAGGCGTTTGCTGCGCGTATAGCCTCCGGTACAGGTCCGCGGGGTCCACGCCGGCCGCGATCAGGTGCGCCGCGATCGCGTGCGCGCGCGGGCTCGTGTTCGAGAAGCGGAAGGAGCCCGTGTCCGTCACGATGGCCACGTAGAGCGCGATGGCGTCCTCTTCCAAGAGCGGCTCGCCGCGCAACGTCAGGAGATCGTAGATGAGCTCACCGGTAGCGCAGGCCGACGTGTCCCGCACCACGATCTCGGCGTGCGAATCGTCCGAGGGCGGGTGGTGATCCACGATGCCCACGCGGGTGGCCCCCAAGCGTGCGGCCACCGCACCGAGCCGCGATGCCTCGCTCGTGTCCAGGAGTAGGAGCAGATCGGCTTCCTTGAGCGCGCCCTCGCCCGCGGGATCGGTCGGCGCGTGCGCGTTCAGGCCTTCCACGAGGAACGCGAGCGTTTTCGGTACCGGGGTCGGGTTGACCAGCGTGACCTGCGCACCCCCGCGGATCAGGAAGCGAGCGAGAGCGGCCTCGCTCCCGACCCCGTCCCCATCGGCATTGATATGGGTGGTCAGGACAACCCGTCCGGTCGTCTCCAGAGCCGCCCGAAGGTCGGTGAGGGCCTTGCGGCGCGCCGGGGGGATCGCGATCACCGACTCGGGACGACGGGAGGTCGAAGCCATTCCTCGGAGGCTAGAGGGGGCCTTCCGGGACGTCAAGCCGCCTCCACCACCGACTGAAGCTCGTCCCAGACCTTTCGGGTGCGCGCTTCCAGCTCCTCGCGGGAGCCCACGTTCTCGATCACGTGGTCCGCGCGCGCGCGTTTCTCGGTCCCGGGTAGCTGCGCCGCCTCGATCGATTCGAATTCCTCCTGGGTCCAACCGCGGGTGCGCGCCGCGCGCTCGAACCGCACCGTCTCCGGGGCATCCACGACCACGATGGCATCGTACTCCGCGTCGAGCCCGACCTCGAACAGAAGCGGTATCTCCTCCACTACAATGCGAGCTCCGTCCCGGTGGGCTCTTTCCACGCGAGCCGCCCGGAGCAGGCGTACCTCGGCGTGGATGATCGCCTCCAGGGTCCGCCGGTCGGTGTCCGTCGCGAATGCGATGTGCCGCATCCGCGGGCGGTCCAGAGAGCCTGTCGCGTCCAGGACCTCATCTCCAAACTCTCGACGAATCGCCTCCAGGCCGGGGCTCCCCGGCGCGACTGATTCCCGGGCCAGCTCATCGGCGTCGATCCGGTGCGCACCCCAACGCTCGAACAAACGCCCGACGGTGGTCTTTCCCGCCGCGAGCGTGCCCGTCAAACCCACGCGGATCACTTGGCCTCCCCCACCGCCGTCGAAGCGGATTCGGGGATCAACGGCTGGGGCGATTCGCCGTCCGCACCGAGGGCTCGCAAGAGGTCCGCGAGGATCTCCTCCCCCAGCTCGTCCACCGCTTTGTCGGACAGGCCTCGCACGGGAACCTGACCCCCGGCGAACGTGCCATGTCCTCCTGCGGAGCCCCGCTCACCGATCGCATCGCGAACGAGGGACCCCGCATGAGCTTTGGTGTCGTAGGTGCGCATGGAGACGAGGATATGCTCCCGGTACCGACCGATGGCGATCGTCCAGTCGATCCCCACCATCTGCATGAACAGGTCTGCGATCTCCGCCACCATGTCCGGATACTCCAGCCGCGACAGATACACCGTCAGGACGTTGCCGTACCGGCGGGCGACGTCGAGCGCTTGGTGCATGGATCGGAAATAGCTCGCCGGCACGCGAGCATGCCGGACGCGTGAGATCGCTTCCGGATCCGACAGCGGGTACAGGTACGTGCTCGCCTCCACGTCGGCCCGTGAAGCCTCTCGCCCCAGGTCCATCGTCTCCGATTGGATCGCGTAGAACATCGCCGTTGCGAGTCGGGGTTCCGGCTCCAGCTCCGCGGCGCGCAGGTACTCGACGAGCATGGAGCAGCTCGCACCGTACTCCGGCCTGATGTCCGAAAAGGTGGCTGTCACCGTGTCGGGCCGGGGAGGATGGTGATCGACGACGGCCGAGACGATGCGTCCTTTCGGCAACGAGTTGTTCCCCGATCGCGGCTGCGTGTCGACCAGCGCGATCGCCGTTCCGGCCGTCAGCTCGAGCGATTCGATCCGCTGGAACTTCACGCCGATCTCTTGGATCAGCGCACGATTCTCGGCCCGCCCTACGATCCCACCGAACGCCACGGTCGTCGTCAGCGAGGCCCGCTTCTCGAGCAGGAAGGCCAGGGCGGCGGCCGCGGCGAGCGCATCGGGGTCCGGGTTGTCGTGCGTGAGCACCGCCGCCCGGTCCACCCCTTCAAAGGCCGCCAGCAGACCGGCAAGTCGGGCCGCGGCGGCGCCGACCGCCGCTTCCGGCTCGGTCCCCGTCGTCACCGTGGCGGGGGCCTCCTGTGACGAGGGCGGGGCGGGTTCGCTCTCCTGGCGTTGACCCCGTTCGTTCATACGTCCGAGCAATCCCCGTGCGGGTACGGACGCCCACAGTCGGGACAATGGCCATCCCTGCACCCGCTGGTCCGCGGGCTCAGGAGGTACCCGCAGCCGACGCAGGGCTCCAGATCGAGTTCTGCCGGGAGGCCTCGCGACTCCGGCCCTGCTCCGGGCGCCCGGTCCGAGCCGAACGCTCGCGCGGCGGTCTCGATCGACCGTTTCACCCGAACGCTCCCGTCAGGAAGGGGTTTGACGCCGCCTCGAACCCGACGGTCGTTTGAGGCCCGTGGCCAGGGTGCAAGACCGTATCCGGCGGCAGCGTAAGGATCTGGGCCCGAATCGACTCGAGGAGCGTCCGTGTGTCGCCACCCGGCAAATCGGTCCGTCCGATCGATCCGGCAAACACGCAATCTCCCACGAACGCATCCCGGTCGCCGACCAGGACGACACCGCCCGGCGAGTGACCGGGCGCGTGCCTGACCTCGAGCGTCAGATCGCCGAAGCTCAATTGGTCGCCATGGTCCAGGTCTCGATCGTGCGGAGGTGGGGCATCGACCGACAGGCCGAAGGCCGCGGCCTGCTCGCCGGCACGCTCGTACAGAGGCAGATCCGCCGGGTGGAGATACACCGGTACGTCGAACGATGCACGCAGCTCGGCGACCGCCCCGATGTGGTCCAGATGCGCGTGCGTGAGGAGGATCGCCGCTAACTCACCACCTGCGTCGCGGAGGGCCGCTGCGATGGCCCCCCCGTCCGACCCTGGATCCACGACGAAGACGAGCCCGTCCGATGACGGACCGACCAGATAGCAGTTGGATTGGAAGACGCCCACGGTGAGGCGGCGGACTTGCACGTCAGGAGCCTCTGCGCGTGTCGTGCAGGTGCGCGTCGCGATTCAAACCGCGAAGGAGGTACCGCAGCCGCAGCTCCCCGTCGCGTTGGGATTGTTGAATGTGAACCCGGAGCCCTGGAAAGAGCTGTGATATCCGATCGATACGCCGTTCAGGTATTGGGCGCTGAACGGATCCAGGACTAGACGAAGCCCCTGGGACTCGAACACGAAGTCATCCTCGCGAATCTCGTCCTCGATATCCAGCCCATATTCGAACCCCGAGCACCCCCCGGGGAGGACGCTCACTCGAAGCACCGCGTCGCGGGTCCCGTCCGCCGCCAGGAACTCACGCACCTTCTCCGCCGCCTCCGGCGTCAGCGCGATCAGCGCATCGCCCGTCGGCGCTCCGGTCTCCCGCTGCGCAGTATCAGTCATACGACTCGCTCCTCCTCCTCGGCCGGCTCGATGTGCGCGTCCTCGAGCTCCTGCAAGTACTTCTCCGCCGCGAAAACAGCCGTCGTGGCGTCGCCCACGGCGGTCGTGATCTGGCGCACGAGCTGCGAGCGCACATCCCCGGCTACGAACAGCCCCGGCATCGACGCCCGCATATCCCGGTCCGTTACAATATAACCGCTCGGGTCGTGGTCCACGTGCTCCGCGAGACTGCCCACGTTGGGTGTGAATCCGATGAAGATAAACACGCCCGTCACTGAAAGTTCCGAGATCTCGTGCGTGCGCACGTCGCGCAGCCGCAACCCGGTGACCCCACCCGCGTCGCCGAGGATCTCCTCGACGACCGTATCCCACCGCATCTCCACCTTCGGGTTGTTGAGCAGTCGATTCTGGAGAACGGCCTGCGCCCGCAGCTCGTCCCGGCGGTGGATGACCGTGACCTTCGAAGCGTATCGCGTCAGGAACTCTCCCTCCTCCACCGCTGCGTCACCGCCGCCGATCACGGCGATCTCTTCACCCTTGAAGAAGGCACCATCGCAGATCGCACAATAGCTGACGCCGCGTCCCAGGTACTCGGATTCCCCGGGCACGTCCAGGGGTCTGGGGGTGCCCCCAGCGGTGAAGATCACCGTCGGGGCTCGGTAGCGGCGTCCGCCTTCCACGTCCACGAGGAAGAACCCGTCGTCATCCCGCGACACGCGCTCGACGCGCCCCCGAGTGGCTTCGACGCCGAACTTCTTGGCATGGTCCGCCATCTTCTGCGCCAGCTCCATTCCCCCGACATCTTCCAGACCGGGATAGTCATCCACCAGGTCGGTGAGAAGGAGCTGTCCTCCCGGTAGACCCAACTCGAGCAAGACCACGTCCAGCTCCGATCGACCGGCGTACAAAGCGGCGCACAGACCTGCCGGGCCGGCGCCGATGATGATCATCTCGTGGTCGTTCACTTCCATCGCGCCACACCTCGTATCTCGACTTTCTTCATCTCATCCCTTGGCAGGCCGCGGCCGTCACAGGCTCGTTCGCCCGGCTCAGATGCTCAACGCCGGGCAACGGGTCTCGATCTCCCGCATCCACGCGATCGGTACGGACTCCCCCCCCAGGTCGAACTTGCGCGTTCCCGGACCATGCCAGTCCGACCCGCCGCTACGCAGCAGCCCGAGCTCCTTCACCAGCGCCTCCATCCGCCGCCGGACCTGAGGCGAGTTGTTCGGGTGACGAATCTCCACTCCGTCCAGGCCTTCAGCGACCCACCGCCGAACTTCGGCGGGACCGTGGGTTCTACCGGGGTGGGCCAACAAGACGACTCCCCCCGCGCGGTGTACCCGATCGATCACCTCAGCCGGGGGTGTGGGGCGCTTTTCCACATATCCGGGTCGACCCCGTGACAGATAGCGGCGAAACACCTCGTCCTCGCTCGAAACGTGCCCATGTCGCACGAGCGCTCGAGCCACATGGGCACGTGTGGGCGCGGCAGAGCCAGCCTGTTCGGCGACCTCTTCGTACTGGAGCTGCACGCCGAGCCCCTGCAGCCGACCGACGATGTCGCGCGCACGGCGACGGCGGTCGGTTCCGTACTCTTCAAAGAACGCCAGGAGGTTCCCGTCGGTGAGATCGAATCCGTAGGCGAGCAGGTGGATCGATCTGCCCGGCTCGTTCGCGGACAGCTCTGCACCGGGTAGAAACGCGAGGCCGCGCACCTGGGCCTCGGCCCTCGCTTCCTCGATCCCCGCCACCGTGTCGTGGTCGGTGAGGGCGATCCCCCCCAAACCTGCCGCTGCGGCCCGGCGCAACACCTCCACCGGAGGAAGCGTCCCGTCCGAGGCAGTCGAGTGCACGTGGAGATCCACGGTCACCTCGGCCACCGGTTCCTCACCGGCCGCCGGTGACCCCGTTTCGCGCTTCACGCCGGGTATTTGGGATACTCCCGTGGGAAGCCCATGGAGCGTGAGTCGGCGAACAGACGTCGCAGTTCCTCTTCCGTCAGTCCATCCAGACCGGCATCCCCATCAAACCGGTCCGCGGGGACCTCGACCACCCGATACGGGCGCTGGTCGGTCGTCGTACAAAAGAAGAGGACCGGGCGCGTCGTCGCGCCGGTTCGCTTGTCACCGAGCCGGGCCGCCCATGTGTCGCCATCGGCTCTTATCTGTATGGTCATCGATCAACTCGACGGTTCCAGTTCCACGAATACCGCATCCGCTAGACCTTCCTCAATCTCCATGCCTCGTCCATCGACCTCGATCCGGACGCCCGAACCGGGCGATGACGCGCCCACCACCCGGAGGCGCGTGCCCGGGAACAGACCCAGCGTGGCCAGGCGCCGTAGGCGTTCTGCGCTCTCATCGGAGACCTCGCGTACGATCGCGCCCTCTCCCGCCCGGAGCTCGGTCAGGCAAGTCCGATCAGCCGCGGGGATCACCCCTTCGCGCGTCGGGATCGGCGACCCATGCGGATCGAACGAAGGCTCCCCCAGGGCTCGCGCCATCCGGTCGATCAGCACCTCGCTCGCCGCATGCTCGAGCCGCTCCGCCTCTTCGTGCACGTTGTCCCAACTGAAGCCGAGCTTCTCGATCAGATAAAGCTCGAGCACCCGGTGTCGCCGAATGATTCGAAGCGCCGTCAACTCTCCGCCCGCCGTAAGTCGCACGCCTCGATACGGCTCATGCTCGAGGAGCCCGTCCTCGGCCAGGCTCTTGACCATGTTGGTGACCGACGCCGCCGACCTGTGGAGCTCCTCCGCGAGCGCCGTCGTCGAGACCGAGGCCGCGGTCTGTTGGAGCTTGTAGACGGCCTTCAGGTAATCCTCGACCGCGCGGCTGCGGCCGGTTTCATTCGGGCGCTCGCTACGCCCGCGCTTCGGCTCGGTCAATTGGGTTGCTGAGTGTGTTCAACGGGTGGGCTCAATCGGGAATGAAGCTCTGCTCCGCTTCCAGATCGGCCAGAAACGAGGCGATCAGCTCGGCAGCCCCCTCGACGTCCGAGACATCCACGAGCTGGTTCGGGCTGTGCATGTATCTGTTCGGCACCGATACGATGGCGGTCGCGACCCCCGTGCGGCTCGTGAAGATCGAATCCGCATCGGTGCCGGTCGCGGACGGAGCCGCGACCAGCTGAACCGGAAGTCCGGCACCTTCGGCGGTGTCTCTGAGCCCCTCGAGGAGGATCCCGTTCACGACAGCCCCGCGGCTCAGGACCGGCCCTGCCCCCAGCCGTACATCTCCATGTTCCTTCTTGTCCAGGTTGGGGTGGTCGGTGGCATGGGTGACATCGACGACGATGGCCACGTCGGGCTCCAGACCGAAGCTGCTCGTGCGCGCGCCCCCGCCGGACCGCATGCTGATCTCCTCCTGCGTGGTCGCCACCGCGACGACACGAGCACCAGTGCCTTTCTCCGTGGCGCGGCGCAGCGCTTCCAGGACGACGACCGCCCCGATCCGATCGTCCACGGATCTCGCGGCCAGGCACGTATCCCCGAGCTCGACGGTATCAGAGCGAATCACGGCCACATCCCCCACGGAGACGATCGCGCGAGCCGCCTCGCCGTTGGCGACGCCGATATCGACCCACAGGTCTTTGACCTTCACGGCCTTGTCGCGCTCATCGGGGTTGAGGAGATGGATGGCGCGGCGGCCGATGACTCCGACGACCGGTCCGCCTCGGGTCAGTAGCTCCACCCGCTGACCTACCAGCACCTGCGGGTCCCACCCACCGACCGGGCGGACGAACAGATACCCGTCATCGTCGATGTAATGGACCATGAGTCCTATCTCATCGATATGACCGGCGAGCATGACGGTCGGCGTACCCTCGGGCCCGATCGAGGCGAACGAGTTGCCATGCACGTCCACCCACACCCGATCGGCGAATTTCTCCGCTTCCTCGCGCCATACCGTACCGGCCGGCGCCTCGAATCCGGATGGTCCGTGGGCGTCGAGGAGTCGCGCCAAGAAGTGTCGCATATTGGGGTTCATCGGAGCGTTCGCGTTCCGTGATGGAGACCGATCTCGTTCGCGCAGAATGCGCCCAACTCCCGATCGGGCGCTAACCTAGCCGAGCAAAGCCGGGGCGGCAAACCAAGCTCTTGCAGGCCGCCGAGAGACTCGAGTGGGCCGCGCGCAAGCGCCGCCGAAGACGCGTGAACCGTCAACGCCGGGGTGCCTCGAACAGCGAATCCGGCAACTCGGGGTTGATCGTCACGTCGTCGATCCGGAGCTCCTTCGTGCGCTGCTCCTCGGAGTTTAGGTATAGCCGGCTCACGACATAGGACAACCTTCCGGCGCGGCCGACGCCTGACCAGACCGTGCGGTTCCTGTCCTCTTCACCGCGCTCCTGCTCGATGTAATGGACTTCCTCCGGCTGGGGGTCGTCATCGAGGAAGTAGTAGAAATAGCGATCCCCCGGGTGGGCCCCGACCTCATCCCCAAAGGTGACCGCCAGCTCGTATCCGCCCTCCGCGAGCGCGCGGGCCCGCCGATTGACACCGGGATCACGCAGTTTGTACGGCAGTCCGAACCAGTAGAAGACGTCGCGCCCGACGTACTCCGATTCGACGGTCGCCGGATGGTCCTCCGGGAGCGCGGCCTCGTTCAGCGTCGCCCATGCCGTGTCACCCGCGAACACCTGCACGTAAAGCCCCTCTGCCTCCGGGCGCTCGATGCGTGACTGCTCGCCTCCGGACAACTTCCGCAACTCGACCCGTCGGGGACGCATGCGACGGATCTCGCCGACCGAGTCGTACCACACGGTGGTGACGGTATAGCGGGCGCTTTCGACCTCCCACCACGCTTCGAGCCCGCCGGCCGCGCTGATCCACGCGTCGACGAGTGAATCCCCAAGGGCCGCCTCGGCGGAGCGAGGCGCCCCATCATCCGGGGACGGAGCGCAGGCAGGGATGAAAACGACCGCCGCCACCCAGATGGCCACGGCCGGAACGTACGGTGATCTCATGCGTGCCAGGCTCCTCGGGGGTCGACTGTGTCCGGCGGGTCGCCGAAGGAACTCCGGCGACCCGTTGCTCTCGATCCAGCCCGCCGACCCTTCGCGGGGTGCCGGAGGGCTTGCTAGCGCAGTCTCGAAAGTAGGATCTGGAGCGAGTCGGCCGCCACCTGGGCGCGCGCCGTGACCCGGAAGCCGTCGCGCTCGATGACCAGGAAGGCACCCGGCGCCTGGGCCAAGTCTGCTTCGAAACGAGCCGGCGCCGCCGGTGCCGCATCGGGCGCCTCACGCATGTGTCCTGCCTCGCCAGCCCCGAGCGCCTCCTGGATGAGCTCCAGCGTGTCGCCGCCGGGCAAGGTCTGGACGATACGGACCAGCCGCGCCTCGCCGAGCGCCGCGATGGCCAGGTCGGCAGGCAGATCGGGCACCTCAAGCACCGGACCGCCGATCCAATGCTCCGCATTCGCGCGTGAGACCGGCGACCAGGTCACCTGTCCCGCGCGTAGCCGGGCGTCAAATGCCAACGCGTCGCGAAAGTAGTCACCCGGGGCGTTTGCGAAGCCCCTGCGAGCTTCCTCGTCTCGCACGTCCGCGCCGGCCTTGAGGTCCCCCAACCGGGTCTCGGCCGGAGCGTCCTGCGCCGTCTTCTGCAGTGCGCGGGATGCCTCGTTCCCCTCCCCGGCCTCCGTGACCTCTTGGACCACTCGACGTGACCGCTCATCGACGATCGAGGGTTCCGGCTCCTCTGCGGGCTCCACAGCCGTCTCGGCCAGCCGTATCGGCTGGTTCTGCCTCTCCCCCGCGCCGCGCTCCAGCTCCGCTGTGGGGGCAGGCGTGGGCTCCTCCCCCGGCCGGTCCGCTCGCCCACCCACGCGGTCCTGGAGTCGCACCTGGCCCCTGGGGTCGGCCGCTCGCTCGGAGATGCCCGACGCGTCGTCGGCCCCTCCCGCTATGGTGATCTGATCGAGCGACCCCGTGGCCGCCATCTTCTCGGCCTCCGATGACACGCCCGAAGCTTCGCCACCGGTCAGACCGAGATTCGATGTTCTGGACGCCAGCTCGGCGCTTTCCGGGCCCTGCGCGCTGGCGTCCGCGGGAGATTGCGCCATGGGGGACCGGGCCGCCTCGTCCACCCTCGGCGTGCCGATCCACACCGCATGACCGAGCCAACCCGCCCCGAGCGCCACGGCGACGCTGGCGGCCCAGGCGAGCGGTGGGCGGGTCCGCCGAATCGGGATCGGAATCGGGTCATCCCCGCCGCTTGTCTCCTCGCGCCCCTCCGCCTGACGTCGCAGGATCGCTTCGAACGGAGGCACCTCCACGATGTCGGGCGCGGCGGCGGCGAGAATCTCACCGGCCCTGGACCGAAGCGTGCGAGCGTTTTCGAGACGCGCGGTGCAGTCCGAACACCCCTCCAGATGGATCCTCAGACGGTCCGCGCGAGTCGGATCGATCGAGGTCAGCCCCCCGTCGAGGTATGCGTGCAGCTCACCGTCGGTTGCGTGCGACATTCTCTCTCTCAAGCCCGTCGTAGGCTTCTACAAGCCGTTTCCTGGCCCGTGCCAGGGTGGTTCCGATGGCGCCGGGTGACAGCCCGGTCTCTTTCGCGATCTCCGCGTAGCTTTGGCCCGCATTCCACAGCAAAAGGACGTCACGGTCTCGCTCGGTCAGTTGTTCGAGCGCCTCGCGTACGGCCAACGATCGCTCCTCCCGCTCCATGCGGCCCGTCGTTTCCGGAGTGGTCGCCGACTCTGTCTCGGCCTCGCTCCGCAAGAGTTCCAGGTGCCGCTTTCGCCTGACGGCCGTCCTCGCTTCATCGCGCGCCAGGTTGGCGGCCACGGAGAACAGCCATGCGCGGGGGTGGTCGGGTTCGTGCTGGAGCGCGCGAACGAACGTCTCCTGCGCGAGATCATGGGCCCTCTCGGGATCCCACACTTTCGAGTGGAGAAACCGGTAAAGGTCCTCGTACGTCGTGCGATACAACTCCGCCCAATCGACGCTCACGAACGCCTCAGGATTCCCTTTCGGCTCGAAAACCCGCCCTCGGCGGCCCCCGGGGGCACCCCACCCCCGCTCCCCGGGACGCCCTTCTCAGTGAAGATGACGTCTTCGAGGCTCCCAGTTGCACACCGACGACCCGAGACCGGTATTTGACCCGGTCCGCTCGGAGGCGACAGGTTCGGTCGGCCAGGAACATGACACGCCGCCGGCCCGGCATGGCGGTCCTGTCTCGCACACAAGGAGAGATCGAAGTGAGCCAGGCGCGCGCAGCAATGAAGTCCCCGAGATGTTGACCGAGCCAATGGCCGTGTTCGGCTACCTCGCGGGCGTTCTCGCACTCATCTTCTGGCTCAGCGAACGACCTCGACTCGCTCGCCTCTTCCGGGTCACACCCCCTGTAATCTACGCCTATTTCGTACCCACACTCTCGACGACCTTCGGCATCATACCGTCCGCTTCGCCCACCTACGAGTGGATGGTTCGCTACCTGCTCCCGGTGGCGCTTCTCCTCCTCATGATCACGATCGACCTGAAGAGCATCGCGCGGTTGGGCTGGCTGGCGCTCGTCATGGTCGTCGCCGGCACGGCCGGCATCGTGATTGGAGGCCCCATCGCGCTCCTGGTGTTCGGACCCTTCTTGCCCGAAGGCGCGTGGACCGGGTTCGCGGCGCTCTCCGGCAGTTGGATCGGCGGCACGGCGAACATGGTGGCGATCGCGGAGAGCGTGGGCACTCCGGATGCCATGCTGGGGCCTATCATCGTGGTGGACACGGTCGTTGGGTACGGTTGGATGGGGGTGCTCCTTTTCCTGAGCGCCTTCCAGGGGCGCTTCGATGCACGCACGGGCGCGCGAACGGCGGCCATCGAGGAGGCGAACGAACGGCTGGCCGAGTACGACGCCGGGCGCCGTCCGCTCGAGCTGGGCGACGCGGCGGTGATCGGTGGACTCGCGTTCGCCGGGGCCGTGCTCGCGGTGACACTCGGCGACGCCCTGCCGGTCCTGGGGAATCCGACCATCATCAGCCATACGACCTGGGCCGTCCTCACCGTCGTGACCGTCGGGCTCGCGCTCTCTTTCACTCCCGTTCGGCGCCTGGAGACGGCCGGTGCTTCGCGGTTGGGCTACCTGGCGCTGTACCTCCTGTTGACCGCGATCGGCGCCCAGGCGGACCTGAAGGCCGTCTTGGAGGCCCCGCTGTTCTTGGCCGCGGGGGCGCTTTGGATCGGCATTCACGCGGCCGTGCTCCTGTTCGTCGCGCGGCTTGTACACGCCCCGCTGTTCTTCTTCGCGACCGGCAGCATGGCGAACGTGGGAGGAGCCGCCTCGGCCCCCGTCGTGGCGGGAGTCTATCACCCGGCGATGGCGCCCGTCGGTCTGTTGATGGCCGTGTTCGGGTATGTCCTGGGCATCTACGCCGCGTTGGCTTGCGCCGCGCTCCTGGGGGCGATCGGCGGCTGACACGAGGGAGTGGGGAGCTGCGCTCAGGCGGTCACCAGGTCGGATCTTCCTCGACGAGCGCCAACAGCTCCTCCGAAGACTGCGGCTTCGCGAAGAAGTAGCCCTGGCCCGACCCACACCCGATGTCGCGCAGCAGTTGGAGCTGCTCCGCCGTCTCGATTCCCTCGGCGGTGACGTCGAGGTTCAGGGACCCGGCGAGCGTCACCACCGTTCGCACGATGGCTTCGTCCTCCATGTTCTCGCCCAGACCCGAGACAAACGATTTGTCGATCTTCAGCGAGTCTGCCTGGATCTTCTTGAGATAGGCGAGCGAGGAGTAGCCCGTTCCGAAGTCATCGATCGCCACCTGGAGACCCAACATCTTGAGCTCGCCTATGCGTCCCATGTCCCGCATCAGCTCGCTCTCGGTGATCTCGAGCCGCAGACACTGGGGCGGCGTCTCCGTCTCCTCTGCGATCTGTTGGATCTCCTTCGCGAGGTCGGGCTGCTCGAACTGACGCGTCGACAGGTTGACGGCGACCACCAATTCTCGCCCGTCCGGTACCGCGCTCTGCCATGCCTTCAGCGCCTCACAAGCGCGGCGTGCGATGAAGTACCCGATCGGGACGATGAGCCCCGTTTCCTCGGCGACCGGGATGAACTCGTCCGGACCCACGAGTCCTCGCTCGGGGTGCTGCCAGCGGACCAGGGCCTCCACACCCGAGATCTTCCCCGTGGCGAGAGATATGATGGGCTGGTACAGGGCGAACAGCTGGTCCCGCTCGATCGCCAGGCGAAGGTCGGTCTCCATCGCGAGGCGTCCCGTGGCCCCCGAATCCACCGCCGGATCGTAGATCCGGTAGTTTCCGGGCCCCTCCCCCTTCGCGCGGTACATGGCGACATCCGCATACCGCAGCAGGTCTTCGGGGCCCTCGATGTCGGGGTGATCGAAGGCGATCCCAAGACTGGCCGAGATGTACATCTCCTGGCCTGAGAACGTGAACGGCGGCTGCAGCTCATCGAGGACCCGCCCGGCGACGATCTCGGCATCGGATTGCGAGATGTTGTGCTCCAGGAGGAAGCCGAACTCATCGCCTCCCAGGCGCGCCACCGTGTCCGATTCACGCAACACGGCGCGGACGCGCCGGGCCACCGCCGCGATCAGACGATCGCCCGCTTCGTGCCCCATGCTGTCGTTGATGATCTTGAACCGGTCCAGGTCCATGAACATCACGGCCACCTTGCCCCCGGTTCGCTTCCCACGGATGAGAGCATGGCGTAATCGGTCCATGAACAAGCTCCGATTCGGGAGCCCGGTCAGCGGCTCGTGCAGCGCCTGGTGCGCCAGCTGGTCTTCGAACGCCTTCCGCTCGCTGATGTCGCGCGAACTGGTTTGAAGCTGGACGACGGAACCGTGGTTGTCGTAGATGGGCCGCACGAGCATCTCGAACCACGCGTACTCGCCTTCGCTCGACCGGAATCGAAGCTGGGTCCGGTTCAGCCGTCCGAAGCGCGCGGACGCGAGAGAGGCCTGGACATCCATCCAGTCATCCGTGTGGCTCAGCTGGTAAGGATCCTTCCCGACCAGCTCGTCCGGCGGGTAGCCCAGAAGAGTGGTAGATGAGGGGCTTACGTACGTGAATGAGCCTTCGAGATCGTGCAGGCCCACGAGGTCGCTGCTGTTGTTGGCCAGGAGGCGATAGAGGCTTTCCTGTCGAACGAGCTCTCGCTCGGCTTCCTTGAGCCAGCTCGCGTCCTGGGCGACGCAAACGAGCTGTCCATCGCCATCTCCGGAGCCGGGTGTCACGCTCCACAGCAGGACGCGGCGGGGGTCGCAGAGCACGGGCGCTTCGAAGCTTACCCGTTCCTTCGAGTCGACGACCCCGCGCAGCTCGCCGGCGACGCGAGCTTGATCGTCCTCTTGGAACTGGGCGAGGAAATCCGTGCCCAGCACGCGGCCCCGTTTCTGCCCCAGGAGTCGCTCGGCTTCGGGGTTCCATTCGACGACGCGACGATCCGGGCCGAGTAGAACGAGCGGAGTCCCGGCCCGGCGGACCAGTGATTCGTAGACCAGCGGGTCCGCGCCGTTCATGCTGGCCTTCTCCTGGCGGCTGCGAACGACCCAAACGTATCCGCCCTCCACCTGGGTCAGCGAAACATCGAGGGGGATCCTGATTCCGTCACGTTGCTTTCCACGGAGAGAGCCGACCCATCGCCCGGATGAGCGAAGAGCGGGCAGGACCTGCGCCTGGACGACCTCGGCCTCGGACTCTTCGAACAGCGGGCGCCAAGTCTTGCCGAACATCTCGTTCGGCGCCCCGTACCCGAACAAGGCGGCCGCCGCCTGGTTGGCATAGATGCACCGCTCACCGCCGGCCGTGAGAAAGATCCCGTCACCGGCGGACTCGATCGCGTTCAGGCGCTGCTCGAGCACCCTACGCTGGGTCGCGTGATCGGCGGCCGAGCGTGAGGCGCGGCGGGCGCGAATGAAAAGCAGCAGAACGACGATCAGAAAGCCGCCGAACGCGCCGACTTCGATCGGGTTGTCCTGCACCCAGCCCAGCATCTCAGTCAATCAGCCTCACCTCTCGACCGTCAATTCCCGCGACGAGGACACCGCACCGATCCTGCTCGAGCGAACCTCCAGGGTAAGGCGGTACCGGCCCTCCGGCAGATCCGGAAGCTCCAGTCGAACCGACCGGGTCGGCGGCGACTCGCCCACCATGTGCTCGCCCCACCTGAGCCCGACCGATTCCGTTCGTCGTCCCGCGAGACCCGTCCATTCGATGGCTCTTCGCCAGAAACTCTTGCCTTCTCGGGCAAGAGTAAGCGTCATCTGCACCGGTTCCGGACCCGAAATCGGGCCGTACCACTCCCAAAACACGCCCAAAACCCTGTGTGGTCGCAACTTAAGCGACCCCAAAGCGATGGGCACTGCTGCATCCAACGTGCCGGGAAGACTGTCCGCCGGCTGAATCAGCAAGAGATCCGACAGCAACGGGCGTTCAGCGCTCCAGGAATCCAACTCGTATCGCGCCCGAGCGGCCCGGGCGCGGTCCAGACAACGGGCCTCCACGCCCACGAACCGGCGGACATCGGGACCTGGTGCCGGGCCGACGTTGGCGACCATCCGGAGGCTGTGCGGCCCCTCGGCTACCGTGCGGTTGCGAACGCCGGCGTCGGTGGCGAAGAAGAGCCCCGCCTCGCGAGTGCACGAGACGCGGGAGTCACGCCCGGACTCGATCGCCGACGGATCGATCGCGGCCACGATCAGCAGGCTGTCGCCGCGTCGAAAGCGAGCGAACTGGTGACCCAGCGACCGCACCGGGCCGTACGGCGGCGTCCACGATGCGCGTGGCCGATCCGGATCCAGCTCCCACGCGTCCGAACTCGAGGGCCCTGAGCCGTGAACCCACTCGGCGCGCGGCGTGAACTCCTGTGCTTCCGGTGAGCGATGGGCCTGAATGGCCTCTTCGGTCCGCAGGCCGGGGTATCTTCGCCGCCCAATATCCCACCCGCGCGGCCAGCCGAAGCGAAGAAGGATCTCGCGCAGATCACGACCCCAGCGCAGACCGTACCCCGAGTCGGCATCCCTTTGCAGCCGATCCCACACCCAGCGGCTGAGGTGCTCGGTCCGTCTCTCGTTTCCGGGGATCAGCCACAGCGGATCCGCGAGGGTCCAGAACTGGCGTTCGAAGTCCGACCGTTCGGGACAGGGCACGTCGTTGTACCGTCCGCGGTTCTTGCCCCTGAGGATCGGCTCCAGATCCGTCCAACGGCATCTTTCTTCCAGCGGCATTCCGTCGAGCGCCCGATCGAACCACATCTCGGCGTCCCGGAAGTCCCCCGCCGCATGGAGCGCGTGTCCGGCGAGAGCGTGGCACCACCATCGGGCTTCGAGACGACAAGAGGCCGCCACGTCGAAGGCTTCGCGCGGTGACCCACTCTCGATGCGGTAGCGTACGCGTTGTCCCAGGATCCACGAGTCCCCGGGAAGCGAGGCAGCCGCGGCCCCGAGGCTGTCCAAAAGCGTACGCCGCGCGAGCGCAACCTCCATGGGCTCGGGTGCAGGCTCCCAATCGTCGTCTTCGTCATGCGAGAGACAAAAGCGACCGATGCGCTCGTCGCAGCGCCCTGCCCATGGATAACCATAGGGGAAGTACAGGCGCCGGGTGCGCTCGAAGCGGCGCTGCTGGGAGCGCACGTCGGCGAGGACGCGCTCCGAATCCGGGGCGACCGCTTGAAGGTGAACCGGTGGGGGGCGGACCGCCTGGCGTACCGGAGGAAGGCTCTCCGAGCCCATGAGCGTTGCGCCGCTCAGGCTCGCGAGCACGACCGTACCAGACATCAGTAACCGGCCATCGGGCGCGGGCGGACGGATTCGTACAGACGACAAGGATTCGCTCCCAAGCGAGTGCCCCAAACAGACCTACGTGAAGATACGCGGTCGCGTGGGGCATGACCGGATGTGGTGCCGAGACGGCATGGCGGATCGCGGCCTGGTCGGGCGGCCTCGAGACCGCGGCTCAGCCCGGAATCGGGGCTCGGAAGCGGAGCGCCGCGGGGAGCACCTCGAAGCGGGTCGGGTGCCCCTCCACCTGCTCGCCGTCGGCATTGAGCACCCAGGACGTGGGGAGGTGCACGGAGACCTCACCGCGTCGATGGATGATCACGTCGCGGCCGGCGCGTTGACGCCCGCGAAGGATGGCTGCCGCGGCGCGCACGAGTCGGTGAGGCGGTAATCGTGGGACGATGACCAGGTCGAGCTCGCCGTCGTCGAGCTGCGCATTGGGGGCGATCGCGACGCCACCACCCATGAAGGCCCCGTTCGCCACCGCCACCAGATACGCCTCGAGCTCCAACGCCTCCTCGTCCAACCGGAGCACCACACGGTGGGCCCTGAGCCGGCGGATCTCCCCGATGGCAGCCATCGTGTAGGCCCGGCCGCCCAGCCGCCGTTTCAGGGTCGGTCCCAGCTCTATGGTCGCGCCGAAGCCGAGCAGCCCGACGTTCACGAAGTGCGCGGGCGGGCGAGCATCCGCCCAATGCACCCGTACGACGTCCACGGACCGCTCCACCGGCTCGTGCAAGAGACGCAGGGCGTCCGCCGCGTCGAGCGGGATTCCCAGCGAGCGGGCGAGATCGTTCCCCGTCCCCAGTGGTACGAGCCCGATCGGAATCCGGGAGAAATCCGGCGCCAGAGCATTCACGACCAGGCTCACCAGCCCATCGCCACCCGCCAGGACGAGCGGCCCATCCCCAGCCTGGATCACCCGGTCAACCTGTTCGTTCACGTCGCTGGGTGAGGATAGCAGGTGGAGCGTAGCCCCGGGCAAGTGCGCCTTCAACAGACCATCGAGCGCTTCGGGCAAGAGGCCTGCACCCGCAGACGGATTGAAGAGTACCGGTATGCCCAAGATCAGCCTCCCAGACAGACCGCCGGGCGATTCCAGCGGGCGGTTCATGGCCGGAAAGTAGGTGGGTCCACCTCTCGACCGCACCGACCGCACGGCTCCGCGCTGCTCGTCGGGGAGGTGCCGGGAGTCGAGGTCGGCGCGGCTATTTCCGTGGGTGTCACCGCTCCGGCGGTTTCGGCCTCATCGGCGGGAGCTTGATTCGCCGCCCCTGAGAGCCGCCTGACCCTTACCCCGCTCCGTCGGGAGGGGCCGGGGCCCTGTAAAGAGTATCCGTTTGCGCAACCGAGTGCCGGCCGACCCGCGCTCTTAAGGGGCGCCCGCATCGGGACCCCGGGCTCTACTTCCGCCCTCCAGACCCACTTACAGCGGGCGCGTCGCATGGCACGCTCTTCGCTTTTCGCCCCCACAATATCCCGGCGCGGCGCCGCGTCTCGCGGACGGGCGTATGTACCACGCCATGTGAGCACCCGCACCAGCACGGCGGGTCGCAAGGAGAAGTCAGATGCCATCGACGAACCACACCGCCCATCGCCAGTGGCGACGCTCCTCCCGGATCGCGGCCGTGGTCGGAGCGATCTTCGCGCTGGCCGCGCCGGAATCGGGTGAAGGTCAGACGGTCCCCGTCAGAAATGGGCAATGGCTGGGTGTGGGCTTCGGTGGAGGGTTCGATCAGGTCAGCTGCGACATCTGCGCCGGTGACCCAAAACCCGGGTTCGCCGGTTATGTCCGCTTCGGAGGCACCCTCAGCTCGCGTCTGCTCGTCGGGGGCGAGCTCAACGGCTGGACCCGCAGCGATGAGGCCATCCAGCAGTACCTGGGCTCGCTGAGCGCCGTGTTCCTCTGGTACACTCGGCCCGGGGGCTCACTCTACGTCAAGGGCGGCCTCGGCGCCGTGGGGTACCGCGCCGAGGAGGACGGCGACGCGCTGACCGCTCTCACCCTGGGTGGCCAGGTCGGAGTCGGATACGAGCACCGCATCGGAGACAACCTGTCGTTGACTCCGTTCGCGAACCTCGTGCTGGCACCGTTCGCGGGTCTGAGCTTCAACGGAGATCCCGCCACGAACGGGGCCACCCTGGCTCTTCTCCAGGGTGGTCTCGGGCTTACCTGGCATTGACGAGGTGGCGCCGGTGCGACTTCCGACCCCGCGGTACCCGGTACAAGTCGTACGAGAAGGAAAGGTACGGGCGACGTGAGCCCGCGCCGAAGGGAGGCTGTATGAACCCGTTTGTGGCTTTGAAGAACATGGTAATTGCCCTGGCGGTGGCGGCATCGCTGCTGGTGGCCGCCTGCGATGGCTCCATCCCCTCGGCTCCGTTCGACACCCCGCCGCCGAGCGGCGAGTTGAGTGTGGCGTTTGGCCGCTGGCAGCCCGGACCCATCGATACGTGCTCGATCCAGGACCATGACGACTACGCGACGGTCGGGCCCGACGGGAAGCTGTACCCGACCTGGCACCCGCCGCTGGATGAGGCGACCGGATGTTCGTTCGGACACGAGCACGGACGTGATCCGCGGGGCTCGGCCATATTCGATGATGTGGGAGAGATTCCGTTCGGGTACGCCAACGAGAGGCTGGACATCTGGGACCCTCTCACCTCGCGTCACGAGGACCACGTCGGCCACAAGATCGAGTGGGAGAACGACGTGTCGATGCGTTTCCCCGGACCGACCTCCGCGGTGTTCGAGGTCCGTTGTAACGTGTTCGCGAAGCTGCACCAGGGCTCGCACTCGAAGGACGCGTTCACCAACAACGTTCACGAGCTCGCGTACCACGCGCGGTGCGACGACGGAACCGCGGTGAGCTTCACGGTTCTCACCGCGATCGGTCAGCCGGGAGAGTTCGTGCGCTCGTGTGACTCGGGAGTGCACGTCACGGTCGGTCCACCCAGCCCGCTGAACTCGCCCTCGGGCGGCGGTAAGCGGCTCATCCCGGACCGAACCTGCATCGATGAGCACATGCTGGTCGCGGAGGGCGAAAGCTCGAACTTCGGGCGCGCGCTCCGCGAGAGCTGGCAGCTGTCTCAACGGCTGCGCAAGGCGGACGGGAAGACGCTGGTCTCGATCAACCCTTACTTCAATGTCTTTCGCCCCAGCCGGTACTTCGATCCGGACGCTCCGAACGGAGTCGGACGCCCTATCGATGATTGTTACGCGGTGCTGGGCGGGAGGCGCGCCCGCGGCGGTGACTGCGAGAACTCGACGGGTGGAGGTCAGCTACAGGGTCTCCAATTCGATGACCCCCGCTCGTCCTTCAACGGCGTCTCGCGTGACTTCGACATCAACTCTATTCGGGTCGTCAACCCCGAAGGACCGGTCGTCTGGTATACGGACCCATTCGGACACAACGCGCAGACCGAGCCCTTCCCGGGCGCCATCAAGCAATTCATCGCGAAGATCGACAACACCCATGGCGGGGCGAATATGAGCGGTCCTTCGATCGGTCGCGATCGCAACCATGGTGGACCGGGCGTGCACGCGCCCAACTAGAGGGTCATTCAGCGCATCGTCGAGGGCGTTTCGCGCCCTCGGGGCAGGGCCACCCGCTCGGCCCCGGCCGCGAGGCCCGTCTAGTGGACCTCTAGTAGACCTCGAGGTCGCGGCCGAAGACGACAGGGCCGTCGTAGCCGCGGGCCACTTCCGTGACGAGCGCGTCGGGCGTCACTCCCCACAGGAGCGCGTGGTAGAGGACGAGCAGCTCCGGACGCGCCCGCGCCGCGAGCTCCGCGACCTCGGTGGTCGATGTATGTGCGCGGGAGTGATAGCGTTGCCACTCCGGAAGATGCCGGCGGAACGCCTCCGCGGAGTAGACCTCATGGAGGAGCACATCGCAGCCCGCGCAAGCCTCAACGACCGCGTCCCCCGGGCCCGTGTCGCCCGAGATCACGATGGATCGATCGGCGGTCTCGAAGCGATACCCGAACGCGTGCGCGACGCCCACATGTGGGACCTCGAACGCCGTCACGGTAACCCGCTCGTCCCGGTACACGATGCCGGCCGCGATATCCACCGCCTCCACCTTGTGGCCCTCCGGCGTGGTGGGATGAATGCCGGACGACCGGCTCTCGATGTCGCGGTGCCAGGCCGCGAGCAGGTGAGCCGTCATCTCCTGGGTTCCCTCGGGCCCGAACACCCGTAACGGCGTCTCGCGCTCCAGCACCCAAGGCGTAAGCATCAGGTCGGGCAGACCGACCGTGTGATCGCTGTGGAGGTGCGTGAGAAACACGATGTCCAGTCGTGCCGGGAGCAACGCCTCGACGCCGTTCCTCGCGGCCGCGGACGCGCGCCGAACCACCCCCGGGCCCGCGTCGACCAGATAGGCGATCCCGTCCACGACCACCGCGATGGCGGTGCCCGAGCGGTCCGGGTCCGCGTTCGGAGTCCCGCTTCCGAGGAGGACCACGTGCGTGCCGCGGGCGTACGTCTCCGAGGCCTCCCACGCCGGCATATCCGGTCGTGTGTCGGTCGAGGTCCGGCCCGCACGACGTTCCGGCTCGACGCGCCCGGCATCCGCGCTCCAAGCAGACTCCTCGCCACCACAAGCGAGCGCCACCACACACAGGAGCGCCCCGCTCCGCCGCGCCCTGTACCACCTTCCGTTCCGATCGAGTGAGTGACGTGGGCCGTTCGACCTGTCGCTCATCTACTCCTCCGTGTTGAAGCCAGGGGTGGCCATGACAATCTCGGCACCATGACCCGGCGCATCAAACGGGACTCCTCTCGCGTGCGGCCGGCGGAGACCCGGGGCTTGACCGGTCGGGGTTCAAGCAGCCCTATTCTTCGACCTTCAATAGGTCGCGAGAGAACTCTCGAGATCGCCGCCGAAGCAGGTGAAGGGATCCCGAATGCGCAACGCTCCCCGCATTTTTCCGACCCGGCTGGAGCGGGGCGCCCGGCGTGTGTATCGGGCGGCCACGCTCTTCTACCTGTTGCTGTTCGTGGCGCTGCTGTGGCCCGTCTATCCGCGCTTCTCGGGCATCGAGCCCCGGGTCCTCGGTCTGCCGTTCTCGATGGTCTATGTCATCGGGGGCGTGCTCCTGTCGTTTGCGGTCCTGTGGGCGCTGTTCACGTGGGAGAACCGGCGTGCGGGGAGTCCTGACTCGCCCGAGCCGGATGTCGACCGCCAGGCCGTCTCCGGAGGAGCGCCCGCACAACCCAGCGGATCGGCCGACTGATGCCGGCCTGGCTCACCATATTCCTCGTCACGCTCGGCTATCTGCTCGCATCGCTGATCATCGGTCTCGCTTCGGGGCGGCGCGTCACCCGAAGCACCGAAGGGTACGTGGCGGGCGACCGCTCGCTTGGTTTCCTCGTTTTGTATTTCATCATGGGCGCGTCGATCTTCAGCGCCTTCGCGTTCCTGGGCGGACCGGGATGGGCATACTCGCGAGGTGCCGCGGCGTTCTACATCCTCGCGTACGGCACGGTGGGGCTCGTCCCCTGGTTCTTCTTCGGTCCTCGGGTGGCTCGACTGGGCCGCCGCTTCGGCTACGTGACCCAGGCCGAGCTGTTTGGGCACCGTTTCCAGAGCCGCTCACTACCTGCCCTCCTGGCCGTGCTCTCCCTGATCGCGTTCATCCCGTATCTGATGCTCCAGATGGAGGGAGCCGGGTACGTGTTCAGCGTCGTGACGGAGGGGCGCGTGCCCGAATGGGCCGGAGCCGCGATCGCGTACGGCGTGGTGCTCGTGTACGTCTTCCGCAGCGGCGTGCTCGGCGTGGGCTGGACCAACACCTTCCAGGGCATGTTCATGATGGTCCTGGCGTGGGGCCTGGGCCTCTACCTCCCCTACCGGCTGTACGGGGGTGTGGGACCCATGTTCGACGCCATCGCGGAGGCCGCCCCGCAGATGCTGCGCGCCCCGGGACTGGCCGCGAACGGCGAACCCTGGAGCTGGGGGGCCTTTTCGAGCTCCGTAGCCATATCAGCTCTGGGGTTCAGCCTGTGGCCGCACTACTTCATGAAGATCTACACGGCGCGCGACATCCCGACGCTCAAGAAGACGGTCGTGTTCTATCCGACCTTTCTGATCTTTCTCGTCCCGATTCTGTTTATCGGTTTCTCCGGTGTCATCGCGTTCCCGGGTGTCGAACCCGCGGATGCGATCCTGCCGACCGTCGTGACCTCCATCGGGCTGCCGCCCTGGGTCGTGGGGCTCTTCTGCGCCGGCGCCCTGGCGGCGTCGATGTCGACCGGTGACGCGCTTCTGCACGCGAGTGGGTCGGTGGCCGTGAAGGACTTCTACCACAACATCTCGCACCGCGAGCTCACCGACGCGCAGGAGCGACGCGCCATACAGGTGCTCGTCGTGGTCTTCGGGGCGCTCGCGTACCTGCTGGCGGTGGTGCTGCAGGTATCGCTCGTCCAGCTGTTGTTGCTCTCGTACGGCTTCATCGCGCAGCTATTCCCTCTCCTGCTGGCCACATTCTTCTGGTCGAGAGCCACGCCCGCCGGCGCCCTTGCCGGTCTGTTGGCCGGTGGAGCGGTCACATTGACGCTGAACCTGATACCGGGGGCTTCGGTCGCGGATGTGCACCCGGGGATCTGGGGGATTCTGGCGAACACGCTCGTGATGGTAGGCGTCTCGCTCGCGACCGCGCCCATGGAGGAAGAGCACGTAGCGGATTTCGTGGTGAACTAGCCGACCTGAAAGGCCCGTATCGCCGACCGCCGGAGCGTTTCGGCGAGCTGTCCGGCGCTACTCAAGCGAGGAGGGTCGCGTACGCCGCCGCCCAGTCTCGGGCGAGCGCTTCGTTTCCGCGCAGGCCCGTCTCCAGCTCGTCGAGATCGATCGCTTCGTCGACCGTGTGGGCCAGCCGGTCATCCCCGGGACCGAAGCCCACCACGGTTAAACCAGCCTCGGCGAAGTGTCCGCCATCCGTCGCGAACCGCCACACATCGACCGGTGGGACGGCACCGAGCGTCGGCGCCAGCACGTCGGCGGCGCTTCGGACCGCCGGATGATCGGCGGGCAGCGCATACGCGGGGTTGTCGGCAGGATACCGCTTCTCGAATCCCGTCCAACTCACTCGATCGAACTCGGGGACCAGGATCTCGGTCCGGGTTCCGGGGAGCGAGGCTGCTTCCAGAACCGAAAGCAGCTCTTCTCGCAGGTCGTACGCGTTCTGACCGGGCACAGTCCGACAGTCGAGAGTCAGGAAGGCCTCGCCCGGGATCACGTTGGCGCTGGTCTGGTCGGTCCGGATCAGCGTCGGCGCGATCGTCGCCCGCCCCAGCTCCGGGTCGGCCGGCAGTGGAAAATCGGTGAGCGCCGCCAGGAAGTCTCCGATGACCGTGAGCGGGTTGATGCCGATCTCGGTCATGGAAGCGTGCGCCATCTTCCCTTTCACGCAAACGCGCAGCTCGATGCGACCTCGGTGGCCGCGCCGTACCTCGTTTCGGCTCGGTTCGCCGACCAAGATTATGTCGGGGCGCAGGGTGTCGGCCATGTAACGGGCTCCGAGGCCTCCGACTTCCTCCTGGACCACCGCCGTCACGTACACATCGCCCGGCGGTCGCTCGCCGGCGGCCGCCAGCCGGCCCACGCCGTGCACCTGCGCCGCCAACGGCCCCTTGATGTCCACGGCTCCACGGCCCCACACCCGATCCGCGTGGATCTCGCCATCAAAGGGTGGGTGCGGCCAGTCCGCTGGGTCACCGGCGTCGACGTGATCCAGGTGCGTGTTGAACATCACCGTAGGCGCCGATCCTCCGCCGCGGAGCAGACCGATCACGTTCCCGGCCTTGTCGATTCGCACCTCGTCGTAGCCCAGGGTCTCCATCTCGGCCTTCACGAGCCCGGCGATCTCGGCTTCTTCTCCGGGCATGCTCCGCGTTCGGATCAGCCGCTGGAGGAACTCGATACACGCGTCGCGGTCGCTCATGGTGTGGCCTCGGCGCCGTTCATGCCGCTGCCCCTGCGGCGCTCTGCCTGCCGTCCGGGGGGTCACCCTGGGTATCGATCATGTCGTCCGATCCTCCGAGTCGAGCGCGAGCAGCGGCGGGTTTCCAATCGGGCGCTCGGCTTCGATCCCGCCGGCGATCGCGAGCGCTCGCGCTTCATGGTAGGGCGGCCCCACGATCTGCAGTCCGACCGGCAGCCCTCCCTCGTCCCGTCCCACCGGCACGGACGCGACGGGCAGCCCCGGGAGGCTCAGCACGAAGGTCGGCGCGATCCAGTCCACGTACGTCTCCATCGGCCTACCCGCGACCGTCTCAGGGTAGTTCTGCTCGACGGGAAACGGGGGGACCGCCGTGCACGGCGTCAGGATCACGGCGTAGCGTTCGAATAGGGCGCACAGCTCCTCCCTCGCCCGGCGTCTCGTCGCCTCGGCCGCCCCCAGCTCGCGCATCGTGACCTGGAGCCCGGCCCGGAGGTTCGCGGCGACATTCACGCCGTAGTCCTCGATGCGCTCGAGCCCATCGTGAAGGTGCGCGACCAGGCCGTAGCCCCTGAGCGCCAGAAACGCATCCCGGCAGTACCCGAGATCCAGGTCGATTTCGTCGACTTCTACGTCCCACTCGCGAAGCATCTCCACCGCCTCGCGACAGCACGCCTCCACGCCGGGATCGACGCCGATCCCGGCGACGTCGGGGCAATAGGCGAACCGGCGCTGGAACAGACCGGACTCCGCGAGGATGCCCTGGACGCCGCCCCTCCGAAGAGGGCTGGTCACCGGCGAAAGTGGGCTCGGCCCCGCCAGCGCATGGAGCGAAAGCGCCACATCGGCCGAGGTACGCGCCATCGTCCCGGTCACGTGCAGATCGTCCCACAGGTAGCCGGCCGGGTAGGTCGGAATCAGCCCTGCAGTCGGACGCAGCCCCACGACACCGCAGAACGAAGCGGGAACCCGGAGCGACCCGCCGAGGTCGGTGCCCTGGGCCAATGAGATCATCCCGGTCGCCAGGGCGGCGGCCCCACCCCCCGTGGAGCCCCCGGCGCTGCGGTCCAGGTCCCACGGGTTTCGCGTCGGCCCGAAGATCTCGTTCCAGGTGTTGGCGCCCGCGGCGAACTCGGGCGTGTTGGTCTTTCCCAGGATCACGGCGCCTGCTTCCCGAAAGCGACGCACCACGAGCGCGTCTTCATCCGGAACGTGATCCGCGAATAGCTTCGACCCGTACGTGGTCCGGATCCCGGCCGTCTCGGTCACGTCCTTGATTCCGACGGGAAGACCGACCAACGGCCCGGGATCGTCCCCGCGGGCCCACGCCGCGTCGATCGCGTGGGCGTCCTCGCGAGCCGCATCGTTCAGGGTCACGACGGCGTTGACCGCCTCGTTGTGCCGTTCCACTTGCTCGAGGCAGGCGTCCAGTATCTCGACGGCCGACACATCCCGCTCGCGGACGAGCCGGATCTGCTCGTGTGCCGGGAGGAGGGCCAGGTCCACGCGGCTCAGCTCCCGCCGGCTCCGTCCGTACGGCTCCCATGGGGCAAGAACATCTGAGCGATCGCGTGCCCGTATCGCCCCGAGTCCCGTGGGAGGGCGTTGGCGCGTCGAGAGCGCCGGACGGCCATGTCCCTCACTTCTCGACAAACGCCACGACGCGACAGAACGCCGCCTCGCCGCCTTTGAACAACCACGGAAAGCACCCGATCGTAAGCCGCCGGTTCTGGAGCTCCGGTGCCGCGATCTGCCCTCCGAGGTTCTCGACATGCATGCAGTTCAGCGGGAAGAGGGCGTTGTGGGTGAGCTGGTAATGGTCGTCGGGGAAGATCTCGGCCACGCCTTCCGGGCCACCGAACTTGCTCTCGGCGATGCGGCGTACGCGATCGCAATGCCCGAACGTCCCCTGCCCGAGGAATCGCCCGATCGGGAGGTTCATGGGGTGGTCCGTCGAGATCGCGTCGACTCCCCAGATCTTGATCTTCTTGTCGATCAGCCACTGCACCAGGTCCGGGTGGGCGCCGGGGTGAAGGTGGATGTAGCGCTCCTCGTTGGCATCCTCGCCGAACTGGCCGTAGCGGTGCCAGCCCGTGTGGAGCATCAGGAGATCCCCGTCTCGCACTTCGACCCGCGATTCGATCATCTCGGGCGTGTACGCGCCCAGGTCGTCCATCTCATCTGACAGATCTACGATGACCCCCGGTCCGTACAGCCAATCGAGCGGGATCTCGTCGATCGTCATCCCGTTCGTCACGAAATGGCGCGGGGCATCCAGGTGCGTTCCCATATGGTTCGATGTCTGGATGTATTGGGCGTTCACCCCGTGCTCGGCCTTCCGCTTGATGTACTTGACCTCGAACGGCGGGTAGTAGGGCCAGAAGGACACCTCCTGGTTCAGCGGCTGGGAAAGGTCGTAGGGCTTCATATTGGTGGTCCTTGCTTTCGTCGGAGTCGGTGAAAGGGTCCCGGCACGCCGCCGAGAGACTCCGGCGGCCCGTCAATGCTCCAGGTCGGGGCGCCGACCCGCGGTCAAACTACGCTCCGCCGGCGAACATCGCCTTGACAGCGGGCTTCTGTACCTTGCCCATCGCGTTGCGCGGGAGGTCGTCCACCAGAAGCCAGACGCGAGGGAGCTTGTAGCGGGCGAGTCGCTCGCGGATCCAGGCGTCCAGGGCCTCGGTCTCGAGCTTCGATGCCAAGACGACGGCAGCACACACACGCTCACCCCATTCGTCATCTGGGACACCCACGACCGCGCAGTCGAGCACCTGCGGGTGGGTCCGCAGGGCCTCCTCGATCTCGATCGCGGAGACCTTGTATCCCCCGGTCTTGATGATGTCCACCGAGCTCCGGCCCAGGATGCGGTAGTACCCGGCCTCGACCTGCGCGATGTCGCCGGTCTTGAACCAGTCGCCCGTGAATGCCTCGCATGTCGCCTCCGGTTGTCCCCAGTACTCCTGGAACACTCCCGGGCCCCGGACCTGGATCTCGCCGGGGTGGCCCTCCTCCGTGACCGGCCGACCCGCCTCATCGACCAGCCGTATCTCCACGCCGGGAAGTGGCTGGCCGACGGCGCCCGGGCGCCGATCACCGCACCGCGGGTTCGAGAGCCCCATCCCGATCTCGGTCATGCCGTACCGCTCGAGCAGCCGGTGTCCGGTGATCTCTTCCCAGCGCGCGAACACGCTGGCCGGGAGCGCTGCCGACCCAGACACCATGAGCCGCAGACCCACCGCGCCGGCCGCCCACCGGCGTCGCGTATCGGACTCGGCGCTCTCCCACGCGGCGATCAGCCGCACGTACACCGTGGGGACTGCCATGAAGAGCGTGACCTCTCCCTCGGCGAGCGTCTCCCACACGCGTCGGGCGTCGAAGTCCCCCTGCATGTGGCAGGTGGCGCCCACCCACATCGCACATGCGAGGGCGTTGATGATGCCATGCGTGTGGTGCAGAGGCAGGATGTGGAGGATTCGATCCGTGGACTCCCACTCCCATGCCTCGACCAGTGAACGCACCTGCGCCTCGATCATGGCGTGCGTGCTCACCACCCCCTTCGGGCGACTCGTCGTGCCGCTGGTGAACAGGATCATCGCGCGACGGTGAGGGTCGATTTGCGGGAGTCGCGCGTCAGGCATGGGCTCGGCGTCGCTGATCGGGAGCTCCTCGGCGCCCGTGACCCACAAACGCGCCCCGCGCTCGGCGGCAAGCGGACGCAGGCCACTCACGCCGTCGGTCGCGCACACGATCGCCCCGACACCGGCATCGTCCAGCGCGCGTGCGAGCTCGAGGGGCGGGTGGTCGCCGCACAGAGGGACCGCGATCCCGCCGGCTCGCCAGATCCCCCACTGCACGGCCACGTATTCGGCGCCCGCCGGTACCATGAAGGCCACGCGGGCCTCCTCCAGATCCATCCGCCCCGCGAGCAGCGCTGCCGCCCAGCGGGCCGAGCTGCGATCGAGCTCCTCGTAAGAGTGCGGGCCATGGCTGTCTCGTATCGCGACCCGGTCACCATGACCGATGGCCCGATTCAAGAGCGGGATCCCGCCGAGCGACGAGTCCACTAGGCGCGGTCGGTCAACGCGCCGCCGGAGCGAGCCGCTGCCGCTCGTCTCGCATCAGCCACGCGTACAGGAGGAACGACACCAACGCTGCCGAGAACCATGCACCGTTGAACAGGAACGCGAGCCCGGGGTGCAGCTTCCCGAGGAGCGCGGCCGCGATCCCGGCGCCAAGCGCGATCATGGCCCTCCAGTTGATGCCGGCCCGATAGGCGTACGAGCCATCCTCCCGATAGAGGTCGACGAGCTCCAACCACCGGCGCCGGACCCAGACGTAGTCGCACACCAGGACGCCCCCCACGGCCCCGAGAAGACCGGAATAGGTGATCAGCCAGGTCTGGTACGCATCCAGCAGCTTCCACGGGAAGATGAGGATCCCGAGGAGCCCGGCGATCAAACCACCCATGCGGAAGCTGATCGCTCGCGGAGCCAAGTTGGAGAAGCTGTTCGCGGGTGCCACGACGTTGGCCGCAATGTTGGTTGACAGCGTCGCGAGGGCCAGCACCGCCATGGCGAACAGTCCCAGGATCGGACTCCCACGATCCACCGTGAGGCGCGTCACGAGATCGATCGGGTTCCAGATCGCTTCCCCGTACAGGACCACGGTGGCACTCGTCACGACAATACCGATGAAAGCGAACAACGGCATCGTCGTGAGCAGCCCGACCGCCTGTCCCACCGACTGGTCACGCTGACTCTTCGCGTAGCGGGTGAAATCGGGGATGTTCAGGGACAGCGTCGCCCAGTAGCCGACCATCGCGGTCAACCAGGGAATGAACAGCGTCAGGAGGAAGCGCCCGGGAGGCAGGGATCGGCCGGCGGTCACTAGCTGATTCGATTCGCTCAAGATCCGGCCCAGCCCGCCCCCGCGCCCGATCGCCCAAACCAGCAGCGCGATCCCGATCAAGAGCAGGAATGGCGCAGCCAGGGTCTCCAGCCATTTGATCGACTCCGTGCCCCTCCACACGAAGCACATGTTGATGATCCAGAAGAGCCCGAAGCTCAGATAATGCGGAATCCCGTATCCCATGAACGTCCAGTCGCCACCGAGTCCGCCCCATCCAACCCACAGGATTCCGATGAGCGCGTGGATGGCGAGCCCTCCGATCCAGGTCTGGATCCCGAACCAGCCACACGCCACCACCGAACGGAGGAGCGAAGGGACGTGCGCGCCGCGGGGTCCGAACGGGGCACGCACGAACACGGGGAAAGGGATGCCGAAGCGCGTTCCGGCATGCGCGTTCAGCACCATGGGTGCGAGGACGATCGCGTTCCCCAGCAGGATCGTGAGCAGGCTCTGCCACCAGTTCATCCCCGCCTCGATCATGCTCGAAGCCAGCATGTACGTGGGGATGCACACGCTCATCCCGACCCACAGCGATGCGATGTGCCACACGTTCCACGTGCGTTCGCTCAGCGGCGTGGGTGCGATGTCGTCGTTTACGAGAGGCCCGGGTGGGAGAGATGCGGTGAGCTGTACCAGATCGTTGACACGCTCCACGCCGGGCAGAGCGCTCCCTTCGCCGGCCCCTCCGCCGGGGCCCTCCACCATCACGGCTCGTGTACCTCCGCGGCGCGCGCGAAAGCCCGATCGAGCGCCCTGCGGGTCAGCACGTCGGCGAGGCGGCGGCGGTAGACGTGGGAGGCGTGGATGTCCGACGGTGGGTCACAATCGTCCCCGGCGGCGGTCCGCGCGGCCTCCGCGATCCTCTCCGAGGTCGGGACCTCACCCACGAGGATCTCGGATGCCGTCGGTGCGAGGCTCGCTGTCGGGGCGGCATTCACGTATCCGAGTGACGCACGTTGGCACACCCCGTCCGCGTCAACGCGCACCTGCGCGGCCACTCCGACCAGCGCATAGTCTCCACTGCGTCGTGCGACCTCCTCAAAGGCCCACCCTTCCCCGTGCTCGCGCGCCGGTACCTCGATCTCGACCAGCAGCTCGCCTGGATCGAGCGCGGCCATGAACGGCCCGAAAAAGAACTCGGCGGCGGGAATCCATCGCTCGCCGCTCACGCCGGCGACCCGGAACCGTGCCTGCAGAACCAGCATCACGGCGGGAAGCTCCGAAGCCGGATCCGCGTGCGCGATGCTACCACCCAGCGTGCCACGGTTGCGGATCTGCGGGTGAGCGACATGGCCGAGGGCTTCGGCGAGCAGCGGCGCCGCACGGGCCACCTCGGCGGAGCGCTCGACCGCTCGCTGTCGCGTCATCGCGCCGATCCGCACTGAGCCGTCCTCGCTCGAACGCAAGAACGACAGCTCTTCCACGCCGTTCAAGTCGATCAGGATGCTCGGTCGCGCCAGCCGGAAATTCAGCATCGGGATCAGGCTCTGTCCGCCGGCGAGCGGACGGGCATCGAACCCACCCTCCTCCAGCTGTGCGAGCACCTCCTCCAGGCTCGATGGCGCGACGTATTCGAACGGAGGCGGTTTCACGGCGCGTCTTCCGCGGCCTTCGCGGGGTCACCTGCGCGCCCAGGCCCCCCAAGGCCCCCAAGCTCCCGAGACTCCACGCCGACGCGCTCGAGGAGATCGAACAGCCGCTGGGGGCTGAGCGGGATTTCCAGCACCTCGATCCCGAGGGGCGCCAGCGCATTCTCGACCGCCTGCGCGAATGCCGCGGCCACCGGAATCGCTCCCGCCTCACCGACGCCCTTGACGCCGAGCGGGTTGAGCGGCGAAGGAGTCTCGATGTGCTCCGTCTGGATCGGGGGTATCTCGCTCGCGGTCGGAAGCAAGTAATCCATGAAGGAGGCGTTCGAGAGCTGCCCGGACTCATCGAAGTGGAGCTGCTCGTAGAACGCGTTGCCGATCCCCAGCGCCACGCCGCCATGGATTTGTCCCTCGACGATCGTCGGGTTGATCACCACCCCGCAGTCGTGCACGACGACGTACCGCAGGATCTTCACGAGCGCCGTCTCCGGATCCACCTCGAGGATCAGCGCGTGCACGCCGCTCGCCGTGCTGCCTCGATCGGGCCCGAAATACGAGGTCGCTTCGAGCCCAGGCTCGGTGCCGGGGCGCACCGCGCCACGAAGCGGGTTGGCTCGAGCCGCCAGATCGGCGAGATCGAACCCATGATCGGGCGCGCCCTTCACCGCCACTCGGCCGTCCGCCAGCTCGAGGTCGTCCTCACTCACCTCGAGCAGGTGGCTGGCGAGCGTGAAGATCTTCTCCCGCACGGCCTGCGCGGCGGCGTGGCAGGCGTTCCCGGCCACCACGGCCCCACGGCTGGCAAACGTTCCCGTCCCCCAATGGAACTCCATCGTATCGCCGGTAACGACTCGCACGTGAGCCGGGTCGACACCCAGCTGATCGGCCACCACCTGTGCGAACACGGTGAAATGGCCCTGGCCCTGGGTCCCGACGCCGGTCGCGACGCACACCGTCCCGCTCGGCTCGACGGTGACGCGCGCGCCCTCGTAGGGGCCGATCCCCGTCCCCTCGACGTAGGACACGATCCCGAGACCCACGTACCGGCCATCCTCTCGCGCCTTCCTCTGCTCGGCCGGAAACGCTTCGTAGTCGATCAGGGTGGCGGCCCGCTCGAGCGCAGGGGCGTAATTGCCGCTGTCGTACGTGAGATGGGCCGAGTCCTGATACAGGATCTCGTGATCGTGCGGGAACTCATCCGGGTCCAGGTAGTTGCGGCGGCGGATCTCGACGCGGTCGATCCCGAGCTCCTGAGCCGCGGCATCGAGCAATCTCTCCATCACGAACACCCCGTGCTGTCGCCCTGCTCCGCGCACGGGCGTGACGATCGGCTTGTTCGTGAATACGACCTTGAACTCGCTGTAGTAGTTCGGCACCCGGTACGGGCCGAGAAGCGTGCATTGGCTGTTGATGGGGACGGTCAGTCCGTACGGGTCGTACGCGCCGGTGTCGTGCAGGAAGTCGTCGTAGACGCCGAGGATCGTCCCATCGGCGGCCACCGCCAGTTCGGCATCGTGGATCTGCTCCCGTTCCTGCGTCGTGGCGAAGAAGCTCTCGTAGCGGTCCTCGATCCACTTCACGGGCCGCCCGAGCCGAAGCGAGATCCAGGGCAGGATGATCTCCTCCCCGTAGAACATGATCTTCGGTCCGAAGCCGCCACCGATGAACGGGGCGATCACGCGGACCTGCGACTCGGAGAGTCCGAAAGTGGCGGCGAGCGCGTTGCGGACGGGGATGGGCGCCTGCGTCGTGTCCCACACCGACAGGCGGCCGTCGTGCGGGTCCCACCAGGCTACGATGCCGCGATTCTCGAGCGCCCCGGAGACCCCTCTGTCGTACCGGAAGCGTCGACGGATCACACGATCCGCACCTTCCCGTGCCGTATGGTAGTCGCCCTTCTCCTGGATCACGTGTGCGGCCAGGTTCGAAGTCAGATCCTCGTGGACCAGGGGAGCGTCCGGTGCCAGGGCCCCCTCGAGCTCCACGGCGGGCTCCAGCGGCTCCAGCTCGAGCTCCACGGCTTCCGCGGCGTCCTCTGCGATGTAGCGGCTCTCGGCGACGATGACGGCGATGGCCTCGCCGACGTGTCGCACCCGGTCCCGCGCGAGGGGGAGCGGCGTGCGCGCATGGAACTCCAGACGCTCGATCGGTGGCGGCGGGACCAGGACGGGCCCCGCTATGCACAGATCTCCAAGGTCCTCCGCCGAGTACGCCCCCACGACGCCGGGATGAGCGCGGACGGCTGAGAGATCGAGACTCCGGATGCGGGCGTGCGCGAGGTCGCTGCGCACGAAGGCCGCGTGCAGGAGCCCCGGGAGCTGCACGTCGTCCAC
Source organism: Gemmatimonadota bacterium (assembly GCA_039588215.1). Taxonomy (GTDB): domain Bacteria; phylum Gemmatimonadota; class Gemmatimonadetes; order Palauibacterales; family Palauibacteraceae; genus JBDHAC01. The sequence goes on from JBDHAD010000001.1 coordinate 85,483, forward strand.
GAACAGCGCCTGGCCCGCGAGGAGCCGCGGGTCTTCGTTCCGGGGCACGGGCGCCCCGAACCAGCGCGCGCTCAAGAGGCGGCCTGTTCCGCAGCGAGACGCACCGCCTCGAGGATGTTCTGATACCCGGTGCAACGGCACAGGTGGCCCGAGACGACGTCGCGGATCTGATCCGGCGTGGGGGTGGGCTGTTCGCGCAGGAATGCCACGACCGTCATCAGGATGCCCGGCGTGCAAAAGCCACACTGGAGTCCGTGCGCCTCCTGGAACGCCCGCTGCACCGGGTGAAGGTCACCGTCTTCGGCCAGGCCCTCGACGGTGGCGAGCTCGCGTCCATCAGCCTGCACCGCGAACAGGAGGCAGGATCGGATCGGATCGCCATCCACGAGCATGGTGCAGGCACCACACACGCCGTGCTCGCAACCGACGTGCGTCCCCGTCAGTCCGAGGTCGTGACGCAGGAAATCGCTCAGCAACAGGCGCGGCTCGACTTCGCGCTCGTGCTCCTCCCCGTTCACCCGCACTCGGATCCGGATGAGGCTCATCGCGATCCCAGGCGCGCGTACGTCATCAGACCGTCCCTTTCGTCATGCACCGACCCATCCACGCGGGGCGTGGACCGCCACCCCGGCTCGGGAGCAGCGAAGGACGGAAGATTCGACGCGCTGGGAGGGGATGCAACGCGCCCCCGCCCTCGGGTGAACGCGGGGACGAGGGCGATCTGCCTCTCGGCGTTGGCCGAGGAGGGGATTCCGTCGCTAGACGAAACCGTACGCGAGCATCGCGTCCGCGACTTTCACGAAGCCCCCGATGTTCGCGCCACGCACGTAGTTGACCGTGCCGTTGTCGAAGCCGTACTCGACGCATGTCTGGTGGATGTCCTTCATGATCGTCATGAGCCGGCTATTCACGTCATCCCGATTCCAGCGGGTGTGCAGGACGTTTTGCGTCATCTCGAGCCCCGAGATCGCAACACCGCCCGCGTTGGCCGCCTTCCCGGGCCCGTAGAGGATCTTGGCATCCACGAAAGCCGAGACGGCTCCGAACGTCGAGGGCATGTTGGCGCCCTCGGACACCACCTGGCAGCCGTTCGCCAGCAGGGTCTTGGCGTCGTCTTCGTCCAGCTCGTTCTGCGTGGCGCTCGGGAAAGCCGCGTCACACGGGACCCCCCACGGGCGCTTCCCCGCGTGGAACTCGCACCCGAATTCCTCCGCGTACTCGGAGATCAGCCCGCGGCGGTTGGTCTTCAGATCGATGACCCAGTTGACCTTGTCCTGGTCCATCCCGTCCGGATCGTGCACGAACCCGGTCCGATCCGAGAGCGTGACCACTTTCGCTCCCAATTCCACGAGCTTCTGGGCGGCGTACTGGGCGACATTCCCCGAACCAGATATGGTGCAGACCTTGCCTTCCAAGTCTTCGCCACGAGTGGCGAGCATCTCACGGGCAAAATAGACCGATCCCCAACCCGTCGCCTCGGTCCGGATGAGGCTTCCACCCCAGTTGATGCCCTTCCCGGTGATCACGCCGGTGAATTCGTTCTTCAGCCGCTTGTACTGGCCGAACAGATACCCGATCTCTCTGGCGCCCACGCCGATGTCGCCCGCGGGCACGTCGATATCGTCGCCGATGTGACGGAAGAGCTCGGTCATGAACGCTTGGCAGAAGCGCATCACCTCGCCGTCGCTCTTCCCCTTGGGGTCGAAATCTGATCCGCCCTTCCCGCCACCCATCGGGAGCGTCGTGAGGCTGTTCTTGAGGATCTGTTCGAACCCGAGGAACTTGAGCACGCTCAGGTTCACGTGGGGATCGAACCGCAGGCCGCCCTTGTACGGCCCGATCGCGTTGCAGAATTGCACGCGGTGACCGCGGTTCACCCGCACCCGCTTCTCATCATCCTCCCACGTGACGCGGAAGGTGATGCTCCGATCGGGCTCCGTCAGCCGTTCCAGGATGCCCGCCTCCTCGTACTCGGGATGTTCATCCATGAAGTCGCTGAGGGACGCGGCGAACTCACCCACCGCCTGGTGGAATTCGAGCTCGCCGGGGTTGCGGCGCACGAGCCGCTCCATGAACACGTCGAGGTCCATTTCGAGATCTCCTAGTGCGCTACGGCCCGCACTGTTGAACGGGTGTCGCGGTGCTGGTCCCCCGAGATCTTCACCCGGGTACCAGAGCCAGTGCTCCGCGGTTCGCTACACAAACCGGCGGGGATCTTCGCTTGCAGGTTTCGAGCCTGCAAGGCACGTCTGAAGGTGTGGTCGCTCACTGCCTTCCGGCGCCCGGTTTCCGGCTCGAATCACCGGGCGGCGGCGGGTCTTCGCCGGCCCGGAGGAGGTACTCGTACAACACCAGAGCCTCCCACGGGCTCGCCCGGGTTTCAGGCATCCGCACGCCGTATCCGGAGAGCAGGGTTCGGGCGGTCGAATCGTGCGTGAGCATCGAGTCGGGGACGAGAATCATGCGATAAATCCACCCGAAGCTGCGGTGCTCGGTGACGGCGTTCAGATCGGGTCCGACCAGCCCGCGGCGGTCATGCCCATGGCAGTTCGCGCACCCCAGACTCGAGAACAGCTCCCGACCCTGCGCGACGAGCTCGGCTTCGTCGGGCCCTTTCAGACCGGGATCGACCGGGTCGCGGAGCTCCGGCCGGATTGTGTCCGCCGGCAGGGGGCCTGGCCGATGTGCCGCAGACGGCGTGGACGTTCGTGCCACCTGCCAGACCCCACCGTGTCGCACGCCCGTGTCGATATGGAGGGTGGTGAACGTGCCTTCGATCTCGTCCCCGGCGACACGTCCCGTGTACGTGGTCTTCAAGCGGCAGCCACACACCGGATCATGATATTCGCCGAGCTGACCGTAGATGACGTCGCCCTCCGCTCGAACGAACTGGATGGTCAGGAGCGGCGGGGGGGCCGTCGGGTCCCGGTCCTCGGCGAGGGCGTGCTCCAGCCCCGCGGGTGCCATGAGGAGATCCCCGTAGGCGCTGTCGGCGTCGGATGCGAGACGGAAGAAGATGCTGCCCGAGCGACCGCTCTCGCGGCCCGCATACGAGCCGCTCCACTCGCCCATCAACGCAGCGATGCTGGCCGGGTCGCCGGAGACAGGCACGGCAGGCGGTCGGTACCCGCAGCTGAGCAGCAAGCTCGCCGCGAGCGCGGCCCGCGCGCTCCCACGCGGCACGGTCCCAGTCTCCTTTCCCCGCTCGGCGGGCGAGGGATTCGCCCGATTCACGGGACGTTGGACCTCACGGCATCGCCACGCCGCACGGGATAGGCCGCGGCTCGGGCCTCCGGGCAACTCCTTGGAAAGCGGCATCTTGCATCCAGATCCCTCACGCGGGGCGCGCGGTAAACGGGACATATTACGACTCGCACTCGAGATCTCCGCGGGACATCGGGTCCGGTCGCCGAAGGGACGTCGGCGCGCCGGCGCCTAAACGAGCTCCGCCGGTCCACGAAACCCCCGCTCCGCTTATTACCGCATGGACGCGGAGGCCAGCGGCGGGAGCGTCAGGAGCTGGACCAGCAAGGCGGTGCGCTCCAGCATCGCATCGATGTACGCGAACTCGTGTCGGGCGTGGGCCCCATCTCCGACCGCCCCGAGCCCGTCGAGCGTGGCCGTGTAGAGACTGGTGAGGTTGCCATCCGATCCGCCACCCGAATCGCCCTCCGCCAGCTCGATCCCCAACCCTGCCGCCAGACCTTCCGCGGCCTTCCATAACACCGCGTTTCGGGGCGTGCGCTCCATCGGCGCACGCCCAACGAGGTCTTCCACCTCGACCCGGGTGCCGGGCACCGTCGGCTCCAGCGATCGAATCGCCGCTTCGATCCACCGAGCATCCTCCGCGGTCCACATGCGGACATCGACCTCGGCCCGGCTCGTGGCCGCTATTACGTTCGAGCGCGTCCCCCCCTCGATCACACCGACGTTGACGGTGATTCCGCGCTCCCGGTCCGCGAGCGCGTGGAGCTTCTGGATCAGATGGGAAAGCTCGAGGATCGCGGAGGCGCCCGAATCGGGGTCGAGCCCGGCGTGCGCCTCCTTCCCGACCACGCGGAGGGTGAAGTGCGCGATTCCGCGCCGACGGGTCTTCAACGCCCCGCTCGGACCGAGCGCGGGCTCGAGGACGAACGTGCGCTCGACGCGCTTCGCCAGCCGAATGATATGGCGCTCTGACTCGGGGCTGCCGATCTCTTCGTCCGACGTAACCAACACGACGGGCACGACGTTTGGCACGACACCCAGGTCGCGGAGCGTGCGCAGCGCGAACACGATCTGAGCAAGCCCGACCTTCATGTCGAACGTGCCCGGACCACGGATCACCTCGTCGTCCACCTCGAACGGCATATCTGCCAAGGTGCCCGAGGGCCAGACCGTATCCATGTGGCCGAGGACCAGCTGCAAGGGCCGCCCCCGCTCACGCTCCACCGGACGCGCGAACAGGTGCCCTCCGGTAGCCCGGCCGAGGATGTGGCGCACCGAGAAGCCCGCGAGCTCCAGACCGTTCGTCAGGAGCTCCCGTACCTCGGTCTGGGATTCCGGGACGGTGGTCGGAGACTCGGCGAGAGCCAGCGCACGGACGTAATCGACGATGTCATCCCGCTGCTGCCGAACGTGCTGGAGCACACGAGTGCTATCGATCTCCGACCGGACTTCCACGCCGTGCCTCCCTGACCGGTGTGAGACTACGGGTGCGGAGCCGAGGGCTTCTTCCGGAGTCTAGCTCGGCACCCGCACCCCGCTCGGGCTCAGGCGCCGCCTCCGGCGCCGCTCAGCTGTGACTCTATGAAAGAGCGGTGCGGGACGTAGACCGGGTCATCCAACGATTCGCCCGCGGCAATGGCGTTTCGAAGACGCTCCAAATACGATGCCTCGCCATCCACGTCGCCATCGACGGCCGCGGCGCGGCCACCCAGCAGAAGCCCGTAGAGCTGCCGAGGGTTGTCCCTGAGCAACGCCTCGGACTCGGCGCGGGCGGCCGCCGCGTCACCCAGCATCAGCTGGAGAAGACCGATATGGAAGCGGGCGTCCGCATCGAGATCGGCGGGAGGCATTCCCTGGTATGCGTCGATCGACATCTGGGCGAAGAAGTCGGCGCGCTCGCCCCCCGCCTCGTGATCGCGCATCGCGCGGTCGAAGAGCCGGTCCGCCGCCTCACGCGGGGACATGTTGGCTAGCTCATCGGCCGAGATCATACCGGCCGAGCCGCCGCCCGCCGCCCCCGGATCACCGGCGGAGCCGATGCCACCCGTGATCGGGTCGTCGCCGACGCGCGCGAGGCTACCCCTCTGCACGAGGACCGCGATCAAGATGGAGAACGCCACCAGCGCGACAGCGGACGCGATCCAGGGGAGTCGCGCCGCGAGGGGCTTCTTGGGGTGGGCAGCGACCTGCTGGCCGCATTCTCCGCAATACAGGGCTCCGGCCGCGAGGCCGGCCCCACAGCCCTTGCACTGCGCGGCATCCCCGGACTTGCCGGTCAATGCGGCACCACATTGGGCGCAGAAGCTCCCGCTCCCCTTCGTACCGCAGGACGGACAACGTGCGGTGTTCATCTCCACTCCCCCTTGCAGGCCGCTGATAAACGCGGGCAGCCCACTGGAATCACCGGTCCGATCGGTCGCCGAGCACGACCTCGAACTCCACCTCTTCGCCGTCGCGGAGCACGACGACACGGACCCGGTCCCCGGGGGCGTGCGCGCGCAGGGCGTCGGTCAGAGCGTACAGATCGGCCACGTCATGCTCCCCGAGAGCGATGATGATGTCCCCGCCGTCGATCCCCGCCTTCTCGGCTGGCGAGCCCGCGCTCACGCCGCTGAGCAACACGCCGTGGTCGACCGGCGTGAAGTCCGGGACGGTTCCCAGGTAGGCGCCGTACCCACCCGAATCCTGCGCCGGAGCACCAACACCGGGAATCAGCGTGAGACGATCGCGACGGTCCGCCACGCTCGCGACGATACGGGCCGCGAAGTTTCCCACACGCTCCAGTCCGTCGGCGTCGATCTTGTCCCAATCGTCCGAGGGCTTGTGGTAGTCTCCGTGCACATTCGTGAACAGGTGCAGAACCGGGATGTCCTGGGCGTAGAAGGACGTGTGGTCGCTCGGTCCGTACCCGGCGTCCTCGTACGCCAGCTCGATCCCGAACGGCTCGTTCGCCAGGTCCACCAGCTTCTGCCACTCCGGCGCCGTTCCGATCCCGTACACGATCAGCGGGCTGCTCTCGAGCCGACCCACCATGTCCAGATTCACCATGGCCTGTGCCTGCTCGAGCGAGATGGTGGGGTTCTTGGCGTAGAACCCTGATCCGAGCAGGCCGCTCTCTTCACCGGTGAAGGCTATGAACAGAACCGGTCGCGCCGGGGCCCCCTCTGCGAGGCGCTCCGCGGCCACGAGCAGAGCGGCCACGCCTGAGGCGTTGTCGTCCGCCCCGTTGTGGATCTCTCCCGCGTCCCCCAAGGAGCCGAACCCACCGTCACCGAGGTGATCGTAGTGTGCGCCGAACACCACGACCTGGTCCGCAAGCTCGGGATCTGTGCCGGGCAGAAGGGCTACGATGTTCCGACCGGTCCCGGCTGGCGCGTGAGGGTTGGTCGCGCTCGCCAACGGCACTTCCTGGAAGTAGGTCCCGTCCTCGCCCGCCGGCTTCAGGCCGAGCTGCTCGAAGCGAGTGACGATATACGCCGCGGCGCATCGCTCGCCCTCGCTGCCGGCGAGCCGTCCACCGAGCGCGTCATCGGCCAGGTAGCGCACGACGGCGATGGCGGTCTGCTCATTATCGTCAATGATTGGGCACGCGAGCGCGCCTTCTGGTTTTGCGCCGGGTTCCGCCGGTGTCTGCGCGACGACCGTCAAGGAAGGTCCGAGGGGCGCCCAGATCAGAAGTGCGAGCGCAATGCCACACGTGTGTCCGATACGTCTCATTCTGGTCTCTGAGCCTTTCACGGTCTGTCAATCTTTCCGGGTTGGGCCTCCGGGTTGGAAGCCGTCGAGAGTGCGGAGTCCGTGAGGATAATCCGGGGGGCGTGTGGGGGCCACAGCCGGCGTCACGCCGTCGGACTGGCCGTATACCCGAGGATGGTCAGGACGATCATGTAGACGATGATCCCGACGCCGATCCAAGTGATGATGTGGTTCGGCCTGCCGTCCCGTCTCGGGCGGCCGAGGATCGGCGCGAGGAACAGCAGCAGGGCGGCGATCCCGAACGCGGCGATCCCGACCACCTCGCCTTCGATCCACAGGATGTGGGCGGGGAGGTACTTGAGCGTCTGGAACATGAACATGAAGTACCACTCGGGCTTGATCCCTGCCGGCGCGGGCGCGAAGGGGTCCGCTTTCTCTCCCAACTCGGCCGGGAAATAGGCCGCCAACGCCGCCACGATCGCCAGCGCGGCCAACCAGCCCACCAGGTCCCGCAGCAGGAAGCTGGGGACGAATGGCAGAGAACGTTTCGACCCCCCTTCCCGCTCGACATCGGGTGGCACGCTCATGCCGTGCCTCTGCACCAGGTAGACGTGCACCCCGAGGAGGATCACGATCAGGGCCGGAAGGACCGCCGCGTGGATCGCGTAGAAGCGTGTGAGCGTGGCGCCGCTCACATCGTCCCCGCCGCGCGCGATGCGCAGCAGGCCCTCGCCAATCCACGGAACGACCCCCACGATCTGCGTGCCCACGCGAGTGGCGAAGAACGCGAGCTGGTTCCACGGAAGCAGGTAGCCTGTGAACCCGAACGCCAGCACGATGCCGAACAGCGCCATCCCCGTGTACCACGTCAGATCCCGCGGGGGCCGATACGCCCTGAGCAGAAACACGCTGAACAGGTGGAAGAACAGCGCGAGGATCATGAGGTTCGACGCCCACGAGTGAACCGAGCGGATTAACCACCCGAACTGCACGTCCGTCATGAGGAACTGGACGGACTCGTAGGCCTCGGTCGCGCTGGGACGGTAATAGAATAGCAAGAGTACGCCGGTCGCGACCTGGATCGCGAACAGGAAGAGCGTCATCCCGCCCAGGTAGTACCAGATCGTGTGCCGATGGACCGGGACTTCCTTCTTCTTCGCGATGCGGCCGAGCGCGGACAGACCCAGGCGGTCCTCCAGCCACCGGTTCGCGTCGCCCGCCAGCTCCCTCCAGTTGCGCACGCCCCCCTCAGGCTCCCATGCGAGACGGGCGGTGATCGTCCGCGCCCAAGCTCACGATTCCTTCCCGATCACGATCCTGTCTTCCTGGACATTCACCGTGAAGCGCTGGAGCGGTCGCGGGGGTGGACCCTGGATGTTGATGCCGTTTAGGTCGTAATGCCCATTGTGACACGCGCACCAGATTCGGCTGATGTCATCTCGGTACTGGACGATGCAGTCCAGGTGGGTGCACATGGCCTCGAACGCGCGCAGATCTCCATCTGGGGTGCGGATGAGGATACCGGCGCGATTGCCGAACCTGAAGATCTGGCCCGAGTTCGGAGTGATCTCCTCTGGCGCGATGGCCAGCGTGACGGTATTCGCGGTAGACTCTGCCGCTTCGGGCGGAATGATGTACCGGACGGCTGGGTACAGTACCGAGAGGGCGAGACCCCCCGCGCCGGTACCCAGAACCCAATTGACGAAACGCCGACGCGTAGACTCCGAGCCCGTGCTCTCTTCTGCCATCGCTCCTCCCCTCGCGACTTCAACGCCCGGTTTGTTGATCGCTGATCCCTTCGTGCTCACGAATCTTGAGAACCAGTCCGACGATGAGCACGAGGATGATGGCGGCCGACACGGTGAGCCCCACGCGCCTCGTGCGCAACTCGCTGAGGGCGTCATGTCCCTGTTCGCGGGCGGTGACCGTGACCTCGAGGCCGCTATCGACGGCGGCGCGTACGGAATCGACCGAGAATGAGTGAAGGACCGTGCGTGCCTTGATGAGTGAGTTCGTTGCATCGCGGAGGCCGAATTGCGCCTGGCTCACCTCCATCCCGGCCTCCTCGGCTCGGGTCAGCACGGAATCCGCCTGATCGAAGCTCGCCTGCAGCGAGTCGATCAGCGACCGCATCTCCGTCGCATACTGTCCTCCACGGCTCTCGGGCGTATGACAGCGCGTGCACACGGCTTGGCCCTGCGCCCCGAGCATCTCGTCGCTCGCGGGTCCGATCTCGTGGTTGCCATGGCAGGTCGCGCACCCCGGGGCACCGATCACGGTGAACATCGTGCTCTTGAAACTGTTGCCGAAAAGCTGGCCCTGGACCGCATGGCACTGCCCGCAGACGTTCCCGACCCAGGAGACCCCCGGCGGCGCCGCGCCGTGGTTGCCGTGGCAATCGTTGCATGTTGGCGCCGAGAGGTCGCCCTCTCCCGACATGATCTGCCAGTGTCTGCTGCGCTCGTATTTCTCCCGTTGGTCCGTCGGGATGCCATAGTCCGCCATGCGAGCGACGTCGGAGTGACACGAGCCACACAGACCCGCGACGTTGAGCGGGTGAACGCTGGACTGCGGATCCTCCGCCGGTCTGATCGAGTGGGCCGGATGGCAGCTGACGCAAGTCGCCACACTGGGATCGTTCAGCTCGGCCAACCGCTGGCCATGTACCGACGTCCAGTATTCCGACACCTGGTCCACTCGAGTGGACGGGTCGAAGCGCCGCATGAACGGAAGACTGGAGTGGCAGCTTCCGCAGACCTCGGGGACCTGCCGCGGCTCCGGAGCTCCGATGTACCCCATCTCGGGATCCATCGCGTCGGGTCCCATGACCGCCGGGTTGCCGCCGTGACAGGCGCTGCAACCGAATCCGCGGGCAGCGTGGATATCCTCGGGGAAACTCGCCGCGGGACCGGCGAGCCTCTCGTCTCCCAGCACGCTGTGACACGTGGCGCAGCTGCCCGCGGGCTGCTGCGCCGGTTGCTCATCGGATTGTTGGGCTGGCTGCTGAGCGGGTTGCTGAGCCGCTTGCTGGGCGGAGACCAGACCTGACGGGAAGAGCGCTACCAGGATCAGCCAGCTTCCGATCCCGTGCGAGGACGGACGGGTCACGGGGTCGATCCGAGCTGGCGCAGAAACGCCACCAGGTCCGCCATCTCCCCCGCGCTCAACGTAGGCCACTCGGCGGCCTCACCCGTTCCCACGCCCTCACCGGTCACTGTGTGATTCCAGAGCGCCGTCACCACCTCGGTGGCTGTCACCAGGCCCGTGAGCGCCCCTAGATCGCTCGCGCTCGTCCCACCACGACCGGACAGAGCGTGGCATCGCAGGCACCCTTTCAGCGTGAGCTGCTGGCGACCTCGGGCCGCGTTGCCCGATTCGCCAAAATAGTTCAGGGAGTAGAGGTAGGCGACGAGATCCGCCATCTCCTCGGCGGTGAGCTCCGGTACGGAGATCCCTCCGGCCCGCATAGCCGCCTGCATTGAAGGTGCCTTGTTCCACATGGCCGCGATGAACTCCGACGCACTCCACTCCCGTCCGCGTCCGCCCAGTCGCGGACCTATCTGGCCGCCAGTTCCCCCGACCGCATGGCAGCGGATGCACCCTTTGTCGGAGAACAGCTCACGACCTATGTCCGCGCGCCCGGGCAACACGTACAGAGGACCCTGCGGAGTCTGATCCACCACCGATTCGAGGAACGACATCAGATTCCCGAACTCGGTTGCCGTGAAACGTGCCCTTTCGATGCGGAGCGTCCGCATCGTCTCCGCCATGCTGGGCCCGTGGTTCCACATGGCGGCCGCCACGAACATCGGCGAGCTGTATCGCGCCAAGAAGTCCAGGTTAGGGCCGAGCACACCTCCTGCGCCTTGGACCTGGTGGCACATCGCGCACTTCTTTTCCGCAAACAGCTGCCGGCCCGCATCCACGTCGCCATGCGCGTCGAAATAGTCGAGCGTGAACAGGAAGCCGATGAGGTCATCCGTCTCGTGGGCATGAAGCTCGGGGTAATCGACACCGAGCTCCTCCATGCTCTTCCGCATGCTCGGCAGATGGTTCCACATAGCGGCGGCGAGCTGGAAGAAGGACCTGCGACCTTCGATACGCCCGAGGTCCGGTCCGACCCCACCGCCCAACCCCCGGACGGCGTGGCACTGGACGCAACCCTTGGTGCCGAACACCCTTGCGCCGGAAACCGCGTTCTGCGTCGGCCCGGGCCCGGCCTGTGCGAGCAGATTCGCAGCCGGCAGCACGAGCGACAGGACGGCGCCGAGCAGCACCCTACGCACCGCGTCACGGCTCGGAACTCTGCGACACGACTGGGCGATCATACGCGAACCCCTTTCCTACTGCGTCACGGAGCCTGTCGCAGGCCGCGCAAGAAGGCCACCAGATCCGCCATGTCGGACGAGCTTAGCGCGGGCCACCCGGCTGACTCGCCCGCCGATGCCTCTACCCCGGTCGTCGTGTGGCTCCAGAGTGCCGCGACGACGTCGGTCTGGGTCACGAGCCCGGTGATCTCGGCGAGGTCGGGAGCTGCCGCCCCCCCGCGAGCATCGAGCTGGTGGCACTGCAGACAGCCTTTCTGAGTGACGAGCTGGCGACCGCGACGCGCGTCACCGGTCTCGCTGAAGTAGTTGACGGAGTAGAGGTAGGCGACGAGATCCGCCATCTCTTCCGCACTCAGGTCGGGGATCAAGACTCCGGCGGCGAGCATGGCCGCCTGCATGGAAGGCGCCTTGTTCCACAGGGCCGCGACGAAGTCGGACGCGCTCCATTCGAGCCCGCGGCCACCCAGCGGCGGCCCGATCTGCCCTCCGCTCCCCCGCACGCTGTGGCAGCGGAGGCATGACTTGCTGCTGAACAGTTCTCGACCAACGTCCGCGCGTCCGGGCAGGACGTACATCGGTCCTGTGTGAGACGCGTCGGAGACCGATTGGAAGAACGCCATCAGATCCCGAAACTCGCTTCCGGTGAACCGGGGCCGCTCGACCCGGAGAGACCTCATCGTCTCCGCCATGCCGGGGCCGTGCCCCCACATGGCGGCGGCCACAAACATGGGCGAGCTGTACTGGCTCAGGTAATCCAGGCTCGGCCCGATTACGCCGCCTGCTCCCTGCACCTGGTGGCACAGCACACACTTCTTCTCGGCGAATAGCGTTCGGCCGCTCTCCGCATCCCCCATCGCGTCGAAGTAATCGAGCGTGAACAGGAAGGCGATGAGGTCACCGGTCTCCCGGGCAGAGAGGCCTGGGCGATCGATACCGGTTTCCGCCATCGTCGCCTGCATGGACGGGAGGTGGTTCCACATCGCCGCCGCCAGCTCGAAGAACGAGCGACGCTCCTCGATGAGGCCCAGATCGGGTCCCACCCCTCCCCCTACGCCTTTGATGGCGTGACAGTGCACGCACCCGTTGGAGCCGAAGACCGACGCCCCGGCGGCCGCGTTCTGCGTGGGCCCGGCCGCCGCCTGCGCGGCGAGGCTCATCGCCCCGATGAACAGCCAACACAGCGCCGCGAGCACCGCAAGGCGCGTATGAGGTGTGCGGGCTTCGATTCGGGCGCTCATTTGAACCCCCTTCCTGTCGGCCACCGACGTCTACAACCGCAGGAAGCCGCACAGAAGCGTTCACGAACGGCGCAATCGCGCCGGACTACCGACGGCGCGGGGCGGCCGCCGGTGAATCCGGACTCGCCGATCCGCAACAACTGTTATCCTATCTTTCTCCTCGGCTCTTCGCGACTCGACCGGAGAGTCACACTCCCACCTCGAGCTCCCTCCTCAAGCTCCTCCTTCGAGACCCGCTCCCCTGTCCATTCCTTCGCGCACCCCTCGACCCCGCCGGCCCTAGGGATCCAGCTGGAACGAGAAGTGACAGATCCCGCACGACATGGTGCTTCGGTCCGATACCCGACCCGGCTCGAACGACGGACCGTGCGGGCTCACCCGCCAACCACTCTTCGCCGAGTGGCACTTCAGACACGACTGCTGCGCGTGGCAGCCCGTGCAGGTCTCGAGACCCTGGCGCGCCGCCTGACCGTGGGCGAGCAGCCACCCCGGCTGGGCGTTGTGAAAGGCGCCCCCCGTCGTGGTTCCCGCCTGTCCGACACCGACCTGGAGATGGCAGTCGCGGCAGAACACTTCGGTCGAGTGGCACGAGCTGCACTCCGTCTGCTGGGCGAACGCCTCCGCGCCGTGCCGGGTGACGAAGTTCGCCGGGTGAAAGCCGGCCGCGCTTCTCACGTTGAATCGCGGCGCGGCGGGCCCGTCGTGGCAATCGGCACAGAACGACTCCGCATGGCACGAGTTGCACTCGGGCAGCCCAACGGCAGCGGCCGTGCCGTGCTCGGTCACAAAGCCCGGCGTATGCCCGGGCGGCCGCACGGCCACGGTCCCGGCCCCTTGCGGCCCGCCTGGGCGCTGTCTCGAAAGCCCGGTGGCAAGCCGCTCCGCCTCTTCCCCGTGACAGGTCGAACAACTCTCCTGGACGTGACAGCTGGCACAGCTCTGGATCGACTCCGCCGCTTGCCCGCCGTGGGTGCTGATCCAGTCCACAGACTCGTGGCTGGCGGGGGTGGGCCACACACCCGGCCACCCGGCTACGAGGCTCGCAACTCGGTCGTCCGACGGAAGGCCACGAATCACCGGGACCCGATCGGCATTGACGTGGCAGCGGCTGCAGCTCTCCTGCGCGTGGCACACGGAACACCGCTGCGCATCGGCTTCGGCCAGCCCCCCATGGACGGCGTAGTAGTCCTCCGACTCGTGATCCGCCGGGCGCGGAAACGCGGCAATCCTCTCCGCGCTCAGGTCGGGTGCCTCGGCGATCGGCACATGGCACTGCGCGCAATCGACACCGGCGGCCTGGTGCCCTTCGGCGCTCGGCGCATGGCAGCCCAGGCACACGCTGGGCGTGTTCCGCGCGATCTGCATCGACTCACCGCCCGGCACCTGGTGGCAGGTCGTGCAATCGAGTGTCGGGTGCTCCGTATGTCTGAACGAGAGGTTGCTGGCGACCGGTGTCGGTCCCGACCAATCGACCTCCGGTTGCACGTTGCCGTTGTGGCATTCCCCGCAGAAGGCGGGGTCCACCGAGAACGCGGTGGCTGCATCTCCCTCGGGAATTCCCGCATGGCACCCCGTACATGCGGGAAACAGGTTCGCGTGCCGCTCGTGCGGGAACTCCTGTGAACCCATCCCTGAGAGGACCACGCCGCTCCCAACCATCAACAGGAGCGCGCTCCCTATACCCATCGCGACCTTACGCATCTTGGCTCCTGTGTTCATCGGTCGCCTCCTGACCCCGAGCGGCTCGAGCCGGACGTGTCGCTCCCGAACCGATACGATATGCCCCCGTATGCCCTGGCTTGCGTCCAATCCTCGGCGCTGGGCCGATTCTCGAATGTGATGCGATACATGGCCGCACCACCGGACAGCGATACGTCGCCGAACCGCCAGGCGCCCTCCAGCCCGCCACCGGTCACGACTTGCTCGCCGAGCCTGAACTCGCCAAAGGTCTGGGTGGCCGACCCCTGCAACCCGATGTAGCTGCCGCTCCCGAAGCGCTTGCCGATCCCGGCGTCACCCCCGTAGCGGACGTCCCCGAAGCCCGTCTCGGCCCGGTAGTTTCCATCCACGTACCAGCCGCGGTGGGTGATATGGGCGCCACCGAAGGCTCGCCACCCGTAGTCTTTGATCGTGATGAAGTCTGCGCCCGCGTCGGTCTCCTCGTACTTCCGGTACGCCCCACCCGCTTCGAGGCTGAGGAGTCCGCCGGGCACGGCCCACATGAGGGAAGCCCGGCCCTCGTTGAAGCCGACCGGAGAGAACGCCCCCCAGATCGTCCACAGCTCGAAGAACGGGGTGTAGTGCCGACCCTGGAGAGAGATCTCGAGGCCGGCGGCAATCGGGGCGGCGAGCCGCACCCGAGCCTCGTTGAATTCCTCGTACGTGAGGTCGTACTCCGCGGACACTTCGGCCGTCACCCGGCCCAACAGCGCGCGGGCGTCGAGCCCGAGCCGGTCCGAGTAGAGCGCCTGCCGGTCCGTCCGGATCTCGCGCTGATACACGACGTTGCCCGACAACGTCCCCGCCAGTCGTCCCCCGATCTTGGCGCCGAAGATGAAGCCGCGGTCATCCGGCGCGAACACGTCGGCGGTGGTCAGGAGCGAGCCCGAGCGCGGCGCGTTGATGTGCGGCGCCAGGCTCCACCCGCCGTACGCCTCGAGTCTCAGGTTCTCCAGCCCGGACCAGGCCACCGAGGCCCCATCGAAGTTACGGTATCCGAGCCCATCCGTCCGGTACAGGCGCCCGGCCCGAACCCCGAAGTCACCCCGGTCGTAGCTCAGGTAGCCGGTGAGCAGATCGAGTTCCTGGCTCTCTCGCGGCCAGAACTCGTCCGTGCCGAAGCGTCCCCGCACGTGGGCGTGCGCGGCCAGTCCCGGCACACTCCCGCCCGCCCAGGCCGAGACCTTGAGATCCTGGTTGAACACGCTGATCGATTCCTCACCTTCGGTGCGGAACCAACGGCAAAACTCCTCGGGGGTGCAGGTGACGACCGTACCGTCGCCGAGGCGACGGCTGAGACCATCCCCGGGGACCTGCTCCTCCGGCAAGCTGTCGCGGACGATTCCCTGGAGCTCGAGAGAGCTTCCCCACACGCCGATCTCGGCCCGGAATCCCTGTCCGGCGAGCGTGTGCGCGCCCAGCAAGAGCGCGAATATCGCCCCGAGCAGGCTACGCCAGTTGGCGTTCATGGCATTCTCCAGAGGTTAATGGCCCTTTCATGGAGGGCCGCCCTATCGATATCCGAACAACATCGAGTACACGATCAACAGGATGAGCGTGACGCCGACAGCCAGCGCGGTCATCCCGAAGATCTTGAAAGCCTTTTGCAGTCTTCTGGGATACGCCTCGACCAGCCTCTCTTCCAGCCTTCCCGACTCGACCAGCTCCTCGTATTCGCGCGGCTTGTCGCGTTTGAGCTCGTCCACCGGAACATGCCCGGTGAAGATCACCGGGTCCATGGGAAATTTGTCGAGCCGGAAGTGAGTATTGAAGAAGTGCACCGTGAAGATGAAGGCCACCGCCAGCAGCGCCTCATCGCTATGGATAATGGTCGCCACGTTCACTGTCCACCCCGGGAGGAGGTTCGTGAAGAACTCCGGAAACCAGAGCAGGAGACCGGTCGACCCGATCACCATCATCCCCCAGAAGACGGCGAAGTAGTCGAACTTCTCCCAGTAGGTGTAGCGACCGTAGTGGGGCCGCTCGCCCCGCCCCAGGAACCACTTGATCGAGGCCCACAGCTCCCTGAGGTCGTTCCGGTTGAAGACGAGCGAGTCAGGGTCCGTGAGGAACTGCCACCAGGTCTTCTCTCGCCGCCGTCTTTGACGGTGTAACTCCCGAAGATGGACCCCGAACACGACGATCAGCGCGATGGCCCCGAGTCGGTGCAATACGCCGGTGACCGCGAAACCTCCGAGCACGTCCGCGAACACCTGTGCCCAAACCATGTGCGAGAACTTCAGGGCCATCCCGGTGATGGCGAGCGTGAAGAAGCTGAGGAGCATGACGATGTGGAGCGTGCGCTGGAAGACGGTAAACCGCTGGTACACCTTCTCGCCGGGCCTGACGACGTGGCGCACCTTCCACTTCTCGGGCGAGCGCGACAGCCGGAAGAGCCACGCGAGAGTGTGCAGGATCGCGAAGCTGAGCGTCCCGATCAGCAGCGCGGTCATTGCCCAGAACGTCCAGAAAAGGAACGGATACTTGTCCGGGTCGTGGTGCGTCGCGTGCGTGAGATAGCCGGTGAAGCGGCGGTTCACACCCGTGTGGCACTGCGAGCAGGTCTCGATGATGTTCCGTCGGCTCAACATCGAGGCCGCTTCGGTAGGTGGCAGGATGTTGTGCGTCCCGTGGCAGTCGTAGCACTTGGCGGCCCCGGCCTCGCCCAGCCTCGACACCTTGCCGTGGAACGTCTCGAAGAAGGTCTCCGATTCTTCCGTGTGACACCGGCCGCACTGGTTCATCATCGATAGCCGGAAGTCATCCTGATCGGTGCGGCTGATCGTGTGCGACGTGTGGCAGTCCTCGCACGTCGGCAGCTCGCTCTCGGTCTCTCCCTCGGCTCTTCGGATCGCGTGGATGCTGGTGGCGAACTGCTCCTCGATCCCGTGGTGACACGTCCCGCAGGTACCGGCGACGTTCTCGGGGTGGATGCTCGAGAGTGAATCGCTCGCCGGCAGTTCGCGGTGTGGCGTATGACAGCTCGAGCACGTCGCGGTGACGACGAGGCCGCTCTCGATCAGGCCCGTGCCGTGGATGCTCATCTCGTAGCTCTCCACGGGGTTGAGGACGTCATCACCGATGCGGACGGCGGCGGCTTCGCCGGGGCGGTGGCACCTGGCGCACAGATCGGGGACGTTGCGCGGGTAGGTGGGAGACTCGGGCGATTCGTGGCCCAGCGTCGCGTGCTTGGCGTGGCAGTCCAGGCACACCGGCGCGTCCGGGTCGCCCTGCGCGGCGAGCTGCCCGTGCATGCCGGCCCCATACTCATCCGACTGGTCCGGGTGGCACACGCCGCAGTCCACGCTGGTCGCGGTGGCGGTGGTGCACGCCCGCATGCTCGGGGAGAGCCCCGGGGTCACATCGTCGTGACACTGCGCGCACGCGGTCTCGCCGTGAGCGCCGGCAGCGTAGGCTGCCTCATCCACGTACAGCGACACGCTGTCGCCGTTCGCCACCCCCACGAGCCCAGGGTCGGCGTGACACCGCATACAGTCCTGGTTGGCCGCCCCGGTGTCGTAGAAGACCCGCCGGATCCTGTGCGGCGCGTGACAATCGACGCAGGCCGGGATCACGTTCGGGTTCTCCTCCCACAAACGGCCTTCGATCACCTGTACGTGCACCTGTTCGATCAGCGAATGACACTGCGTGCAGGTGGCCGCGACGTTCTCGTGGTGGATACTCGAGCGGCGGTCGGTGTGCGGCAGGATGTTGTGCGACGTGTGGCACGACGTGCACACGGCCGTCACCGTCAGACCCTGCCGGAACAGGCCCTCCCCGTGGATCGACTGCGAGTAGTTCTCGAGGATCCGGTCCTGCGGGATGTTCCGTTGCAGGGACACCTCCGTCCCCTCGTGGTGGCACTCCCCGCATAGCGTGGGGATGTTCATCACGGCCGTGCGGGAGGTCGGGTCCGTATGCGACTTCACCGCGTGGATCCCGTGACACGTGGCGCACCCGGGCGCGAGCGGATCCCCCCTCGCCGCGGCCTGTCCGTGAAGGGATTGACGGTGGAGCTCGCCCTCGACGTGGCAGGAGCCGCACTGTACGGGTGTCCGGTCCTCGGCGTGCGGGAAGGCCATCGCCCCGTGGCACGTCGTGCACCCGAAGCCCGCCGCACCGTGGACCGAGCGGGCAACCATCTCGGGTCGCACAACCAGCCGGTTCGGGTTCGGCTGTCCCTGGAAGAAGTCCGGGTTCGTGTGGCACACCGTGCAGGTGGCGTCATCCTGGGCCAGCGCGGGGGTCACTCCTGGCCCTGGGAGCGCCAGGAGGCCGACCAGCGTGGTGATCGCCCACGCCCGCGCCACAGGTACACTCAGTCGCACGCCGGGGCGGGACATCATCCGCCCCCGAACAGGAGCGCCCACAGGATCAACCCGATCAGGAAGAGCCCGATCGACAACCCCACGAGACCGAGAGACACCGACCATACGTACGCCGTCTTCGTCGGTGGTGGCGCGAACCGCTCCTCGAGTCGGCTGCTTTCGATCAGCCGCCGGTACTCGAGCGGGTGCTCCTCCTTCATGTAGGAGAGCGTGGCGCGACCCGTGAACATCACGACGTCGATAGGGAACTTCTCCGGGCGGAGATTCACGTTGAAGAAGTGGATCGTAAAGATCACCCCCGCCGCCAGCAGCGCCTCGATGCCGTGGATAATCGTCGCGACGTTGAACGCCCAACCCGGCAGCACGTTGGAGAAGAACGTCGGAAACCAGAGGACCAGCCCCGAGCCGCCGATCACGGCGACCCCCCAGACCTCACCCCAGTAGTCGAGCTTGTCCATGTAGCTCCAGCGGTCGAATTGGGGGGGTTGCCCCATTCCGAAAAACCACCGGAAGGTCTGGGCCAGGTCCTGGAAGTCCTTCGGTTGCGGGACCATCGAGTCCGGCCCCCAAAAGAACCGCCTCCGGTTCGAGCTCTTCGAGATCCGATACGTCAGCTGGCCGACGTGCAGGAAGAAGTACGCGAAGGTGAGGACCACACGCGGTGCATGTACGCCGCCGCCTGGAAGCCACCGAAAAGATTGATCATCCCCTTCGCCCACGGCGTGTGGGAGAACAGAAGCGGCGTGCCCGTCATGACCAGCCCGAAGAACGAGATGATCACCATCAGATGGAGAACCCGCTCGATGGGGCTGAACCGCCACACGTAGGGCCCGTGGCCGCGGTCGGAGGACGCGATCTTCTTCACGCGCCTCCCTTGCCCTTCCTCTTCCGCTTCGTCGGCAGGGTACCGCCCGGCAGATGGTAGGTGTGCGGGCCTCGCCCCCGGATCCGGTCGATCGCGACCCGCCCCAGCCACAGGAATGAGTGAAGCCCGAAGAACGACCATACGCTCACGAGCAACGTGGTCATGATCGCCCAGGTCCAGAACAGTACGGGAAATCGCTCGCGGTCGCGGTGATCGCCGTGGGCGAAGTAGCGGACGAAGCTCGCGTTCGCCTCCGGGTGACACTGCTGGCAGGTGCGCACGAGGTTGCGTGGGTGGACCGTGGATTCGCGGTCCGACGCGGGCAGCATCAGGTGTGGGGAATGGCAGTCGCTGCACTTGGCGGTGAGCCCAAACCCGAGTGCGGTGACTTGCCCATGGTACGTCTCGAAGTAGGTGTCGTACACCTGCTGGTGGCAGGCTCCGCACTCCTCGACCACCCCGACGAACCACCCAGGCTCGTTCGCTCTCACGATCTGGTGCGACGTGTGACAGTCCGTGCACACGGGCGGCTGCCGGATCTCGCCGCTGGCCGTCACGGTTGGGCCGGCGGTGCCGTGCGCCGAGCGCTCGTATCGCTCCCGGATCCCTACGTGGCAGGCCTCGCAGGTGGCCGCGACGTGGTCGCGGTGCACGGACGACCGGGGGTCCCACCCGGGCAGAATGTCGTGTCCGCGGTGACAGTCGTTGCAGGTAGCGGAGACCGCCAGGCCAGCGCGCGAGAGCGCCGTGCCATGCACCGTTTGGTGGTATTGCTCGACCGCGACCCGCGCCTGCGTCTCTTCGGGGGCCGTGAAGTACTCGTCGATGATGTGCTCGTCCGCGTGACACCGCGCGCACATCGCGGCCACGTTCAGCGGGTGCGTCTCCGCTCGCAGGTCGTCCGCCCGGTATACCTGGTGCGGGGTATGGCAGTCCGCGCAATGGGCGCCGTGCGCTTCACCATCGACGCCCTCGGCGTGGATCGAGACCGCCCACTTCTGTCCCGCCTCGGCGTGGCAGGTCTCACACGGCTGGGCCGCCGGTTCGGGGTGCGGATAGCCCTCGGCGGGCGCAGGGTGACACGCCGCGCACGGGAGATTCGCGTGCACGGTCTCTGAGACCAACGCGTCGGGCACGAACAACGCCGAGTCCTGCGCGGGGGTGGCCCTCTTCCCGGCGAGGAACACCCGGTTCGCATGACACACTCCGCATGCGACGTCTTGCCCGGCCCCGCGGCGGGCAGGCCTCTGACCTCTGACGGGGCCGACCGGTCGACGTCGGCCCCTGCGTAGGCGGGTGGGTCGAGTCCTCCTACCGAGACGAGGAGTAGAACGAGCGGCACCCCAATCCACGGGCGCACGTCGTCACCTCCTTTCCTCGGCCTGGTCCGGGTCAGGCTCGCCCAGAGCCGGAATCCTGTGGCA
>JBDHAD010000002.1:0-80435 GCA_039588215.1 Gemmatimonadota bacterium
TCGGGCCTCGCGCCGGGAAGCTACACGGGCACGGTGACGGTCGTGGATCCGGCGGCGAGCAATAGCCCGCAGACCGTCACGGTCGACCTGACGGTGACTGCGGCGCCGGCGATCGGGCTGAGTCCGACGGCGCTCAGCTACACGGCGCCGGTGGGGATCGACCCGCCCGACCAGACGGTGACGGTGACGAACACGGGGGGCGGCACGCTCAACTGGAAGAGTTCGGTAAACCAAAGCTGGCTGAGTGTGAGCCCGACGTCGGGCTCGCTGGCGGCGGCGGTGTCGGAGGACATGACGGTGATGGTGAGCAGCTCGGGCCTGGCGCCGGGCAACTACGCCGGCACGGTAACGATCAGCGACACCGGTGCGAGCAACTCTCCACAGGTGGTCGTCATCAACCTGGCGGTCTCGTCGTCCCCCGCGATCGGCGTAACGCCGAACACCCTGACCTACTCTGCGGAAGAGGGAAGCAATCCGGCCAATCAGTCCCTCACGCTCACGAACATGGGGGGTGGCACGCTCAACTGGACGGCGACGGCGGATCAGACGTGGTTGGACCTCAGCCCCGGTTCGGGCGCGCGCGGGGCGGGGCAGTCGCAGACGGTGGCGGTCGCGGTGAATAGCTCGAGCCTCGGCGCGGGGAGCTACGCGGGCACGATCACGGTTGTGGATCCGGCGGCGACCAACTCGCCGCAGACGGTCGCGGTCACCCTGATCGTGTCGGCCTCCGTCCGTCAGCCAACGGTCGCCGAGGCTGCCAACAGTCTGCTTGGACAAAACGCGCTGACGCCCGACATGGTGGCTTTCCTAGACTCCATCGGGAACCAGAACGGCCGCTACGATGTCGGCGATTTCCGGGCCTACGTCCAGATGCTGGGCCTTCTGGCCTCCACCATCCCTGGAGGGTCATGAGTTGAGAACCGGATCGTCGTTTCTCGGATTCTGCCGCCTGGCGGCCATTGGCCTGGCGCTGCTGGTTTCGGGGTGCAAGCCGACGCCCATCGTGGGGCCGAACCCACAGCCGGGAACGCTGACGCTCTCAATTCAGGCGTCGAGCGCGCAGGGGCACGCGTTTCTGATCGATATCACCGGACAGGCTTCGGGCCCGACCGCGGTCAACGACGCCCACCTCCTTTTTCACACCACGACTGGATCCGGGCTGCGCTTGATCCTGATCGGTGCAGTCCAGTCGGGTCCCGTCGCCCGCTTTCAGGTACCTGACATCGGGGAGGCGGCGACGTACACGGCGCAGGTGGTCGAAGTGGCCGACGACCTGAACCGGCTCCTGAGCTCGAGTAGCTTCACGGTCCAGATCGACTCCTGAGCCGCCCCTCTCCGGTGGTCCTCCCCGAGCGCGCCCGAATCGAGGGTAAGAAGAGGGCCGGCCAGCCGATGTGACTTCCCGCCGCCGGGGCGGTCTTGAGGAGCGGACACCCACCGCGACTCGACGTACTAAGAAGAGGACCGACCCCCGATGACACGATGTGGGCTGCTGGCGATCATGGCTCTCATACTGGTGGTCCCGGCGCGCGGAGCTGCACAATCGAGCTCCCCCGGCTGGGGCAATGAGGATATCTGGTGGGCGTGGGCTCTCCCACGTCTCGAGCAAATTGAGGAACTGCGTGCGCCTGCGGACGATTTAGCGCCCCTCGCGGCCTACGACAGCGGTATCCCCAACTTCTGTCGGACGGGCGACGGACACCCGGAGTCGGGGTGGGCCTGGTGTGCGGAGCGAGGATATGAGGTCGGTTGGGAGGCCGAGCCTTGGGATGCGGTGGCGTTCAACGGCGGTGATCGCGATCGCTCCATCCTGGCGGGGAGAGAGGTTCGGGAAGTGCTAGGGTCCGAGGCTTATCGAGCACTGTTGCAGGCGGCGTGGGAGCGGGGGCTCGATCGACCGATCATCGGCCGCTGGCTCGACTCGCTGGGGGTTGCCGCGACTGTATTCCAAGTCGTCGCAGGAGGGTTGCCGCTCGCGGAGCTGACGGATCTGGATGGCGACGATCAGGTAGACGCTGTGCTCTTGATGTCACCGACTTGGGAGTAGACACGGAAGAGACGGAAGAACTGCCGGACGGGAGGCTGGGTATCCCAAGAGCGTAGGCCACCGAAGTCATGCAAGGAGGGCCCGCCGAAGCGGGCCCTCCTTCTCGATGCTGCACGAAGCCGAACCGCCCGCGTTCGGGCCGGCTCGAAGGGTTCGTCTACTCCGCGTCTACATGTCTCCGGTCTCTACCGAGATCGTGTCCCAGATGTCGTCCGAGTGCGCGGTGAAAGCCCGCGCGAGCGCGTCGAAGCGGTCACCCGAGGCCTCGAACGCGGCGAACTGTGCGGCCCATGCGTCGTCGATGGAATCCCAATCGGGCATGAGCAACAGGAGCTGCCAGTTCATGGCTCCGCCGTGCTCGTGCTGCTCGACCGCGAAGCCGTTCATGGTGCCATCCGTGGTCGCCGCCATCAAGGCGGGTCTCCACACCTCATCATAGTAGGTGTTCCACATCTCCATCTCGGAGGGGCGGACGTTGAACTTGGCGATGTAGATGTGCTGGTTCGGGCCAGCGTCCTCCCTCTGATAGAGGTCGGTGAGCCGCCAGATGTGATCCTCGTGCGCCTGGACCATGCCGCTGAAGTCGGGAGCTCCGGCCGCAGCCATCCCGCTGTTCAGCGCCTCTAGCGCGGTGTCGATCGAGGCCCAATCGGGCACGATCATCACGAAACGGAAGTTGTACTCGCCGCCCGTGTTGTGCTGGCCGGCCGTGAATCCGTTGATCAGCCCCTGCTCCTGCAGGTTGCTGAGCACGGGAACGACGTACTCGGTGTACGTGCCGACCCAGTCCTCGAGATCCGCGAAGCTCACCGTCCAGTAGCTCTCACGGACGTAGGGGTCGGCTTGCTCTTCCTGCGCCGCGACGGGCGCGAAACCGATCGCCAGAGCAACGCCGAAGAGGGTGGCCATGGGTGCGAAGCGTTTCATGCAGGTCTCCTTTTTCCGGGTCGACGAAGAAATGCCCGATGATGGATGGTGACTGGGACGCGGCATCGAGCCGGAAGGAGGAGTCCGGACAACCCAGGGGAGCGCGCCCCGACCACACAGCGCGCCGCGGTCCCGCGAGGCGGGCCGCACGATCCCGCCACCTCGAGCGAGAATCTAAGACGAAAACGGCTCCGAGGACAAACGGGGGCAGCCGGGCGTCCCGCCCGCGGGGCGGGTGGCGCGCGGGCCATGCGGGAGGATACGGTAGGAGCGCGACGCTGTGACCTAACCCAGACGGAGTAGGCAGACCACTGGCAGCACGCGACCTTCGGTCATGACACCGGAAGTAATCCTCGTCCTGGCGATCGTCGCGGGGGCGATCGTGTTGTTCGTCACCGAGTGGGTGCGGTACGACATGATCGCCCTGCTCATCCTCGTGACCCTCGCAGTGACGGGTACCATCCCGGGGATCGAAGCGATCCAGGGCTTCGGGGACCCCGCGGTGGTCACGATCGCCGGCGTCCTGGTGCTGAGCGGCGGCCTTTATCGGACCGGGATCGCGAACCTGCTCGGGCGGCAGATGCTTCGCCTGGCGGGCGCGTCGGCCTCGCGGATCACGTTCGTCCTGATGATGACGGCGGGCCTCCTCTCCGGGATCATGAACAACATCGCGGTAGGGGCGCTCCTCCTGCCGGTCGTCCTGGACATCGCACGCCGCATCGGCCAACCGCCATCGCGGCTCATGATCCCGCTCGCTTTTGCCACTTTGCTCGGGGGCATGACCACCCTCATCGGGACCGCGCCCAACATCCTGATCGCCGGCGCCCTGTTCGAAGCGGGGCTCGAGCCATTCGACATGTTCGACTTCACCCCACTCGGACTCACCATCCTCATGGCGGGCACCCTGTGCATGGTCCTGCTCGGCGGGCGGCTGCTTCCACACCGATGGGAGGAGGGGGAGGGAGACTCGGCCGATGTGGACCTGCGCCGCCAGTACGAGATCGAAGAGATGTTGTTTACGATCGCGGTGCCGCAGGGCTCGGGACTCGCAGGTCGATCGCTCGTGGACTGCCGCCTCGGACTCGCCCTCGGACTCAGCGTCCTGGCCGTGCGCCGGGAGGGGCGAATGATCCTGGCCCCGCGTCCGAGCTTCAGATTGCTGGGGGGAGACCGTGTGGTGGCGGCCGGGCAGCTCGAGGCGTTCGAGACGCTACGCGGCTGGGGGCATTTCATCGAGCCTGGCGGCGAGCCGCCCTCGACGGGGCAGCTCGTTACCGGTCCCGTGGGCCTGGCCGAGATGGAGGTCGCGGGCGACTCGGCACTCGCGGGACAGACGCTGGGCGAGATCGACTTCCGCAACCGGTATCGGATGCACGTCGTCGCCATCGCGCGTGAAGGCGCCATCCGGCGGGCCCGCATCCACGAGACCCGACTCAAGATCGGCGATGTGCTCGTGGTCTTGGGGACGCGAGACATGCTTCAGCAACTTCGGTATGCATCCGAGTTCTGCAACATCCAGCAGCTCTCGGCAGAGGAGGCGACCGAGCGGTATCAGCTCAGCCGCTGGCTGCTGCGGCTCGAGGTCCCATCCGGCTCGCTCCTCGAGGGACGCACGCTCGAGGAGACGCGCCTGCGAAGTGCATTCGATCTCGCCGTCTTGGAGGTTCAGCGGGATGGGGAGGGCGTCGTGCTCCCGGGCCCCGGGACGCAGCTGAGAGCCCGGGACGTGCTCGTGGTGGAGGGGCGAAGGGAGAACTTCCTCGTGCTGGACGCGCTCGTCGATCTGGAGCTCCAGCCGGCGCCGCCACGAGTCCGTGATCTGGAGTCGGAGAAGGTCGGGTTCGCCGAGCTGACCCTGGCTCCGCGTGCCACGCTCGCGGGGAAGACGCTCGAGGAAGTCTTCTTCCGAGAGAAGTACGGGTTGAGTGTGCTCGCCATCTGGCGCGGCGGGCACTCGTACCACTCGAGCGTGGAGGTGCGATCGATGCCTCTTCGCTTCGGGGATGCGCTCCTCGTGTACGGCGAGCGGACCAAGCTGAGGCTCTTGGCGCGCGATCCCGGATTCCTGGTACTCACGGAGGAGATGCGCGAGATCTTCCGGGCCCCGAAGGCACCCGTGGCGCTCGCGATCATGGCCGCCGTCGTGTTGTCGGCGTCCACGGGCTTGCTTCCGATCTTCATCGCGGCGCCCGCGGGGGCGTTGCTGATGGTGTTCACGGGGTGCCTGACGGCGGATGAGGCGTACGAAGCTGTCCAATGGAAAGTCATCCTGTTGATCGGTGGGATGCTGGCGCTCGGCGTGGCGATGCAGGAGACCGGGACGGCGGGCCTCATCGCGCGCAGCGTGCTCGGACGCGCGGCCGAGCTCGGACCGCTGGCGCTCCTCGGTGGCCTATTCATGGTGACCGCGCTGGCGGCACAGTTCATCCCCACGGTGGCCGTGGCGGTCCTCATGTCGCCTATCGCGCTCAACACCGCGGCGGAGGCGGGGGTGTCCCCCTATTCGCTGATGATGGTCGTGGCGGTGGGGGCGTCAGCCGCGTTCCTGAGTCCGTTCGGGCACCCCGTAAACCTGCTCGTCATGGGAGTGGGCGGATACCGCGTCGCGGATTACACGAAGGTGGGGATCCCGCTGGTGATTGTCCTTCTGCTCGTGGTCCTCTTCGTCCTCCCGATCATCTGGCCACTGGCGATCTGACTGCCGGAAGCCACCCGGCGAGCTAGCTGCCCTCCGACGGATCGCGATCATCCGATCCGCTCAGCTCGACCGAGATGTGGATGCCCCGACTCTCCAACGCCTCGGCTAGGGGGGGCAGCGGCAGGTCACCGATAGGTGACAGGAGTCCACGATTCGCGATTCCACCGGCGGCGATCATCTGGGCGCCGATGCTGGCCGTGAATCCGGTCAGCCGACTGACGGCCGTCAGCCCGGTCTCGAGATCGCGCGCGTCCACCACCTGAGAGACGACGAGTGTCCGGACACCGGCCCGCCGTCCTTCAACCTCCACCCGAAGCACACCGAGATCGCGCTCGTCCGGCGCATACTGCAGGTGTGGCTCGAGGGCGGCAGCCAGGTAGTCGTATC
Organism: Gemmatimonadota bacterium; assembly: GCA_039588215.1. Classification (GTDB taxonomy): domain Bacteria; phylum Gemmatimonadota; class Gemmatimonadetes; order Palauibacterales; family Palauibacteraceae; genus JBDHAC01. The sequence continues at coordinate 6,060 of JBDHAD010000002.1, forward strand.
GATCCACCGGTATGCCGCCCACGATCACGGGCTCCTCATCCAGCAAGTGCAGGTCGACGAGCGTGCGCCAGACCGCGCAATGCCCCGGCCACCGCAGCGTGTAGCGTCCGGCCGTCGCGAGCCGGGATCGGTCCAACGCCAGCGGCTCGACGTACTGGAGCGCATCTCCGTTGGGGTATGCCTCCAGCCGGCCCAGTCCCTCGATCTCGATCTCGTGCACGTTCGCGGGGTGGAAGATCTCGTCGCCACCGATTTGTACGAGAACCCCGTCGCGGATGAGACAGGCGGGCCGTCGGTACGCCCGCAACACGCCCTCGAGCGTCCAGCTCACCTTGTACCGGAGGGGGTTCGTAACGGCTTCGGGTGCCGGGATCCCCGCGCCGTAGCTTCGGAGTCCCGTGACCTGGTCCAGATGGCGAACCGCGTCGCGCAGCATCACGAGATCCAACCCCGGGTCCATTCCGCACTCGGGGAGGAGGGTGACGTCGTTTGCCAGCGCCGGTCCGTGAAGCGCGCGGAACTCCGGTGTCGGGTAGTTCGTGCTGACCAGGTGGACGCCGTGTCGGACGGCGGAAGTCGCTACGTCCGCCATAAACGGAGCGGGCAGGAGGTCGATCGCCACGTCGTGCCCCGAGCCCATCAGCCGATCGAGGGCTCCGGCGTCCGTCGCGTCGAGCTGCTCGCAGCGTACCTTCCGCCCGTAGCCACGTTCGGTTACATGGGTCTCGAGGCGGTCAATCTCACGGTCCGCGGCCAACACCCCATGAACGGGCTCGCTGTGGAAGAGGTCGTGCAGCGCAGCCACGCCCTGCATGCCGACGCCCAACAGGAGCACCTTCATCTCGAGGACCGAATCGTCTCGGGGATCGAACGTTCAGATCTGGGAGAGCAGCGCCCGATACTCCGCGGCCCTGTCCTCCATGTGGATGTCCATGTAGACGCCCACCCTAGAAGCCCGTGAGCGTGACGTTTCCGTTCGAGGTGATGACGTCGATCGTTCCCGCGCCCGTCCCGAGAGTGCCCGTCACCACGTTGTTCGTGATCAGCTCGTTCGTGAGCGCGAGGTTGCTCAAGGTCACGCTACCGTTGTCCGTGCGCGCCTCGAGCTCGGCATTAGTGGCCGAAGGTATGCGAAGCGTGATGTTCCCGTTCACCGCCGACAAGTCGATGAACTCGTCGTCCGCGATAGTCACTTCCGCGCTCAAGCTCCCGTTGGTCAGATCGATTTCGGTGCTCCCCTCGATCCTCGAGAGCGTGACCACGCCGTTGCCCACGATCGCGGTGAGCCCGTTGTCGAGATCCTCGACCGTCACGTCACCGTTAGTGGTGATCACCTGGCCTATCAATCGCTCGGGTACCTCGAGCACGAAGTTGACGGTGTATTGCCGGCCGCCGCCCACGGGGTGAACCGCTCGGATCTGAATCACGTCGCCTACTTCGGCGATCTCGATCGTGATGAGCTCGAGACCCGCCTCGGCGTCCGCTTCGCTGTTCGCCCCGACGCGCTTCTCGCCGCGGATGACGAACTCCTCACCGCCGGAGTTCGCGATCACCAGTATCCGTCCGTTGATGCCCTCGATCCGGAAGGTCGAGTGCCCGGTGGCATCCCGGTCAAAACGAAATTCCTCGAACAACTCCGTCGTGCAACATTGGCTGCTCGTGACCGAGACGCATGCGGCGATCGCCAGAGACGTGAGGACGGCGGCTAACGCCGACAGGTGGGTGGCGATCCGTGCGCTGTGTCTATGGCTCATGGTCCGTTTCCCGTTCATGTCATCGGCCGTGGGGTCGCGATCGGTTCGTCGGCTGGCCCGCGTCTGCCGCCTCGAGTCGGGCTCCCCGTCCGCCTATCCTCGGGGTCGTCGACTCTCGCCGAGGATCCGGGCCGCGCGGCGCGGATTGAAGGCGCCGCAGTTGCAGAAGCGGGCCAGGCAACGGCTCGCCTCCGCCGGGGTCCGCCGCCCGTTCCTTACCCACGAAATCATTTTTTGCGCCAATCCGTGCCCGATCATCCCGTGCCCGCACATCGTGCACAGGCGCAGCGTAGTGGCATCAGGGAGGCGCTCCGTCCGCCCAAAGAACCCTAGTGAGTATTCCACACTGTGCCGGGAGATCCCGACTTCGTCGCAACACTCTTCTGCACTGGACGTGAGGGCGCTCACGTTGATCGACAGCCCCAGGTCGGCGTCTCGCAATTCCTCGACGAACGCGCGCATCGATTCGTAGTTGTCGAATACGGCCGTGACGGGGGAGGGGGCGTCGACCGCGTCGATCACGTCCTCGGGAGAAGGGGCCGAAGGACGGCGCCAGTGAACGGTGGGCCGGAGGCCTCGCTTCGAGTGGTGCCACCCGTGGTGGGCCGTATCGCCGATGTTGACCGGGTCATGGCGGAGCGAGCGCCGCAGGAACTCCTTCTGCCTCTCCACCGCGAGCCGGGCATCGAAGCCGCTCGCCGGCATGGCCAGGACCAGAAAGTCATCCTTCTGATCTTCGGCAGGTCCGGATCGATGTAGCGTGTGGGTCATGTCTCCAGGTGCCCAAGCCCGATGTTCGTCTTCGCGCGGATGGGTACGTATCCGGAGCCCGCGAGCACCCCCTCCAGGGGACTGTCTCCCCCTCCGTCGCAGCGCCCGGCCGCGCCCACGGCCATCACCGTGTCGATTCGTTTCGCCACCTCCTCGAGGGCGCGCAGTACACGCGGGACTTCGTCGAATCCCACTTTGAACTCGACGATGGCCGACATGACCTTCTCTCCAAGGACATCGGGCTCCAGCGCGCCGGAGGCGGCATCCATCATCAGGCCGGTCACCGGGTTGTTCTTCTCGAACGTCACCCCGGTCGTGGCGAGATGGCGAGTCACACGCTCGATGTCACGAAACCAGACCCCGACCGCGGGTCGACCCAGTTCCACGACGAACCCTGCCTCGCCCTCCCGCACTCGGTCCGTCACGTCGTTCGTCTTCACTTCCTCCGTGCCGCGGCCATGCACGCCGGTCTCCTCATGAGGTGCCTGAGTATCGCTGAAGGCGCGGCGCACGGTGCGCGGCCACGTGAGCTCATCGGGCTCGATGGCGGAGGTCGGGCACACATCGGGCTCGGGGTCGAACCGGACACGCGCGAAACGAAGAAGCCGGCGAACACCCCGGACCAAAGTGGGATTGAGCCGCTCGGTGCTCATGTTGCGGTAGCAGGCGAAGCATTCCACGCACTCGGTGGGATCCACGGCGGCTCGTTCCCTGGCGGGATCGATCGAGATCGCCGCCATGGGGCACACGGCCACGCAGTTGCCACACCCGACACACAGGTCCGGGTTGATCCTCATTCCTGGGCTCCGCTGCCGCGAGGGGAGTGCGGGCCGGAACGAGTCGCCGCTCCGGCCGCCCGACCAATTGACAATATACTGATCCCCATGCGGCGGCACGGCGGAGACTACCCCTTGCCGGAGCCGGCGACGACCGTCACGCTGGCACGGTCTGTTGCGGGAGGGACAATACCGGATGATCAACAGGTCCGAGCCGGGTGCCGGGACGCGCACCTGCGCGCCCATGTGAGGTAGCGTTGCCAGTCGATCGGACGCTCGCCACGCTTCTGTACGGGGCGATCGCGGCCGCGGCCGCCGCCTTCGGGGTCGGCCCGTGGGCGTTCGGACGACGCCCGTCCCGGAGGCTCATCGGTCTCGCCAACGCCCTGGCGGCCGGACTCATGCTAGGGGCGGCGTACATCCTGGTGAGCGAGGGATTGACGGGCCCGGCCGCTCCCGGGGCCGCGGGCGCGGTGCTCGGCATCCTGTTCGTGTACGGTTCGCACGCGTTCGGAGGGACCGCGGACCTGCAGCTCAACCTGCCCGATGAGGTGTCCCCCGAGTACGGCTACAAGGTCGTAGTCGTCAATAGCCTCCACTCCGCCTCGGAAGGGATCGCGATCGGCGTCGCGATGTTCCTCGATCTCCGACTCGGCATCTTCATGGCTCTGGCCTTTGCGGTGCATAACGTGGCGGAGGCGACGGCGCTGTGCTCGGTCCTCGTACCGCGAGGCGTATCACTCGGCCGGGCCGCCGCGCTGTCGGTCCTGACCGACGTGAGCCAGCCGCTCATGGCCGTGGCCACGTACGCGGTGCTGGTCGCGGCCCCCGTCATCCTCCCTCCCACCCTGGGCTTCGCGGTCGGCGCCATCATCTACCTGACGGTAGTCGAGCTACTCCCCGAGGCCTACACGCAGGCGCACGAGGTGGGGATCGGGGTCACCGCCGCGGTCGCGATGAGCGCGGTGGCCGTGCTCCGGGTCTTTCTGCCATGAACGGGGATCCCGAGACGTCGCAGATCCTGCGCGTCCTCCTGTGGGCCACCGTCACGGCACTGGCGACTGGCCTCGGCGCGCTCCCGTTCTTGGTCCTGCGACGGGTCACCTCGGGGGCGGTGGCGTACGCGAACGCGATCGCGTCCGGCCTCATGTTGGGTGCGAGCTTCGGCTTGCTCGCAGAAGGGACGGAACACGGTGCATGGCAGCCGTTCGTAGGTGCCAACCTCGGCGTCCTTTTCATTCTCGCGACCCGGCGCTGGCTCGATGAGCGCGACATCGAGTTCGGATCGGTGCGGGGAGAAGGTGCCCGCAAGATGCTCTTGATCGTGATCGTGATGGCGGTGCATTCGTTCGCCGAGGGCGTGGCCGTGGGCGCTGCGTTTGCGGGCGGTTTGACGCTCGCGGCGTTCGTGACGATCGCCATAGCGATCCACAACATCCCCGAGGGGCTCGCGATCAGCGCGGTCCTGCGACCGCGAGGCCGGAGCATCGCGGCGTGCGCCGGCTGGAGCGTCTTTTCCTCGCTGCCCCAGCCCCTCATGGCGGTGCCCGCCTTTGTCTTTGTGGAAGCGTTCAGACCCTCGCTGCCGTACGCGCTCGGGTTCGCTGCCGGCGCGATGGTGCTGATGGTCTTATTGGAGTTGCTTCCCGAATCGTACGAGCACGGTCGGCGGGCCCCGATCGGGATTCTCCTCTCGCTCAGCCTGGTCGGGATGCTTCTCCTACAGCGCTATCTTTGATCGGATGAAAGGCGAGAGCAGGGCCGTCAGGAGTGCGGACCCTCGCAGATCCGGGCCGCTAGCTTGGTGGGCGGTCCGACCGACGCGAGCGTGGCGTAGACGAGCGTTGAAGGATCCGGGGCCGCGGGCGCGAACTCGCAAAGTGAAACTCGCGACCGAGACTTGCCTCTGGTGCCCGAGTTCTTCCTAGTATCCGCCCTATGAGGGTCTTGAAAGCGTTTCGATACTCCGGTCGCCTGACCGCCCAGGCCGTCCTCGCGGGAATCGCAGGTACGCTCGTCGCGGTCGCTGCGCTCGCCCAGGAGAGCCGGAGCGGAGGGGAAGATCGAACCACTTCCGCTCCGATGGCGACCGAGGCAGCGGTCGCGGTCGACACCCCCGATGTGTCCGCGTACTACGATCCGGATCTGCTCGAGCGCATGTTGGAGCGGGCCGAACAGCTCACGCCGGTTTCCAGCCTGATCATATCGCGTCGCGGCGAGGTGGTGGTGGAGAACTACTACCGCGGGATGCGCGCGAATCGGGCGGTGAACGTGAAGTCGGTCTCGAAGACGCTCCTCTCCCCGCTGGTGGGGATCGCGATCCGGGATGGGCTGCTGGAAGGCCCGGAACAAAGAATCGATGGCCTCCTGTCCGAGACGTTCGACCGGCTCGAGGCAAACGGACGTCTGGATCCCCGCAAGCGGGCCGTGACGTTGCATCACCTGCTCAGCATGACAACCGGCATCGAGGGTACCAGCTTCGGCAACTACGGGGCGTGGGTGTCCTCGCGGAATTGGACCTGGGACGCACTTCGCCGACCGATGGAATGCGACCCCGGACGCTGCTGGGAGTACTCGACGGGTAACACGCACCTGCTCTCGGTGATCCTGTCGAGGCAAGCCGGGAAGAGCCTGCGATCATACGCACGGGACGTCTTCTTCCGCCCGCTCGGCATCCCGCTGTACGAGTGGGACCGGGACCCGCAGGGCTACTACCTCGGCGGCAACAACATGGCGATGCGACCGCGGGACCTGCTCAAGTTCGGTCAGCTCTTCCTGGATCGCGGGCGATTCGAGGGCGCGCAGCTGGTCCCGGAGGAGTGGATCGAGCTCTCGTGGCGCGCTAGGAACCGGTCGCCCTGGAACGGCCATCGGTACGGTTATCTGTGGTGGACGGAGGATTGGGGTGGCGAGATGGCCCACTTCGCGTGGGGATACGGCGGACAATACCTGGTCGTAGTCCCACGGCTGGACCTCGTGGCGGTGGTCACCTCCTCACTCGCCCGCACTCAACGCGGGCACACCCGGAGGGTGCGGGACTTCTTCGACGATTACGTCGTCCCCGCCTTCGCGGCGCGCTCGGCGCGCTCCGCCTCACTCGGCTCGGAGCGCGGCGGAGGCCCGTAACAACGGGCGCGGACACGGGACAGGCAGACACCGGCGGCACTCACGTCTCGTCGCCGCCCCAGAATCCCACCACCCGCTGCAGGATGCCGTCGGCCGACACGAGGGCGTAATCGATCCCACGGTACATGACGTCGCCCTCGGTGCTCAGGATCTTCCACGGGATCAGGACCTCGCTCCGGCAAATCCGGACTTCGCCATCCAGTTGCGCCGTAGCGTCGGGCACGAACTGCTGCGTGAGTGCAATGTGATGCGAGAGCTTGTCCCGGCCTTCGAACGCCGCGTACTCGTCCTTGATCTCGATGTCCTCCGCGCAGCAGGCCTCCAGGAGCTCCATTCGCGCATCCGGATCGGTCTCGCTCCACGCGGTGAAGTACGTGGCGATGGTCGACCCGAGGGTGGCCGCCAGGTGGGAGCGGTTGGCGAATAGCTGAAGCCGGGAGAGGTGGAAGCGCCACCCGGCCATGTGCTGCTCGACTTCTTCGTCTGTGGGGAGCCCGGAATGGGTCAGCGTGACCCTGGTGCCCAGGCCTTCCGCCGCGAGGACCAGTTCCAGGCGAGTCGACCCGGGCGGGATCCAGTCCGCCTGGTACCCTTCGGAAATCCCCCACGTGAACGCGATCTTCTCGTCCTGCACGAGTTCGACCAGCTCGCCCTCGATCACCGTCGAGTACTGAGGGAACCGCACGAAGAACGGACTTCCAGCTGCGGGTTGAAAGCTGGCCTCTCCGTCGAGCCAGCTCGAGAACTGCTCCGGATCCGAGAGGATCGAGAACACCGTCTGCGGACGCGCCTCGATGAAGATCGAGGTCTCGACCGAGCCTCCCGTCTCCGTGTTCGCATCATTCATCCAAAGCTCCTCTCCTCGGTTTCGGCGAGCCGCTTCAGCTCCGCCAGCTTGTCCGTCCACATGCTTTCCAGGTAGATAGCGAGCGTGCCCATGGTGTGCTTGCGGGCCCGGTAATATCGGTTACGCCCCTCCACCCGGACATCGACGAGTCCGGCCTCACGCAGGCGCGCCAGGTGCTGGGACACCGCCGAGAAGCTGACCGGAACCTGAGCGGCGATGTCCCCGGCGCTCCGCTCACGATCCCAGATCAGTTGCAGGATCTCCTGGCGTCTCGGCTCGGACACGACCTTCAAGGGCTCTCGCATAACGTATATTTTAGTGTGCGCTTAAATATAAGGCAAGAAGAAACCTTGGGGAAAGGGAGGGCACACCTGTCTGGACGTACGGTGGGTTATGTCGAGGGTCGGCCGTCGAAGAGGCTGCCCTCCCACACGGGATGCGGCCAGTAGACGACCAAGGTCGGCAGCCCGAGGGGCTGGAGGCGGTAGCCACCGCGGACGAGGTCTCCGCCGTGCATGCGAATCGAGGTATAGCTCGCGGGTCCCTGGAGATCGTACGCGCGACCGAGCGTGCGGAGCTTCTTGGTGGCCGGGGGCATCGGGTAGCGGGCGTCGTAGGCCGGGGTGTACTCGTTCGAGCCCCCATACAAGAGGTCGCGGTAGTAGGCATAGGGGTCGTAATACCGGCCGCGCAGAGGGCGGGCGCGGCGTTGTGATCGATCCCGGTCGCCCGAGTCAGGCCCGAAGCGAGTCGCGCGAGCGTCTCCCGTGCGCTCGAGCCCGGTGCCGATGAGGCGCGCTAGCCCGCCACGGTCGGAGAAGCTGCGGAGCGATCCGGCGTGCTGGTTTCCGAGCTTCACCTTGCCTCCGCTGATGCGAATCGGGGCGGACCCCGCGTCCCTGCTCGACCGCCCCTGACCTGCCAACGGGCCCGCCACCAGGGCCGCGATCAGGACTGTGACCACGGCGCCGGGTCCTCGCGACGCGGCCAAGGTACCGGGCCAGCCGCGTGGCGAGGGACTTGGTGTGGCGTCGCTCTTCGGTGTCACTGACGTAGTCCTCTGCTGTTCGGGTCTGGTCCTCCGCTTCTCGAATTCCGCCCTTCGCTGAGGTGGATTCCGCCCTCTCTGTCCTTCTCGCTCCTGGGTACCCGTTTGAGAGTCGGTTGAGCCGCCGCGTCATCCCTCGTGTCATTCTGATCCCCGGTAACCCGAGAGAGGGTTCGTGGCCATGAGGTACCTCGTCGTAATCGAGAAGACCGAATCGGGATACTCCGCACGCTGTCCGGACTTCGATGGCTGTGTGGCCACCGCCCGTACCCGGCCAGACGTGGAAGAGCAGATCGGCCGCGTGCTCGAGTTCCACCTCTGTGGGTTGCGGCATCTCGCCGTCGATGTGCCCCTGCCTACAGCCTATGCCATATACATCGAGCTCGCGGCTCGCCGGGCCGGTGCTCGCGTAGTCCAGCAGTCCTAGGTCCTCGAGAGGCTTGCTTCGACTACGAGTCCGGGACCCGGGACAAGCTCCCGTCACTGGGGTCCGGCTACTACGCGAGCGGGTCGGACGACGAGATCACGCTCCGTGACAACCGCGATACGTACGGACGTATCGCGCTGCAATATTGTGTATTACGTACCATCAGTGAACGTAATCTGTCAGCAACGATCCTTGGTCACGATGTCTCCATGCCGATCGTGGTCGTGCCCGCGGCATTCCATCGACCAGTCTGTGACGAGGGAGAACTGCCCACCGCGAAGGCGGTGGACAGAATGGGGCTTGAATCGAGAGGGGGGTCTCCGCCGCGCGGCCGTGTGCCGGTTACTCGATTCCAATACGACTCGGGATCGGGTCGTCATCGCGCGACCACGCAGGGACCGGCGGCCCGTCGTGTACAAGGAACGAAGCCTGATCGACCTGACGATCCCGCGCCGCCTCCTGGCTCTGCTCCACGATCGGCGTGTCTCGAACAGCGAACAGATAGGGCGTTGCCAGCGTGAACGGCACGATGAGGAGCGCACCGTACAGCATCGTGCCGGCAACGGCCGTCGCCAACGTCGGTCTTCGAGCCTCGAGATGCTCGAGAATGCCGTCGGCCATTCCGATCCGAGCTGCCGCGGGGATCGTCTCGAACGGCGGCTCGCACAGCGTCTCGAACACGGCCTTCAGCTTCTCAGGTCGCCCGGCGCTTCTGGGCATCTGCGGCACGATCCGCCGCACTGCCGCAGCCCAGCGCCACTTGGCCGGTAGAGCCGCCGCGAGGAGGAGGGCGATCACGCCAAGCACCGGATCCCCGAACCTCCAGGCTACCCAAGCGAATGCCAGCGCCCCGACCCCGAGGAAGATCGCCTGCGCGCGAGGGAAGCGACCCAAGATCAGGGTCTCGACCACACGGCCTCCGTCCAGTGGTACAAAGGGAAGCAGGTTCAGATAGTTGAGGACAAGAGCCACGATCCCGAATTCGAGCCACCAGGAAGCTCCGCCCTGGTAGAAGAAGATCAGGCAGACGACGCCGAGTATCAGTCCGGGCACGGGACCCAGCAGGTAGACGACGGTGCGCTGCCAGGCGCTGGCTCCCGGGTTACGACCGACCGTGGCCGCGCCCAGGAACGGGAGGAAGAGGATCTGCCGGTCCTTGTATCCGAACGCGATCATCCCGACCAGGTGTCCGAGCTCGTGGATGAGCACGGCCGCGAAGATGAACCCCACCAATCTCCAGGACGCGTACCAACCGAGTGCGAGGGCAAAGAGGACGGTGCTCACGAGGAACATGAAGGCCTTCCTCGCGATGGGGCGGCGCAGGCGCTCCTTGGCTTCTCGCAGGTACTCGAACTCCCAGGCCATCGCGGCCGCCTGCGCCTCACGTTCCGGCTGAGGCCCACAACAGGGTGAGGCTGTCAGGTCGTCCAGTGAGTGATCCTCCGCGAGGTACGCAGCGTCTGCCTCCGCGGGCGCAGGCCAGCGAGCGGTGATGCGCTCCGCCGGTGCTCTCCCGGCCGTAACCGCGGCGGGTCCCACGACCGGCATGGCGCCGGATCGCTCGACCCTGTGAGCCGCCGCTGCTTCGATCCGCTCGGCCCGCTGGATCTTCGCAATCCGGTGATTCTCGGCCACCAACTCGCGCGCGAAGCTCCACGCCGCTGCCGAGGCGACTCGCCAGCTCACCGGGGCCCTGCCGTTCCGGCCAACCGCAGCGGGTGCGATCCAACACTCCTGCTCCCAGAACCCAAGGGTGGCCTCCAGCATCGCCTCCTCGCGGGCTGCGAACTCGGTGGGAGAGTAACTGACAGTCTGGTGTGTAGTGAGCCGTTCTCGGATGGCGCCCTCGTGATGCTCCCACTGCCGGTCGAGGTCGTTGAGCTTATGGTCGTAGCTCTCCCAATACGGCGGAAGCGAGAGCGCGAGATGCTCCACGCCGTCGAAGGTCGCGACCACGGTGCCGTCTTCAAAGGCGGTCGAGAACCCTACCTGGAATGCACGCTCCCCGGTTCCGGGCAACGGTGGACACACGGTCGCGTACGTGCCGCTCCACGGATGGTGGAAGACCTGATAGGGGCGTCGGCCCTCGCTCTCCACGACGGACTCGGTCCATTGAGCGTGGCTGAAGACGAAGTCGAGCTCCTCGAGGTGCTGGGTGGCCAGCTCGAACAGCGGGTCGATCTCGTTGGGGAGGTCAGCCGATTCGCAGACCTCTACGCGTGCCGGTCGCAGCCGCAGACGGCGGATTTTGAGCCACACGCTTGAAAGGACCAACAGCTTCGTGCCCCCGCCCAGGGCCACAAAGATGAGCAGCACGATAAGCAGGTTCATCCGAACTCCGCTTCTTCCTGTTCGTATGCATCACGTCGCGCCGGTGGGCCGGCCTCCCGCGGCCTCCAACCTCCCATCCCATCCGATCAGCGCGCGGGGGGGTCCTGCTGCAAGTTTCGGGTCCCTGGCACAACTCCACACGGGACATGGAGATGCGAGCGGACGCGCCTACGCGTGGGTCCCTCAGGTTGCCATGCAGGGGGCAGGATGCGGCTTAGGACAAGACCCGAAGTGTGCGAAGGCGGTTGAGGGCCTTCGCCAACTCCTGCGGGCGAGGCATGGCGAGCTCGGGGCTCGGCTCGATCGCGATCAACCCCTCGGTGCGGGCCTTGGAGACCGCTTCGCGGACCAGGTCGCGGACCGGCACTGCCGCGTCACACATGGACCCGAGCTCCGCGAGCATCGCGCCGATGGCCCGCGCCTGCCCGTGGTCGATGAGCTGCTCCACGGCGCCCAAGTCCAAATCCGTGCGGCCGAACTGGATGGTCTCAGCGCCGTGGGTTCTGATGGCCGTCTTTCCGTCCCGGCGGCGTGGGTCGAAGCTCTCCGGTCGTGGGACCCGGTGGGTGGGGCGCAGCGGGTGATCCGGCTCGCCGATCCGCCGGCCCGTAGGGTGCTTCGCCGCCACTCGCCGAGCTGCCTCTGTAACCAGGTGAGCTCTGTATTCCTCCATGAGGAGCACAGTGTCGGCCACGTCGAGGTAGTCGCCCCCGCCACCGGTCACGAGGATCGTGCTCACGCCCAGTGCGAGCAGCTCGTGCACGCGGTCGATCAACGGGGTGATCGTCTCTCGCTCCACGAGGTCCTGCATGCGGGCATCCCGAACCATCAAGTTCGTGGCGCAGGTGTCCTCGTCCATCAACAGGAGCGAAGTGCCCGCTTCGAGCGCCTCCATGATGTCGGCCGCGAGGCTCGTGCTGCCGGACGCGTCTGGAGTGGAGAAGCTCCCGGTGTCGCGGGCGAGGGGCAGGTCATGGATGAACGGCCGCAGATCGACGCCCGACACGGCTCGGCCATCTTCGCTGCGCACCTTGACTGCGTCCGCGGCGGTCACGGTCCATTCGCGCCCGTCCCCGGGGATGTGCGGGAATACGCCGAACTGGAGCGCTTCGAGGAGCGTGGTCTTCCCATGGAAGCCCCCACCGGTCACGACCGTGACGCCGGCGGGGATCCCCATCCCATCGACCTCGCCGTGGTGCAGTGTGCTGAGGGTAACGCGGAGCTCGGGCGGGCCCTCGAACGGGAGCGCCCCGGCGAGTGGGTCGCTGCTGACGCCGCTTCTTCGCGGAAGGATGCCGCCGTCGCGGACGAACGCGACCAGACCGCGCTCGGCGAGGCTTCCTTGCAGGTGGTCGTGATCTTCCGTCGTTCGGATCCAGCTCCATGCGAGCTTCTGATCCACGCGGTCCCAGCACACGCTCGCGAAGGCACGTGGGAGGTGCTGTGTGAGGAGCTCGGCGGCCGAGCGTCCGAGGCAGCGTCGTCCGGAGGCGGGCAGCCCCACGCGGAAGCGGAGCGTCAGCCCGTCGGCGTCTATAGAACAGCCGGCACGCTCTACGACGATGGGGCTGCCGACGCTGACGAGTATCAGCCCCGACTTCCCCGAGCCTCCCACGTGCGGGAGAGTCTCGCACGAGCGCTTGAAGGTGCGCAGCAGGAAATCGCACAGGCCGATTCTCCGTGGGGTAGTCGACCAGGCATCGTCGGGGATGCCGTGTCGGTCGGGAACTAGGTGAAGCCGCAGTTTGGAGGGGATCGCAAACGGATCACCCTGCACGTGGTCGATGTGCAGCGTGAAGTCATCTGCCGGCCACACACCTTTGGCTCGCTTGTAGGCCCGATATCCCTGGCCGTCGACGCCGTTTAGAAGACGACTCAGCTCGTCGAGCGATCCGCGCTCGGTCACCAACCCATCCGGTTACGGAGTGACGTGATGTGAGCCACGTGGTGGGCCCCGTGCCATGCGTACAGTTGCAGGAGCACGTCGAGGTCCATCTCCCCCAACTCAGGGTGGTCGAGCCGGCGCCGATAGTCGTCGTGCGAGAGCGAGCGGAGCCACGGCACCCAGCGGGCATGCAGCGCATCGAGCAAGGCAAGTGACACGTCGACTGGGGCATGTCGGGCGTCGACCAACTCTCCCCAGGCGGCCTCGTCGTACGTGCGGATCGTCGGGACGTCCTCCGTCACGGTGAGCTTGAAGCGCATGTAGCTGTTCAGGTGGCTGTCCGGGATGTGGTGCGCCACCTGTCGGACCGTCCATCCTCCCGGACGATACACGGTGTCGAGTTGTGCCTCGTCGAGCCCGTCCACCGCGACTCGGAGTGCGGCGGGGGCCGCGGCGATCTCGTCCCACATCCCCTCACGGCCCTCGGCGGTGAGCGTCCTGAGTGGCGAGAATCGCCCTATGGGGAATCGGAGGACTTCGAGCTCGTCCTCACTGTGGTTGGTCGCACCTTGATGGGTCGCATCCGTCATGTGTCTTCACCATCCATCGCGGGTCGCTGTGGGGCCGGTCTCCGAACGGCTCATCTTCGAAAGGGGCCGATCGACCTGGGGATTACATTATCATGCACGGCCCATGGCGCGTCGAGTGATCGGTGTGCATCGTTCCCCCGCGAGTGCAGCGTTCCGGCGCTCGATCCGGTTCCCGTATTCCCGTCAAGGAGCACAGGTCATGGGTAAGACGATCGGCAGCGTGATCCTGGGGTATCTGGTGATGGTCGTCGTGGTCTTCGGAACCTTCTCGCTTGCCTTCCTCGTGCTCGGAACGGGGGGTTCCTTTCGGGAGGGATCGTACGACATCTCCAGCCTGTGGATCGTCGTGAGTATCATCCTCGGGTTCATCGCCGCAGTGGTGGGAGGACTGGTCTGTCTCGCCGTGGCCCGGGAGGAGAGAGCGGCCCATATCCTCGCGCTCGTCGTGATCGCGTTGGGGATCGTGTTCGCGCTGCCGCAATTGACCGGGGGCATCGAGGACCCGGGCCCGCGGCCGGCCGATATGGCCACGTTCGAAGCGATGCAGAGCGCCCGGCAGCCCACGTGGCTGGCGTTGTTGAACCCGCTGATCGGGGCGGCCGGGATTCTGACCGCGGTCCGGCTCAAGAAGAAAAAGGTCTGACGCCGCGGTTGGCGCCGCTTCCGGCGTCGGCTTGGCCAGCGCTCGGGCGCGAGCCTGGCCGCCCGCCTTATCGCTCCGGCGGTTGCCTCCACTCTACCGGGGGTAGCACGACCTTCTCCGGTAGGCCCGACATGTCTCCGGTCGTGACGAACCGTTCGAGCGCCATACGGAACTCGTCCGACGCATCCAGCGCCTCGCTGAGCGCGCCGTGCGTCCCGCGCTCCACAAGCACGAAACGGCTTACCTTGAAGTGGGGGACGAGCTGGAGCGCGTTCTCGAGCGGCGTCGACATGTCCCAATTCCCGTGCACGATGACCGTCGGGATGTCGGTGTCGAAGTTCTCCCGGAACTTATCTCCCAGGTCGGCGTCCCACGCGGGGCACGTCACCTGATAGAACCAGCCGAGGTTGCCCACGACCTCTGCGCCCCGATCCTCCAGCATCTGGCCGGCGCGGGCGGGGCTGATCCCGGACCCACAATCGAGCATGAAGAACGCGGCGGTCGGTATGCCTGGCGCACGGGTACGGCTCGCGAGCTGACGATTGGCGGGGACCCGGAAGTCGCCCTCATGGAGTCGGATGATGTCTGCGGGCCAACCGGCCATGCGATGGCCGCGCAGACTCGGGGTGAAGCCGCTCCACAGAGATCGGAAATCTTCGCCCGTCAGGATCACGTCGACCGAATCGCGTGAGCCGGGCCGTTTGATGCGAACCGTGATGGGCTCGGAGTCGGCGCGCTCGATCACTTCCCGAAAGGCGGCAATGAGCCCGCCCGCCGGAATCCGATCGCCGAGGGCGCCCGACGCCTCCGCGTCAGCGGCCGTCCGCTCCAGCGCCTTCAGCACCCAACCGGGCATGTCGTACGTGTGGTCGGGGCCTTCCATGCCGTTCAGGACCGCACGCTCTACGATCTCCGGGTAGTACCGGAGCACGGTCATCCCCCAGTGTGATCCAAAGCTGCCGCCATGGACCTGGATTCTCTCGTAGCCCAAGGCCTCGCGGACATCGTTCACATCGGCGGCGGCTTCGATCACGGTGAGCCCGCTAAGATCCACCCCCTCACCCTCCCACTTCGCCCGACATCGTTGAGCAGCGGTGAACATCTGGGTGGCCCGTACCTCGAGCGTCGGCTCGATGTCGGGGCCCAACGGCTCCGCGGATTCACACGCGGTGTTTGGCGCCGAGGATCCGATTCCCCGCTGGCCGACGACCACCACGTCGGCGAGGTGGAAGCGGGGCGCGATGTACTCCTCGAAGAATCCCTCTCGCTCGAGCTGGCTCCCGAACCCGGGCCACCCCGGCCCGCCATTCAGCCGGAAGACGGGAGGAGTCGAGGGGTCGGCCTCGGGGCCCGCGGGGAAGCGGTGGAACTCGAGCGCGATCACCCCGGTGCCGGGCGTGGCTCGGTTGGCCGGCACGTAGAGCACGCCCCGTTCGGCTTCGTAGACACCGCCATCCTCGCGCGGGATCTCTACCGTGGAGAGCAGGAGTGTGCCCGGTGGGTGCGCCTCCACCTCCGAGCTCGGTGCAGGCTCCGGTGCCTGCGCCGCCAGGATACTGGGCACCACCAGCAAGAGCAGGAGTGCCGGAAATGAGAACGCCCCGGTTGGGCGGAGCGGTCGGCCTGAAAGCGGTCGGCCTGGATTCGAAGTGAGTTCCGTCATGTTGACGTCCCGCATTCAATCGCCGTGTCTTGTCTCGAGGGTGTGAGTCGCGGCCCCCATGCCCCTGGGTCCACCCGACGTGCCCGAAGTGAGGGAACCGATACCCGGCTGGCTGAGGGCGCAAGCCAACAACGTCATCGCGCTGGATCCTGGAGAGCCGTACGGACGCTTGCCGCTCCGAGTTTGATTTGGTTGATTTGGAATCGGGAGGACCTGTGTGAGCGACGGGTGACTCAGGTCCCAATGGCAACCGCCGGGGGTGGGATGATGGCCTACACGATCAGACGCGTCGACTACTTCTACACAACCGTACGAGATCAGCCGGGCTCCGCGTACACGCTCCTGGCCGCGCTCGCTGATCAGGGGATCAACCTCGTCGCGTTCACCGCGGTGCCGGTCGGACCGATGCGCGCACAGCTCACGCTCTTTCCCCACGATTCGGGACAGCTCCAGAGGGCCGCCAAGAAAGCGGGGATGCAGCTGGACGGGCCGAACCCGGCCCTGCTGGTCCAGGGCGATGACGAGCTGGGGGCGCTCGCGAAGGTCCACGAGCGACTGTATCAAGCGAACGTAAACGTGTTCGCCTCGAGCGGGGTCGCGGACAACAGCGGGAGCTACGGCTACGTCCTGTACGTGAAGCCCGAGGATTACGAGCGAGCGGCGGCGGCGCTGAAGGTGTAGGGCGCCGGCAACGGCCCGCCCGTCCTACGCGAGCTTCCCCTTCCAGCCCCTGGGGACCTTCAGATCCCCGGCTCCGGTGAATGCGGCCAGGCTGGCCAGCGACTCGCGAAGACCCGTCACGAGCTCGCTGCCGTCGTCGCAGCCCTTCTCCAGGTGCAACGACTTGATCTCGAGCAGGCCACGATCCCGGTGCAGCTTGGGGTCGAGCCGCCCGACTAGCCGACCCTGGTGCAGGATCGGGAGCACGTAGTACCCGTATTCGCGCTTGGCCGGAGGGACGTAGATCTCGATTCGGTAGCGGAAGTCGAGCAGCTCCTCCGCGCGCTCCCTCCGCCATAGCAGGGAATCGAAGGGGCACAGCAAGGTGGTGCCCTCGGGGGCGGATAAAGCGTCGAGTTCGTCGAGGTGTTCGGGGAGCGCATAGCACGGTCCGCGCACGCCATCCACTCGCACTCTTACGATCCGCCCGACCTTCAGATTCCGGGCGATCACGCGGCGACGTGTCTCGGCCTTGAGGCTCGGGGCGGTCCAGTAATTGAGCAGGTGCCGCTCGCTCGCGATCCCGTTCCCCGACAGCCCGATCAGGAGCCAGCTGTCCTCGAACTCGGTCGGGGTCGCGGCATCGCCCTCCGGGTAGACCCGTTCTGCCAGATCGTACACGCACCGGAAGTGACGACGCTCGCGCACGGCCACCCGTCCGTCGTGCCACAGCAGCTTGAGCGAGCGCTTGTCCTCTTTCGGCATCGGCATCGCGCCCCCGAGCAGGCCCGGGTCACCGAGCTTCTCGTCCGTTCGCTCGAAGTCGGCGCTCTCGAGCGGACCCTCCGCCCGCAACCGCCTGAGGACGCGACGCTTCGACGCGGTGGAGGTCGAGTACACCGACCACCACGCCTTGCCGCTCCAGCTCTTGGGGGGAAAGCGTCGCATGCGCCGCCGACCGAGTGGGAGGTGCGAGATTGGGAGGATCGAGGCTTCATGCCCCCAGTACTCGTACGCGGCCCGGTCCCGGTACGCCCACCGATCGACCTGCTTCCGGTCGAACGCGCCGAAACGGCTCCACAGGGTCAGATAGTGCGCCCGATCCAGCACGTTGATCGTGTCGAGCTGGAGGGCCCCCGTGCGCTCGAGGTGATCGGTCAAACTGACGCGGGTCAGAGGCTCGGCTCCGCGCGGGCGATCTATACCCTGGCGCTGGAACCACAGCCGGACGACGCTCTCACGATCGATGCGGGGCGGGGCAGGTGATGCCATGGCCTACGTATAACGCGAGCCAGCCGATTGCGCATGTGAGTGGGAGTGAGGAAGCGCGAGGGCCGACGGCTTAGTTGGGAGGCTGGGAGGCCGCCGCCTGACCCTCGCGCCGAGCCGTAAAGCGTTACATGATCTCGGACCACGTGCCCGGCTCCTCGACCATCGGGCCGAGGCCGCGAAGCGCGAGCTGGATGTTGCATGAGTGGTATTGGAGATCCCAGTTCCCGTTCGCTTGGACGGGGTTCGCTGAGGCTTGATTCAACAGCAGGTTGAGGCCGGCGACGACCGCGCCGCGCACCTTCTGCTTTCCGTTGCTGGTGACGTCGTCCCCGACGAGGATGAGCCCATCCCACTGCAGGTTGCCGCTCAACGTCACGTCGTTCAGCACCACCAGGGTCCCGCGCCCGCTCATGGTCGGGTTCATCTGATAGCCGGGCTGGTCGATCAGAATGACCGGCCAGTCTCCCGGCGCGACCTGGCTCCGGAAGCTCGGGTACCCCGTCTGAGACACGACGTAGTCGAACCCCACGTAGTTGCCGCTGATCAAGCTCTGCCACGGGATCTTGGTAGCCTGGAGCATGGCCATCGCGATGCTGCTCGAGTCCACGGCGGGATTCCCGGCGAAGCCCCGGGTCTGGGTGGCGCTCGTGGAGCTGGGGGTGCGCGCGTTGAGCAGTCCACGCGTCCGGAGACCCCCGGGCGGCACGACGAGGCCGGCCACGTCCTGCGTTCCGCCGATCGAGCAGTCTGCGGGCGTCGCCGCATCCATGCCCGAGACGAGCCCCGCCGCGCCGTTCTTGTTCAAACCGCCGGGTGCGACCACAGCCGCGTACAGGTTGAACGGTGCCGGTGCCTCGAGCACCGTCCTGCTCAACATCCTGGTCGCGCCGAGCCCATCCGGTCGGGTGTATGCACCGCGTGAGAGTACGCGCCAGAGCGCGCTCGCATCGTCGACCCCAACCAGCCGCTCTCCCCAGACGTAGGTCGAACCAGACGGGAAGTGGTACACCTGCGTATCGGTCGAGACGTTCCCCCGGGCCAGGTAGTTGGCGAGTCCCGCATCCGCCATGTAGAAAGCGTCCACGCTGCTGCGGTGGTTCTCGCTCACCCGGAGATCGGTATGTGAGAGAAGGAAGCCGGCCGTGGAGATCGCGGTCAGGGCGAGGAGGGCCAGGAGGGTCGCCGCGAGGGCAAACCCGTTCTGGTCATGACGTTGGCTACGGCGTTGCCTTACTTCCACAAGGGACCCCCGCGGTCAGCCCATTTTTTTCCGACTCGGCCGCCAGGCTGTCGCCTTCTGTCGACGGTTCACGAGCACGGGTCTCCGATATCGCCGCACACCACGCCGTGCAAAGCGAGGACCGTCGCGAACACGCGATTCCGGGCTCACAAGCATCAGACGTTCGCAAGATCAGTGCTGATATTGTGTTACGAGAACGGCGCGTGGGTCGCGAGCGAAACGCCGTGTGGCCGGGATCCGGCAGAACGCGACGCAACGTCGGTCGGAC
The DNA here is from genome assembly GCA_039588215.1 of Gemmatimonadota bacterium. Taxonomy (GTDB): domain Bacteria; phylum Gemmatimonadota; class Gemmatimonadetes; order Palauibacterales; family Palauibacteraceae; genus JBDHAC01. Next base: position 25,361 of record JBDHAD010000002.1, read on the forward strand.
GGTGGGGCAGTTCGCCGCTGCTGCGTGCAGACCGCGGCAAGGGCCCGGATCCGGGTACGGGGACGACACTTCGCGCTCTCGACGGACTGGTTCTCCCGACGTAGGTTCGCGGCCCATGACCATCGTCGACGCCGTTGCGATCGTGTGTGCGATCCTCGCGCTCTTCTTCTTCCTCGCCAGCTCTGGCTCGTTCCGCGAGCACCATTGGGTGCGGGGTGTCGTGACCCTGCTGCTCGGATCCTCGCTGCTGGCCGTCGCGTTCCTGTTCGGGGCCATCGCCGTGGGCACGCAGGGATATCGTCCGCTCACGGGCGACGATGTGGCGGTGACGGTCACGACCGAGCCGATCTCGCCCGACTCGATCCGCGCCAAGTTCACGTTTCCGGGCGGGATCAGTCGAACATACCGGATCGCCGGCGACGTCATCCAACTCGAGGCCCATGTCCTGAGATGGCGTCCGCTTGTCGCCCGACTCGGGCTCGACTCCCAGTACGAGCTGGACCGGGTCTCCGGCAATTACAGCAGGCTGGTCGACCAGGAGACGAAGCCACGGACGGTGCTTTCGCTCGCCGTCCGGAAGCCGCTGGACTTCTTCGATCTGGCGACTCGTTTCGGCTTTCTCGCTCCGCTACTTGCCCACGATTATCGTGAGACTTCCGTCGTCCCAGGTGGCTCGAGCCAGGTATATGAGGTACGCGTCACCGAGTCCGAGCTGCTCGTTCAGCGGACTGGTGGATAGCCCGAGGGAAACTCCAGACCCGGGCACGGGTTGTAGGTGGGCGTAGGTGTTTGAAAGGAGATCGGGGTCCCGCGCGCGACGCGATGCTCCCCGTTCGCGCCGAAAAAAGGATCCAGAATGAGACCCCATACCGTGCGAGCTCTCGCAGTCGCGTCCCTCTTCGCGCTCATCGCTCCAGCGATCACGACGATTTCCCGCACGATCGAACCGCTGGGGATCCAGGCCATCGGTGTCGCGCTCGCTCAGGAGCCGGCTGCGGAGGAGGAGCCTGCACCCGACCCGGAGCGTCTCCCGAATCCCGAGCACGCGTTCGACCCGCTCGAGCTTCCGGCGACGGACGAGATCCGGTCCATCTCGGGCGCGCCGGGTGAGAGATACTGGCAACAGCGCGCCGATTACGTGATCCGGGTAGCGCTCGATGACGACGATCATCGCATCGAGGGAAGCGAGACGATCACCTACACGAACAACAGCCCCGACTCCCTCCGCAGTCTGTGGGTCCAGCTCGACCAGAACCTGTTTCGGGAGGACAGCTACGGGGCGGAGCGCGCCGAAGACGGCCAGCGGCACGGTGGGTTCTTCAAGAATGGCGGGTTCGACGTTCAGGGTATCACGATCGATCTCGGTGGGCAGGCGTTCGCCCCCGAGTATCGGATCGAGGACACGATGATGGAGGTCCTACTCCCGGAACCGCTCGCCCCAAATGGGGAGCAACTCCGGCTCGAGCTAGAGTTCGCGTTCACGATCCCGGAGACGGGTGCCGACCGGATGGGGCGTCTCAAGGTCCGACGGGGAACGATCTACCAGTTGGCGCAGTGGTACCCCCGCGTGTTCACGTACGACGACGTGAACGGCTGGAACAACCTCCCCTATCTGGGCCAGGGCGAGTGGTATCTGGAATACGGCGATTTCGATCTGGAGCTCACGCTGCCGCGCGACTACATCGTGGTCGCGACTGGCGAGTTGCAGAACCCCGAAGAGGTCCTGACGCAGGAACAGCAGCGTCGATTGAACGAGGCGCGCCGCAGCGAGACGACGATCCCCATCATCGGCGAGGACGAGGCCGGCGACGAATCGACGCGTCCGGTGGGTGAAGGACCTCTCACGTGGAAGTTCCGCGCCGAGAACGTTCGGGATGTCGCGTGGGCGGCGTCCGACCGCTTCATCTGGGATGCAGCGAGCTGGGAAGACGTGCTCATCATGTCCGCCTATCCGGAGGAATCGCTCGGTGGCCAGAGGTTTTCGGGGTGGGAGCGATCCACGGAGTATCTACGCCACTCCATCAAGCACTATTCGGAGCAGTGGGCGCGTTACCCGTATCCCGTCGCGATCAACGTCGGTGGCCTCGCGCTCGGGATGGAATACCCGATGATCGTGTTCTGCTCGCACCAGGCGAGGGGCGGTTTCCTGTTCGCGGTTACGGACCACGAGATCGGGCACACCTGGTTCCCGATGATGGTCGGATCGGATGAGCGTCGGTACGCGTGGATGGACGAGGGCTTCGACACATTCATCAACTACTACTCGGGCATGGTATTCTCGGGTGGGGCGCCGATCCTGGCCGCCCTGATGCAGCCGGGACAGATCGCCGATGACATGCGCTCTGCCGAGCACTCCATGCTCGCGGTCCCGGATAGCCTCGACGAGAACGAGATCGGGTTTCTAGCCTACAACAAGCCCGCCGCCGTCCTCGTGCTCCTGCGAGAAACCGTCCTCGGTCCAGAGCTGTTCGACGAAGCCTTCCGCGAGTACATCCGCCGCTGGTCGTTCAAGCATCCCCAACCGGCGGACTTCATCCGCACCATGGAGGACGTCACCGGCGAAGATCTGGATTGGTTCTTCCGGGGCTGGGTGTACGAGAACGGCACGCTCGATCAGGCCGTCGCAGGCGTACAAGTCATCGACGAGAGAACGGTGGTCACGATCGAGAACCGTGGAAGGATCGTGATGCCCTTGGAGCTGCGCTTGATCTTCCGTGACGGCACCGAGGAGTTCCGGAATGTACCGGTGGACGACTGGTCCGAGACGGGCCAGTTCGTGCTCGAGATCTCCGAGAAGCGGCTTCGGCACGTGCAGATCGATCCCGACGGTGTGCTCCCCGATGTGGACCGTTCCAACAACGTGTGGGGCCGGGGCGTTGTTGGGAGGCGGTCGTCAGGCTAGCGTCGGGCGCATGATACGCCCGGGCTACAGGATTCGCTCTACAGTATTTGCCGCTGCAGGCTCGCTCGTCGCCGCGGCCATCTTGTGGTCGTGCGGTGGCACGGATCTGCAAGAGACCGCCCCCGGACCTGCCGCTACCCAAACCGCGAGCCTCGACGCGGCGCAAACCGACGGGACCGGCGGATCTCCGGAAGCGACGGGTCCGGCCCCACGCGACTCCGCTCTCATCGTCTACATCGCCAACGAGGGTGTGATGGTGGTGGCCGCGGGCAAGACCGTGCTCGTCGACGCCCTGTTTCGCGACGGGGTGAGCGGCTACGAGACCATCAACAGCTCCATACGAGAGGCGATGGAGCGGAGCATCGGAGCGTTCGGCGGCGTGGAGCTCGTGCTCGCCTCTCACCACCACCCGGATCACTTCGACGCCGAGGCGGTCCTCAATCACCTGCGCAACAACCCGGTGGCGCGGTTCGTGTCCACGACGCAGACCATTGCCCGGCTCGCCGCGGCTTCGGGAGGCGGAGCCGGAGATCCGGCCGGCGTCTCGGGAGCGGGAGTCGACGCGACGGTATTGGAGCGCGTCGCGGGAGTGTGGCCTGAAGAGGGCAGGGACACGGTGCTTTCGTTCGATGACATCGAGCTCCGTGTCCTCAACCTGCACCACGGTCGGGACTTCGACCCACCGGTCGAAAACCTGGGATTGCTGGTGAGCCTGGGAGGCTTCAGGGCGCTCCACGTCGGCGACACCGAGGCCGGCGTGGAGGACTTCGCCCCGTACCGGCTCGCGGACGAGGGGATTCATCTCGCCTTTCTACCGTATTGGAAGCTCCTCGGGGACGAAGGTGTGGGGCTCCTGCGCGAGATCGGGGCGCACGGCGTGGTAGCCATCCATGTGCCCACGGCCGGAGCGCCGACTTCGTGGTTTGGCGGGGCGGGCAGCCGCGAAGCGCTTGTTTCAGACCTGGAACGGACCATCCCGGGCGTGATCGTGCTCGATGAACCGGGCGAGACGCATCAGATCGGATACTGGCCCGCCGAGCGCCCTTGAGGCGAGCCCCTGAAAAGGCGATGACCATGGCCGGACAGCAGCGCTACTTCTCGAACGAGCTGTTCAAGTTTCTCCACGAGCTGACGGAGAACAACAATCGGCCCTGGTTTCAATCGAACAAGGACCGGTACGACCGTTACGTCAAGGAGGCCTCCCTTCGATTCATCGAGGACTTCGCTCCCCACCTTCGGAAGATCAGCCCGCATTTCGTGGCCGACCCGCGTCCCGTCGGAGGCTCGCTGTTTCGCATCTATCGCGACACGCGGTTCTCGAAGGACAAGCGGCCCTATAAGACGCACGTCGGGATCCGGCTCACGCACGAGTCCGCCAAGGACGTGCACGCGCCCCTCTACTACTTGCACATGTCGAACGACGAAATGTTCGGTGGGGTTGGGATCTGGCACCCCGCTGGTGATGCGCTGCGTAAGATCCGGGAGGCCATCGTCGACGATGCGGCGAGCTGGAAGCGGGCCCGAAACGCGAAGAAGTTCACGGATGTGTTCGAGCTCGAGGGTGCTTCGCTAAAGACCGCACCCCGCGGGTTCGACCCCGAGCACCCGATGATCGAGGACCTGCGCCGGAAGGACTTCATCGGCGTCAAGCGACTTACGAAATCAGCCGTTACGGACCCTGATTTCATGCAAGCGTTTGCCGACATCTGCCAGGCCGGCGCACCCCTGCAACGCTTTATCTGTCGGGCGCTGGCCGTACCCTACTGACGGTCACCCACCTCGTTCCCCGCCTCCTCGGCGTCCGCCGCCAGTCGGGCCTGCTCGCGACGCTGCCACCAGCGCCACAGGAAGAGGAACGCCGCCGTGTTGAAGGCGATGCCGGCCCAACCCCGCTCCGGATCGTATTGGAGCGAAGTGGCGATCCCGAGCGCCCCGGGGGCCGTGCCGAAGCCGAACAGCGTATAGGCGAGCCCGTTCCACAGGCCGTGCGAAAGCGCGGCGACGAGAACGGATCCCGACACGAGTCTCAGGACGCCCCAGCTCATCCCGAGAAGCCACACGTTCAGCATGTGGACAGGGAGCTGCTGGACCGGTAGTCGGTACGATGGTTCGATCAGCGCCACCGGCAGGTGCCACGCGGCGAAGGCGAAGGCGGTCCACAGGAGGATCGCCTCGGGCGCGAGCCGCGCCCGCTCGAGCGTCCCCCACAGCCACCCGCGAAAGAAGCCGTCTTCCGTGATCAGCGCCCCGAGCGTCGTAATGACGGTCATCATCGAGACCTGTAGAGCGACGGTGCGGACCGGCGTGTCGTCGACCCGGGTCACTCCGACGGCCGTGGCCAGAAACACGATTCCCCCGACTACCAGCAACGGGTGGAGGATCGCGGTCTGATACGACCCGCGCCCACTCACGAACCCCACCTCGCGGCGGTTGAGCCCGGTCCGGCTCCAGCAGAAAGCGAGGAAGACGAGCGCGGGTAGCGAGTACAGGGTCGCGTCCCCCGTGAGGAGCTCGAGCGCCGGTGATGTTGCCAGAACGGCAACCGTGCCGGTAACAGCCCAGGCGCGCGGAGAGATGCGAGATCGCCACGGCCGTTGAGCCTCTTCGGACGACCGTTGCCGGTTATCGCCTTCCACTGAAACCTTTGCGCTCACGCCCACGTCCTTCGTACCGTTGGCGGCGGCCTATCGAGGGCCGCCGAATGTCATTCCCAGAAATGTGTGCAAACCATGGACCTCGGCCTCCTGATCCCGCTGCTCGGCATCTTCTTCGTGATCGGCGTTCCGGTCATGTCGATCGCCGCCCATTTCGTGCTTCGTCCGCTGATTCGCGACCTGACGGAGGCGCTGCGCGGCGTGAAGGGCCGCGAGAAAGAGGACATGGAGCACCGTATCGGACGTCTCGAGGATGCGTTGCTCGAGCAAGGGCGTCAGCTTGACCAGTTAGTCGAGGCCGAGCTGTTCCGCCGCCGGCTCGAGGCGGGCGAGCCGCCGATTTCTGCGAAGTCGGCGACTGCCGAGGCCGCCGCGATTCCCTCGGTAACACCCCCCGTGGGCAGCTAGTCCTGCGTCGGGGAGAGCCACTTTGATGAGTTCGGATGCACACCGCGCCCCGGACGGCCTGATCATCGAGACCGCCGGGCTCACGAAGCGTTTCAGGAAGACTCTCGCCGTGGATGGCATCTCTTTCGAGGTGGAGCGAGGGCAGGTATTCGGCTTCCTGGGCCCGAACGGGAGCGGCAAGACGACCACGATCGGCATGCTCCTTGGCATCATCAGACCGACCGGGGGCGGGTTCCGGTTGTTCGGCGGGGATTCTCCGGAGGAGATCCACTCCGCCCGGCAACGGATCGGCGCTACGCTCGAGACGCCGAACTTCTACCCCTACCTGTCGTGCCGCGACAACCTGCGGATCGCCGCGAACGTGAAGGGAAAGGGCGCGGCGGACATCGATGAGGTTCTCGAAGTCGTCGGGTTGACCAAGCGCCGGAAGACCAAGTTCAAGGCTTGCTCGTTGGGCATGAAGCAGCGGCTCGCGCTGGCTGCCACGATGCTCGGTGACCCGGAGTTGATCATTCTCGACGAGCCCGCGAACGGATTGGATCCGGAGGGGATGAGGGAAATCCGCCATATCATCCATGACCTGGCGGACCGCGGGAAGACGATCTTCTTGTCGAGCCACCTGCTAGGGGAGGTCGAGCGGACCTGCACCCATGTCGCGATCATTCAACTCGGACGGCTGATCCGACAGGCGAGCGTGGCCGAGATCACATCGGGCACCGTGAGCGTCGGGCTGCGCGCGGGAGACGACCTCGGTGCCCTCGAGACGATCGCGGGCGAGTACCCGCGGGCCGTCTCGGTCAGGGTGCATGAAGACAGGGTCATCGTGGAGCTGGAGGAGGATGACTTCGCGTCGCTAAACCGGTTTGTGGCTGGACGCGGAGTCTATCTGTCATACCTCGCGCGCGAGCAGCGGACCCTGGAGGACGTGTTCATGGAAGTCACCGGCGCGACCGAATCCGGGTTCGGCGAGGTCCAGTGAGCACGACAGCCGTCCTCCTGCGGAACGAGACGCTCAAGCTGCGAAAGCGTCTCGCTTTTTGGGTCACCATGGGATTCTTCGCCTTCATTCAGGTGGTGTCGTACGGCGAGGAGTACTTCGACGCGCGCAAGGATCCGGAAGAGACCTTCGCCCTCCCCGCGGCCTGGTCTCAGATCATGAGCGACGAGTCCATGATCAGCGTCATCTTCGGTGCCGTCGTCCTCATCCTCCTCGTGAGTACCGAGTTTACTTGGCGGACGGCCAGACAGAATGTCATCGACGGCCTCTCGAAGACCGAGTGGTTCTGGGGAAAGGCCGCCCTGCTCCCGATCGTCGGCGCGATCTTCATCCTCTCTCAGATCGTTATCGGGGGAGGGTCCGCGTTGGCTGGCACGGACCTGGCCGCGATGCAGGGTGCGATCGTGGGAGCCACCTTCTTCCAGGCTCTGGGAGGGTTCTTCCTGGCCTTCTTCGTCATGGGGAGCCTGGCGCTCGCGGTCGCGCTCGCGATTCGCTCGTCCGGGGCGGCCATGGCCGCCTGGTTCGCCTGGATCGGGTTTGGCGAGCGTTTGGTCGCGCTTGGCCTGGGTCGCCTCTTCGAGGGGCTGCGAACGGCCCTCGGATACTTGCCTTTTGGCACTTCGCTCAAGCTCCTGGACTACGACGCGTTCGACCCGGCGGCGTATCAACGGGCCGTCGAGGCGGCGGAGGCGGCCGGACGCGCGGTGTCCGACCCTGTCGCGGTTGGCACGGCGTCACTCGTGGCGGTCGGTTGGATCGTCCTGTTCGTTGGGGTCTCGTATGTGTGGTTCCGCAGAAGGGACCTCTAAGCGCCCGGGCCTAGGCCTCGAGGGTGGTTTCGGGCCGCGAGGGCGGCCCCGTCGGGGGCTCGGATCTCGGCCCTGCGCGGCCTCTGACCTCGGCCAGGCTCTGGGCCTTGATCTCGGCCTGGTAGGTTCCCGAGACTACCTACCATGAGCTCGTCCCTTACGCGGCCTTATCACCACGGCCACGTCGCACGACAGTGACCTCTGCCAGGAGCCGGCCATGACGGATCACGGGGAACAGCTGAGAAGCCGGCGAGCCTTCCTCAGGTTTCTAGCCGGCAGCCCTCTTCTCGCGTCTTTGGGTCTGACTGCGTGCATGCGGGAGACGGGTACTGCCGGGTTCGGGGCGTCCACCGGCTCGGGACAGGGCGGCGCCGGAGCTCTTGATGGTCTCCTTGGCGAGGCTATCTCCTCGGCGGCTCGCGCGCTCGACGTATTCGATTTCAAGACCGCCGCGGCGCAAAGACTCCCACCGGCTCACTACGGGTACCTGGCCACGGGCGTCGATGGAGAGGCCACGTTGCGCGCCAACCGAGAGGGCTTCGAGCGGCTCTTTCTGCGACCTCGCCGCCTCGTCGATGTCACCGAGTTGGACACGACCACGACCCTGTTCGGGGTGGATTGGGAAACCCCGATCGTGCTCGCTCCGGCGGGGAGTCAGCGTGCCTTCCACCCCGATGCGGAGTTGGCGAGCGCCAGGGCGGCGCGAGCCAAGCGCCACCTGCAAATACTCTCGACGGTGACCTCCACACCCGTCGAGGATGTCGTGGATGCTCGGGGTGAGCCGGTCTGGTATCAGCTCTACCCGACCTCACGTTGGCCGGTTACTCAGGCTCTGTTGAGGCGGGTGGAGGACGCGGGGTGCCCGGTCGTGGCCCTGACCGTGGATATGCCGGCCCCCAGCAATCGAGAAACGGTCGAACGATACCGTCGCCTGGACGACCGCGATTGTACGGCCTGTCATCCGGCGCCCGATGTGGCAATGCGGAACAAGCCGATGTACAGGGGCACGGAGATGACGGGGGTCGCCGACTTCTTTGCCTCCGGGCTCACCTGGGACTTCGTCGCTCGCTTGAGGGACGCCACGGACATGAAGGTGGTCCTGAAGGGGATCGTGACGAGGGAGGACGCGGGGCGGTGTCTGGAGAACGGCGTCGACGGGATCATCGTATCGAACCATGGTGGCCGAGCGGAGGAGAGCGGCAGAGGGACCATCGAGAGCCTGCCCGAGGTCGTCGAGGCTGTGGGTGGAGCGATCCCGATCATGATCGACGGCGGCTTCCGCCGCGGAACCGATGTGTTCAAGGCCCTGGCTCTCGGGGCCAATGCCATCTGCATTGGGCGGCCCTACCTGTGGGGTCTCGGCGCGTTCGGGCAGCCGGGGGTCGAGAAGGTGCTCGACATCTTACGCGCGGAGCTGGAGACCGTGATGCGACTCATGGGGGCTCCCACGCTAAAGGGGATCGGATCATCGTTCGTCGGAGAAACATGACGCGCGGAAGCCGGATCTGATGACGTCCCGATCACGAGTCCGGGCCGTCCTCTTCGGAGCGTCGGTCGTCGTGGCGGGTTGTTCCACTCCGCCTCCAGCCGGAGACTCGGAGACCGTTATCCTCGTCCATGGCCTCGGACGGACCTGGGCGTCGATGGCACTGCTCGGCGCGAGACTGCGGGCGGCCGGCTTCCACACCGTCAACGTGGCGTATTCCTCCAACCGCAGGACGATGGAGGAGCTCGTCGCGGAGCTGGGAAACCGCGTCGAGGAGTGTTGCGCCGGAACGCCCAATGTGCACTTCGTAACTCACTCCATGGGTGGGATCCTCGTTCGCATGTATCTGGCCGAGCACTCCCCGGAGCACGAGGGGCGGGTGGTGATGCTAAGTCCGCCGAGTCAGGGGAGCGAGGTCGTCGATGCGCTGCCGGACTCGCCTCTGCGCCGCCTGCTGCTCGGGCCGGCGGGGTCGCGGCTCGGTACCGATAGTCTGAGCGTACCGAGCCGATTGGGGCCCGCGGAATTCGAGCTCGGGATCATCACGGGGAACCGCACGCTGAACCCGCTCACATCGTGGCTGATTCCCGGCCCGGACGACGGCAAGGTCGGCATCGATCGAGCACGGGTCGAAGGGGCGGCCTTCCTGGTGGTGCCCCATACGCACACTTTTATCATGAACACCAGAGTCGTGGCCGAAGAGTCCGAGCACTTCCTGCGCACGGGGCATTTCTCTCGAGGCGGTCCGGGAGGACCGATCGTACCGGACGCCGCGAGGTCGATGCGCTAATCAACGGCCTGAAGGCGCCGCCACGAACCAGACCACAGCAAACCCAAACAGAGCGAGAGAATCACGCATGTCGCTCCTCCGTTACGTACCCCCGATGGGCATCTACGAGACGCTGTACGCGTTCCTGGACTCGTTCGGCACCTACATGGGCGAGCCGGGGACCCACCCCTGGAGCCAGGGGTTTCCGCGCACGGCCCGTCTGCCGGACGGGCCGGAGATTCCTTCCTCGGTGACGGTGACCCCGGATCACCTCAGGTACCCCAAAGCCTGGGGCATGCCGGCGCTTCGCGAGGCGATTGCGGCGTATTACCGGCGGTTTTACGGGGCGGAGATCGAGTCGGAGAACGTTATGGTGTTCGCGGGCGGCAGACCCGGGATCGTCGCGGTGCTTCTGTTCTTGGACCCCGATGTCACGGTTCGCGTAGCGTCCACCGAGTATACGCCGTACTACGACATGCTCGGATTACTGAAGCGTCCGTTCGCAGTGGTGCCTAGCGATGCGGACAACGGGTTCCGACCGCCCATCGAGACCTACACCGAGGCCCCCAAAAGCGGCCGGTCGCTGATACTCATCAGCAACCCGTGCAACCCGACGGGGATCACCCGCGAGGACGTCGAGCTAGAAGCTCTCGTCCAGGCGGCGTCTCGGGAGGACACGGGGCTCCTCATCGATGAAGCGTACGAGCTCTTCCATGACGAGCCGGTGAGCGCCCTGCGGTACGTGCGGAACATCGACGAGTCGAACCTGTTCATAGCCGGGGCCGCGACCAAGGGTCTGCAGGCCCCTGGGATCCGCATCGGCTGGGTGGTCACCGCCCGGCGTCACATCGAGATCCTGGGGAACTTCTCTTCCTTCGGCATGGGCGGGGTCTCACACCCGTCTCAGTGCTTCGCGCTCGAGCTCCTCGACGGTGAGCGGATGGCGCACGTCAGGCGAGCGGTGCCCGCATTCTACGGCGACCAGCGGGCGCGCTACGGAGAGGCGTTCGAGCGGCTCGGTCTGGCGCTGTTCTCGGGAGACGGCGGTTTCTACCACTGGTGCCGGCTGCCAGAGGGGCACACCGCGGAGGCGTTGAACGAGCGGCTGTTTCGGGAGGGTGCGGCCGTCCTCAAAGGTACGGATTGCGACATGCTGAGGCTGGGTGCCGAGTCACCCCTTCGTGATTTCTTCAGGTTCTCGTTCGGGCCTCTCGATCCCGAGTCGTTCGAATCGGATATCGAGATCCTCAGGCGCGCGCTGGAGGCGTAGGATGGTGTGAGTAACGGTCAGCGATATCGGATCACGTCCCGGTACAGGTCGGCCCCGGTGCCGATCGCGTCGTCGTTGCTCGAGGCATCGGCCAGACGCTGAAGCAGGCCAGCCTCGAGCCCCTGCGCAGCGAGCGGGTCTACTTCCGCCGCCAGATCGATGGCGTGCGCCGCGTACCGCAGGACCTGAGCGGGCGCGAGACCACCGATGTCGTCGAAGAACCAGGCGCAGGAAGTGAACATCCGGAGCGCGTCACGCTCCATCTCGAGGAGCGTACCCGCGCGAGTAGAAAGCCCGTCGGTCTCCCCCGGACGCCTCGCGACCGCCCGGCGGACGAACGCCTCCCGGTTGTCCGCGTCCGCGCGCACGACCTCGCCATACCCATCGCGAACACCCCATGGCTCGCCGAACAGCGCTTCCCCGGCGTTCGCGTACAGGTCATGTAGCTCCCGCGCCAGTCGTTCGAGCGCGTCACGAAGCGGTGTGCGCCAGCTTTGCTGGCTCTCCGCCTCAGGCGCCGTCTTGCAGCCACAATCAGACCGCCAGCGCTCGACGCCGTGCGCGCAGCTCCAGGATGTGGGCTCCCGTAACCGTATCTCGTGCATGGCCGGTTGGCGCGCGAGGAACGCGGCAAAGTTGTCGACGCGCACGTCCCGTCGAGCCTCGAGCGCGGTGATCACCCCCGCGAGGGCCAGGTCGCCGAACTCGTGGTGATGCCCGTACGTCTCACCGTCCGTGGCCAGCGTGACCAGGCGGCCAGGCATCGCGGCCCCGTTGCTTGGCGCCATGCGTTCTGCCCACGCCTCCGCATCGCGCAGCGATTCTCCAAACGCGACCCCGTGCGACATCTCGCCGTCGTACACGAACACGGCGATGGAGCCTCCTCCCTCCGTGCGCACGAATCCGGGCAGCCCATCGGGCGGTGGTTCCTCCACCTGGTGCGGGGCCAAGATGGTGAACGCGATTCCTTCCGCGGCCAGGACGTCGAGGGTCTCCGAGTCGACCGCTGTTTCGGGGAGCCACATCCCCGTCGGAGTGCGCCCGAAGCGTCGCTCGAAATCTGCAATCCCCCACCGGACCTCGGTCTGCTTGTCCCGGCGCGAGGCTAGCGGGAGGATCACGTGGTGGTAGGGCTGCGCGATCGCGTTGCCGTGGCCATTGGCTCGAGCACGGCTGCGACGGTCCGCATCGAGCACCAGCCCGTAGGTTTCAGGGGCCGCGCGCTGCAGCCACTGGAGGAGGGTCGGGCCGAAGTCGAAGCTGATCCACTCGAGCGCGTTCAGGCGGTGGGCGATGTTCCCATCGGATGCGAGTACGCGCGCTCGAGTAACGGGCTCGTAGCACTCATCCGTGATCCGTTCGTTCCAGTCGTGGAAGGGGTCGGCGGAGAGCTCCCGGGGTACCTCGCCGGTCCAGGGATCCTCGCGCGGTGGCTGATAGAAGTGGCCGTGGATAACGACCGAGTGTCGTGGGATAGTCACGCGTTCCGCCGTACCTCCCGGGGGGAGATCACTCATGACGCCCCTCCGACACCACCCGTTCAGGAGTTGGGAATGTGTGCGGCCAGGGCCCGCCGATACACATCCAGGTACCGTTGGGCGGAGCTCTCCCACCCGAAGTCGCGACTCATGGCCTCGGCCATGTGCTCCTCCCAGGCGTCTGGCTCGCTCCGGTACAGGTTCGTCCCTCGCGACATGGCGGTGAAAAGCCCATCCGTGGTGTATTCGTCGAACAGAAAGCCGGTCACCTGGTCTTCGATGGTGTCGGCGAGCCCGCCCACGCGACGTGCCACCGGGATCGTACCGTACCGCTGGGCCCGCATCTGGGTGAGCCCGCACGGCTCGTATTGCGAGGGCATCAAGAGCAGGTCCGCCCCCGCGAGCAGGCGATGCTCTTTTGGCTCCTGAAAGTCGGTGTCGACGATGACCCGGTCAGGGATCGCGGCCGCGATCTCGCGCAAGGCATGCTCGTACCGCCCATCCCCGGCACCGAGGAAGATGAACTGCGCCTCCGCACGGTACAGGAGGTCCTCCCCGAGGATCAGGTCGAGACCCTTCTGTTGCACGAGGCGAGCGGTCATACCGAACAGCGGCATTCGCGGGTACTCCGGGAGACCATATGCCCGCTGCAGGGCCTGCTTGCAGCGAACCTTTCCCGAGAGGTCGAACCTCGAGTAGGGTGCGGCGATCTCGGGGTCTTTCTCCGTATCCCATACGTCGAGATCGATACCGTTCCGGATCCCGACAAATCGGTCCTGGAGCCCGATGAAAGAGTGGTGAAGCCCGAAACCGCCGGCCGGGGTCCGGAGCTCGTGTGCGTGGGTCGGACTGACCGTCGTCGCATAATCGCTGAACACGAGCGCGCCCTTGAGCCAGTTCACGTGCCCGTACCACTCGAGCCAGCGCCAGTGGAACAGCTGTTGGGGGAGCCCCACCTCGGCCAAGACGCGCGGCTCGAAGTGGCCCTGGTACCCTGCGTTGTGCACGGAGATCACAGCGGCCATCCGGTCAAACTCCGGCTTGCCCGCGAACTTCGTGCGCAGATAGACCGGGGCGAGTGCCGTGTGCCAGTCGTGGGCATGCACGACCACGGGGACATTCGCCAACTCCGGAAGCACCTGGAGCGCGGCGAGGTTGTAAAAAGCGAACCGCCTCGAGTTGTCTGGATAATCGCCGTTGTCCCCGTAGATGCCATCGCGACCGAAGTGCTCCTCATTCTCGATGAAGAGAACCCTGGGGTTCTGCGGCGGTCCCTGCGGCTGGTGTACCCTCGCCTCCTCGAGTCTCGAGCCGACCTGGACGTAATAGGGATCGTGTGCGGGCTCCAGATCGGGATAGGCCTCGCGAACCGAGCGGTACAGCGGCATGAACACCGTGACGGGTGTCCCATGAGCCGCCTGGAAGGTGGCGATGCCGCGCACGGCTTCGGCCAGTCCCCCGGTGCGGGCGTACGGCCAGTATTCGGCGACGAGATGTACGACCGCCAATTCCTCGGCTGGGCGAGGTTCCGGGATATGCATGGGTCGCTGTGGCTTGGCGATCGTCCTCATGCTCGGCATACTACCCTGGGCCGCGCGCTCGCGCGCAGTTCATGTGTCTCGTGGCGCAAGAGATGCGCCGGTCGCCCTTTAACCCCATGTGGCCGAATGAGGTCCGATTGTCGCGACTCGACTCGAAGTCACTGACCGCGTTGCTTGCGGGGTTGTGCCCTGACCCCTCGGGCGTGCTCGGGGCCTACCGGCTGGAGCCACCGGACGCGGAAGAAGCCGCAGAAGACAGGTCTTCGCGCCTACCCGCGACCGTCGTGCGGGTGTTCCTCCCTCGTGCTCGTTCCGTGACGTTGCTGTGGATCTCGGCCGAGGCCGGTGACGCCCAGGAATCGGCCGGGATCCAAAGTGCCCTAGGGCCCAGGAACCGAACGGGATCGGGACGTGGAGACCCGACTCCCGCAAAGCGCGCGAACGCGTCGGAAAGCGCGAGGCACATGGAGCGCGTTCACCCCGAGGGTGTCTTCGAGCTGGAGCTGGAGGAGCCGCCTCCCAGGAGCTACCGCATTCGGGTGAGCTGGGAGGGTGGGGGAGAAAGCGACGTGGATGACCCGTACCGGTTCCTGCCTTCGCTCGAGCCGGCGCAGTTGGCCGCGTTCGGGAAGGGCGAGGAATCCAGGCTACACGGTTTGCTGGGGGCACATGCGGAGACGCGTGACGAGGTGCGTGGCACTCGCTTCCGAGTGTGGGCGCCGGCAGCCCGGGCGGTGAATCTCATGGGCTCGTTCAACGGGTGGGAGGCGCGGACGCACCCGATGTACCCGGTCGGTTCCAGCGGGGTGTGGGAGTTGTTCGTGCCTGGAGTCGGGGAAGGGGCCCGATACAAGTACCAGATTCGGCCCACGGCCGCGGTCGCGAGATCGATAGCCGAGGAACGGACGGCGGGTGTCAGGCAATCGGAGGCCAGAGGGAGGGCTCGTCGTTCGAAGACGACCCGGGCCGCCAGGACGGAGGAGAGACGGCCACTGGCCCTTGAAAAGTCGGACCCGTTCGGATTCGATCACGAAGTCCGGCCGCGCTCCGCATCCGTGGTATGCGATCTAGATGGTCACTCATGGAGTGATGAGACCTGGCTCGAGCGGCGCCTCAACGACACCGGGAGCCACGCTCCGGTCTCGATCTACGAGGTCCACCTCGGTTCCTGGCGTCGGCGAGAAGATGGCGAGTGGCCCGGCTACCGGGACTTGGCGCGGGACCTCCTCCCGTACGTGAAGGAGCTGGGCTTCACGCACCTGGAGCTTCTCCCGATCACGGAGCATCCGCACGATCCGAGCTGGGGGTATCAGGCGCTCGGGTATTTCGCCCCCACGTCGAGGTACGGCTCCCCCGAGGACTTTAAGGCGTTCGTGGATGCCGCACACGGGCTCGGGCTGGGCGTGATTCTGGATTGGGTGCCCGCCCACTTTCCGCTAGACGCCCATGGACTCAGCCGCTTCGATGGCACGCATCTGTACGACCATCCGGACCCGATGCGTGGCATCCACCCGGACTGGGGGACGGCGATCTTCGACTACGGCAAGCCGGAAGTCGTGTCGTTCCTCATTTCGAGCGCCCGGTTCTGGCTCGAGGAGTACCACCTGGACGGGCTCCGCGTGGATGCCGTCGCATCCATGCTCTATCTGGACTACTCGCGCGAGAAAGGGGAGTGGCTCCCGAACGAGTTGGGGGGACGGGAGAACCTGGAGGCGGTGGCGTTTCTCCGCCGGCTGACAGATGCGATTCACGACGCGTTCCCGGACGCGCTGTTGTTCGCCGAGGAGAGCACGGCATGGCCACGCGTCTCGGGACCGACGGGGGAGGGGGGGCTCGGATTCGACATGAAGTGGAACATGGGGTGGATGAACGACACCCTGAGTTATTTCGAGGCGGATCCGTTCGTCCGCCATGCGGCGCACGAGAAGCTCACGTTCTCGATCCACTACGCCCACAACGAGCAATATCTACTTCCCCTCTCACACGACGAAGTAGTCCACCTGAAGCACTCGCTCCTCTCGAAGATGCCCGGAGGGTACGAAGAGAAGTTCGCCAATCTTCGGGCCCTGTTCGCCTACATGTGGGCGCACCCCGGCAAGAAGCTCCTGTTCATGGGTGGCGAGCTGGGTCAGTGGTCCGAGTGGGACGAGAACGCGGAGCTGGACTGGAGCCTGCTGAACTTTCCGCAACACCGTGGCATCCAGCGCTTCGTACAGGTTCTGAACCGGCTGTACACGGAGGAACCCGCGCTGCACGCGTTGGACTTCTCGTCTGACGGCTTCGAGTGGATCGACGTGCACGACAGCGCCCGCAGCGTCGTCGCCTTCGTGCGCTGGAGTCAGGAATGGGAGGACTTCGTGCTGGTGGTGGCGAACTTCTCAGGTACCCGATGGCGCGATTATCGGCTGGGGGCACCGTCGCCGGGTGAATACGTGGCGATACTCGATAGCGACTCGCCGGAGTTCCTCGGGCGCTCGGACCCGGTGGCCTTGCCGCGCTTCACTGCCCGGGAGGAGGAGTGGCAAGGGCGCTTGGCCTCGCTGACCCTGGATCTGGCCCCCCTCTCCTGCCTGTACCTGAAGCGCGCGAGTGACACCGACCCCTCTGCGCCGTAGCGGGCCAGCTCATACCGCAGCGCGCTTACCACTCTCCGGCGCCCGACCTCGATGGCGGGGCTACCCCGCGTACAATTGGAGTCGCGTCGAAAACAGATCGGCGATCTCGGTGAGCGTCTGGAGGTCGGGGTGCCGCAGGAAGACCATCCCGTCGGAGATGAGGGTGGCTTGCCAGTTCCTCCGGGGCGCGCCGATCGGCAACAAATCCAGCTCACACACGTTTGAGCCGTACTCCTGCATGAGGGGTGCGAGCCCCTCGATCCGCTGGATGTGACCTCGCCCTTGCGCGCGCTTCACGACCCAGCACGCGTTGTACTTTCGCTCGACGGGTTGCGACCAGCGCTTGTGGACCACGGCCTCGGCCCAACCCCGGTACGTGTCCAGATCGGAGGCGTAATTGATCAGGTCCACGGTTCGCACGCCCGGCGGCCGGGCCGCGATCTCGCCGAACACGGCCTCCCCGTCCGGCTTCCTGTACCACTCCATGTGTGTATAACCGGTTCGGAAGCCCAACGCCTGCAACACGGCGAACCCCATCTCCCGGCCCGAGCGCAGTTCCTCGGCTTCCACGTCGCGTAGCGCGAAGGTCTGCGGACTGATCCACTCGTTCTCCTTGGCGATCAGCGCGCGGGGGTCGTAGCGACAGATGTTGTGGTGCTGCACCTGGCCGTCGATGCATATCGTGTCGAACGTCATGTCGTCGCCCTCGACGAACTCCTCGACGCTGACCTGAGGGACGTGGCGCAGCGCCGGAAGTACGCTCTCCAATTCCTCCTGGGAGTCGATTCGATACGTATCGGCTGAGCCGGCGCCGGCGATCGGCTTCACGATCAGAGGGAACCCGATTCGCTCGGCTGCGGCTCGGCACTCCACCACGGTCGTCGCCCGGGCATGGTGGGGAGTGCGGATGCCCGCGGCGTCCAGGACCTGCTTCATGATCTCCTTGTCACGGAAGGGAATCGTCTCCGCCACGGTCATCCCCGGCAGATTGAGCATCTCGCGCATCCGCCCCGCCAAGATCATGTAGGGCTCCCATAGGCATTCGACTCGATCGATCGGACGGTGCCTCGCGTACTCCCGGACCTGGGTAAGGATGGCATCCTCGTCTACGAGCGACCGCACCTGGATGTGGTCGGCGAGGCCGTCGCGAGCCGCCTCGGGCAGGGCGGCGGCCGGCTGGTCTCCGAGTCCGATCACTTCCGCGCCGACCTCGGCCAGCGCGCGAGTGAAATACTGCATCTCTGCCGGATAACCGGGTGAGATCATGAGGATGTTCATCGCGTCTGTCTATGCTCCCAATATGTTGGTATACAGGGCTTTGTATGCATGAATCTCGTGTTTTACTCTAACTCGATGCGTATACGGGTGACGATGCGTTGGAGCGCGTCCTCGACGACGCGGGTCTCCGCATGTCTCACGATGATGTAGCCCTCACCCTCGTAGGTTCCCGAGGGCGGCTGTCCCGGGTGGGGCAGCTTCGCCTCGACCACGAGCGGGCCGAGCTCGCGGCGGAGCTCCTCCACGCCGTGGACTCGCGCGACCCGTCCCCGTCCCTGACCCCGCAGATAGGCGGCCCCGGCGGCGTACGGTCGCGGGCGTGGCTCGAACTCCTCCCGGATCATTAGCCGTGCCCAGGCCGCGTACAGATCGAAATCATGCGCCCAGGAGATCAGGGTCGTGAACTGTGCGCCCGGAGGGCGCGCGCCGACCTCCGAGATCGCGACGGAGCCGTCCGGCCGAAGAAACCACTCCATATGGCTCAGACCCGTGCCCAGGCCCAGTGCGGCGAGCGCGCCACCGGCCACCCGCCGGATCTCTTCATAGCGGGGCGAGTCGACCTCTCGGGGCAGCAGCACGCACCACTGGATCCAGGGCTCACGCAACACCTCCAGCGGGGACGGTGCGTAGTGGTTGATGGAGTGCCACACGATCCTCCCGCCCAGGCTGATGCTATCGAAGGAGTGTTCCTCTCCCGTCACGAATTCCTCGACGAGCGTGGGTCGTTCGGCGGACGGGCGGTGCGTCTCGAGGCTCGCTCTGAGTTGCTCCATCGTTTCGACCCGGAACGTCCCGCGGGCACCGGAACCGGCCGGTGGTTTGACCACGAGGGGGAAACCGACGTCAGCCGCGAAGCTCTCGGCGTCCTGTCTGGATCCGGCCAGTACATGTCGAGCACACGGAAGGCCGGCACGCCGCAGCACGTCTTTCATCCGAGACTTGTCGCGGAAGTTACGCCCGGTCTCGGCCCCCATCCCTGGAATCCCGAAGCGATCGCGTAACTCGCCGAGCGGTACCTGAAGCTCCTCGAGCGCCCCGAGCAAGCGGTCCACCTCGCCCAGCTCTCCCTGCATGCGGACGAGAGCGTCATGAATCGTATCCGGGTCGAGAGCATCCCGGACCTGCGCGTGGCTGGCCAGTGCACCGCGGAGCTCGGCAGGCAGCTTCTCCGCGGGATCCTGACTGATCAGGCCCAGCCGAGCGCCTGGGGTCGACGCGGCCGCGCTCACGAAGCGCAGCGTGGTAGGCAGGAAGAACGGTGCGACGAAGACGACGTTTGGCATGGCCTCGGGATCAGTTCTTGCGCCCAGTGTGAATCCGGCACCCGCGGGAACCGGTATGTGGAACCCGCGGGCGCGGGGTGCCGCCGGGGAGGGCCGGTTCGTCGACGTCGTGCCGACGCCACACGGCGCCCCCTGGCGTTCGAGCACGCCCACGCTACAATGGACAGCCCTGAAAATGAAGGAGGCGGCGTGGCGGGCGGGCTGTGGAGGCGACCCACCCACGGCGCAGAGGTGTTCAAAACGATGCATGTTGTCTTCATAGAGCCGCGGTTTCCCGACAACCAAAAGGACTTCGTCCGTGGGCTGCGTGAGGTCGGCGCGGAGGTGTCGGCGATCGGCGAGGCGCCGGTAAGCGCACTCGGCGAGGAGCTGCGCGGATGGCTGACGCGCTACGAACAGGTCCGCTCGGTGTGCGACGAGGACGACCTCATGCGCGTCGTGCGCTGGATTCAGGACCAGAGGTGGGTGGACCGGCTGGAGGCCACGGTCGAGGCTCACATTCTCCCGACGGCTCGCGTGCGAAAGGCGTGCGGGATTCCCGGAACGTCGGTACGCACGGCATACCTTTGCCGCGACAAGCCGGCCATGAAAGACGTGTTGAGGCGCGCGGGGATCCCGTGCGCTCAGTCGCTCGGAAGTGGCTCGGTCGAGGAGATACAGGCATTCGCGAGCGAGGTAGGCTATCCGCTCGTCGTGAAGCCGCGCGCCGGAGCAGGCGCGTCGGGCACGTACCGCGTCGATGATGATGAGCAGCTCCGGGGTGTCCTGTCGCAGGTCGGCGTGGGGCGTGGGGCGGACGTGGCCGTGGAAGAGTTCATCGAAGGACACGAGGCGTTCTACGACACGGTCTCGATCGGTGGTCAGGTCGTCCACGACTTCATTACGCACTACTACCCGAACGTCCTGGAGGCGATGAGGACGCGCTGGATCTCACCGCAGTTCATCGCTACCAACAGGATCGACAGCGCCGAGGGATACGGGGCAGTACGCGAGATGGGGCGCAAGGTGATCGAAGCGCTCGGGGTCGAGACGTCCGCGACTCACATGGAGTGGTTCTTCGGTGAGAGAGGCCTGAAGTTCTCCGAGATCGGGTGCCGGCCCCCAGGCGTGAGGGCCTGGGACTTGTACTGCGCCGCGAACGACATCGACCTGTACCGCGAGTGGGCGATGGCCGTCACCTACGATCGGCCCGACCAGAGACCGTCCCGGCGCTTCTCGGCCGGGATCATCACGCTTCGGCCGGATCGGGACGGGCGCATCATGCGGTACGAGGGGCTGGACCAGATCGAGCAACGCTTCGGCGAGTGGATTATCGATATGCATGTGCCGCCGCCTGGCACTCCCACGCAGCCGGTCGAGGCCGGATACATGGCCAATGCTTGGATCCGAATGCGCCACCCCGACTACGACGCCCTCCGCGCCATGCTCGGCACGGTCGGAGAGACCGTACAGGTGCGGGCCGAGTGAGCCTGGGGCGCCGCGCCCTCCGCGTGATCCTCCTGGGTCCCCAGACGCCGGTCGCGACGGTGGGCGCCGTACATGCCGACCTCGTGAAGGACGGCACTCTGGGGGCCGGAGATGTGGTGCCGACGATCACCGCGGGCTGGCAGGAACGGGAAACGGAGGATGCGGAGCTCGACCTCGAGCTGGGCGGACGCTCCCGAAACCTGCGACTCTACGAGCGTGCGTACGAGGTGATCGAGGAGGACCCGGAGCTCGCCCGGGCGCACCGGGCGATCCAGGACCGGCTCAAGCTCTTGCGCCGCGCCTACAATCTGAGGCTCCGTCATCTGATCGAAGCCTGGCGGGAGATTGGACGGCTCGATGGGGACGCCGAGTTGGTCTCAGCGGAGCGGGCCGCGGCTCTCGAATCGATCCGGTCTTTGGATGGGCGACATCTCGAAAGGCTTGGTGAGTTGCGGACGGAGTTCGATCGCGTCCACTCGCCGCAGACGCGGAGATCCGTGCGGAGTCAACGCGACGAGATCGTCGACGTACTCGAGGATGCTCCCGTCGTCGCGATCGCGGGCGGGCATATCGCCACCCTCCTGAACCGACTCCGCCTGTTCGGCCTGCGTGAAGCTGTGGCGGACAAGACGCTGGTAGCGTGGTCCGCGGGGGCGATGGTGATGGGGTCTCGCATCGTGCTGTTTCACGATCGACCGCCACAGGGACCCGGCAATGCCGAGGCGTTCGAGAACGGGCTCGAGCTGTACCCGGACCTGATCCCGTTCCCGCACGCGTCACGACGCCTCCGTCTGGACGACCCCGTCCGCACCGGACTCCTCGCGGGCCGCTTCGCGCCGAGCGCGTGCGCGCTCCTGGAGCCGGAGACACGCCTCGAGTGGGGTTCTGACGGGTGGCGAGCGGTCTCTGCCGGAGACCGACTGACCCGTGACGGTGACCGCGTATCGTTGGATGGCTGGGGGAACGACGAGTCAAGAACGCGCGTGGCGAGGCGCGGCAGCTCCAAGCGAAGGGTGCGAGGGTGAACGGCGAGGCTCGTGAGTGGTTCTTGAGCCCCACCCTCGGCCACGGCTCCGAGGAGCCGATGCCCGATTCGCCGACCATCCAGGAACTCGCGCAGGCGGACGAGCTGGATGCGGGTCGGATCGACGCATTCCTGGAAGGGCACGCTTTTCCCATCGCCGAGCCACCCAACTACACGTTCGTATACCGTGGTTCCGCCGATGCGGTGCATCTCCGTCACTGGATCTACGGGCTGCCGGCATCTCAACCCTTCCGGCGTCTGGGGCGGTCAGACCTTTGGTATCGAACCGTCGAGCTGCCCGACGACTCCCGGGTGGAGTACAAGCTCGAGATCCGAGGGGGCGGGCATGTGCGGTGGATCGAGGACCCGTTGAACCCCCACAGTGCCCGGGATCCATTTGGCGCGAACTCGGTGGTGACCGCGCGGGGGTATGAGGTTCCGGAGTGGACTCGATTCGATCCCGACGCCAGACCGGGCACTCTGGAGGAACGCACGGTGGACAGCCGCGAGCTCGGTGAAACGCGGCGCGTCAGCGTGTACCTGCCCGCCCGCTTCCGGGTGCAACGGCGCTACCCGCTCCTCGTGGTCCATGACGGTGGGGACTACCTGGAGTACGCGAGCCTGCGGACCGTGTTGGACAACCTGATCCACCGTCTCGAGATTCCGTCGGTGCTCGCTGCGCTCGTACACCCCGGAGCGCGCATGCGGGAGTACGCTGCCCTCGAAGCCCACTCGCGGTTTCTTTCGCGCGAGTTAGTCCCGGCGCTGGAAGCGGAGTTCCCGCTGCTCGGCACACCGGAGGGCAGAGGCATCCTCGGAGCGAGTCTCGGTGCCGTCGCCTCGCTCGCCGCCGCGACGCACGAGCCGAAGTTCTGGGGAAAGCTCCTGCTTCAATCGGGCTCGTTCGCGTTCACGGATATCGGCGATAACCCCCGCGGCCCCGTCTTCGACCCGATAGTCGAGTTCATGAACCATTACCGGTCGAAGCCCGCGGCCGTGGCGGGGCAGGTCTTCATGACGGCCGGCGTGTACGAGTCGCTGGTGTACGAGAACCGCTCACTGGTTCCCGTCTTGAGATCGACCGGCATGCAGGTCCGGTACGTCGAAGCGCGAGACGGTCACAACTGGGAGAACTGGCGTGACCGCCTCCGCGAAGGGCTCTCCTGGCTATTCCCCGGACCCCTATGGATGGTGTACGAGTGAGTCGAGACGAACTGCACGCACGGGCCCATCCGAGAGGTCTCATCCTTGGCTGAGGTCACGCGCAGGATCGGGCTTTCGCTCGGGGCAGATGTGTGCTGGCCGATCTGCTACCAGGAGATCCTGCGGCGACTCGACCTCGCGATCCCCTGGCAGGGCGACACGCTGCGATTCGAGGTGGAGCGCGTCACGATCGAGCCGTTCGACCTGCGGCAGCCGTGCCGCTATGACGTGGTGATCGATCGCCTCACGCACTGGTATCACACCACGCGAGAATGGATCAAGAAGGCGGTGATGCTCGATGGGCTGTACGTGTTCAACAACCCGTGGAGTGTCCAGTCGATGGAGAAGCAGACCACGTACTCCGCGATGATGCGACTGGGTCTCCCGATCCCCGACACATGGCTCGTCCCCCCCAAGTCGTACGACCCGAAGGAAGACCTTCAAATCACGCTCGAGCGGTACGCACGCATGTTCGACCTGGGAGAGATCGGCCGCTCCCTCGGCTATCCGCTGTTCATGAAGCCGTACGACGGTGGCGGGTGGAAGGGAGTTTCGCGGATCCCGGACGAACAGGCGCTGCGCGCCGCATACGAGGAGAGCGGGGTCTTCGTCATGCACCTTCAGGGTGCGGTCGAGCCTCACGACCTGTTCGTACGCTGCATCGGTTTGGGTCCTCAGACCCACATGATAAGGTACGATCCGGAGGCGCCGCTTCACGATCGCTACACGATGAGCCGGGATTTTCTTGAAGAAGAGGACGCGGTGCTGCTCCGCGATCTCACGCTCACGATCAACACCTTCTTCGGGTGGGATTTCAACTCGTGCGAAGCGCTCCGGGGCGGGGGTACGTGGCACCCGATCGATTTTGCCAATCCGTGTCCGGACTCGCAGGTCACCTCGCTTCATTATCACTTTCCGTGGCTGATCGTGGCCAACATTCGATGGTCCATTTTCTGCGCGGCCACCAAGCGCCCCATGCGGCCGAACTTGGATTGGCAGCCCTATTTCGACGCGTGTGAGGAGGGGATGACGCTGGGGGAGCGCTTGCGCGCCTGCGCGACGATTGCCTACGGGCGGCTCGAGGCGGACCGTTTCGGGGAGTTCTGCGCAACACACCTCGCGCAACTGGATCAGGTAGCTGATGAGTTCTTCGGCTCCGACATGGCCCGCGATGCCGTCCACCAAAAGGTGCGTGCGTTGTATCCTGCTGACGAGGTGGAGGAGTTCACGGAGCTGTTCTGGCAGCGGATCCAGAAAGCGCGGGCGGACGGGATCGAGACTTAGTAGATCCTCGAGGGGCCTCGAGCGGTCTGTATTACTGACGAGCGCGTAGAAGGGAATCGATGAAGGCAAGCACGAGTTGGCACTCGGGACATCTGGATCAGCGCGTCTCCGTGGTTCGGTGGGGTGAGATCGGGACGCCGGTCCTCATCTTCCCAACGGCGGGCGGCGACGCGGAGGAGATCGAGCGGTTCCTGGTCATCGATACGCTCGCCGAGTACATGGAAGCGGGGCGCATCAAGATCTACTCGTGCGATAGCGTGGCGGGACGCGTGATGCTCGGAAAGGAAGGGTCGCCCGAGCACCGGATGCGCGTGATGAACCGCTTTCAAAACTTCGTCTACCACGAGCTCGTGCCGTCAATCCGGGAGGACTGTCACACCGAGGATGTCGGCATCATCGCGGCCGGTGCGTCGATCGGTGCCTTCAACGCGCTCGCCGCCCTGTGCCGTTACCCCGACGCCTTCACACACGCGTTGTGTATGAGTGGAACGTACGACCTGCAGCGTTTTCTCGAGGCGGGGCTGACGGAGGACTTCTACTTCTCGTCACCGCTTCACTATCTGCCCGACCTCGAAGGGCCACTGCTCGAGATGCTGCGGACGCGTTACGTGTTGCTCGCGTCGGGCCGGGGAGAGGCGGAGGACATCACGGAATCGTGGCGCGTCGCGGCGCTCCTGGGACGCAAGGGCGTGCCGAATCGACTGGACGATTGGGGGGAGGATTGGCCCCACGATTGGCCCACGTGGCGCAACATGCTGTACCGCTATCTGGATGAGCTCGTGCCTGCCGTCGAATCAGCGACGGAGGCCGGCCCCTAGACGGTCGGTGGGTCGTCACCGGGGCTCACTCCGGTCAGCCCCGGCACGTAGTAATCCCGTGCGTAATCCTGCACCATCCGCCGAGCCGTGAACCGCTGGGCCGCAACGACCAGCGCGGCTTTCATGCGTTGGATCCAGCCCACGGGTATTCCAGTGCGATCTCGCTCGTAGAAGAGCGGGATCACCTCCTCCTCCAGCAAACCGTAGAGGTGCTCGGCGTCTAGCGCGTCCGTTTCCTCGGTGGTTTGCTCGTCCTCCGCGTCGCGCGGCGCGGGTGGAATCGACCACCCGTTCATCCCGGTGAACCCCTCCTCCCACCACCCGTCAGTGGTGCCCAATTGTGGCACGCCGTTCAGTGCTGCCTTCATGCCGCTGGTCCCGCTCGCCTCGCGGGGTACGCGGGGGAGGTTGACCCACAGGTCCACCCCCTCGACGAGGCGGTGCGCGACGTGGAGCCCGTAGTCTTCCAGGAATGCGATGCGTCCCTCGAAGCGCTGATCACGAGTGTGGGAATAGACCGCTTGCAGAACCTCCTTGCCACGCTCGTCACGTGGGTGGGCCTTACCCGCGAATATGAGCTGAACCGGTCGCCAGGGGTCCGAGAGCAAACGCAGGAAGCGTTCGACGTCGCTGAAGATGAGATCGGCGCGCTTGTAGGCCGCGAAGCGACGAGCAAAGCCGATCGTGAGAGGGAAGGGGCTCAGGAGCGTGCCGGCACCAACGAGGTGGGCCGCTTCCTGCCAGTGATCGCGCCAGTGGCGCCGAGCCTCTTCGCGCATGAAATCGATGAGCCCGAGCTTCAGTCGCTGGTGAACGGTCCAAAGCCCGTGGTCGGGGATGTCGAAGATCCCCTCCCACATCTCCGGTTCCTCGAGACGATGTCCCCAGTCCTTTCCGAGGTACCTGTCCAACAGAGCCATTACGTCGTTGTTCATCCAGTTGGCGAGGTGGACCCCGTTCGTCACGTGGCCGATCGGGATGTCATCGACCGCGCGTCCCTTCCACAGGCTCTGCCAGATATCACGGGTGACCTTGCCGTGGCGCTCGGACACGGCGTTCACACGCCGCGAGAGGCGGATGCCGGCCGCCGTCATGTGGAAGCGACCGCCGTCGAGCTCCGGGTGTTCGCCCAGCTTGAGCAGCTCGTCCTGGTCACCGAGCTCGTCCCAATAGGAGCCCGCCCATTCCCGGATTTGGGCTTGCGTGAAGATGTCGTGGCCAGCCGGCACCGGCGTGTGGGTCGTGAACACGCTGTTCGCTCTGACACTCTCGACGGCCTCATCGAGGGGCACGCCCTGCTTCACGAGCTGCCGAACCCTCTCGACCAGCATGAAAGCGGCGTGCCCCTCGTTGGCGTGCCAAGCGCGTGGCTCGATTCCGAGAGCCTTGAGGACGCGCACGCCCCCGATGCCCAGGAGCCCTTCCTGGCGGAGCCGGAGATCGGCCCCTCCGGCGTACAGCTTGTGGGACAGCTCCCGATCCGCGCCCTCGTTCTCGTCGAGGTCGGTGTCCAGCAGGTAGATCGAGACGCGACCCACACGCACCCGCCAGGCCCCGACATGGACCTTGCGGCCCGAGCTGACGATCGATGTCAGGTACGGCTCGCCGTCCGGTCCGGAGAGTGGCTCGAGCGCGGTCCGCGCGGGGTCGAACGTCTCGTCTCCGTCCTCCTGCCAGCCGTCCAACCGGAGGGCCTGGTCGAAGTATCCCCGAGTGTATAACAGACCGACCCCGACCAGGGGCACGCCGAGATCCGATGCCGCCTTGCAGTGGTCCCCGGCCAACACCCCCAGCCCGCCGGAGTAGATGGGGACGGAGTTGTGCAATCCGAACTCCGCGCAGAAATACGCGATCGGCTTGTCCAGGTGCTCGGGGTAGCGCTGCGCGAACCAGGTGTGCTCCGAGGTCGACTCGTGCTCGATGGTTGCGATGACCGCTTCGTAGCGCTCGAGAAAACGTCCGTCTGCTGCCAGGCCGGCGAGCCGCTCGGGCTTCACCCGCAGGAGGAGCTCCACCGGGTTATGGCGGGTCATGCGCCACAAAGGGAGATCGATCGACCGAAACAGGTCGCGTGCGTCGCGGTCCCACGTCCAGGTGAGATTCATCGCGACGTTCCACAGCTTGTCGATACGCTTCGGGATCTCGGGTCGCTCGCGTGGGATCGTCGCTGCGAGCCTCGACCGCGTCGTCGATTTCGCCATTCCCCTCCCATCCATGCCTGGCGGCCGGACCCGGGTCGTCACGACCGGGTCACAACCGGGCCGGAAACTACAAGGTTTGCACACTCATGCCAGGTGGGGAGCAAGAAGAAGGCCCCGCCGGAGTGGCGGGGCCTCGGTCGTCAGCGGGACCTACGTCGTATGCCGCGATGACGTCGACCGCGATGAACTACCTCTTGTGCATGACCGGGCTGAGCTGGAAGCCGGTGGCGTTCCAGACCAGGGATCCTATGGAGGCGGTCGTGGCGATCTCCAGCAGGATAGCCTCCGTTGCTCCGCCGACCACTTCGACCCGGTCCATCTGGATCTTGTACCCGGACTGTTCGGCGCTCGGGATCCTGATCTCGTACGTTCCCGGGTCCAGGTCCTGTCCACCGACATTGATCGTCTGCGCGAGCGTCAACGTCGAGGTCGAGAAGTAGAGCCGCACCTGGTTATAGAAGCCGGCGACCAGCGAGCCACTTGCGACTTCAACCCCGCCGGTGGTGGGGAGGCTCATGAGGTCGATGGGGGTTTCGGTTCCGAGGTCGAGAGTGACCCAGCCTCCACCCGTCCCGGCGCCGCTCTCTCCGCCTTCGCTTCCCTCACCTTCGCCCGTCCCATCACCTTCAGCTTCGCTTCCGTCACCGGTCCGGTGGATGTCGACGCGCGTCACGGCGAGGTCGATCGATCCGACCGCTGCCACCGGCACGTCACCGAGGCTGAGGCGCAGCCCGGCAGGCACGGTTGAAGCGGCGACCGACCCGTCACCGGCGAGCAGGATGCTGGCCTGTCCAGTCTCCACTCCGGTGGTGTCGCTGCATGCGCTGAAGACCGCGGCCCCGGTCAAGAGCAGCACGGCGGCTAGAGTCTGGTATCGTCTGAGCATTTTTCCACCTCTGCCAAATGGCGGGTGGGGGATCCCAAATGCGCTCCCCCAAACGTTCGGTTCGGAGGATGTCGTGGCAAGAGGCATACCACAGGTATCGGGCGTTCAGAATGACCGGGTGAAGGGCGAAACGCCCGGAGCGGGGTCCTTGCCGCTGCCCAGGATCGTGAAAAGTCTATCGGTGCGGGCGCAACGACAGCCCGCCAGGCGGGGCCCCTTCTCCCCGTCGATCCCCCGTGTCGGCGGGCATGAGCCCGCGGTCACGAGCTCGCGGACCGCGAGGACCTCGCCGCTGCGGCATCATCTCATCGAGTAGCTCTTGTTGCTCGGAGGTCAGGACCTCTCGGATGTCCACCCGCGTCGATTCCATGATGGCGCTCAGGCGTGGCATCGCCAGGCGCAGAATCGAGTCGGTTTCCGGTTGTCTGCGCTCCAGGATCGCCTGGATCTCGGCGCGCTGTTCCGGCGTCAGATCGATGCGCTCGAGCTGTGGAGGCAGGACGCCTCGGCGAGCGAGCGAGGGTGGCATGCGGATCGTCTGCGCGCGCTCTCCCGAGGCCGTCCGGGCGTGTTCGATGGCCACTCCGGCCAGGCCTCCGCTGAGAAACGCGAGGGCTAGCAACAGGAGACCTTGCAGACGGAGCCGTCCTAGTGACTCGACGCCCTTTTTCACTGTTCCTCCTCGGAGAAAACCAGCTCCGCCGGCCCCGGGATCTCATCACCGGAGACCCAGTCCGCCACGTAGGCCGGCACCCCTAACGCCTGCGCCAGCTGGACGTCCGCGGATCCCGTCTCCGCGGGCGGGTGCTCGACGAGCCTCAAGGTCGCCAGTGAGGCGAGCGTGATGGCCGCCGCCACGGGCAACAGCACCCGCTGCCAGCCTCGAATGACTCTCACCACGGCGATGGCGAGCTCGTCCAAGGCCGCGATCTCAGGACTCGCGGCGTGACCGCTCCGGCGTGTGAGTTCTCCTGCCGCCCGGGCCGCGATGCTCCGGACCAGAGGCTCGAACCGAGTCGGGTCCGCGGTCGGATCCAACACGCTCAGGTCGATGCGGTCGGTCATTCCGGAGCCATCATCCGAACCTCCCGGGCCACCGCCTCCAAAGGCGCCACCCGTCGTGCCGTGATCTTCATCCATTCAGATACTCCCTCGCGTACTCCTCACCGAGTGTCGCCCGCATTCGACGACGTGCCTGCATCAGATGATACCGGGACATGCCGACCGAGAGGTCCAGCGCCCCGGCGATCTCACGGTGCTGCCGTCCATCCAGATCGTGGAGGAGCAGCACTTCGCGCTGGATCGACGAGAGAGCGCCGAGAGCCTCCTCCAGATGGGCGCGGAGCTCATCACGTGCCAGGTCCCTCGGGGGACCGCTGTCTCCGGGTCCTGCCACCCGGACGGCCGCGGCGCGGGTTGCGGGGACGCTCTCGTGATCCGGTCCGCGACGCAGGCCCAGATACGCCCGATAATTGTGCGCTCGGTTGCGGACGATCGAGAGCAACCAGGCGCCGAACCGGGCAGGGTCACAGTCATCCAGCCGTTCCAGCGCCCGTAGGAACGCGTCCTGGCAGACATCTTCCGCTTCCATCGCGGTTCCCAACTGGCCGAGCGCAACGGCGAACGCGGCCCGGTAGTACCGGCGAACCAGCGCCTCGAACGCCACGCCATCGCCCTTTCGGGCACGAGCAACCAGTGACGCATCTTGAATGTCTGCGTGACCGTCAACCATTTAGACCCGTCCTACGGGATATGACAGGCGAGCACCACCGCCCGTTAAGGACGACGCGGAACGCTGACATGAAGCTGGTCCGTCAACTTGCCCCACTGTACGACGAGGCCCATCCTCAGCGGAACATCTAATCGGGGGAGCACATGGATTTCGCCGCGATCGTCGACTGGCTGAACCACAACGTCGCGGAGCTCGGCATTCCCGTTGGCGATGAGAAGATCACCCTTCAGGTGGTCCTCCTGCTCGGCACGGGCCTGTTCCTGACGCTTCGCCTGGGCTTCATCCAGCTTCGCCGTCTCGCGCACGGGTTCGCGGTGACCAGCGGTCGCTACGACGATCCGAACGAGCCGGGAGACGTGTCTCACTTCCAGGCGCTCACCACGGCGTTGAGCGCGACCGTAGGGATTGGAAACATCGCGGGCGTCGCGATCGCGATCCACTGGGGTGGACCGGGGGCTCTGTTCTGGATGTGGATGACGGCCGTGCTCGGGATGGCGACGAAGTTCACCGAGGTGACCCTCGCCCAGAAGTACCGTACGGTCAACGAGAAGCCCGAGCACAAGTGGGAGGGGACGGTCGCCGGCGGCCCCATGTACTACATCGAGCGCGGGCTCGGGAAGAACTGGAAGCCGGTCGCGATCTTCTTCGCCTTCGCCCTGGGGATCACGGCCTTCCTGACCGGGAACGGTATTCAGGCGAACACGGTCGCGGATGCTATGCGGACCAACTTCGGGATCCCGGTGTGGGTGAGCGGGCTGATCACATCGGGAATCGTCGCGCTCGTGATCCTGGGCGGGATCACCCGGATCGGACGCGTGACGAGCATCCTGGCGCCGTTCATGGCGGCGGTTTACGTGCTCGGCGCCCTGATCGTGATCGTGATCAACGCGGGCGATCTGATCCCGACGTTCGGGTTGATCTTCCGCGAGGCCTTCAACCCGACCGCAGGCGTGGCCGGTACCGGGGTCGGGGCGTTCCTGGTGACCCTCATGTGGGGTGTGCGTCGTGGGCTATTCTCGAACGAGGCGGGGCAGGGGTCGGCCCCGATCGCGCACGCCGCGGCCCAGACGGACGAGCCCGTCTCCGAAGGGGTAGTCGCGCTCCTGGAGCCTTTCATCGACACGATCGTGATCTGCACCATGACCGCGCTGGTGATCATCATGACCGGCGTATGGAGCGATCGCGTCGCGACCGAGATCGTGCTCGACGGGGGTGGGGACCTTTCCTACGTGACCGTCGAACGAGATGGAGCGAGCGTCTCGGCGGACGCGTCGGGGCCGATCCGGTACGTGGACGGCCGGCCCGCGGACTCCTCGGCTCCCCAGGTCGCGTGGCATGAAGTAGCGCTAGAGGAGTTGTTCGTGGACCCGGAAATGACGGTTCGCTTCGAGGGAACCGTCTCTGCCGACGACGGTGCGGCACAGCTGCCCGATGGGCGCTCTGTCACGAGCCTGTACGGGATGGCGGTCGAGAGTGGTGCGCCCCTCACCATGGAGGGATTCCGACGCGGGCTTTCGCCGATCGGCGACTGGGGACACTACATCGTGATCTTCTGCGTGCTCCTGTTCGCGATCTCGACGGCGATCGCCTGGAGTTACTACGGCGACCGGTGCGCTCATTACCTGTTCGGCGTCAAAGCGGTCTTGCCGTACAAAATCGTGTTCGTCGCCGCTCACTTCATCGGCGCGGTATTGCCTCTGGCGGTCGCGTGGACGCTGGGCGATATCTTCCTCGCGATCGTGATCATTCCGAACCTGATCGCGCTGCTCTTTCTGGCGCCTCAGGTGGTCGCGGCCACGCGGACCTACTTCGAGCGGCAGCCGTGGCTCGAGAACGCCGAGGCGCACCGGCGCTGGAAACAGGAGCGCAAACGCCGCCGCTAGGCCACCTGGCGGTCGGCCGGGTGCGCTCGGCCCTGTCGAACCCATCGAGCGGGGCGGCCTGAATGCTGCCGCCCCCGCTTCTTTGCCTGGGGAGCCAGGGAGGGTCGTCAGGGTCCCATCAGCGACGCTGGGCGGTCGTGCTCGAGCCTGGTTTACAAGTCCCCCGGTAAAACGTTATTATCGTCGATCCTTGTCCCGTCCTACTTTATCCGCATCGATGTGAGAAGCGTATGCTGACCGAGACCGTTGTCACCGTCTCCCCCAAGTACCAAGTCGTCATCCCACGTCCGATTCGTGAATCGCTAGGGCTCCGGCCCGGCCAAAAAGTGCAGGCCCTCCTGTACCACGATCGCGTGGAGTTCGTCCCCTTCAGACCCGTGAAGGGGATGAGAGGATTCCTCAAAGGCATCGAGCGATCTCCAGCGGAGTGGAACGCGTGAACGTAGTCGACGCGTCGGGCTGGCTCGAATACTTCACGGACGGCCCAGACGCGGCGTTCTTTGCCCAGACACTTCAGGAGGTCGACCAGCTCATCGTCCCGACGGTCACCATCCTGGATGTGTTCCGGCACGTGTATCGCCACGGAGATGAAGGTGATGCACTCCAGGCGGCTGCCGCGATGCAGCAGGGGAAGGTGGTGAACCTCGACACCACGGTGGCGCTTAGTGCGGGAAGACTGGGCGTCCAGCACGGGCTCTCGCCGGCCGCAGGTGTCGTGCTGGCTGCCGCCCGCAAGCATGAGGGCCGCGTTTGGACCCTTGAAGAGGAGTTGAGGTCGGTGGAGGGCGTCAAGTACCGTCCGCGCACGGGTCCTCGCAAGTGGGGGACCCAAGTAGACGAGTAGAGTCTTGGGAGCGAGTCGGCTAGACGGCTCCGCCCCTGAGTCGCTCCGCCTCGGCCACGTATTGCTCCAGCGTGATTCGTCCGTCCAGGTAGCGGCGCTGCAGCCGCCGCCACGCTGGCGTCGTCGGGGCTTCCGACGGCGCGCCCCCCGCCGCGACTCCGCGCAGGACGCTCGCCAACCTCTCCCGCGCCCCTGGCCCGCGTTCGGATCCCGGTGCACCCAGATCGCCCGCGGGTGGGGTGACGCCGGCCGGAGCTGCTAGCCCGGGTTTCGGCGTCGCCATGCGGTGGTACAAGCGTGGGTGTGCGACGGCGACGATATCCTCAATGAGGCTGCGAACGTCTCGACGGCAGCAAGACCACAGGTCGGGTAACGCACGTCTCACGCGTCGGACCAGGATCCCGGCCTGATCCATCCACCCGCTCAGCGCGCGCGCGGCGCGCTCCCGGCTCCATTCCCAACGCTCCCCACGCCTCCGAGCCAACCCGACCACCAGGACGAACAACAGGAAGGCTTCGAACATGGCGCTAGCCCTCGCTCGTCGCGTGCTCGGCCGACTTGGGCCAGGCCTGTTCGATCTCGCGTGCGGCCCTGTCCAGAATCTCCTTCAGGACCTCGATCTTTCCCTCGTCCCCGCCGTCGCCGACGGCGCGATCGAAGCTCACCTGAGCAAGACGGATGAAAGAGCGAGTGAGATCGCGCATCTCGGCGCCGGTGAAACGCTCACCCAAGTTTACGAAGCGACCGAAGATGTCATCGTGTCGGGCCGTGTGCTTGTCGAGGAAGGCTAGCCCTTCTTCGGTGATCCGATAGGTCTTCTTTCCATCCGCCTGCTCCCATGCGACAAAGCCCTGGTCCTCCAGCATCTGGAGGGTGGGGTACACCGAGCCCGGGCTAGGCGAGTACATGCCACCCGACTCTTCCTCCAGGCGGCGGATGATCTCGTATCCGTGCATCGGCTGTCCACGCAGTAGACCGAGGATGACATATTTCAGGTCGCCCTTCCGGACGACGCGTCGTTTGGCGCCCAATGGCCGACCAAACGCGAAGACGCCTGGTCCGCAGCAGTTGGCCCAGGCACCGAATCCGTAGTCACGACCTGTCAGCATCGCGCTTCCGCTCCTGCTTTGATCTCGGTTCGAGGGGTGTGACGGTCAACGGTGCGCCAGCCTTCCGGCGACGTATCGCGACCTGTCACGATATATCGTATACGTATCGATAGCGATATATCGGGTCACTGTCAAGATCCTGGGATCGGTTCGCGAGAGACCCCCATGGTTACGGGTCTGAGGTGCCCTCCGGGTCAGGCGGTTCCCAGAGCTCGATACGCTGGCCATCGGGGTCCATGGCCCACCCGAAACGCCCGTAGTCGTACTCGTCGAGACGAGCATCCACCTCCACGCCCGCGGTCCGTAGACGCTCGAGAAGATCGTCCAACTGGCGCACGCGGAAGTTGATCATGAAGGGCTTGTCGCTCGGATCGAAGTAGTCCGTATCGGCGGGAAATGGTTCCCAAGCCGTGAACGCGGGCGTCCCATCCAACTCCCGCCAGCGGAAGCTGACGTAGCCATCGGGATCCGGAGTAACGCCTAGGCGCTCCGCGTATCAGGCTTTGAGAGCGCTTGGGTCGCCGGTCTTGAAGAAGACGCCTCCCAGCCCGGTCACCGGACCGGAAACCGGCGGACGTGCCGGTAGGTGGTCGGCGGGCTCCCACAGCTCCACCCGGTGTCCATCCGGGTCCATGACCCAGGCGAAACGTCCCTCCTCACCCTCGAAGATCTCGTCGTCTACCGCTTCGCCGGCCGCATGAAGAGACGCCACGAGGGGTTCGAGGTCGACGACGCGGAAGTTGATCATGAACGGCTTTGAGCTGGGATCGAAATAGTCGGTCGTGTCCGGGAACGGGCCCCACACGGTGAGTGCGCGCTCTCCCGGCTGACCGTCTCCTTGTCCCTCGAACCAGGCCCCCCCGCCATCCCCGGACGCTAGCCCCAGGTAATCTCGATACCATGCTCGCAGCGCATCCGGCGCTGCAGACTTGAAGAAGATCCCGCCGATTCCCCTGACGCCCATCAGGACTCCTCGCGATGTACGACGTAGACGCTTCTTTGTGCGGTCGGAAGCAGCAGCACATCGGCGACGTTCACGTGCTCGGGCGCGTTCACGATGAAATGCACGACCTCCGCCACGTCCTCCGCCGTCAACGGGTCGAATCCGTGATACACGGACTCCGCCTTCTCCTCGTCTCCATCGAATCGGACCGACGAAAACTCCGTGTGCACGAAGCCTGGATTGACGCTCGAGACGCGTAACCGGGTCCCGGCCACGTCCAGGTTCATACCCTCGGTGAGGGCGCGCACGGCGAACTTCGAAGCGTTGTATACGTTGCCCTTGGGGTAGACCTGGTAACCCGCGGTGCTGCCGACATTCACCACGTGCCCGATGCCCCGATCGATCATGGCGGGCAACAGCGCGCGGGTAACGAACAGCAGGCCTTTGACGTTCGTATCGATCATCCGATCCCAGTCTTCGAGATCACCCTCCTGTAGCGTCGCGAACCCGGCGGCCAGCCCGGCGTTGTTGAGAAGGATATCGGGGATCCAGCCGGCTTCCAGGAGAGTGGCGGCCTCCGCGGCAACCGTGTCGCGATCTCTCACATCGACCTCGGCGAGCCTGACGTCGACCTGGTGCGAGGAGGACAGCTCGGTCGCAAGGGTCTCGAGTCGCTCACGCCGTCGCGCCCAAAGGGTCAGGTTGGCACCCGCCTCGCCGAACCGCCTCGCGCAGGCGGCACCGATCCCGGAGCTTGCCCCCGTGATGAGGATCCGCTTTCCCGTCAGTCGGTTCATGACGTACTCTCTCGTTCGAACACGAGCTCGCCTTCGACGAACGTGAGGTCCACGCGAACGCGCTCTATCTCTATCGGATCGATCGTGAAGATGTCATCCGACAATACGACCAGGTCCGCGTAGAATCCGGGTGCGATCCTCCCCGACTCCGACTCGAGGTAGCTCGCATATGCGTTTGCGCTCGTGTATGCGGTCACTGCTTCCTCGACCGAGATCTTTTGCCGCGGCACCCACCCCTCCGGGTTACGGCCATCGGTCGTGCGGCGCGTGACCGCCGCGTAGATCCCCAGGAGCGGGTCGAGGGGCGCCACCGTCCAGTCGCTTCCGAAGGTCAGGGCGGCCCCGGAGTCCAGCAAGTCACGGAACGCGTACGTGAGATCGATGCGCTCGGGACCGATGCGGTTGATAGCCCAGCGGCCATCGTCGATGGCATGGTACGGCTGCATCGATGGGACGACCCCCTGTGCAGCGAAGCGCTCGATGGCGTCGGGTCGCAAATGCTGCGCGTGCTCGACGCGGAAGCGTCGATCTCGGGGCCCGTTCACGCGTTCGGCCTCGGCGAACGCATCCAGCAGCCAATCGTTGGCGCGCGTCCCGATCGCGTGCACGATCACGTGCATCCCGGCGGCGTCGGCCTGGAGGATGTCTTCGTGAAGCGTGGCCGTATCCGTGACCATCAGCCCGCGCTCATCGGGAGCATCCTCATACGGCTCGTAGAACCAGGCCGTGGTCGAACCGAGCGACCCATCCACGTACGCCTTCAGGCCACCCCAGAATAGACGGTGATCTCCGCGACCTTCGTCCGCGAGGAGATCCCGCATGCGCTCCCAGGTAGCCAGCGGCACGACTGCATACACACGCAGCGGTAAGGACCCCCGGGCCCGGGCGCGGCGGTACGTCTCGAACCCGGCCCAGGTACCCATGTCCGTGATCAAGGTCACGCCGCGCTCGACGGCGTGTCGGGCCGCGGCAGCCAGGGCGCGGTCCAGTTCGTCTTCCGAGGGCGGTGGCATGCGCTCGAACGCGAACGCCTGCGCGGCATCCTTCAGCACGCCCGTCGCGCGGCCATCCTCGTCGCGGACGATCGTCCCGCCGTCCGGATCAGGGGTGGACGCGTTGATCCCGGCGGCCTCGAGCGCCCTGGAGTTGGCGAGACCCATGTGCCCATCGAGCCGCTGGACGAATACAGGCGTCTCAGCGGTCAGCGAATCGATCCAATCGCGGTGCGGAAGCGCTCCCCCCCAGAGCTCGTGATCCCACTGGCCGCCGGTCATCCACTCTCCGGGGTGATCGGACGCGAACCGTCCGATTCGGCGGGCGAACTCCGTCGGTGTGTCGGCGTCACGCAGCTGCACCCCGCTCAGCTCGAAGCCGCCATCCAGGAAATGAGTGTGGTTGTCCATGAGGCCGGGGATCACGCGACGCCCGCTCAGAGCCACGCGTCGCGTGCCGGGTCCGACCCACTCCTCAATGTGTGCGTCCGATCCCACGGCGGCGATCCGCCCGCCACGCACCGCGATCGCGGTCGGCTCGCCTGCGGAATCGTTGTCACCGGAGGTCCACACGCGGCCGCCGGTGAGGACCAGATCCGCCCGTGTGCCCGGCCCAGCGCTCGACGACACTTCCGAGTCCTCCTCTCGACTTCCGCACGCCGCGGATAACGCGGCCGAAACCGCGATCGCCACCAGCGCCCGAGTCATCGCTGTGACCCTTCATCGGACCCTGCGGCAGCCGTCACAGCACCCTTGAGCATCCGTTCGAAAAAATCGGCCGTCGCATGGTACGCCGCGAGCCAGTTCCGGTGGAGAAGAAAGCTGTGTACCTCGTCGGGGAACACGAGTTGCTCGACAACGACGTTCCGTCGCTCCAACGCCTCGATGAGATCCACCGACTCGGAGAACGGAACGTTGCGGTCGTCATCCCCATGGATGAGCAGCACAGGCGAGCGCCAGCCATCGATCGAGGCCATGGGAGATGACTCGAACGCGAGGCGGGCGACCTCCGCCCGGCGCTCGGCCTGGTACGCGGGGACGAAGTTGCGGATCACCACGTTCCAGTCGTGCACGCCGTGCAAGTCCACGCCGGCCGCGAACAGTTCTGAGTCGCGAGCGAGTCCGAGTGCGGTCAGATAGCCCCCATAGGAGCCGCCCCAAAGCCCGATCCGATCCGGGTCGACATCCGCCCGCTGAGCCAGATACCGGCCGCCCGCCACCACATCGCGGTATTCACTCGCGCCACGTGCGCCGTAATCGAGGGCCTCGCGGAACTCCATCCCATAACCGATCCCGCTTCGGTAGTTGACGGACAGCACGACGTATCCCCGACTGGCGAGGTACTGGTTCATCGCGTAGGCGTTATGGTAGTAGCCCCGATAGTGCCACCCGAGGAGCATCTGGCGGCGAGAGCCGCCATGAAAGAAGAGGATGGCGGGGCGTCTGTCTCCCGGTGGCAGATCCGCCGGCGTGAACAGCTGCCCGTGTATCTGTACGCCATCTTCCGCGAGGAACGTCACGGCCTCGGGCGTGACGAGGTGTCGCAGCGGGAAGTCCCCGGGCGTCCCCGGATCCAACCGGCGCCTGCGGCCGTCGGCATGCAGGATTTCCGCATGCGCGGGAGTCCGAGCATCCGAGGCCAGAAAGGCGATCACTTGGCCATCGGCGGTGGCGGCCGGTGACCACTCGATCCCCGACCCCTGCGTGAGCGCCACGGGCGCGCCGCGCGCCACATTGACCGACCACAGGTGTCGTCGATCGATGTCCGCCTCGTTCGACGAGTAGATGAGTCGCTCGCGATCCGCCGACAGCGTGACGTGCTCGACCTCGAAGGCGCCGGGTGTGAGGAGGCTCGGCTCGCCCCCCGCGGCAGCGACCGAGTACAGGTGGGTCCAACCGTCGCGCTCCCAGGGAAACACGATTCGATCTCCCACCGCCCACCATACCTGGTCCGCCCCCTCGATCCCACGGAACGCGCTGCCTGTTCCCTCGGAGGCGCGCCACACCTCCGATCCGTCTCCAGTGGCGATGTCGACCACCCGTATGGACCAGGGGAGGGCGGAGCGTCTCGGTGCGAACGG
The DNA here is from genome assembly GCA_039588215.1 of Gemmatimonadota bacterium. Classification (GTDB taxonomy): domain Bacteria; phylum Gemmatimonadota; class Gemmatimonadetes; order Palauibacterales; family Palauibacteraceae; genus JBDHAC01. Next base: position 64,118 of record JBDHAD010000002.1, read on the forward strand.
CACCCGGTCGCGCTCGTTGAGGATCCGCACAAAAGCCAGGCGGCTGCCGTCGGGCGACCACGTCGGCGACCCGTCGCGCGCGAGGGAGGGATCCACATACCGGACTGTGCTATCGTCGACCGAGAACAATCCGATGAAGCTATGATCGCCGCGACTACTCACGAATGCCAGGTGGCTACCGTCCAGAGACCAACGCAGCGAACCGGCGCTCCCCCGCGTACGGAGGAGCTGCCGTGGCCCGCGCGCCGGTTCACCTTCACCCTCGGCTGCCTCCGGAGCCGAGGGCGTGCCGGGCTCCTCCGGTGTCGCATCGACATTGATGGACCAGATCTGGCCACCGCGCAGAAACACGAGACGTGAGCCATCCGGGGATGGATTGGGGGAGGAGCCGGCCGTGAGGCGCCTGGGCTGACCCGCTTCCGAACCGTCGAGATCGACGACCCAGATGACTCGCTCCGCCCCCTGCGCAGCGCTGGTCGGGTTGGGAGTCTCCCCCTGCCGGTTGGGTGCACCCCCGCGGACGAAGAACAGCCGTCGATCGTCCGGCGTGAACCGGAGGCTCGAGAGCTCCTGACCGTCATCCTCCGTGTACGATGTGAGACGACGGCTGGTGTACTCGGGTGGCCGAGCGATCCAGATGTTTCTCGCACCACCTTCGTTCAGGACCCACGCGAACCCGCCGCTTCCGTGATCAGCCAAGAGGCCCGACGGAAACGGCGCCTCCATGATCTGCTCGAGGGAGTACGGTTCCTGTGCGGCCAAGCCCCATGAAGGCCCCAGGGACGTGAGGGTGAGTGTGAAGGTGGCGACGTGTCTGCCGAGGTGTCGACCGCAGGTCATACTCGCTCCTTTGCCGTGGGCCGGTGCTGGCGAGAGGCTCGAAAAAAAGTAGGTGGACCAGTCGGCTTCTGACCAGCCGTCCGGGTGTGGTCGCGTCAGGAAGTCGGTCGGAGGCCGCCGCGCCGACAGCTAGTGGCGACGCAGGAAATAAAAGCAGCGGTGGTCTGCGGCTCCTCTGTGGAAGCTCTGCACCGTGTAGCCTCTTCCCAGGTAGTGGAGGAACGCCCGCCGGGTCGAGACCCGCCAACGCTGGGCGTCCCTCGGCGAGTGGGTCGCCAGCTCGCCCGCGTCGCAGGGGATCTCGATCAGCACCGAGCTCGTCTCGGGCAACTCCGGAGCCCCGGACAGGCGCTCGCTCGGGTCGGGTGGAGCGACGATGGGCGCCTCGACGGCGGCCTCGTTGGTCTGTGTCTGCTCACCCTCGATCGCCCAGAGCGTCCTCTGGCTCGCCAGCTCCCACTGTACGATGAGGCGGTCGGTGTCTCCCATGGAATGAAGCGGACTTCCCGTCTCGCGTCCGTACATGTTGGGGGCGTAGCCCGCGATGTCGACGCCGAGCCGGTTCAGGTTCAGGTGGGCGTTGCGAGCGATGAGGGGGTCGAACGTCCAGAAGACCCTCTCCACTCCCTTCTTCAGCAGCTCCTCCCTTTGAAAGAGCTTGAGACGTCGGCCCAGCCCACGGCCTCTAGCCTCCAGGTGTACGGCCAACATGTGCGACCAGTGGACGGGCACCTCGTCGCGCGTCCCCTGCAGGCTGAACACGAAACCCGCGAGTCGATCGTCCTCCGTGAAGGCTCCCGCAACGAGTCCGCCGACCTTCTGCGACACGAAGAGCAGGGAAGCCGGAACGAACTCCAGGAACGCGTCGCCCCAAGTCGTGCGCTGCAGTTCCACGCAGGCTTCGAACTCCACCAGGCGTTCCAGGTGTCTGAGGCTGAAGGCACCTTTAGCCGGGGGCGCGGCCGGTCTGTTCGTCATGGGCTCGGCGCGGGGCTGTCGGAACTCCCGCGTGGGGCAAGCTCCTCGGTGCGCACGGTGAGATCATCGATCCTATCGACGTTCACGTCGACCCCCAATCCCGGGACGTCGAATGGGACCACCACAAACCCATCCCCGGTCATCGTCCACTCGGGTTCGACGATATCACGCTCCCAGTAGCGGCGGCTCGGCGACAGATCGCCAGGAAGCGTGAAGTTGCGCAGGGATGCGAGCGCGACGTTGTATGCGCGGCCGATACCGCTTTCGAGCATGCCGCCGCACCACACCGGCATGCCATGCGCCTCCGCCACACCGTGGATCGCCCGAGCCGCAAGAAGGCCACCCACCCGTCCCGGCTTTACGTTGATGATTCTACCGCTGCCCAGGGCAATCATGTCTTCCGCGCTGGCGACGTGCACGATCGACTCGTCGAGGCAGATCGGGGTCTGCAACCGGGCCTGGAGCTCGGCGTGCCGAACCAGGTCGCCCGTCGCGAGAGGCTGCTCGATCATCATGAGATGGAAGTCGTCGAGTCGGCGGAGCTCTTCGGTATCGGCCAGCGTATAGGCAGCATTGGCGTCGACGGCGAGCCCGTGTTCGGGGCCCACAGCCTCACGCGCGGCGGCCACGTAGTCATGATCTGCTCCGGGGCGGATCTTCAGCTTCACCTTGCGATAGCCCTGCACGACCGCCTCCGATGCCTTTGTCGCCAGATCGCCGGGCGAACCCTGGATTCCCAGGGAGATGCCGACCGGCACTCGTTCGAGTGTCCCCCCCAGGCGACGGGCCAACGAGACCTGTTCCAGCTCGGCGGCCATACACCAGAACCCCATCTCCACGGCGGCCTTCGCCATCGGGTGTCCGCGTATGCCGTCCGCGAGCGTTCCTGCCAGAGCATCGGGCCCGGGGAACGTGTGCGCCAGAACCTTGGGGCCCAGCCACTCACGGATCGCGAGCCATGCGGTGTCGATCGTCTCGGGGGAGTAATTGGGGCGCTCACCGGCGACACATTCGGCCCACGCGACCGGTCCGTCCGGATGGTGGAGCTCGAGGAGCAGAATCCGTCGCTCCTCTACCCAGCCCGATGAAATCTCGAACCGCTCCCGGAGCGGGAGCCGAATCTCGCGCAGGACGAGACGGTCCACCCGCAGGGAGGTCATTGCCAGTCGTTCCGCGCGAGGTCCTCCGCCATGAGGAGCTCGCTCTGAAGTGCGACCAGCTCCGCGCGGCCCAGATGACGGCCGCGCACGATAACCGCGTCGATCTCTCCTAGGTTCGAGATGTCGGCAAGCGGGTCGGCTGTGAGGAGGACGAGGTCCGCGAGCTTGCCTGGCTCGACCGTCCCGAGTTCATGCGAGAGCCCGAGGAACTCGGCTGGATGGCGGGTGGCGCTCATCAGAGCCTCGTGCGGTGTCATACCCACGGCCTGCACCAGCCAACCCAACTCCTCGTGCAGGCTGGAGCCCGGGTAGATGTTGATGACCGCCACGTCCGACCCCGCCAGGATACGCACTCCCGCCTGGCGCATCTCGCGCAGGGTCGCGACCCAGTCCTCGTAGATCTCGCGCCAGTCGACCCCCGAGTCCTCTCGCCGCTCCGCAACTTGCTCTCCCCAGTCCGCGATCAGGAAGCGAGACACATAGCGCCGCCGATCGTCGAGGAGTCCGAGGCTGTCCCCTACGATGGCGTCGAGAGTATCGGGCGACAGGAGGATCGAGGCCTCGAAGTTCACTAGAGTGGGCACGACGGCCATGTCGCGAGCCACGAGCTCGGCATAAAGGGCGGCCCGCTCGGTGGTGGGAACGCTGCCTGGAGGCGGGTACAGGAAATGCTCGATGCTTCCGTGACCCGTTTCGATCAGCTCGCGGAGGGGAATACCGAACGTGTGTCCGACGACGCGTAGATCGTGAGCCCGCGCCGCAGCCACGATTCCGCGATACGTGGCGAGGGAGGCCAGCGTACGGATCTTGATGAAGTCGACGCCCAGCGCGGCCAGCGAGTCTACCACCGCCCGTGCTCGCTGCGGATCGCCCACCGGGATCCGGGTTCGCCCGACCGGCTCGACCACTTCCGCGTCGAGCATTCGCTGCACGTTCTCGGGTGCCTCGAGATACGGTCCGGCCAGCACGATACGAGGACCGAGGCGGTCACCCCGCCGGATGGTTTCGCGCCAGGTGAGCAGCTCCTCGAGCTCGCCGCCCATGTCGCGCACGGAGGTGACCCCTTCCTTCACGAAGAGGGTGAGAGCCGAGGCGCGTGTCTTGGAGAGGTGCACGTGCATGTCCCACAGACCCGGGATGAGGTACTTCCCGGAGCCATCGATCACACGTCCGCCTGTCGGGCAATCGACCGCATCGGATGGCCCTATGGCGGCGATGCGATCGCCACGGACCAATACGGCCATGTCGTCTCGCGGCGGCGCGCCGGTGCCATCGATGACCGTCACCCCTCGGATGATGAGGGCATCATCTACGGTCGGGGCCGGCGCGCAACCGAGCACGAGAGCCGTCAGCACCCCGAGCTGCCGGGTGGATCGAGCCCGTGGGACGTCAAGCATAGGAGATTTGGCCAAGCACGGATGATCCGTGGCACCGTTGGAGTGTCTGCATGCTCCCGAGTCCCTAACGTCCAGTCTCATCAACATAACGGCTCGAGTCCGGTCTGGCCTGGGACCGAAACCGGATCGCTGAGAGCCCTTCCTGCGTCACGAATTCGGGTGCTCGGGCGTCTATTATCTGGCTGCCCCTCCGAGGTGCCGCTCGGACCAGACCTGGAAGGTGCGATGACGAAGCTCGCTCTCCCGCGCCTCTTGCCCGCGCATCGGCGGACCTGGCGGCGCGTCCCCTGGATCATCGGTCTCGTGCTGGCGGGGGCGTTCTGGCTCGCCGGGTGCGCTCCATCGATTCTGGGTGCCGATCCCGGGACGGGATTCGATATCCTCGTGACGCGCGGGCCGATCCAACCGGTTGCCAGGGAAGGGGAGGACAATTCGAGTCCGGTGCAGGGTGCGCTGGTTCACATCGCGCGGACCGACGCGTCCGGCGATACTCGCGTTCACACGGATGCGGAGGGAAGGGCGCTCGCCGCGCTCGTTCCCGGTAACTATCGCGTCGAGGTTCGTGAATGTCCGGGAGCGATGTCGCTGCCCGCCGCCGCCGCCGCCTCGGTGCAGGCCGGCCGTTTGACAGTCCTCGAGTTTTCGTGCGATACCGGGATCCGGTAGGCGATCCCCGCACTCTCGCTCGAGCCCTGACAGATTGGGAAAGAACTCCCGTGGGCCGCCCCGTTACAATCCGCTCGTCAGACCGAGAACCTCCGATGCCAACCACCACAGACCCACGAGAAGGATGGCACCGGGAACGGCGAACCGCACCCACCCGAACAGGAGCTTCGAGCCCGCCCCGCTCGGCCGGCGGCGACTCCGATCATCGTGAACACGGCACCGAGCCGCGTGGCGAAGCGCGGGCGCTCCGCGCGCGGGAGCCGGGGGAAGGCATATGGCGGGCGGGTCCGACGCTACGCCGAGGGATGCCTCAGCGCCCGATCAATCATCGCGCTCATACGAAATGATCTTCTCCCACTCGCTCGGGTCGGAACGCGCTACGACGGCTACGACGGGCTCCTCGCTGCTGGTCTTGAACACCTCGTGCGGGACCCCCGGTGGCTTCTACGGGGCTCGAAGGACGTGAATCCCCGCGCCGCGCTCGACGGCTGCCCCGAGGTCGAGGTCTTCGTGGCTCATGGCTTTTGACTCCCTCCACGTCCGTAGGGGGTTGAATCGCGCGCTCGCCTCCGCAGACGACGAACGCGTACGGTGACGCGCTTCGAAGTTCCCACCGCGTCGAATGGCCCCTATATTGCACCAACAGAGCACGAGTCGGACAGTCGATGGTACGTGGTGATTTGAGGCAGATTGCGGCCACGTTAAAGAAGTCGCTAAAGAGCCCGCCCCGGCGCGACTAGCGACGGGGTTTCTTTGTTGGAGGAAATGTGACGCAAGATCGCGACAGCCGAGTGCAGGCGCTGCGGGGTGCCCTCGAGAGCCGGATCCTGGTGCTCGATGGGGCGATGGGGACCATGATTCAACGCCTCCGCCTCGACGAGGACGATTACCGGGGCGACCGGTTCGGGGATCACCCGACGCCGCTCCAGGGCAACCACGACCTTCTGTCTCTCACCCGTCCGGGTGCGATCGGGGATATCCACCGTGCGTATCTGGACGCCGGTGCCGACATCATCGAGACGAACACGTTCAACGCCCAGGCGATCTCGCAGGCCGACTACGGTACCGAATCGGCGGTGGCCGATATGAACTGGGAGGCGGCCAGGATCGCGCGTGCCGCGGCGGACGAGTTCACCGCCCTCGACCCGGCGCGACCGCGTTTCGTGGCCGGCAGCCTGGGTCCGACGAATCGAACCGCGTCGCTCTCACCCGACGTCGAGAACCCGGGCTTCCGGGCGGTGACGTTCGATGAGCTGGCCGCCGCGTATCGGGAGCAGGGCGAGGCGCTCATCGAGGGCGGCGTCGATCTGCTCCTCGTGGAGACGGTGTTCGACACGCTGAACTGCAAGGCGGCTCTGTTCGGGCTCCTCGAGCTGGTCGAGACCCTGGAAGTCAACGTGCCCTTGTGCGTGTCGGGAACGATCACCGATCGCAGCGGCCGCACGCTGTCCGGCCAGACCACCGAAGCGTTCTGGTATTCGATCCGCCATGCGAACCTGTTCAGCGTGGGCTTGAACTGCGCGCTCGGGGCCAGCGACCTGCGGCCGTACGTCGAGGAGCTGTCTCACCTGGCCGACACCCTCGTGAGCTGCCACCCGAACGCGGGCTTGCCCAACGAATTCGGGGAATACGACGAGAGCCCCGAAGCTATGGCTGAGGTATTGGGTGGCTTCGCGGATAACGGACTCGTAAACCTCGTCGGCGGTTGCTGCGGGACGACGCCGGACCACACGCGAGCCCTCGCCGACCGAGTGCGTGGCCTCGCCCCGCGAGCCACTCCCGAAGCCTCGATGCTCCCCTCTCTGAGCGGGCTAGAGCCACTGGTCATCCGCCCCGACACGCTATTCGTGAACATCGGGGAGCGGACGAACGTGACGGGTTCGGCGCGCTTTGCCCGGCTCATCCAGGAAGACAGATACGAGGAGGCGATCGACGTCGCGCGCGACCAGGTGGTGAATGGCGCGCAGATGATCGACGTAAACATGGACGAGGGCCTCCTCGACTCGGTTGCCGCGATGACACGCTTCCTGAACTTGATGGCGGCTGAGCCGGACATTGCCCGGGTGCCGGTGGTGGTCGACTCGTCTCGCTGGGAGGTGATCGAGGCGGGCCTGAAGTGCTTGCAGGGGAAGGGGGTCGTGAACTCCATCAGCCTGAAGGAGGGCGAGGATCTGTTCCTTCAGCAGGCGCGACTGATCCGGCGGTACGGAGCCGCCGTGATCGTGATGGCGTTCGACGAAGACGGGCAGGCCGACACGGAAGATCGGAAGGTGGAGATCTGCCAGCGCGCTTTCGCGCTGCTGACCGAGAAGGTCGGCTTCCCACCCGAGGACATCATCTTCGACCCGAATATCTTCGCCGTGGCGACGGGTATCGAAGCGCACAACGAGTACGGCCATGCGTTTCTGGAGGCCACCCGCCGCATCAAGGAGACACTCCCCGGAGTCTCGATGAGTGGTGGCGTGAGCAACTTCTCGTTCGCGTTCCGCGGAAACAACGCGGTGCGCGAGGCCATGCACTCGGTATTCCTGTATCACGCGATCCAGGCCGGGCTCGACATGGGGATCGTGAATGCGGGTCGCCTTCCGGTCTACGACGACATCCCTGCCGAGCTTCTCGAGGCCACCGAGGACGTCCTGTTCAACCGTCGTTCCGAAGCCACCGAGCGCTTGACCGAGATCGCCGGTCGCGTGACCGGGCAGACCGAGCGCTCCGGACCCGATCTCGCCTGGCGGGAGATGAGCGTTGAGGAGCGCCTCTCGCATGCGCTGGTCGAAGGGATCGTCGATTTCATCGAAGAAGACACCGAAGAGGCGCGGCTGAATTGCGAGCGCCCTCTGCACGTGATCGAGGGTCCTCTCATGGGAGGCATGCAGCGCGTGGGAGACCTCTTCGGAAGCGGAAAGATGTTTCTCCCGCAGGTGGTCAAGAGCGCCCGGGTCATGAAGAAGGCCGTGGTGTATCTCGTCCCCTTCCTGGAGGCGGAGCGTGACGGCGAAGGGAAGAGTGCACGGCGAGCCAAGGGCAAGGTCCTGCTCGCCACCGTGAAGGGGGACGTGCACGATATCGGCAAGAACATCGTGGGGGTGGTTCTAGGGTGTAACGACTACGAAGTGATCGATCTCGGCGTGATGGTGCCTGCGGATCGAATCCTGTCGACGGCGCGCGAAGAGGAGGTCGACATCATCGGACTGAGCGGCCTCATCACACCCTCTTTGGACGAGATGGTGCACGTGGCGGCCGAGATGGAGCGTCTGGGGTTCGAGACCCCACTCTTGATCGGAGGGGCCACCACCTCGCAGAAGCACACGGCCGTCCGGATCGACGAGCGGTACACAGGACCGACCGTGCACGTTCTGGATGCGTCTCGATGCGTGGGGGTCGTTTCCAGCCTGCTCAACCCCGAGCGTCGCGAGCCGTACGCGCGCGAGGTCGCCGACACGTATGCGCAGGTTCGGGTCGAATACAGCGAGCGCGAAAGGAAGCGACACCTCGTCACGCTCGATGAGGCGCGAGCCAACCCCTGGACGTGCGATTGGGAGACGTACACGCCTCCACGACCGCGGGAAGGTGGGATCACGGTCTTTGAGGACTACCCGATACAGGAGCTGATCGGGCTCATCGACTGGACCCCCTTCTTCTCGGCTTGGGAGTTGCGCGGCCGCCATCCAGCCATTCTGGATGATGCCGTCGTCGGAGAGTCCGCTCGGAGGTTGTTCGTCGACGCCCGGAACCTGCTTGAGCGCATCGTCAGTGAGCGTCTCCTCAAGGCGCGCGCGGTGGTGGGCTTATTCGCCGCGGCCTCGCGTGGCGACGACGTGGTCCTGTACGAGGACTCGGATCGGACCCGTACTCTGGCCGTCGTGCATCACCTGCGGCAGCAGATGGAACGCCGGGACGATCGTCGAAACGTATGTCTCGCGGACTTCGTGGCGCCACTCGGCAGCGACGTGGAGGACTGGATCGGAGCGTTCACGGTGACGGCCGGTCTGGGACTGGAAGAGCTGTGTGCCGCGTTCGAAGCGGATCACGACGACTACCATAGCATCCTCGCCAAGGCACTCGCGGATCGGCTCGCCGAGGCGCTTGCAGAGCGACTGCACCAACGCGTGCGGACCGAGTTGTGGGGATACGCACCGGGCGAATCGCTCGGTAGCGATGAGTTGATCGCCGAGACGTACGATGGGATACGGCCGGCTCCGGGTTATCCGGCGTGTCCGGATCACACGCAGAAGCGCGTGCTGTTCGATTTGCTGGATGTGCCACGCCGGATCGGGGTCGAGTTGACCGAACAGTTGGCGATGTGGCCGGCATCCTCGGTGAGTGGTTGGTACTTCTCGCACCCGGACTCACGCTACTTCGGGGTCGGCAAGATCGAACGGGATCAGGTCGCGGACTACGCGTCACGCGCGGGCATCTCGCTTCGCGAGGCGGAGATGTGGCTGTCTCCGAATCTGGCCTATACGCCGGCACCCGAACTGGTGGGGGCGTCGTGAGCGGGCGGTTACGCGAGCTGATCGGGGATGGACGTGTACACCTCATGGATGGTGCCATGGGGACCGTGCTCTACACCCGCGGCGTGTTCGTGAACGTCTGTTACGATGAGTTGAACCTCACCCAGCCGGACGTGATCCTCGGCGTCCACTCGGACTACGTGCGGGCCGGCGCCGAGCTCATTGAAACGAACACGTTTGGCGCGAACCCCGTGAAGCTCTCCGCCTTCAACCTCGACGGTCGGACCGAAGAGGTGAACCAGGTCGCCGCCCGACTCGCCCAGCGCGCGGCCGGTGAGCGGGCTTGTGTGCTGGGAGCGATCGGTCCGCTAGGGATCCGGATCGAGCCGTGGGGTCCGACCTCTATCGACGAGGCGGTCACGTTCTTCAGCCGGCAGGCGACGGGGCTCGCGGAAGGTGGCGTGGACGGTTTCGTGCTCGAGACGTTCAGCGACATCGAGGAGCTGCACGCCGCGTTGCTGGGTGCGCGCGCGGTCGCCGACCTGCCCATCTTCGCCCAGATGTCGTTCGGCGAGGCCGGGGAGACCGCCTATGGGGCCACGGTCGAGACGGTCGCGGAGGCGGCGGAGGGATGGGACGTGGAGGTGTTCGGTCTCAATTGTTCGGTGGGACCTTCCGCGGCCCTGGAGACGGTGGAGCGGATGCTGGGAGTCACGTCACTCCCCATCTCCGCACAACCCAACGCGGGACTCCCCCGAGATGTCGGCGACCGGAAGATCTACCTGGCGAGCCCCGAGTACATGGCGCGATATGCGCGCCGGATCGCGGAGGCGGGAGCGAGGTTCGTCGGTGGGTGCTGCGGGACGACCCCTGAGCACACCCGCCACATGGCCGAGTTGCTGGGTGCCGAGCACGGTCGGACGCCTCGGGTTCGTGTCGAGCCCCCCCACGACCCGACCGACCCGAACCGGGTCGAGCCTGTCTCGCTGGACAACCGCTCCGGGTTGGGGCGCAAGCTCGCTGCGGGTGAGTTCGTACGCACGGTCGAGCTGACGCCGACGCGTGGGTGGGAGCCGCGTGAGCTGATCGCGCGGACGCGTCATCTTCGTGACGCCGGGGTCGATGCCGTGAACATCGTGGATCCGGCTGCGGCCAGCAGCCGGATAGGCTCGTTGCCGGCAGCGATGATCGTCGAGCGTGAGGTCGGGGTCGAAACCGTCGTCCACTACACGTGCCGTGACCGGAACATGCTGGGCATGGTGACCGACCTGTTGGGTGCGGCGGCAGCGGGGGTCAGGAATCTCCTCCTGGTGACCGGTGACCCACCCCGGAGCGGGCCGTACAACACGACGGGCGTGTACGACATCGACAGCATCGGGCTGACTAACGTCGTGCACCAGCTGAATCGTGGGCGGGACCCGGGCGGCTCCGCCATCGGGGCACCCACATCGTTCGTGATCGGTGTGGCGTGGAACCAGACCTCTTTGGACCACGAGGACGAATTGCGTCGCTTCGCGTGGAAGGTTCAAGCGGGCGCGGACTTCGCGATCACCCAGCCTGTGTTCGATCCCGATCGGTTTTTGGAGGCGCTCGCACCGGTCAAGGAGTACGGAATCGCCGTCTTGGCGGGCATCTGGCCCCTGCTTTCTCTTCGAAACGCGGAGTTTCTCGCGAACGAGGTGCCGGGGCTGGAGGTGCCGCAGTCCGTCGTCGATCGCATGCGCGATGCCGAGGGCGGAGGACGGGAAGCGGCCGAGCGCGAGGGCGTCAAGCTCGCGCGGGAGGTGCTCTCGGCGATCGGCGATTCCGTCCAGGGTGTGATGATCAGCGCGCCCGGGAATCGCGTCGAGCGCGCACTGGCGGTGCTCGACGTCGGCTAGCCCCTAGAGCAGGGAGTCGACCGTCTGTGCGATGCGGTGGTATCGCTGAGCCGCCCGCCGCCCACCCAGGTTACACAGGTAGATCTTGTCGACGCCCATTCGGCGAAGCGCGACGACCGATCGCGCGCATACCTCCTCCGGGGTGGCACCCGATTCGAACTCGCGCATGAGCGGCTCGGCCGGGACAGGGAAGAACTGGCTCAGGCGCTCGAGCATAGCGGGCCGCGCGCTCCGGTAGAGAAACACGCCGAACACCCCCGGTATCTCGAGCCCGCGTCGCTGTGTCTCCTGTAGCCAGCCCTCGACGTGCTCCGCGTCGTGGTGTGACACGATCTGCGTGAAGTAGTAGTCGGCCTCGAAGCGCTCATCGAGCAGATAGTCGACTTGCTGTGCCTGGTCCCGGTGGAGGTTCGCCCACCCTCCCAGGTCGAGGTGCGGGAGTCGCTCGCGGAGCAGCTGTCTCAGCTGGAAAGCGTGCGGGACACAACGCGGTACGCCCCCGGTGTCGTCGCCGCCCACGACGGTCAGCGCCTGGACACCCCGCGCGCTCGCTCTCGAGGCGTACAGGAGACAGTACTCGAGTGGGTGCTTGCAGGTCAGAAACGGAACGATGGTGGCAGGATCGACCTGTCCAGTCAGGTTCGTGGTCAGGTGTTGGAGGTTCTCCTCCTCGGCCTCACCGACCGCATTGTCGGTCACGAAGAGAAACGTGTCCTCGGCTGCGAGGCGACGGAACGCATGAAACAGGTCGATCCACGTCTCGATGCTGTCCCCCCGCGTCAGGTCCGCGCGTGGTGGACGGAGCTCGACGGCCAGTAAGGGGCGCTCTTCGCCCAGCCGATCGAGCAGACGGATCGGTGCCCCGTGAGGACTCAAACGCGGACCACCTCCTCGCGGGCAAAGATCGGGCCCACGTCATAGGCCAGGCCGTGGCCGGCGTACAATTCCGGGGGCACGCTGATGTCACCCAGGTACAGCTCCCCAATGTACGCGGCAGCCTCAGGAGCACGTAGCCCCACCTTCGGAATCGCGAGGGTGAGGGTCGCGGTGGCGCGCATCGTGGGCTCGAGCGCCGTTCCCGTGCTCACGTCGAGACCGGAGGGCGCGTCCAGGCTCAGGATGGGAGCTCCGTAATCGTTCCCGAGGCGGATCAGGCGCGCCGCGCTCTCGCGGGGTGGCCCGGAGAGCCCGTACCCGATAATCGCGTCCACAACGAGATCGACCTCCGACAGGATGGTCGGGCCGTGCATGTCCGTGATCGGGATTCCGAGCCGGTCCACGATATCCAGCTGGTGCTCGGGAACCCCCCGGAACTCCTCCTGCGGTTTCGTCGTGATGACTCGGACGCGAGCCCCCCAACAGTGCAACCGGCGTGCACAGACCAGCCCGCCGCCCCCGTTGTTGCCCGCGCCGCAGAGGACGAGGACACTGCGGTCGAACACGTTACCACCCAGGAATCTCGACCGGGCAAGGCCGGCGAGGACCCGACCGGCGTTCTCCATCATCTGGATAAGCTCGATGCGGTAGTCCTCGATCATCGCGCGATCGACTTCGCGCATCTCGCCGGCCGTAAGGTAAGGCAAGTCATGCACGGCTCACGCTCCTTGCGCAGGTTCTGATCGAATGGTCCGGGCCAGTCCGGGATGTTTCTCCAAGCCGGGGTGCAACCTGTCGCCGGATACACTCCGTGCGAAGATTGGGTCGGGCTTGTCGGACAAGGCCGCTCACGAAGGAGGGCGATTGGGGTCGGAACCGAACGCGTCGCATGCCGTCGAGGAAATGGTCCGCATCCTCACCCGTACCCCGGACACGATTCGTGCCATCCTCGAGGACCTGCCTGAGGACCTGCTGCACTCGGACGAAGGAGAGGGGACCTTCACCCCGTTCGGTGTGCTCGGTCACCTGATCGAGGGAGAGAAGAAGGACTGGATCCCGCGCGCGCGCATCATCCTCTCGGAAGGGTCGTCCCGAGCGTTCCAGCCCTTCGACCGATTTGCGCACGTGAACACCACTGCCGGACGGACACTGACCGACCTCCTGGAGGAATTCGCGAGACTCAGGGCGGGAAACCTGGCCAGCTTGGAGACCCTGCTGGCGGCGAATCCCGATCTCGATGCGGTCGGCGCCCACCCCGAGCTGGGGGACGTCACGTTCGCCGAATTGCTCGCGACTTGGGTTGTTCATGATCTGAATCACCTGGCTCAGATCGCTCGGGTCGTGGCGCGGCAGTTCGAGGACGAAGTCGGGCCCTGGAAAGCGTACCTTCCCATTCTCACGCCTCGCGACCCACCCCCCGCGTAGCCCGGCCGCGTCGGTCAGCTCGCCGCGAGGTCCCTCTCCTCACTCGCCCTCGCGACCGCGTCGGCCAGCGATTCGTCGTATGGCGGTCGGTGTATGCCCTGCTCGGTGACGATGCCTGCGATCATCTCGGCCGGCGTGACATCGAAAGCTGGGCTCCACACCGCGGCATCTTCGGGTGCCGTCAGCGCACCGAAGCCGTGTCGAATCTCGTCGGGGCTGCGATGCTCGATCGGGATGTCCTGCCCGGTGGCCGTGTCGAGGTCGACGGTGGAAGTGGGCGCCAGCACGTAGAACGGAACTCGGTGGTGGCGGGCGATGACTGCCAGCCCATAGGTCCCGACTTTGTTCGCCACGTCTCCATTCGCCGCGATGCGATCCGAGCCCACGAACACGATGTCAGGTGGCTCCTGCGCGAAGAGCGCGCCGGCCATGTTGTCAGAGATCACGGTGACGTCGACCCCCGCCTGCGAGAGCTCCCACGCCGTCAGTCGACTTCCTTGCAGCAACGGGCGTGTCTCGTCCGCGAACACGCGCAGTTTCACTCCGCGCTCCGTGGCCACATAGATGGGTGCGAGCGCCGTACCGATTCCACCCGTGGCTAGCGCCCCGGCGTTACAGTGGGTGATCACGCTCGTCCCTTCCTGAAGCAGGATGGCGGCATGTTCCCCGATCCGCCGGCACATCCGCCGATCCTCGTCGAGGATGGTCGTTGCCTCGAGGACGAGACGCTCGGCTAACCCGGCCGCCGTCTCGTCAGATCGTGGTTGGGAGGCCACCCGCATCCTCTCGACGGCCCACCTGAGATTCACGGCCGTTGGACGGGCGGCGGCGAGCCGATTCGCCCAGATTGTCAGGCGCGTCCCGAGCTCCGCCGTGGTCGGGTTCGCGTCACGCACCTCGCGCCGTGCGAGCGCGGCGAGCCCCATGGCGGCGGTAATACCGATCAGGGGCGCGCCTCTGACGCGGAGATTCTGGATCGCCTCCTCGACATCTTCCAGTTCGCGAAGCTCACGTTCCACCTGCTCGCTCGGCAGCCGGGTCTGGTCGAGGATCAGGAGTCCGGCGCCATCGTCCGTCCAGCGGATCGTCTCGGGTATCGGTAGGCCGTCGTTCATGCGCCCCAAGCTACGCAGGACCGGCTCGTCCGAAACCCTCCGGAGGTCGAGGGATGGCTGGTCCGAGGCCCTCCTCTCACCGTAACTTCCTGTCACACCACTGCAAGGAGCGACACGATGACCACGAGACACGGGATGATGGCCCTAGTCGGAGTGCTCCTCGCGACCGGATGCGGCCCCAGCGCCGAAGAAGAGGCCGCGCAGCAGGCGGACGATTTGCGGTTGGCTCGCGCGGACTCGGTCGCTACCGCCGAGGCGATGTACGATTCCGCGGTCTTCGATACGATCCAGTGGGCCAGCCAGGACTCGACACTCGAGCGAGGCGCGCTGGTGTGGCGGGTCAGCTGCCAGAAATGCCACGGCATGGGAGGCCGAGGTAATGGCCAGCTGGCACAGGAGCACACGCTCCAGATGCCGGACCTCTTGGCCGCCGACTGGGAGTTCGCCGGCGATGTCACGGCCATCCGGCACCGAGTTTATGTGGGGCATGAGTCCGAGATGCCAGCGTGGGGGCTCTACGGATTGTCTTATCGGGATGTCGATGCCGTGGCAAACCATATCGAAGCGGTGCTCCGCGCCCCCTCGACGGACTGAAGAGGAACCGATCCACACCGCGCACTTTGAGATTGGCGGATGCGCTAGCTCGCCTCAGCGCGCGATGAAATCTATGCCGTCGTTTCTGGACGCGGCATCTTCTCCGATGGCGAATCTCGCCAGCGGTTCGAGCCCGGCGATCTTCTGTTCGTAGCCGCTGGAGTGGAGCATCGCTTCGAGGAGTTCAGCGACGACCTCGCGGTCTGGGTCCTGTTCTTCGGACCCAAAGGCGGGGAGGCCGCTACCGGAGTTTCGGTCGAACCATCCTGAATCGAGGCAGGAGGAGTCCATGCGGGAGATGAGAGTGCTGTGTGCCGCGCTGGCGATCTTTGTCGGTGCACCGTTGGGGGGGCAGGAAGGACCGAGAGCGGAGGAACAGACCGACCGGCACCTCCAGCCTGCTGACATCTTCCAGCTCGAGTTCGCAGGAGATCCGCAGATCTCGCCGGACGGTGCGAAGATCGTGTACGTGCGCTCCTCGAACGACATCATGTCCGACCGCACACGGGGAGAGATCTGGATCCTGAACTTCGACGGAAGCGATCATCGCCCGTTGATCACGGGTCCCGCCAACTACTCGGCGCCACGTTGGTCACCGGACGGCTCGAAGTTGCTGTACGTCTCGTCGGATGAGAACGAGAGGCGGCAGCTCTTCCTCCGGTGGATGGACACGGGCGAGACCGCGAAGTTGACCAACCTGCAGCGATCGCCCGGAGGGCTGAGCTGGTCCCCCGATGGGAGCCAGATCGCGTTCAGCATGTTCATGCCGATGGCGCCCGAGCCCTTCGCCGCGTTGCCCCGCCAGCCGGAAGGGGCGGAATGGGCACCGCCGGCCACTACCTACGAGCGTCTCATCTACCGACGGGATGGACAGGGATTCCTGCGGCTGGGGCAGCAGCACCTGTTCCTGATCCCGGTGGAGGGTGGAACGCC
>JBDHAD010000003.1:0-78770 GCA_039588215.1 Gemmatimonadota bacterium
GGTGAAGATCTGGGTCGATGGTAACCTTGTCGTCGATGCCACGAACTTCATCTTCGTAGAGCCCGGCGTATCAAATGAATGGTGGGCGCTCAACTTTGACCCTGTTTACGGTGGCGGGCCCGCTCCGATCCCCGCCGAACAGACGCTCCGAACAGCCTACATGAGCGCGCATGTAAGGTGAAGTAAGGCTGCCTACGGGCGCCGGATCATGCGGCCGCCCGACGCGATGCGCGGAGAAGCCCCCGGGGCCACTGGTTGCGGGGGCCTCTCCCTACTATCTTAGGGTCCGTCGGACGAATTCTTCCTCCATCGGTCAACCGGGAGGAAGTCGCTGCGCAGTGCCCCTCGGAGTCGTCATTTGGCCACCGAAAACCGCAGGAACAAACGATACTCGCTGAATGCGCTCGTCCGCCGTGATGCCGATTGCGGATCCTCGGCCAGGCGGGGCCGGCGTGGGCCACCTTTCCCCCGTTGTTTCTCGGCGGGACTGCTGGCTACGGCCGTCTTCACTAGCGGTTGTGGCGGTAGCGGGTCCGTTCTAGGGCAGCGCTCAGCTTCCGATGGGGCAGACCCGGAGCCAGAGCCGCCGACTCCACCGCCGGGCATGACGATTGTGACGGAGCGGTTCTGGAACCAGAACGGCGAGGACAACTGGGGTACGAATAGCGGAGGTGCCAACCGGTACGTGTCGGACCCCAGTGCGCCGGTCGACGCGCCGACCGTGCTTGAGATGCCGTTTGGGCCATGCGCAAGTTGCGGGTCTAGCGGGCTCGGGAACAAGGTGGTCAAGAACTGGGTGAACAAGGGACTACCGAGCGGGCGCGAGGTGTGGATCGAGCATGTGTTCAAGTATTCGGCCAACTGGGCCAGCAACCCGGCGGCTAATAAAATTTACTATCCAACCGTACGGAACAAGCCGAACCACCCGACATTCATCGGTACCCGACCGACGACCGTACAACCGGATGCGCCGCTGCGGATTGCCCTGTCGCTCGGCGGACAGGACAACACGGCATGCGGGCACGCGCACAAGTCGATCTGGTTCAACGGTCGGTTGCCCGAAGCTGAGATCCCGCGCGGCCAATGGGTCAACGTTACGACGTACCTCCGCACAAACGACCACGGCGTATGCAATGCTGTGGTGAAGGTGTGGGTGAACAACGTACAGGTCATCGATGCCACGAACTTCATCTTCGTAGAGCCCGGCGTATCAAATGAATGGTGGGCGCTCAACTTTGACCCTGTTTACGGTGGCGGGCCCGCTCCCATCCCTGCCGAACAGACGCTCCGAACGGCGTACCTCATGGCGATGATCAAATAGCGAGAGGCCCGACATTCCGACCGCGGCGACGCATTCCTGATGGCCGCCGATGACCGCCGCGCACTCAAGCGTGGATAATGCAGGACGGGGCACGCAGTTACGAAAGGAGTCCCCGGTACGCGTGCCGAAGGTTCCCTCCGATCCGATCCCAGCTGTACCTGCTAACTGCTGTCTCTCGCCCCGCCTCGGCTAGGCGCCGGCGGAGTCCCGGATCCTCGAGGAGCTCGAGCACCGCACGGGCGAACTCGCGCGGCTCGTCCCGAATCAGGATGTTCTCTCCATCTCGAGCGTCCAGGCCCTCGGAGCCGATCGAAGTCGACACGACCGGTGTCCCGATCGCCCAGGAGTCGAGGATCTTGAGACGCGTTCCCCCCCCAATTCGAAGCGGGACGACGCTGCAGGTGGCGGTCCCGAGAGGCTCTCGCACGTCGGGCACGTGACCGGCGAACGAGACCGATTCATCTAGCGTCAACCCGTCTTGGCCGTCGTCGCCGGAACGACCCACCACCTCGAACGAGACTCCGTTTCGTACCTTGATGTGGGGCCAAACCTCATTCAGGAAGTACTCGACCGCGTCGCGGTTCGGATAGCTATAGGTCCCGCCGACGAACACGATGTGATCGCTCCGGCGACCTGCGCCCTCTGGGGGCCGAAAGTGCTCGGTATCGACACCATTCGGCACGACGATGGTGCGTGAGCCGGGGGCCAGCGAGCAGAGTTTCCGCTCGTCGGTTTCCGAAACCACCACGTTGAGATCGAAAGACGGACACAGACGCCGTTCGACGCGCTCGACTAGCCGGGATTGGTGCCGGTAATACCATGCCAAGGGCGCCGGGGTGACATGGTGTGCCAATCGGCGCAGCAACTCGGACTCGATGTTGTGGTGCGTACACGCGATTGGCATGCGCCTCGGGAGTTGAGGGAGCCAACGGTACACGTCGAGGCTGTCCAGGTGCACCATGTCGAATCTCTGGGCACCGGCCACCTCGGACAGCCGATCTGCAAACGTGCGGCTATCGTACTCGAAGAAGACGTACGGGCGACGAGACACGAGGCTGCGCAGTTGATCCGCTACGAGCCGGACCCGCGACGTCTCGCGCCCGATCGGTACGGCCTCCGCAACCCACGTGAGTTGTTCCGAAAGAGCCTGCCGAGACTCCGCTCGGGCGGACTCGGTCGGTTGATGCGCACGACGAGAATAACTGAGGAGGAATACGTCGAATTCCTTCTGTAACTGCGTCAGGAGACGGTAGGTCCGCTTTGTGACCCCAGCCTCCGGAGGATGAGGGAGGCACTGCGCGAGCACGAGGATCCGGGCCCGCTGGCCACTGCCGCTCATCGTGCGATTCGCTCGTTGAGTCGGAGGTCGGATACCCACGTCTCCAAGTGATTCATCGCCGCTACGATCGCCAGAATCCGTCTAGCACCCACGTGACAGCCGGCTGCTCGGGGTTGGACCATGCCCGATCTCCCTGACAAGGGCAACCCGTCCCGATCCGGTGAGCGGGCCGGTTCCTGGGCCCGGCGCAGCGCAACGCGGATGGACCGACCCAGACTAGTGCCAGCCTGGTCGCCCATGGTCACGCGGTCGCTGCCTCGCAGGGGTGTGGTGCCCGTGCAACAAGTTGTCGGCGACGCGCCGACTTGGAATCGTCGGCAACGTCGCTCGTACCACCTGCCAAGCCACAGAGCGCCTTCGGTGAGGGGCGGGAGCGGGCCCCGACCGAGGGGTCTCAAACTTGCGAACGCCAAGGAGCGAACCTTCATTCCAGGGTACTGTGAGTGGGGCGGTCGCGACTCCGTTCAACGGCGAGAGTGCCCGGTCGCCCCAATCAGCAACGAGCGTGGAGACCCGTGAGACGATCGGCGTGAGCATACCACACAATTACAGGCGAGGCGGTACGGCGCTGCCCGGTAACGTTCCGCCTGCTGGCGTTGCACGTGCCGTTCGGCCTCTCCGAGTGAGAGCACCCGCGCCATCGACGTGGACCCAGACGACGAGACCGGACGTACTGCGAGGCATGATCTGCGTGCTGATCATAATCACCCTGAGCCGGGTTCACGTCCATCTGGGCATCGCACAGGCCCGCCCGGTGCTCCTGCTCGGAATGGCGAGCGCGGCGTTTGCCATAATGAATCCGCGCCTGATCAACGCAGAGAGACTCCTGAGCTTCTGGCCGGCCCGCGTTTTCATTGCGCTCGCAATCATCGCATGTCTGTCGGCGCCTTTCGGTATCTCACTGGGTGGGACAGCCGTCTTCATACTCGATGTCTTCAGCAAGTGCCTGATCCTGGCGTTTCTCATCATCGCCGGTGTTCGACACGCCAAAGATCTGCTCACCTTCATCTGGGCGTATGTCCTGAGCTGCGGTTTCCTCGCTTATCTGGCGATATTCGTATTCAAGGTTCGCCTAACGGGCGGCATGGCCCGGTTGAACAACCTATACACATTTGATTCGAACGACATCGGGGCGATTCTGATGTCTGGGTTGCCTCTGACCGTGCTCGTATTGCAGAACTCCGTGGGAAGGAAGAAGGCGCTCGCCGGTGCCATCTTGGTGGGAATCGGAGCTACGATGGCGCGGAGCGGGTCGCGGGGAGGTTTCCTCGCGTTGCTCGCCGTGGGTGCGGCCCTTCTGTTCGGGGTCCCCGGCGTGGCCGCCGCCAAGCGCCTGCTGTTCGTCGGCACGGTCGTCATCGCTATGATAATAGCGGCACCGGTGGGGTATTGGGACCAGATGAGAACGCTCCTGTCGCCGACCGAGGACTATAACTGGGAGGATTATTACGGGAGAAGGAAGACCGCAGAGCGGGGAATCGAATACATGCTACGCTACCCGGTATTCGGCGTGGGGATCGGGCAGTTCGCCCGTGCAGACGGTACGATGTCCGATCGGGCGTTGACCTTCGTGGATCGGATGGGTTACTCGAACCGCTGGCGGGCGGCGCACAACTCCTTCATCGAGGCCGGCGCCGAGATGGGGATCCCGGGCCTCCTGTTGTGGACCTCGCTGATCGTGGGTGGGATAGGTTCAATGCGCCGATTGCGGAAGAGGCTGCCCCGCGGATGGTTGCAGGGGACCCCCGAGCAACGATTCCTCTACTCACTGACGATCTACTTACCAGTCTCGTTCATCGGCCTCGCGGTCGCGGCGTTTTGGGTTTCGTTCGCGTGGATCGAACCGCTCTACTTTCTCTCCGCGTTCGTCGTCGGCGTGCATATTTCTGTCGCTGCACTGCAGCGGCAGTCCCCCGGACTGGCACCGGCCCGAGTAGCTGCACCGCGCAGCCCCCGTGGCGGCGTCCCCCTCGCCCCGACCCCTCGAGCGAGCTCCCACGGCTAGGCTCTCCCCGTGCACTCTCGCGCCCGCGACGCGTTGGAGGCACTGGGCGTGGCGCTCGTCCTCCCAGTCCTGGGACGCGTCAGCCCCGGCCGCCATCTCATTCTCGCCTACCACAACGTCGTACCCGACGATCACGTCGTGGGTGGCGAGCCATCCATCCACCTGTCCCTCTCGGCCTTTCGGCGTCAGTTGGATCTGCTCACCGAAACCCACCGGCTCGTGCCCCTGGACAGGATTCTTGGGGTGGGGGTGGTTGGAACCCGCGATCGGCTAGCGTCCGTCACATTCGATGACGCCTACCGAGGAGCGCTCGAGCTTGCCCTCCCGGAACTTCTGTCGCGCGGTTTGCCGGCGACGGTGTTCGTGGCGCCCCGGCTGCTAGGTGCCCCCGCGTTCTGGTGGGACGCGCTCTGTAGCGGGGGCGCGACCGCGCTCGACGATGAAACTCGTGAGCACGCACTCGACACTCTCGCCGGCGACGGTGGCGAAATACAGATGTGGGCTCGCGAGACCGGCAGGTCGCTCGAGGTATCGTTCGAGTGGGAGCGTCCGGGCACGCTCGACGAGCTCCAGCGGGTGGCTCACCATCCCATGGTCACTCTGGGCCCGCACAGCTGGAGCCATCCGAACTTGACGCGCCTTGACGATACGCGCTTGGCCGAGGAGGTGGAGCGACCGCTGGCGTGGCTGCGCGAGAACTTCGCGGCCTGCGTGGTACCCATCTTCGCCTACCCCTACGGCCTCTCATCGCGAACTGTCGAAGACGCCGTGAGACGCGCGGGCTACGAGGCCGGTCTCCGGGTAGAGGGTGGGCTGGTCCCCCCGCGCATCGCAGATCCGTTCTTGCTACCGAGGGTCAACGTGCCGGCCGGGTTATCACCGAGCGGGTTCAAGTTGCGGGTGGCGGGCCTGTTGGCCGGGTGAAACATCGGATAGTAGTGACCGATGGGGCCGAAAGGTCGGCTCTCGCGGTAGTCCGGTCATTGGGGCGTGCGGGCCATGAACCGGTCGTGTGTTCCGGGTCGGGCCGCTCGTTGGCTGGAGCCTCCCGTTTCTGCCTCGCTGACGAGAGGGTCCCCGACGCTCTCGAGGAGGAGGGTCCCTTTGTAGAGCGGCTGCTCGAGATCTGCTCGCGATGGTGCCCCAGCGCACTGATCCCCATGACGGACGCCTCGAACGTCGCCATTCTCCCAGCCCGTGACCTGTTCGCCGATGTCCAGATCCTGGCTCCGGATCGAGAGAGCTTCGACCGCATCTCGGACAAGCACGCGTTGACCGAGACCGCCCGCGAACTGGGAATCGCGGTTCCCCTTTGTCTCGATCTGGACAGCGCGGACGACCTCCTCGACTCGACCGTAGCGAACGTCGTGTTCCCGACCGTGATCAAGGCGGCCCGGTCGGTCACAGGCGGCCAGGGTGAGCGGATACGCACCGGAGTCTCCTATGCCTCGACCGCGCAGGATCTCCGGAAAGTGCTCGCCAATTGGCCCCCCGGGGCGTACCCGGTACTGATCCAAGAGAAGATCGAAGGACCTGGCATCGGGATCTTCCTGCTTCGCTGGGAAGGGCGTACGCTCGCCGCAGCGGCACACCGTCGGATCCGCGAGAAACCACCCACAGGGGGAGTGAGCGTATACCGTGAAGCGATCGAGCCGGATCCCGACCTTGTCGATCGCTGTGAGCGGCTTCTCGACGCGTTCGATTGGCGGGGTGTCGCCATGGTCGAATTCAAGAAATGCAACGACACCGGAGTGCCCTACCTGATGGAGGTGAACGGTCGACTGTGGGGTTCTCTCCAGCTCGCCATCGATGCCGGGATCGACTTCCCGGCGCTGCTTGTCGAGACAACACTCGGCGAACCCCGAACTCCATCCGACCCTTATCGATCGGGCGTTCGCTGCCGCTGGTTTTGGGGCGACGTGGACCACACGCTCACGTTGCTCCGTCGGACCCCGAGACCGAGCCTGGTCGGTTGCCTTCGAGCCGTCGCGCGACTCTTCCGTCCATCGACGCCGGGAGATCGCCTGGAGGTACTGCGGGCTTCAGACCCCCGCCCGTTCCTTCGCGAAACGAGCGAGTGGTTCCGCACCGTTTGGGCGTCGGTCCGGACCCGGAGTAAGGCACAGTCGTTGCGACAGGAACTCTATCCGTGATCGTCTTCATACCGGGTGAGCGCGAGGGGCGAGTGTGACGGGACCACCGACTCAAACGAACAAGCCAGGCGAGCGTGTAGAGGGACGCGCTCCGACCTGGGGGAAGGGGGCCGCCGTCGCTCTTGCGGTCGTGTTGCTGCTCGGAGGTTGGCTACGTCTCGACGACCTCGGCGGCGCCCCGTTCGTCGGCGACGAGCTGAATCACTACTACGCTGCCACATCCCTCACGGCCGGGAACGGGCCGCAGCTTCCCTCGGGGAACGAGTATCGGCGCGGACTCGACTTCACACACCTGGTCCGTGCCAGCATGTCCATCGTCGACGATCCCCGCGTCGCGGCGCGTCTGCCGGCCGCCCTGTTCGGGGTCCTGTCGCTCGTTTTGATCACGGTGATCGGGTGGAAATTGGGTGGGCCGTGGGCCGGTGTATGGGCGGCTCTCCTCCTCGCGATCTATCCAGAAGCGGTTGTCCAGAGCCGCCAAACTCGATTCTACACGTACCAATTATTCTTCGGCCTGATCGCGTTGTACGCGGGATGGAAGGCGATCGCGCCCGACGAAGACCCGCGGCTCAAGGCTCGTGCCCTATGGGTGGTGTTGGCGAGCGCCGCCTTCATCGTCGCCTTGCGAGTGCAGCTGACGACCTTCTCCGTCATTACCGGATGGTTCTTCGCCGTCTGCGTCCTGGCCGTGCGAGAGATCGCCGTTCACAAGAAGGGAGCATGGACCCGGACGCACTCGGTGGCGATCGCCGCATCGGGTCTCATCGGGGGTCTTGGCTTCATGTTGATCGACCCGACCGCGGCGCGGCAGCTACTGGAGCAGTCGTCCTACGTCGCCCTCTGGGCGGGAGGGACGGGGGGTGATGTCCGGAGCTATTATTGGTTTTTGACAGACGCGTTTCCGGTCTTGGTCGCGCTCGCGCCGGCCAGCTTCCTGGCCGTCGGGCTTCGACGTACTTGGCTAGGCGTCTACCTGTTGCTTTGGTTCGCGGTTCCGTTGACTGCCCACACGTTCCTGTTCCCCTGGAAAGCCGAGCGTTATGTGCTGCTCGCCGTGCCGGGTCTGCTGCTGGCGACTGCGATTGCCGTCGCGGCTGGCTGTCGGGTGCTCTCGGAGCGGGTCGCGCGAATCTTCCGGGTCCACTTCCGCTCGCTTGGCGCGGGCCGGGCGGCACGGATCGGCTGGGGCGCCGTCCTCGTCGTCGCGAGCTTCCCGGTTTTGACGAGCCGCGCGCTCAACCGCTCTCTGGACCACCCCACTTCGCAACCGGTTCGAGACTGGAGCGCGGCCGGGAGGATCATCGCTGAGGCGGGGCTCGACACGGTTCCCCTGGGTAGCTCGCAGGGGTTGGTTGCGCTACATAACTGGCAGCGGCTCGATTTTGTCGTGGGCGTGGATTTTCTCGAGGGGTGGGGTGATGAGCCATACCTCAGGCCGCCCGGCTCACCGGATTGGTACAGTGGCGTCCCGGTGTTGACGCTGCCGGCGTCGATACGACCCTCCTTCCCCCGGGCGCGTGCCTTCGCGATCGCCGTAGACCGTGCCAGGTGGGACTACGGCAACATCGCCCCGGAGCTCCGCGAAGCCCTGCTCAACGAGGGAGAGAATCTGTGCGACGAAACCTGCGGACATCTCCTCCTGTTTCGCTGGATCCCGGCGGTGGAGGACGCTTCGCCGCCCCCGAGCGATAAAGCCTCTCGCGAGGCGCCAGGATGAGCTCATCAGACCACGCCCAGGACGACCGGCCAGTGCGAACGGGCCCGTACGCAGCGACTCGGCGCGAAGGAGAGCGTGAAGAGATCGTGGATCCGAAGCTAGGGCCGATCCTCACGTCTCCCCGGTCGCAGTCGATCTGGATGTCGGGTGCGCGCCTGCTGGCGGGCATACTCACGATCGCGATCCCGCTCGTGCTAGTGCGGGTGATCGCCCAGTCCGAGTTCGGACATTACAAAGCGCTGTTCCTCGTTGCTCTGACGCTCCAGACACTCCTCGCCCTGGGCGTTCCCGGCAGCCTTTACTACTTCGTCCCGCGAAAGCGACGCGAGGGGCATGAATACCATACGCAGTCCCTATTTCTTCTGATCGGGCTGGGGGTGGTGGGCGGCGTGCTGGTGCTGGCCGGTGGCGGCGTGATCGAGAGGCTGTTTCATGCCGAGCTGGCGCGCTACATGCCCCTCCTGGCGCTCTTCGTCGCGCTCTCGATCCCGGCGGCCCTGATGCCGGTCGCCCCGATGGTCGACCGGCGGACGCCGCTGGCGGCGCGGCTACTGGCGGGGCTCGACCTGATCCGGGCCAGCCTTATCATTGCTGCAGCCCTCGTCACGCGCGACCTGTATTGGATCATGGCCGCTGCCTGCCTCGCGATCGGGCTCCAACTCGCTCTGGTCTTATGGTACTTGGTTCAATCAGGGCCCGGCCGGAGCTGGCGGCCAGCCACGGGACGTATCCGCGAGCAACTGCGTTACGCTCTCCCGTATTCCGGTGCGGCCATGATCGGTTTCACACGCCAGAAGCTCCACGCGTATTATGTGGGTGCGGCGTTCTCCGCCGAGACGTTTGCGATCTATGCTGCCGCTACAATCCAAATTCCGCTTGTCGGCCGCCTGAGTCAGACGATCGAGGAGGTGGTAATCCTCGAGAACGCGGCGCATTATTCCGCCGACCGAAAGTCCGAAATGCGACGGGTATGGCACCGCGCGAGCCACCTCCTGGGCCTGATCGTGATCCCGGTATGGTTGATCGCCGAGGCTTTCGCCCCCGAGTTGATCACGCTTCTCTACGGACAGCCGTATGCAGCGGCGACTCCCATTTTCCGAGTTTTCCTGTTCATTCTTCCCCTGTCGATCTTTCTCGGCTCGCCGATGCTACGAGCCGTGGGCGATACCGGTGTCATGGTCCTCGCCGACACCTTCGCGCTGGCCGTATCGCTGGGGGTGCTCATTGGCTTCGCTGGTGAGTTCGGGCCACTCGCGGCAGTCGCGAGCCTCGTAGCCGGCAAGACCGCCTACATGTTCGCTGCCGCACGACGCACGGCACAGCGGGTGGAACTTCGCATCCGCAATATACTCCCGTGGGGCACGATAGCCGGGGTTGCAGGAGTAGCCTTCGTGTCGGCGTTCGTGGCGGAGGCCGGGGCCGACTGGGTCGGGCTCCACGCACACGTGAAGTTGCTCGCCGGTGGTGCGACAGCGGTGGGCTTGTTCGCGAGCGGGAGCTGGCTGACCGGACTGATCCCCGACACCGAGAAACGGTGGTTACGCGCGCTGGTCTCGGCGTCCGCTACCAGGTTGCGGCCCGCGGGAGGGTCCCGGGTCGCACCGGGCGGTCACCCGCGAGGCCCGGGGGGCCGATGACTCCGACGCTCCTGGCCGTGTCCGGATTCCACGCATGGCCTGTAACGAACGGGTACGTGCTCCGTGTCGCCAACCTCCTGGAGGCGCTCCTCGAGTGGTGGGAGATCGTGCTGATCACGCCACCGCCCCCCGAGCCGAGCGAGTGGCCAATCGCGGGGAGACTCCGCGAATGGCGTTGCGTCGAAACCGAGTGCCCCGGAATCCTTCTAGCATCCGATACGGATGCATGGGAGCGGTTGAGCCGCGCTTCCGCGGCGGCCGTCAGCGAATTTCGGCCGGCGGCTTGTCTTCTGTGGTCGGGGCCGGATTCTCTCCTTTTGGACGATCTCCGCCTTCCTCCGACGCTTGTGGACCGCATCGACGCGGCGACGCTGCACGAGTGGCGTCGCATGAGGACCACGCGCGGAATCCGGAACCGGCTTGCCGTCCTGCGCTCCGCCACCGACTGGGCCCGCCTCGAGCGGCAGATCGTACGGCGGGCGGCTGCGGCGACCGTCGTCGGCGGGGCAGATGCACGTGTGCTCCGTCGACTGGCCCCGGAGGCCGCAGACCGAATCTCCGTCGTGCCGAACGGTGTGAAGCCGGAGCGCTTCGACGAACTGTCGAGCATCCACCCGCGACCGACGGTCACGTTCACGGGAGGGCTCAACTACTCGCCTAACATCGAGGCCGCGTGCCAATTCGTCGAGCAGGTGTGGCCCCGGATCCTGGCGCTACACCCGACTGCGCGCTTCGTGGTGGCCGGCCGACGCCCCCGACCGGAGGTAGTCCGGCTCGCCGAGCGCCCCGGAGTCGAGGTCGTTGCGGACGTCCCCGATATGAGGCGAGTGCTTCGGGAAGGTTGGCTCTCGGTCGCACCCATGGTTTCAGGATCCGGCATCAAGAACAAGGTCCTGGAAGCATGGGCCGTCGGCCGTCCCGTCGCGATGTACGAAATTGCAGCCAACGGTCTCGACATTGACGGCCCTGCGGCGGACCTTGTCGCGACGGGTCCGGAATCGCTGGCCTCCCTCGTGGCGAGCGTCCTCGGCGATCGGGACGAGCTTGAGCGCCAGGCCCGCGCGGCTCACTTGGCTGCGCGTTCGCGGACCTGGAAGGCAAGTGCTCGGGCCATGTCCCATCTGCTCAAGCAGATCGCGGGCGTGTGCGAGGGCGAGGCCAGGCCGGGCGGGGGACCTCCCCGTGCCTGACGCGGGCAAGACTCACGTGATGCAAGTCACGCACGACCTCGGGATCGGTGGACTTCCCCGCGTCGTCGTCACGCTCGCCCGGACGATCGATCGCGAACGATTCGACGTTTCGGTCTTGTGCATGAACACCGCAGGCGAGCTGGCGCGAGATTTGGAGGAGGAAGGCGTGCCCGTCCTCACGGTCCCCTCTCCCCGGCACCCCGACTACTTGGCCGCCCTGCGGGTGTTCAGGATTCTGAGACGGTCCCGTATAGACGTGCTCCACACGCACAACACACAGCCTTTCCTCGAGGCGGGATTCGCCAGTCTCCTCGCGGGCGTGAGAACGCTCGTGCACACGGACCATGGCCGAGGCTGGCCTGACTTGCGCAGGTATGTGTGGGGCGAGCGAGTCATGTCTGGGTTCGCGTATCGCGTGGTGGGGGTCTCCAAAGAGACCTCGGCCCAGCTCATCGAATTCGGGAAGATCGACCCGAAGAAGGTCGTCACGATCCGAAATGGAATCGACCCACGACCGTTCGATCTCGCGGCCGATCGCTCGCACCTCCGGCGTGAGCTCGGAATATCGGAGCGGGTCCCCGTGATATGCACGGTGGCGCGCTTCGAACGCGAGAAAGGGGTCGACGTGCTGATCGGTGCGCTGCCCACGATCGTGCGGGCGATGCCCGATCTCATATGCTTGATCGTGGGGTACGGTGAGCAAGAGGATGAACTGAAAGCGAGCGTCAGGAGCCACGGCGTCCAGGCTCGGGTGCAGTTCCTCGGTCCGCGACGGGATGTCGCCGACATCTTGATGGCTGCTGACTGTTACGTGCTTCCATCGCGTCGGGAAGGCTTGCCGATGACCATCTTGGAGGCGATGGCCGCGAGCCGGCCGGTGGTCGCAACGCGTGTGGGCGGGATACCGGGGGCCGTGACAGATGGCCGGACCGGTTTGCTCGTGGAGCCCGAGTCTCCTGCCGCGCTCGCGTCGGCGGTGCTGCAGCTGTTCGCCGAGCCCGCGCGTCTTCAGGCGTACGGCGTCGAGGCCCGCAAGCGCTTCGACGCCGATTTCAGCGCCAACGCCATGACTCGCGAGTACGAGAACCTCTATCTGCGTGGAGCTTCCGCGCGCGACACTCGACGTGAGGGTGTGGAATCACGTTCGGGCGGAGGAAAGGAATGAAGGGGACCGACTGGAGACGGGTGTTGCGTCGAGTCGCAGCCGATGTTCACCGGGAGCTGCGGGTCACGCTCACGCCGGCGCCTCGACCCGAGAAGTGGGTGTTCCTCGTCGGGTGCTACAATTCCGGCACGCAGCTGGGAATGCACGTCCTGGGATCGCACCCGGATATCAGCGCGCTCCCGGAGGAAGGCCAGTTCCTCACCGATCAGTTTACGCCCGACTTCCAGCTCGGCCTCCCCCGCATGTGGGTCCTCCGGGAGGACCTGTTCAGGCTCACCGAGGCCGATGAGGGCCCCGATACGGCTCGGCTCAAGAAGGAGTGGGGTGCCCGCCTCGACCTTTCGAAGCCCATTCTCCTCGAGAAATCTCCCCCGAACGCAGCACGGACGCGCTGGCTTCAGCGGCATTTCGAGAACGCGCACTTCTTGGCTTTCGTGCGAAACGGATACGCCGTCGCGGAGGGCATCCGCCGGAAGGCGATGCCGAAGCACCGTCGCGGGGGCTGGCCACTCGAACTGTGCGCGCGTCAGTGGGCGCGCTGCAACGAGGTGTTACTCGAAGACGCCGAGTACCTGGAACGGGTATTGTGGGTCAGATACGAAGACCTTACCGATCGACCCGGGGCGGAGATCGGGCGAATCCTCCGTTTCCTCGGCATTCCGGAACCGACCGGGATCGATCTGAAGAGCTCATGGAGCGTCCATGAGCGGGAGGAGCCGATCCGGAACATGAACCAGGAGAGCTTCGACCGCCTCTCGAGTGAGGATATCGCGTCGATTACGGGGGAGGCGCGGCCCATGCTCGAGCGATTCGGTTACCCCCTCCTCTGAGGTGCTTTCCGGCATGTCGGCAGCCGCGTGCCCGCCCGAATGTTCCGGCCCCGACCGGCTCTCCGTCCTCCATGTGATTGCACCAGGGGAATTCGGCGGAGCCGAGAGCGTCGTGTCCGCCCTGGTATCGGGATTCGTCAATCGCGGTCACTCCGCGCATGTCGCGGTGATTCTCGACCGCGGCGCCCCGGACCCGCCGTTCGTCAAACGGCTATCATCGTCGGGGGCGGGCGTGACGGTGTTGCGCCCCCCCCCACGCGGCTACCTGGAGGAGCGACGCGCGCTGATCGAGCTGATCGGCGGTCTGAACCCCGACGTCGTGCACACACATGGATACCGGGCGGACGTGACGGGTGGCCTGGCGGCACGAGCCACCCGGGTCCCCGTCGTCTCGACCGCGCACGGCGAGATTCCGGGAGGTGCGAAGAACCGATTCTATCTGTGGCTCCAGAGGCGGGTCTATCGTGGCTTTGATCGCGTGGTCGCAGTGTCTCGGCCGCTCGCGACTCGGCTGGAAGCCTCGCTGAGAGGCCGAACTCCGATCCACACCGTACCGAATGCATGGGAGTCGCCGGGCGCTCCGCTCGACAGGGCGAGGGCCCGAGCCAGGCTCGGGCTGCCGCACGGAGCCTTCGTCGTCGGCTGGGTGGGGCGCCTCGCGTGGGAGAAGGGGCCCGACGTTCTCCTTGAAGCGGGCGCGAGGCTGCGGGACCTGGATCTCACCCTTTGTTTCGTCGGGGACGGCCCGGAGCGGCAAGCGCTGGTTGAACGAGCCAGGGACCAAGGACTGGACGTCTACTGGTCCGGCGTGGTGCCGGAAGCCTGGCGTCTCTTCACGGCCTTCGACCTGTTCGTGTTGAGCTCGCGTACGGAAGGCACCCCGATGGCGCTGCTCGAAGCGATGCATGCGGGGGTTCCGATCGTCGCGACCGCGGTCGGGGGTGTGCCCGATGTCGTGGGGGAAGGGGCCGGCTGGCTCGTGCCCCCCGAAGACCCGGAAGCGCTCGCGGCCGCCGTGCGTCACGCGTTCACCGATCGGGTCGAGCGGGAGAGGCGGGCTCTCGTGGCCACCAGCCTGCGGTCGGTGGCATTGGATCCCGCCGATTGGCTGGGCGAACACGAGCGCTTGTACGCTGGGATTGCGCGCTCGCGCGCGCACACGGCGTCAGATCCCCTGTAGCCCCGCCTCGACGACCTCCATCATCGCCTGAATCTGGCGCTCGGGCGTGAACTCCCGAGCGACCTTCTCCCGCGCTTGCGCGCCGATACGAGCGGCTCGGCCGGGGTCGCCGAGTAACCCGCGCATCGCCTCGGTCAGCGCCGCTTCATCCCCGGGTGGAACGAGCACTCCGCTCACCTGGTCCTCGATCATCTCCGGGATTCCGCCGACGCGGGAGGCGATCACGGGCTTTCCGCGGGCCATCGGCTCCATCACTGACAGGGGCAGGGCGTCCTGCCACAGAGAAGGCACGACGAAGAATGAGGCGCCCAGAAGCGCGCGATCCGCGTCCGGGTGGAACCCAGCCAAACGAATGTCCTCCCGGCTCGCGAGCCGATCTCGCAACGCGCGCAGCTCGGTCATCTGGGGTCCATCGCCCAGATACAGCAGGAACGGCGGCGGATCGCACGGTGAGGACTCCAGGAGCCGATCGAAAGCCCGCAACAAGTGCGGCACACCCTTGACCGCGTGCGCACGGCACGCGCACGCGATGATGGGCCGACCCGGGTCCACCCCGAACTCCTCATGCGTGGTGGCCCTTTCGGGTGGGTGCGGCGGGACAAGGACCCCGTTATGCACGGTCAGGATCCGGTCGGGCGGAATCAACACCACTTCCCGTTGTCTCCGGGCCACGTACTCGCTGACGGTGACGACGACGTCAGCAACGGCTCCGGGCACGAGGTTCTGTACCCGTTTGACGACTCGCTTGTGTGCGCGTGGGATGCTGCGGGCCCCCGACGTATGATCGTGCGAGACGATCCATCGAACCCCGGCTCGACGCAGAGCCCGGAATGCCAGGCACCGGGTTTCGCGATCTGTGAGGTAGACGACGCGCACGTTCTCCCGGCGGACCACGAGCGCGAGGTTCTTCAGGTTCTGCCGGCTTCCGAGATCCACCGTGAGCTCGATGGGCTCCGCTGCGGAGCCTTCCAGTGAGCGAGGGTACGGATCGAGCGACGGAAAAGCGACAAGGGAACGCACCCCTTGATGGGCCAGGCGGTTGGCCATCTCTGCGTAAAGACCCTCGATGAACGCCCACGCGTACCCTGTGTCGGGGGCGTAGTTAGCCACGAACAGAACGGTCACGGGTGGGGAGATCGGGGAGGGCAAGGATCAACTCAGGCGGGCGTGAGTGTTGGATCGGCGAGCGTACATGGGTGACGAGGCTCGAGTCGGGGGTGTGAGGAGCCCTGGCTTCATTGACTCCCCGACTCGATCAGAGAGGTTCCATCGGACGAATGGGTGTCGCGCGCCCGCAGATTCCGCTTCCCTGACCCGACCCGACCTTCGGCGCCGCCCACGCGTTTCGGCATGGGAACCGATTCCACGATCGCGGGCGCCAGACGCGCGATAGTGACAGTCTCATACGAACGGTGGTCGAACACCTTCGCAATGTCGATCGGCGCACGCCGAGGCCGCAACGCTCGCTGCAGGAGACGGAGTCCGAAGGCCAACGGACGCACGGCGAAACGAGGCACCCACATGACCCGGAGAGCCGGATTCCGTTCGCGGAGGACCGAAACGAGCTCCCTTTTCGTCGGAAGCTCGGGGCTCAACAGGTTGATGAGGGGTGGCGCGTCCTCGGGGTGCTCGATGAGCCAACAGAGCGCCGCTGCGGCGAACCCGAGATCGACGACGCCGAGAGTCTCTCCGGGATTGCCGACAGCCACGAACAAGTTGCCCAGACGCTTGCCCAAACGCCCCGGGGGATCGAAGTCCTCGCGGTCAATCAGGGCGCCGGGACGCACGACTCGTATATCCAACCCGAGCTCTTCGCCCAGTGAGAGGGCAGTGGTTTCGGCCTCGAGCTTCCCCCAGACGTACGGTCCCGCCGCTCGTGGCCCGGCCACGTAGGGAGAATGCTCATCGATCGCTCCCGAACGGGTCTGGGCCTCGAGGACCGCGACACTGCTCACGTAAACGACCTGACGGACACTGGCGCGCCGAGCGGCCCGCAGCAGGTTCTCGGTCGCTCGAACCGAGTTCCGTTCATGCTCCTCCCAGCCCCCCACCGTTTCAGCGGCGGTGTGAACGACAACGGACACGCCCTGCAGAGTGTCCGGAGCCAAATCGAGCCCCAGATCGCAACGGCGGTAATCGACCCCCGGACGAGCGCTCCATGGGGCCGGACGGCGGCGAGCGAGCACTCTGACCGGGTGCCCCCTTTCCGAGAGGGCCCCCACCAGGGCGGACCCCAACCAGCCCGTGCCCCCGGTCACGGCGACCACCGGCCGGGTCGCGTGTGCCTCGTCGTCGGTCGCCGACTCCAGGGCCGCGATCTCCATTGCGACCCGCTCGAGAACCTCCGTCGTCCCGAGGATGTTCTCCCTGGACACCGCCTCCTGATCCGTCACGAGGCTCGTATAAAACGCGTGGATGGTCTCGGCCAGACCCGGATAGCCCGCGCCTCGTCGACGCAAGCGCCTGATCAAGCTGGAAGTCGTCTGGCCGATCAACTGGCGGCTATGCCGGTACGGGTTCAGCAGCTTGTCGATGCCGGAGACACCGGGGCCGATGAGATGTTGCACGGTACCCCGGACGTAATCGGCGTGGACCGTCCCGTTGGTCCCGACGACACGCACGAAGCTCTCGACAGGCCGGCCGTCGAGCGTCACCACCAGACTCCCGCTCGGTCCACCGGCGGTAGCCAGGGCGTGGATCGTCCCCTCGCGGTCGACTCTCACCGCGACCAATCGCGGGTCGAACGGTCCCGCTCCGTGCGCCGCTCGAAGGAAATGCAGGAGCAGATACGTGGGGTGCGGGAGGATGTCCAGGATTTGTTCGTCGTCCGTCAGCGTCCCCCTCCGGACCATCCGAAAGCTAAACATGCTCTCGACGTGGACGATACGTCCGATCGACTGGAGCAAGCGAGTCGCTTGCAGGGTCGGCCGCTCGTACAGGAGCTGATGGCCCGCGCAAAGCCGAACAGCACGCTCGTCGGCGAGCCGGAAGAGCTCCCGCGCCTGGCTCGACCGGAGGGCGAACGGCTTCTCGATGTAGACGTGACAGCCCGCCTCGATCGCCGCTCGACCCAACTCGACGTGCGTGGACCCGGGCGTGCAGATATGAAGAACGTCCGGGTGACGGGCTTCGATCAGCTCTTGGAGGTGCTCGAAGGGCTCACAGCCGGGGAAAGCGGTGGCGAACGCCACTCGCGCGTCGGAGTCCGGCTCCACCACGCCGACCAACTCGTTTTGGGCGCCGCATACCCCCAGCGCTTTCGCGTGGTGCCGGGCCATCTTCCCGGCCCCGATGATACCGGTCTTGAGCAACGGGCTGCCGCCGTTAGTTTTCGATTCAGGAATCGGCCCGAGCGGCGACCTACGTCGCCGCCGGGCAGTGCCAATGGTCCTCGAGTCCTCACCGCGAGCAAGACATGGACCACGACCGCAGCCGCAGCCGGTCAGCGCCCGGGCACGATGTGGCACCACGCGCGCAGAACCCTTCGTCCTCACCACTCGCGAGGGCGGCCAACCGAGGAACATCGGTCCTGATATTGCAGTCACGACCCGGCTAATGAAAGGAACTCATCGCGACGGCCCCGGCCTGCGGTTGGAGAAGGGCTCGTGACGTCGATCGGTCTGACCCTGATCGGCCTGCCGCTCGTCCTGCTCCTGTACACGTACGTAGGCTACCCGGCTCTACTGCGCTTGGGTGGGAGACGGAACGCGGTGCCCGTCGCGGCGGACCCCGGAGAATGGCCCCTCGCAAGCGTGTCGTTGCCGGCGTACAACGAGGAGGCCGTGATTCGCCAGACGCTCGAGGCGTGGCTCGCCGTCGACTACCCCACCGATGCGCTCCAAATCGTCGTGATCTCCGACGCCTCGACGGACGGCACCGATGAGATCGTCGAGGAATTCGAGGGCCGGGGCGTCGAACTGGTCCGGCTGAAGCAGCGGCGTGGGAAGACGGCGGCCGAGAACGCGGCAGCTCCCAGCTTGCGCGGTGAGATCATCATCAACACAGACGCCGCGGTGCGAGTTCGGCCCAACGCGCTGAAACCGCTCGTACGTGCGTTCCTCGATCCGACGGTCGGAGTCGCCTCCGGGAGGGATGTCAGCGTCGGCACAGACAGCACGGTGGATAATGCCGGTGAAGCGGGATACGTCGGGTACGAGATGTGGGTGCGGCACCTCGAAACCCGAAACGGTGGGATCATCGGTGCGAGCGGTTGCTTTTACGCGATCCGCTCCGAGCTCCACAGAAAGCCGATTCCAGAGCATCTCAGCCGCGATTTCGCCAGCGCGCTCACGGCTCGCGAGAACGGCTTCCGGGCGGTCTCGGTCGACGAAGCGGTCTGTCTGGTGCCGCGAACCGGGTCGCTGCGAGCCGAGTTCAGACGGAAAGCCCGAACGATGGCCCGTGGGCTGGAGACGCTCTGGTACAAGCGACACCTTATGAACCCACTCCGGTACGGACGTTTCGCATTCATGCTGATGAGCCACAAGATGTGTCGCTGGCTGGTGCCGGTGACGCTGCCCCTGGCCGTGGGGGGACTGGCGTTGCTGGCCTCGGAGTATCTGGCGGCGCGAGTCCTTCTGCTGGCCGCGCTGGCCGGCACCGCCCTAGGCATCCTCGGCCTGCTCTGGCCCGATGGCAAACGGCGGCCCCCCGTCCTCGCGCTCATGGCGTACGGGGTCGGGGCAAACCTCGCAGCGCTGCTCGGTTGGCTTCGGGCGGTGCGCAGGCGAAAGGACGCCGTCTGGGAACCCACCCGCCGGCCCGGGCTTGGCTAGGTAAGCTACGTGAGCAGCCACTGCAACGCGGAAATGGCACCGGTGGCGAGCGCAGCGCGCACCGCCACCGGTGCACTCCGCATCAGGATGCGGCTTCCACGTCCGCGTCCGCGTAGTAGTAGTGGACGTAGGACTCGTAATACGGCGAGGACTTCGGCATCGCGTTGAGCACGGCCCCTACGATCGGCAAGTGCACGTTGCCGAGCGTCTCGAGCTTCGCCCGCGCCAGATCCTGCTTGGTCGCCCCCGCCCTCAGGACCAAGATCACCTTGTCGCAACCCTGCCCGAGCATCAACACGTCGGCCCCAGCCGCCAAGGGTGGGCCATCGATCACAATGACGTCGAACTGGCCTCGTAGGTCCTGCAGCAGGCCGTACATTGCCTCGCTCTCCAGTAGGTCCGCGTTGAATCCGCCCGGAGCTCCACGCGCGATCAGCGTCAGATTCTCAACGTCCACGTCCTGCAGGACGTCATCTAGCTTGGCTCGGCCCATGAGATAGTCGGTAAGCCCTGGCGAACGATGCCGGTCGAACATCTCCTGCGCGCGGCCACGGCGCGTGTCGCCGTCCAGTAAGACCGTCTTGTAGCCGGCGGTCGCGTAGGATATCGCGAGGTTGGCGGCCACCATCGACTTGCCTTCGCGGGGTGCCGGACTCGTGACCAGCGTGACCCCGTGGACTTTCCCATCCGCATGCGCGATTTGGGTGCGCAGCCCGCGGAAGGACTCGACGGCGACAAGTGCTGCCGGGCTCGCGGGATCCGGAGCCGCTTCGAGCCGCGGTACGACCCCCAGCACCGGGAGCCCAGTCGACGACGTTACCTGATCGGGATAGCGAATCCGCTTATCCATCATGTCGAAGACGAGAACGCCTGCGATGCCGAGTCCGAGGCTGCCCATTGAGAACAGGAAAATGATCCGCCCCGGCTTGTCGCCGAGCGGTGATCCCGGAGGCCAGGCCCGATCCAGCACCTCGATGCCGGGGCCGGAGGTCGCCTCCGCGAGCTCGGCTTGTTTTAGCCGCAGGAGCAGCGAGTTGTGCAGCGTTGCCGCGTGGTCTACCTCACGCTGATAGCGAGCGCCCCGGATCGTGCGTGTCGGTATCTCTCGCAGCTGGGCGCTCCGGGCCTCGACTTGCCGGCTGAGTATCTGAATCTGGTTCTCCATCTCCGACTCGAGGCGGGAGAGCGCGGCAGGAATGATCGAGCCCCGAAGATCGGAGATCTCGCTCGACAGCTGCGTGACCGACGGAAAATCCTCCGTGTAGGTGTACAGTAGCGATCGCCTCTGGTTCTGTTTGCTCTGCAGGTCCTGAATAGCCGATTGGAGCTCGCCAGATCGACTGACCGAAGGGACCAGTTGCAGGGCGAGGAGATTCGGCTCTTCCCCGGCCAGCAGCGAGCCCTCGATTTGCCGGAGCTGATCGAGGTCATACGCCAGCTGGTCAGCCTGGAGCTTGTTCTGCTGGAACACCTCGAACACCGGATCCCGTTGTCCCGAAGAGGTCGTGCCTCCGGCCGGAAGCGGCGTGATCATCGGCTCGGAAGGGAGCGTAATCGCGGCGATCCGGTGATTCTCCAGCGTCAGTTCGGCACCCTGGAGGCGGTCCAGGGTGAACCCCGTCTGCTCTCGCAGCATCTCGACTTCTTCACGGATCTTTTGCTTCTTCAGATCGTTCGCGACCTTGATGAACTGCTCAGCCAAGGTGTTCAGGATCGGTGCGGCTTCCTCGGGATCATCCCAGGTGATCGAAGCCCGGATGATGCTCGAGTTGGGGTTGTACGTGACGTCCAAGCCGCCCGACAGCTTGAACACGGCCTCACGGGCCGAGCTCAACCTGAAGCGTATTTCGGATTCGGACGCCTGTTGGAGCAAGTCCTCGGCTGGCAGCCAAGAGAATCCCGCAGCGGCGCCGATTGGCTCTCCGATCCTCCCGGTCTCGACCCGACCATCACCATCGCGGTCGAGTGACCACGTGCCGTTCGAATGGACCGCGAGCGCGTAGGTACCCGGCACGAGGTCAGGACCTACCTGCAGGTCGCGCAGCACGCCCCGATCCAGGTCCTCGGGCCCCAGCACGCCGACCTGAAGTGCGAGCTTCTCGACCACCGGCACGAGCACGGCCCGGCTGGTAATGACGTCGGTCCAGCCCTCGCCTTGAAGGAGGACACCGGCCTGAGTCTGGGCGGGTGCTCCCTGTCGCGCGGGCTGCTCCTCCAGCCAGATCCGTGTGAATGTGGAGTACTCACGGGGAATGATGCGCACGGCAACCCCCCATCCGAGCGCTGTCCCCAGAACCAGAGTGGCCAAGATCCACCACTTCCGCTGCCACAAGAGCTTGATGATTCGCTCCCAGTCGGTGCCTTCCGACGGGGTCTGCCAAGCGTAGCCCGCGTAATCCGGATATTGGGTGTGGCTAGCGGTGAGCTCGCCATCGACTACATACGGGACCGGGATGCCTTCCGGAGTTTGATTCGTCTCGCTCAACCCATCCGTCTCCAATCCACAGCGGAACTGCGTCGCCGTTGGCTATCGAACGTGCAATCGTGGTCGGGACATCCGCCCGATCTCGCTCACCCGATCAGGGCTCCATAGTACCCCCGCCCTGGACAAGATCCGACGGGGCGATCACACGGCAAGAGTGGTGCCGCGGTGATGGTGTCCGAACATCAAACGTGAAGCGGGCTTATGCGATTCGACAACTGGGCCCGCGAATCTGTCGCTCAACTGCTACACGTTGACCGGTGTAGTGGGGTGTCCACAGCGCTCGGATCTGCGAGGGCTCGGCGGAGCACCTGCATGTATCACCTCGGCGGAGCCGAAGTTCCCGCACAATCTGGGCATTGCGTCTTACCGCCGTCGCGATCCGTCCGGACTCCCCGACGATGGCGCACGTCTTGAAAAACTACCGCCTCGGAGATCGAATCCGCGATCCCGACCGATCGGCCTAGCGCCGCCCGGTTGATCACTGCCGCGCCGCGGCGGGAAGGACACAAGGGACGTGCATACAGGGCAGTCGGCCCAGAACCGGACGCGCAGCTGGCCTCCGCCATCCCACCGAGGAGTTCGATGAAAGTCGTTCATGTGGTAGGCGCTCGCCCGAACTTCATCAAAATCGCACCGATCATGCGCGCCCTCGGTCGGTTCGGCGTCGAGCAGTCCCTCGTGCACACCGGCCAGCACTACGATAGTCTGCTGTCCGAACACTTCTTCTCTGACCTGGAGATCCCGCGTCCCGATTTGAATCTGAGCGTGGGGTCCGGGTCGCACGCGGTTCAAACGGGTCGCATGCTGATCGCCCTGGAACCCGTGCTCCAACGGTCGAGACCCGACTGGCTGCTCACCGTCGGTGACGTGAACTCGACGCTGGCCGGGGCACTCGTGGCATCGAAGCTGGGACTGCCGGTCGCGCACGTGGAGGCTGGTCTCAGAAGCGGTGACCGGAGGATGCC
This sequence comes from Gemmatimonadota bacterium, assembly GCA_039588215.1. Classification (GTDB taxonomy): domain Bacteria; phylum Gemmatimonadota; class Gemmatimonadetes; order Palauibacterales; family Palauibacteraceae; genus JBDHAC01. Next base: position 22,763 of record JBDHAD010000003.1, read on the forward strand.
TGAAGAGATCAATCGGGTGCTGACGGATGCACTCGGCGAGGCCTTGTTCACTACGGAGCGCGCCGCCAACGAGAATCTGGTAGCCGAGGGGATCGACGCCGAGAGGATCCGCTTCGTCGGCAATGTGATGATCGACACGCTCGACCGTTTTCGTCCGCGCGCCGCAGCTCGCGCGGTGCACGAGGCGTTGGGTTTGGACGCGGGTGAGTATCTCCTCGCCACGCTGCACCGCCCCGAGAACGTCGACGATCCGGAGCGCCTGGAGTCGCTACTGGACGCGCTTGGCGAGACGTCGCGGGCCTGCCGGCTGCCGGTCGTGCTTCCGCTGCACCCGCGCACCTCGAGGAACGTCCGTGGCTTCGGTCTCGATCGCACACTACGCTCCCTGATCGTGCTCACCCCCCTCGGGTATCTGGACTTCCTGTGTCTGATGGACCACGCGGCCGCCACACTGACGGATTCCGGCGGCGTGCAGGAGGAGACGACCGTGCTGGGAGTGCCGTGCATCACGCTGCGGGAGACGACGGATCGTCCCGTGACGCTGACCGACGGGACGAACCAGCTGTTCCACGGAGACCTGACCGATTTGCCGATCCTGGTTCGCTCACGCCTCGCGGAAGGGCGACGGCCATGCCGGCCTCCGCTGTGGGATGGTCGTGCGGCGGAGCGAATCGCGCACGCCGTAGCTCACGAGTTGCCCGAACGCAACGCTGCCCCACGCGAAGAGACGATCCGAAGTCTGGCAATCCAGGCGGTTTGACACCCTCGACGCCCGCCCGCCCGCAGCCGACCCCGCGCTGAGCCGCTCGCCCCCACCTTCTGACACGCGGGCCGTGGTAAGCACGCTACATGACCCGGAACGAACCTCACCGACCGGTTTCACGGGATTCAAAAGGCGACTCCGTAGTGCCAGATCATGGCGCAGTTCTTGTACTTCAACGCGCCTGACAATATGATTGGGACCCTTCATCCGGCCGCACGCCGTTGAGGGTCCAGAGTCGATTCGAGTGGTGGGGCACCCTGTAAGGCGCCGACTTGTGGGCTAAACTGCGTCAGCGACGCAACACGGTGCTTCCGAACGATGCTCGAGTGTAGCGTACCCGCTATGAATTCGGGCGAAAGGCCGCCCGGGCAGGTTGCACGAGGGTTGGAGCAACTTGCGACGTGGGTCGGGACTGATCAGCCAATCGGCTGGATCGGTCGCGGATCGCACCGAATCGACGGGGTCCTTGGCGGCGACACAGCGGGAGATAGCGCGTGCGAATCGAAGCGCCTGAGATTGCCGAAGAGCTGACCGACGAAGAGCTTGCGCTCGACGACCTCGAGGGCTCGGGGTCTGTCCTCCTTGGACCCGAGGAGCGTGCCAGCGTCCGGATCCTCGTGATTGACGACGAGCCGAGCATCCTCGAGAGCTGTGAGTCGGTTCTCACCGCCGACGGATACGAGTGCGAGTGCGAGCGTAAGGCGGAGGAGGCGCTCCATCGCCTGAAGAGCCAGGCCTACGACATCGTCCTGATCGACCAGAGCATGCCCCAGGTGCATGGCCTCGACATCCTCGCCGAGGTCAGACAGCGCTCCCCGGGCACGATCGCGATCATGATGACGGGACACGCCACGACGGAAGCCAGCATCCGAGCCATCCAGGCGGGCGCGTGGGAGTATCTTCCGAAGCCGTTCACCGCGACACAGCTGCTGGTCGTGATCGGGCGAGCCGCGTATACGCTGCTGCGGGAGAGAACCCTCTCGGACAGCGCGCGACGCGAGGGCGTTCTCGTCGACGGGAAGGTGAGGATCCTGGGCATCTCGAGCTCCATGCGAGGAGCCGTCCAGACGGCGCTGAAGGTCGCGAAGACCGACGCCACCGTGTTCATCACCGGTGAGAGCGGCACCGGGAAAGAACTCATCGCTCAGTACATTCACGGCGAGAGCAGGCGTTCCCGGAAGGCGTTCGTGGCGGTGAACTGCGCGGCGCTCCCCGCCGAGTTGCTCGAGTCGGAGATGTTTGGTCACCGGCGCGGGGCGTTCACGGGTGCGGTTCGCGACAAGCCGGGACTCCTCGAGGTGGCGGACCAGGGGACGTTCTTCCTCGATGAGCTCGCCGAGATGCCCCTGCCTCTGCAGGCGAAGCTACTGCGCGTACTCCAGGACGGCGTGCTGCGGAGAGTCGGAAGCGAGAAGGACGACGCGGTCGTGGACGTCCGGTTCGTGTCCGCCACCAACCGCGACCCCGACTCGGCCCTGCGAGACGGCGCGCTGCGCAACGATCTGTATTATCGGCTTCGGGTCGTACCCATCCATCTGCCGCCCCTGCGCGAACGAGCGGAAGACATCCCAGTTCTGATCAAGCATTTCATCGATCACTTCTGGCGTCGCCATCAACTGCCCGGGGCGATTCCTCCGCGCCTTGCCCCGGGTGCGTTGGATCTACTCGTCCGATACGAGTGGCCCGGAAACGTTCGGGAGCTGCAGAACGTGATCGAGCACCTCGTGGTGCTCTCCGATGCCGCGGAGACGATCGACAGGGATCGTCTCTCGATCCTGGACGATGGTGTGTCGTCGTCGGCGACCTCGTCGAGTCCGAGCTCGGTCTCGTCCATGATCGATTTTCACTCGCCATTCCACGAGGCGAAGGATTCGCTGATCGGAAGGTTCGAGCGAGAGTACCTGGCTCAGATCATCGCGCGCACCGCCGGGAACATGTCCGAGGCAGCGCGTCAGGCGGGGATCGACCGCACGACGCTGTATCGCCTGATGGACAAGCACGAGCTGTCGAAGGACGCGTTCGTTTCATAACGGGTCGCTGAACACACTGAGTGGACCGCCGATTTGAGCGCCGTGAGTACCGATCCTGAAGATGTCCCGCCGGGCGCACGCGCCCGACGAATTGGCGGTACCCCGGCCGCCCACCCCACTCGCCACCTCGACCGAGAAGCATGGTTGCACCTGGACCGCTTGCTACACGGTCTGCCACCGGACATCCGCCCGTTGGTCGAGCGCCTCCACGCGAGGTTGCGGCTCGAAGCCAATGTCGCGGGGCTCGAGCCTGGTATCGAGCCGATCCCGGACTCCGACTCGGTCGCCGCGGCGGCACGCGTAATTCGAGAGGCGATACACGATGCGTCGGAGCGCGGGGTTCCTCCGTCCAAAGTGCGGTTGCTCCACGGCCACCTGGATCGGGAGATAGCGAGCCTCACGGCCGGCTTGCTCGAGAAACGGAGCACCGAGACGCAGCGACTCCTGCGCGATATTTCACACGACATTCGGTCGCCACTGAACTCGATCCTGTTCCTGGCGGATGCCCTCACCAGCGAGCACGCGGGCGAGCTGAACGACGTGCAGCGCCGCCAGCTCGGGGTCCTTTACACGGCTGCGGTGTCGCTCGTCGGTCTGGTGAACGACGTGATCGACGCCGCGCGCCTCGGGGACGGATCGGAGATCCACGTCAGCTACGACTCGTTCTCCGTCGAAGGGGTTCTCAAGGAGGTCGAACGTCTCGTCGGCCCGCTCGCGCACCATCGGGAGGTCGCGCTCGGCTTCCGTCTGGAGACTCTCGGTCCACGGTCAGGGGATCGCCGACTGCTCACCCGGGTCCTGCTCAACCTCGTCACGAACGCCATACAGGTGGCGGACCGCGGGGGTCACGTGGATGTACGCGCGACGGAACAGGAAGAGGGGTGGTTCAGGATAGAAGTTGACGACGACGGTCCCGGAGGCGATCCGGACGAGTTACGCGGCCTGCTGGAGTCCGAAAGGACGGCGTCCGGCCTCGGTGGCCTGAAACGAGGCTGGACGAAGGGCCTCGGCCTGTCGATCAGTGCCCGGCTCGTGAGGGCGGCGGGTGGGGAGATCCGAGTGGACGCGGCGCCCGGCGACGGTTGCCACTTTACGGTCGACCTGCCGTTCGCGCGTCAGTAGGAGCCCCCCTCACGCGAGACCTCTTCCAGTTTGGCCGGAGAAGCGTCGAGGGGGAGATCATGAAGGCTTCCTGAGTGTCAGAAATGCGGCCATCGGGTGAGCGTCGGGAGAGCCGTCCACCTGACGGAGGAAGACGAGCGAGAGCACAGGCTCCAGCGGCGACACAAACATCCGCGTGGCTAATCGTAGGCGGTTCAGCCTGCTCTCGATGCGCACGGTCGTCTCGCCCCATATCTCGAGGTCGACCAGCTCAGCCCCACTCGGCCCGATCAGACGGGACTGCAGCGTTTCGTGATCATAATGCCGCTCGAAGAACACGGGCTCGTCGCCCTTCTGCTTGCGCTCGTATACGTCCTCATTTAAGAAGCTCTCGCGGTATCGTGGGGCGAATGGCACTGTAGCGACGACCAGGCCGCCTGGTTTTGTCGTTCGCAGGATCTCCCGAATGGCGCTCGTGTCTCCTTCTCCCGGGATATGCTCGAGCACGGAGATCGAGTACGCAGCGTCGAAAGTGTCGGGACGATGTGGGATGGAGCGACCGTCAATCACCGCCGACAGCAGGCACGGGCCGGCTTCGGTCAGTCCCTGAGCCCTTGCGGACCGCTTGCCGAGCTGCACCGCCTCGGGGAGTATGTCGGAGGCGACGACGTTGAAGCCGCGGTGTCGGGCCAGAATTGTGGCCAGATCCTTCGGGCTGCCGAGGTCAAACACGAGATGGCCCAGGTGCGGTGCAAGCCGCCGCAATGCGTACGCGAACTCGGCGGTCCGCCAATAGCTGACGGGGAGAACGAGGCGTTTTAGTCCAAGAACGGGCTCGCGCCGTAGGGATGACAGGCCGATTCGAATCCCGGCCGCCCATATTCGGGCGGCGGTGGGTCGGTGGGTCGAACGGGTTGATTGGGCCTGGGCCGGGACCGGGGTCAACGTGCCCGTCCGCCGGCTGAGGCACCTGACCCGGCGCGATCGGCGCTTCGATCGTTTTCGCGCACGGCAGCGGTCGTACTCGCGAACCGCGTCATCAGCATCGCTGCAGGGGGTGAAGGGGCAGGTGTGCCATCGCCGGTTCCGAGGGTCGATTACACGACTGTGGAACTTGTCAATCCACCAAATAGGGAGGCCCCACGGGTGGGTGTCAATCGGTCTCGGCCCGTTCAAAGGAACCCGGAGGAATGTCGATCGGCAGCGTAAGCAATGGGGCATTGAAACCTGATCCCCCCCTGGACGGGTATAAGTGTCTGACACCCTGATCCAGCAGAGGGACGGAATGAACGAGATTCTCAAGAAGCAGATCTGGCGGAAGCTGGAAGCTCTTCCGGAAGAGAAGGTGTACGAGGTACTGGATTTCATCGAGTTCCTCGACTCCGAGTACGCGGACCGAGGTGCTTCCTCGGCACCGGCATTTCAGAAGTTCGCGGAGTCGTTCCAGCGTAACCTCCGCCGCAGCCGAGTGCCCGCATCCGCAGTGCGTGAAACGATGAAGGTGCTGGGCGCGACCGACAAAGTCCTGGACGCGTTTCGGCAGGCAGGCCGTGAGTTCCTGGCCGAGTTGGAGACCGGCAAGGCCGAACCGCCGCCGAAGGATGTGGACGAGCCTCCCAAGGAGCGGGAGATCGTCGTCGAGTAGGCAATGCCCCTGGACGCGGGGCCTGACGCCTCCGCGTTGACGCCACGCCCCACCCTCCCTACCATGTCGCATGGTAGGACCAACGCCCCACGCTGAGTCGACCGCATGCTCGCGCCGCCCATCCCGGCGCCGCGACATGCGGTTTCTCGCAACGAGCCCCTGCGACACCGCTCACCCTGGAGCCACTGAAGCGAGCCGCCTAGCATCATGACCGAAGAAATCCGTGAAACGCTGACCTTCGACGATGTGCTACTCGCCCCCGCACACGCGCGGGTCCACCCGGCCGATGTCGATGTCTCGACCCAGCTTACAAGCCAGATCCGCCTCGCCGTCCCGTTGATCTCCGCCGCCATGGATACCGTGACCGAGCACCGCATGGCCATCCAGCTCGCGCGCGAAGGCGGGATCGGATTCATCCACAAGAACATGTCCGTGGAGTCACAATGCGCCCAGGTGGATCGAGTGAAGCGCTCCGAGAGCGGGATGATCCTCGATCCGATCACGCTCGGCCCGGATGCGACGCTGCGCGAGGCGGTCCGAATGATGGCAGAGTTCTCGATCAGCGGTGTGCCCATCGTGGAGTCGAACGGCCGGCTCGTCGGGATTCTCACGAACCGGGATCTCATTTTCGAGTCTGATCTGTCGCGCCCGATTCGCGAGGCGATGACTTCTGATGGCCTCGTCACCGCGCCGGTCGGCACATCGATCGACGACGCGGAGGAGATCCTCCGGGAGCACAAGGTCGAGAAGCTGCCGGTCACCGACGCGGACGGACATCTGCGCGGTCTGATCACCGTGAAGGACATCTTCAAGCGACGCCAGTACCCCAACGCCACGAAGGACTCACACGGCCGCCTCAGGACCGGCGCCGCTATCGGGGCATCCGAGCGTGACATCGACCGCGCCCGCGCCCTGATCGACGCCGGCGTCGATGTGCTCGTGATCGACACCGCTCACGGGCACGCACAGGGAGTTCTGGACGCGGTCGCCCGGACGCGCGAGGCGTTCCCGGATACCGCGCTGATCGCGGGCAACGTTGCCACCAGGGAGGGAGCCGCGGCTCTGGTCGATCGTGGCGTTGATGCCGTGAAGGTCGGGGTAGGACCAGGCTCCATCTGTACCACGCGCGTCGTGACGGGGGTGGGTGTGCCACAGGTCACGGCGATTCGAGATGCGGTCGAGGGCATCGCCGGACGCGTACCCGTGATCGCGGACGGTGGCATCAAGTACTCCGGTGATCTAGTGAAAGCGATCGCCGCGGGCGCCCATTCGTGCATGATGGGATCGATGTTCGCGGGTGCCGAGGAGAGTCCCGGCGAGGCCTTCCTGCTCGAGGGGAGACGCTTCAAGGTGATTCGCGGCATGGGCTCGCTCTCCGCCATGGAGGCGGGCTCGGCGGACCGCTACTTCCAGGAAGGCACGTTCAATGCACAGAAACTCGTCCCTGAAGGGATCGAGGGACGCGTGCCGTACATAGGACCGGTCGCCGACACCGTGTATCAACTGATCGGTGGCTTGCGGAGCGGAATGGGATACTGCGGCGTCACCACGGTCACGGAGCTACGCGAGGAGGTCACATTCCTGCGGATCACTCCGGGGGGGCTGCGCGAATCACACCCCCACGACGTGGTGATCACGCGGGAGGCGCCCAACTACCACCTCTGAACCGAGGTGGTAGGTGGGTTGTTGCATCCATGCGACACAAACTGCGCGCGCGGGTGTAGGACCCGAGCCTCGCCCAAACCGGGGTGTCGGGACGGCGCGCGTCGAGCGGACCGTCCGGGAGAACCGAGCGGAGGACGATGGATGAACGAGTCTAACGGCGCTCAACTACGTGGAGCGATCCTGGTCGCGGTGTTGTTCGCGACCGCGTGTGCTACCACGCAGGAGAGCGTATCGACTGGACCGAGCCCCGCGGAGGCCGCCGCAGACGCGGAGGGTCAGGTGCCTGCGGATTTGGCCACGGCCCAGGCTCCCGTCGAGGACACGCTCACGACCGAGCAGGAAGCCGCGCTGGCAGCGGCGGCCGCCGCTCGAAAGGCGGAGGAGGACGCGCGCCGGAGAGCGGACATCGATCGCGAGCTCCAGTCGACACTCGGCTCGGACCCGATCGGGATCGCGCGCCTGGCGGACCGCGACCGACCCCCCGAGCTCCCGCTCGAGATGAACGACCGCGTAGAAGCGTGGATCCACTACTTCCAGGACGTGATCCCGCAGCGCTTCGCGCTATATCTGCAGCGGAGCGGCCGCTACGAGTCGATGATCCGTCAGAAGCTCCGACGCGCGGGTCTACCCGAGGAGCTGCTATACCTGGCGCTCATCGAGAGCGGCATGAACCCTCGCGCCTACAGCCGCGCCCGGGCTGTGGGCTTGTGGCAGTTCATCTCGAGCACCGCTCGCCATTACGATCTGGAAGTGTCGTTCTGGGTCGATGACAGACGCGACCCTCCAAAGGCTACGGACGCCGCGATCGCCTACCTGTCGGATCTGTACGAGCAGTTCGGGTCCTGGTACCTGGCGGCGGCGGCCTATAACGGCGGCCCGGGTCGCGTCCGCAGGGGACTCTCGAGGGCCGGCGTGGAGACCTTCTGGGACCTGGCGGACAGCCGGCTGTTGAGGTCCGAGACCCGCAACTACATCCCGAAGCTGATCGCCGCCGCGATCATCGCACGTGACCCCGACGCGTACGGGTTTGGCCACGTCGTTACCGATCCACCGATCGAGTACGACCTCGTGGAGGTTCCCGACGCGACCACGTTTGATGTGCTCGCGGAGGCCGCCGGAACGGATGAGGAAACGCTCCGGGCGCTCAACCCGAACTTCCCGAGGCGTGTGACACCGCCGGATCGGGTGGTACAGCTTCGCGTGCCCGTCGGAGTGGGAGCGACGTTCGCCGAAAATTACGCCGAGATCCCGCCCTCAGAGCGGGTTACGTGGCTCATGCACACCGTGACCCGGGGGCAGACACTCGGGCAGATCGCAGGGCGCTACGGCACTTCGGTGGAGGCACTGCGGGCCGCGAACGGCAACGTGAATCCCCGCCGTCTTCGCATCGGTCAACAGCTCGTGGTGCCACGATCCGGAGCCGCTCCCGTAGCGCGGGCCAGCACATCGACCCGGGCTGCTCCGGCGGCGGGCCCGACGATGATCGTCGTTCGTCGCGGTGACACACTGTGGGCGATCGCGCGGCGGTACGATGTCTCGACCTCGGATATCATCGCCTGGAATAACCTCAGCTCGACGGTGATCAAGCCCGGAGACCGACTACAGATTCGACGTTAGGGCCCTCGACTCGACTGCAGATCGAACCCTCCTGTCGCATTCATCCCGCGCCGCGCATTGACGCCGTGCGGACATTCGAAAGCGGGCTTGGCCAATCGCCGGGACCGCAACTACTTAACAACTCCCCTCGAATCGTGGCCGGGGTGGACCGAGGCTTGCACATCGAAGCCCTGCTTGGGAGGAACGGGAGGCCATGGATTCAGGGGAAGCCGCACGGATGGAAGCCGAACAGCGCCTGCGCGTCGACCTTCACTCACACACCCATTACTCGAAGGACGCAGCCACGGAACCGCTCCAGCTGGTCGAGCGCGCCCGTGAGGTCGGTCTGGATCGCGTCGCCGTCACCGACCACGGAACGATCGAGGGGGCACTTTTGGCGTGGGAAGCGGCGCCCGATCTCGTCATCGTGGGTGAGGAGATCCGCTGCCGCTGCCGAACGGAGCTGATCGGGCTTTTCCTGTCTGAGCGCATTCCGATGCGGCTGCCGCTCGAGGAAGTGGTGGACAGGATCCGCGATCAGGGCGGCATTATCTACGCCCCGCATCCGTACGCTTACCCGAGGAACCCGATCGCCCGTGCCCGTCGGGCCATGGCCGTCGCCGACGTGGTCGAGGCGTACAACGCCCGCGCGTTCCTGCCGATCTGGAACCGGGCCGCCAAGCGGGCCGCCCGCGCGCGGGGGCTCGCCATCGGGGCCGGGTCCGATGCCCACTTCCCGGGCGAGATCGGGCGCGCCTTCACGGAGATCGAGGCCTTCGACGGGGTCGGGGAGTTTGGCTCGGCTCTCGAGGGTGCCACACCCGTCGCTCGTGAGATGACCAGTCCGTTCATGCACGTCGCCTCGATGACGCTCAAGTCGGCCCGAGTCCTATCGGACATCGCGACGCGGCCGATTGGCGCACCGAGCGTGGTTCCCGTCGACCACTAGACTCCGGCCGAGCGCCGCCGCTCGCGAGGGTATCCCCTTCCCTCGCCCCCTAGGGGCGCTAGCCGTCAGGTGGAGACGCCCGCCGCCGCGTCGGTGACTGCGGTATCAGCTTCGTCGGCGTCTTGCGCGCCGTCGCGCCTGGGCGGTCCGGCAATCGGGTAGATGGTGGCCTTGCCGAAGCGCCCACGCAGGCCGTCGCGCGGGTCCACGACGACGGTCGCGTGCTCCAAGACCAGTTCGTAATCGAGCTCACGATGGTCGGCCGTTATGACGACGGCGTCGCTGGCCGCTAGAATCTCGGCGGTGAGCGGCACCGACTCCAGCGCCCCGGATTCGAGTGTCAACGCCGAGACGTACGGATCGTGGTACTCGACCGCGGCTCCCATGTCGCGCAGAAGCTCGAGGATGTCGAGCGCCGGGCTCTCGCGCGTATCGTCGACGTCGGGCTTGTAGGAAACGCCGAGCAACAGGATCTGGCTACCGTTCACCGGTTTCCGGTTGCGGTTCAGGGCCTCGGAGATCTTTGCGACCACGTAGCGCGGCATCTCGGCATTGATCTCCGCCGCGAGCTCGATGAAGCGCGTCTTGTACTCGAGCGTCCGCATCTTCCACGCGAGGTACTGCGGGTCGATGGGGATGCAGTGACCTCCTAGCCCCGGCCCGGGCGTGAACCGCATGTAGCCGTACGGTTTTGTGGAAGCGGCGTCCACCACCTCCCAGATGTCGATACCGAGCCGATCCGCGATCACCGCCATCTCGTTGACAAGACCGATGTTCACCGCTCGGAACGTGTTCTCGAGGATCTTGGTGAGCTCGGCGGCCTCGGGCGAAGACACCTCGACCACCGTGTCGATCACGCTACGGTAAAGCTGCGTGGCCAATTCGTGGCAAGCTGGCGTCAGACCGCCGACTACCTTGGGAGTGTTCTTGATATCGTAGTCTTGATTGCCGGGATCGACGCGCTCCGGGCTGAACGCGAGGAAGAAATCGCGGCCCACGGCCAACCCGGACGCCTCCAGGCTGGGCTGAACCAGCTCGCGGGTGGTACCGGGGTAGGTCGTCGACTCGAGGATCACGAGCTGGCCCGGCCGCAGGTGGCGCACGACCTCGTCCACCGCCCGCACGATGAACGAGACATCGGGATCTCCGGTCTTGGAGAGGGGAGTTGGAACGCAGATGATGATCGCGTCCACGTCGGCCAGATTGTCGAAGTCCGTGGTAGCTTCGAGCGTCCCGGCCTCCGTCAGGGTGCCGACGCGCCCGGCCGCGACATCGCCGATATGCGATCCACCGCCTTGAATCAGCTCGACGACCGACGGGTCGACATCGAAACCCAGGGTGGGGAACCCAGCTTCAGCGAACGCGACGGCCACGGGGAGGCCGACATACCCAAGTCCGAGGACGCCCACGCGCGCGTCTCGGCTCTCGATCTTGTCCTGAAAAGCTCGCTTCTGCTCCAACTGATCGCCTCGCCGTTTACAGTGTCGTCCCAGGGTCTCCCCCGGGGTCCCGCGGCGGGCGATCGCCTGACCCGGAGGCCGGCCCGCCGATCAGTGAGCCGGTCTCACGCTCAGCACCCGCCGCGCATATCCGTTCGCCGGATCTTCCCCCGCCGCCAACACCGATGCCACCGTTCCGGGACCGCGGTTGTAGGCGAGCAGGGCCATCCTCGTACTGCCGTACCTGTTCAGCAACATCCTCAGGTAGCGAAAGCCGAGCCGCAGGTTCGTCTCTGTCTCGAACAGATCCTCACGAGACACGCTCGGGTCCAGCCAGCGCGCGGTCCGCGGCTGTACCTGCGTGTAGCCAATGGAACCCGCCGGACCGACCGCGCGCTGCCTGAACGAAGACTCGACCTTGACCAGGCGGAACGCCAGGTTCGCGTCGACGCCCTCGTTCACGGCCGCGTCGTAGATCCGCTCGGCCAACGGCTGTTCGATCCGGAAACCGTCCGCGTACGCTCGAGTTCTTTCGCGCCGCTGGAGCTGCACCGACCATAGTCCGATGTCGCTCTGCGTGAGGCGGACAGGTACGCTCAAACTTCGCTCGGTACGCAAGTTTCCGGCCTCGGAGTGTCCGAATCCGAGCGACGCCAGGGAACTGAGGAACAGGAGGGGGATCGACAGATAGCGGCGGCCGCGGGGTGCCGGTTTGGAACCGTCCCCCGTGGTGCGCGAAGCCTGCAACCTACCTGCAGGTAACCACTTATTCATACGACACGTCTCGACATCTATAGTGGGACACGCCACAAATCGCCGTACCCGATCGGGCGCATACCGTCAATTCTCGTATCTGGCGTACCCTCCACGAGCCCAAGGGTGCACCAGGTTCAACACGTCTATCCGCGAGCAGGGTCCTCCGGGTGCCCGGCTACCGCTTGGGCCAGACGCCAGTCGCCCGAGGTCCCACCCGTCTTTTCCAGCAACCGGATCGAACGGATCTCCATGCTCCGGTCCCCCGCTTTGCACATGTCGTAGACAGCCAGCAGGCCGCTCGCGACGGCGGCCAACGCCTCCATCTCGACTCCCGTCCGCCACTCCGCCGAAGCGCGAACGCACACTCGAAGTCCCGGAAGCTCCGGCACCGCCTCGATCTCCACATCGATTCGATCGAGCGGGACCGGGTGACACAGCGGGATCCAATCGGCGGCTCGCTTCGCCGCGCCGATCGCAGCCAGGCGGGCGACCGCGAGTGCTTCGCCCTTCTCGACCTCGCCGGCCTGAATCGAACGGAGCGTCGAGGCTTCCATGCGGATCAGGCCTTCCGCGACGGCGGTACGTCGGGAGACGGGCTTCTCGCTCACGTCCACCATCCGCACACGACCGGATTCATCCAGGTGGGACAACTTGTCCACGGGCCTCGACCTCCTTCGCAAACCTCCCGCTGACGGAGGCAATCAAGCCTGCGCCGTGGAACTAGCAGCGTGAGTAACCCGAGAGCGATCCCAGGTTCCCATCCGTGACACGACTGACGTCGTCAGGGCTCCCGCGCGAGCCTACAAGCTCAATACGCTCTATGGGTTAGCCGGCCCTCAGGCCACGCTCGACCGGTCAGGGACTTCTCCCGCCAGCAGATCAGCCAGGTCCCCGAGGAGAATCGCGACCGTGGCCTGCGGGTTCACGTTGCGGTGTGCGGCCTCGCGAGCTCGCTCGACGATCCCCAGCGCCCCCTCGACGCGAGCGGGTTCGGGCGGATCACGCAGCACCCGATCGAGATCCGCCGGTGCGAGCGCACGCTCCCTCGCCCCCGATGCCACACACAGCAGATCGCGCAGGCGCTCCTCCAGCGCGTCCAGGACATCGACGAGCAGCGAACGGGCGCCCCGTGCGGTGAAGGCCAGCGCCACCCTCAGCCGGTCGCCCTCGCCTCCATGCACCGCCGCGCGGAGCAGGCGGTCCGCCCCCTCTCGGGCCTCGCTTCCATGACCCGAAAGGAGCGCCAACGCGTATCCGATCGACCCTTGCGCGCGGCGCGCCACCTTCACCGCCGCCTCGCGATCCACTCCTCGCGATTCGACAAGGTAGTCGGCGACATCGCGCTCGCTGAGCGGGGTGACCCGAAGCGAGGTGACGCGGGATCGGATCGTGGGCAGCAAAGCGCTTGGGCGGCTGCTCGTCAGGATCACGTACGCGTAGCCTGGGGGCTCCTCGAGGAGCTTGAGAAACGCGTTGGCGGCCTCCGGGTTCGCGCTTTGTGGAACCATGCGGTCGGCCTCCGCGACGACGAAGACCATCGAGGACCCCATCGCCGGCCGGCGAGCGGCCTGCGCACGAATCTCATCCACGGCCGCCAGGTAGATCCCCGTCACCTCTTCATCTTCGGACGATGACACCTCTCCGTCTCGGAGCAGCGCCAGACGTTCCATCCTCGCCGCCTCCAGCATCTCCCGGAGCTTGCGCCGCGAAGACGCACCCTTCGGTCTCGGGAGCGGGAAGTGGTAATGCGTGTCCGGGTGTTCGAGGCGAGCGCCGAGACGACAGCTCCGACAGAATCCGCAGGGAGGCTCGGGGCGCTCGCATTGCAGCAGCGCGGCCGTCCACAACGCCAGTGTGCGCTTTCCGACGCCTGGTGGACCGTGCAACAAGAGTGACTGGGGCATCCGTCCAGAAGACGCCGCGTCGCGGACGCGCCCCTTCAGATCCTCGTGGGCGACGACCGTGGGCAGCCCCGGCGTTTCGCTCAAAGGCGACCTCGCAGCCAACGAACCGGGTCCACGGCCCGCGGATCTCCCGAACCACTGGGCTCGTGGATCTGGAACTCTATGTACGGCGGCAGGTCGGGAGCCGCGGTGTCACCGACGCGCCCGATGACCTGCCGGGCCTCGACACGGTCCCCCGCAGAAACGGAGAGACCCTGCAGGTGGAGATACACGGAGTAGTATCCGCCGCCGTGTCCGACGATGACCGTGTAGCCCGAGATGCCACGAAACTCCGCATACCGCACCTCGCCCGCCTCCACGGTGCGAACGAGGCTGCCGACCGGAGCCGCGATGCCGACCCCTTCCCGGAGAATCGTCGTGTTCCCCCGACGCTCCGGACCGAAGTAGTAAACGATGTTCCCTTCGACCGGCCAGTCCAACTGCCCCAGGTCCCCGGTCGTCATCGTCGACACCGAGACCGCTCCCGAGGCAGCTTCCAGCGCGCGACGTTGCTCCTCGAGCGCCGCGAGCACACCGCGAAGCTGCTCCTCCTCCGCTGCCAGTTGAGCGAGGCGGCTTTCCGCCTGCGTCTGCCGAGACGCGTAGGTAGACAGGCGTCGCTGACGCTGCTGTTCCAGCCGGCTCAGCTCCTCGAGCTCGACCGCCTTCTCGTCACGGACCTCACGGATGCTCTCCGCGTCACGCGCGAGGTCGACCCGATGATCATCGAGCTCGTGTTCCAGACGGCCGACCTCCTGCACCAGCAACCGGTCGAAGAGGGCGACCTGGTGCAGGTATTTGTACCGGTTCAGCAGGTCCGAGAACGACCTCGCGGCCAGAAGCACCTGGACCGGGGCTAACGGCCCGCGCTTGTAGATTTCGCGCAGCCGCTCGCGGAGAACGACTTCCCGCGTCGTCAGCTGGTCCCGGGTCAGCAGCATGTCTCGGGTGCTGATTGCCACCTGCTCCAGCAGTGCCAGGAGCTGCACGTCGAGCTCGGCCACGAGGCTGGAGGATGCGGTCATCTGCCGCTCGATGTTGACGATCTCCTCGGAGACGTCGTGGACCTGGCTGGTCAGCCCTTGGAGCTCGTTTTGGAGTCGGCGCCGTTCCCCGCGGATACGGTCGAGCCGCTCCTGGCTTTCCCTGATCTGTCGCCGCAGGACGTCTTCGCTGGTTTCCTGCGCCGTACCGAGGGCTACCGCGACGAGCAGCGTCACGAGGAGCGCTCCACCAGCACGTGTCCACGTTCCCACGCTTGGAGCTCGTCGGCGCCTGTAACGCGGCTCGCTAGAGGTCTTCAACGACTTGATATCAGACCGCATACGCCCTTCCGAGCTCGCGTCGCACCGCGTACCCGGCCGTGAGCATCCCGAGCGCCGAAGCCGCCACGAGGCCGATCAGGACCCAGGTGTCCGGGAGCCACTGCAGACTGACCAGGCCGTTGTGAATGAGCTGGTACGCGATCCGCGTGAGTCCCAGCGCGAGCAACCCACCCAGGAGCCCGGTGATGAGGCCTTCGACCAGGAAGGGGCGCTGGATGTACCCCTCCGTGGCTCCCACCGTCTGCATGACCTCGATCTCCTCCGTCCTCGCCAGGATCGCCATGCGGACCGCCGTCGCGATCAGGAGGACGGCGGCGATCGCGAACGCTCCGCCGAGCACGATCGCCGTACCGCCAGCGATTCGACGCAGGGCGAAGATCCGCTCCACCCACCCCTGGCCAAACCGCACCTCCTCCACGAACCCGTAGCCACGCACTCGATCGGCGACCGTTCGGACGTGGTCCGGGTCGCGAAAGCCAGGTCCGAGACGGAGCTCGAGCGAAGCGGGGAGCGGGTTCACGTCGAGGTCGGAGAACACGTCCGAGAACTCGGGCAGGTCGCGCGAGGCGTTGAACAGGGCTTCGGTCTTCGAGACGTAACGCACGTCCTCGACCTCGGGAAAGCTCTCGATCTCGCGTCGGGCGAGGGTGATCTGATCCTCGCTCGCGTCCTCGGTCAGGTAGCCGACGACCTCTACCCGGCGCTCGACGTCCGTAATCGCGACCCCGATGTTGTGAGCGCTGAGCCCGAACAGCCCGACGATCAAAAGGCTGAGCGCGATCGCGGTAATCGAGAGCCCGCTCAAGAGCGGTGCCCGCCGGAACGCCGCCAGGGCCTCTCGAACGGCCCTCATGAGGTGCCTCCTCCCTCCTTACTGGCGAGCGGTGACACCTCCGGCCCGGGGCTCGCGGGCGGTGCGGGCAGGGGCTCCGGTGTGGCCACCGTCTCCTCGGCCGCGGAGTCGAAGACGAGGCGACCGTGCTCCAACTCGAGAACTCGTGTGTCTGGGTGCTCGCCGATCAACCTCGCATCGTGTGTAGCCATCAGGACCGCCATCCCGAGATGGTTTATAGAGCTGAACAGCTCGAACACGCTGTCCGCTGCGCGCGGATCCAGATTGCCGGTGGGCTCATCCGCGAGGAGGATCAGGGGGTCGGTGGCGAGCGCGCGAGCGATCACGACCCGCTGCCGCTGTCCGCCCGAAAGCTCGGATGGCAGCGAACGGGCCTTGGCCGCCAGACCGACCTGACTGAGCAGCCGCTGGACTTTCGACGGGATCTGCGACCTGGACGTCCCGGTGACCTCGAGCGCGAAGGCCACGTTATCCGCCGCGGTCAGTCGCTCCAGCAGCCGAAAGTCCTGGAACACGAACCCCACCCGACGCCTCAGGTCCGGGATCTCTCGTCGCTTGATGTTGGACGAGGCATACCGTGACACGCGCACCTCGCCCTCCGATGGCCGCGTCTGGAAGTGGACCAGCCGCAGCAGCGTGGTCTTCCCGGCGCCCGAGGCCCCGGTCACGAACGCGAACTCGCCCTTCCGGAGGTGGAAGGTCACGTCCTCGAGCGCGGCCCCGCTCCGCGGGTAGCTTTTGGTGACGTTCCGGAACCGAATCATTTGACTGCCAGAATCATGTGATTGCCAAGATCATCTGAGTGTCAGGATCCTGTGAGTGCGAGGATCATGCGACTGTCACGTTCGTGTGGCAGAAGCGTGCGCACAACTCGATGGCGGCGATCATGGCGCCCGGATTCGCCGTGTCGGTTCCCGCAATGTCGAAAGCCGTGCCGTGGTCCGGCGAGGTGCGAGGAAACGGGAGGCCGGCCGTGACGTTCACCCCCTCGTCGCGCGCCACCGTCTTCAGAACCGCGAGCCCTACGTCGTGATATGGAGTGACGACTAGATCGGCCTTGCCCTCGATCGCGTGGCGGAAGACCGTATCCGCCGGCAGCACCCCGACGATCTCGGCACCGGTCTCCGCCTCCACCCGTTCAGCGGCAGGGGCGAGGATGCGGCTCTCCTCGTCGCCGAACAAACCGGATTCGCCCGCGTGCGGGTTCAGCCCCGCGAACGCTACCCTGGGGCGTTCGACGCCCCACCATTCGCGCAGCGCGTTTACGGCGATACGAGTGCGCTTCACCGCGAGCTCGATGGTCAACGCCTGGGGGACGTCGCGCAGGGGGATGTGTGCCGTGAGCAACGCCAGGCGAAGCGGACCCCCGAGCGGAGTGTGCTCCGCCACCATCATCATCGTCACTTCGCCGACCCCGGTCCGATCCCGAAGGAACTCGGTGTGCCCCGGGAACTCGTACCCGGCCGCCTGCAACGCCCGCTTGCTGATGGGTCCAGTCACCAGCCCGTCGATCTTTCCCGTAACCGCCAGCTCCACCCCCCGCTCGATCGATCGGCCCGAGACCTCGCCCGCGACTCGCTCGCCATCGTCGGTCTCCGCCCCCCACGATCCTACTACCTCGCGCTCCAGGTCGCCGAGCACCTGGTCGCGAAGGACGCGGGCAGCGGCCCCGCCCACCAGTTCCGGTCCGATGAGAAGGTACCGGGCGGCATCGCGGACCGCCTCGACCGCGAGGGCCGACGCGATCACCTCGGGACCGATACCACGCGGGTCCCCCATGGTGATCCCTATGCGCGGTGCGCCCAAACGCCCCTCCCTAGTTACAGACGCACCTCGAGGTAGGTCTGTGAACGCAGATCCCCCAAATACCGCTCCAACTGCTTCTGGGTCCGTATTCGGCTCCGGAGAATGTCCGCGACCTCCTCCAATTCGAACAGTCCCTGCGAGCGCGAGTCGAGGACCTGAATCACGGCGAATTCGGGGTTGAGGGCCGCACCCGTTTGGAACGGCCCCACCACGTCCCCGGCGCGGGCCGACTGGAGGGCTCGCGCGTAGTCCGCCCCGAAGCGCTCGCCTACCTGCTCCACCAGCACGTCATCGAATCGAGTCTCCTCATCGACCACGGCCACGTTTCGCTTCAGCCGCTCGATGTCCGCGCCCGCGCGCAGGCTATCCGCGAACGAGGCCGCGAGATTCCGAGCCACCTCCAGATCCGCCTCTACGATCTCCGGACGGATCAGGATATGGCGCAGGAAGCGCTCGTCCCGCCGGATCGTCTCGATCTTGATGAGGTGCAGTCCGAAGCGCGTCTGAACCGGCCCGACCACGACACCGGCCGGAGCGCTCCACGCGGCGGCGGCGAAGCGACGCACGAGGGCGGTGCGGCGCAGCCAGCCCAGCTCGCCCCCCCCCTCCCGGGTGCCCGGGTCGTCCGAGTGGCGACGCGCCACGATCTCGAAGTCGTCCCCGGCCTCGATCTCATCGTACGCGGTTCGCGCGCGCGCGACGGCGCTGTCCTGCGCCTCCTGGCCGGGAACCGGCATCACGATGATCTGATTGAAGGATACCGTGGCGGGTCGCTGCTGCTCGGCGAAGTCACGCTCGAACGCCGCCAGGACTTCGTCCTCGCTCACGGCCACCGGGGGCAACACGCCGCTGCTCTCAAGGCTACCGCGGTATCGATTCAGGAGGATCTCGGCCCGGGCCTCGTTTCGGAGCTGCTGCCGGTATTGGAGCATGTTCATCCCCGACGCTTCCACGGCCCGCTGCATCTCCTCGTCCGAGGCGAACTGCCGCCGCCGGTCCCGGAAGAGCTGGTCCGTGAACCCCTCCACCTCAGCGTCCCCGGCCGTGATCCCGCCCCGCTTCGCCTGCTGGAGGAGGATCAATCTGTCCGCGCCGGCGGCGATAACCTGGCGGGCCAGGTTGCGCCACTCGTCGGTTTCTTCCTGCGGAATTTGGGCGCCCCCAGCTTGGAGGCGGAACATCTCCAGACGAAGCTCGGAGAGGAGGATGGCGGTATCGCCCACCACCGCGACGATACGGTCGACGAGCTGCACCTCCTCGGTGCCTGCCGGGGGTGGGTCCTGCGCGGCCACCGGCCAGACCACGGCGAGAAGCGCCACGACGGCGATGATTCGGCTGTGCACTGACATGACTCAGGTTCCTCCCGCGGCCACCCGGACCGTCTCTCCGCTCGCCGTGGCCAGCAGCCTCAGCGCATCGACCAACGTCGGCAGGAGCGGCTCCGTCCCCGCCCGCCTCAACACCAACGATAACGGCTGGAGTCGCCGCACTTCAACGTCGAGCTGCCGGTCGCCGAGCGCGTTCTTCAGCAAGCTGAGCTGTGGCGTCGTGTCCGCGACGAACGTGAAGCGGGCCCAGTCGTCAGAGACGCGGATCCATTCCGCGTCCACACACGCCCCCAGGGCGCGCAATTCCGCCGCGTCCAGCAGACGCTTCGCCTGAGCCGGTAATGGACCGAAGCGGTCCCGCAGCTCCTCGCGGAGGTCGGCGACTTCCGCCTGCTCATTTAGACGCGAAAGCCGCCGATAGAGATGCACCTTCTGATCGGCTCCGAAGACGTACTCATCCGGGAGATACGCTTCCCCCTCCACCGAAACCTGCGTGGTGGCGGCGCGCGCGCCTTTCGTATCGCCCTTCAATCGCTTCACCGTGCTCGTAACCAGGCGCTGGTACGTTTCGAGTCCGACCGCGGTCGCGAACCCGGATTGCTCCGCGCCGAGCAAGTTACCACCGCCCCGGAGCTCCAGGTCCTTGAGTGCGACCTGGTACCCCGCACCGAGCGCGGTGTGGTGCTCGAGCACACGAAGGCGCTCCTCGGCTTCGGGGGTGACGTCGGTGGGGACCAGGAGGTAGCAATAGGCGCGTCGGTGGGAGCGGCCGACGCGTCCGCGGAGCTGGTATAGCTGCGCGAGCCCGAACCGATCCGCACGGTGGACGACCATCGTATTCGCGGTCGGCACATCGAGGCCGTTCTCGATGATGGACGTGCAGATCAGGACGTCCACCTCCCGCGCCATCAGCGTGTGCATCACGCTCTCCAGCTCACGCTCCGCCATCTGACCGTGCGCCACGGCCACGCGCGCGTCCGGAACCAGCTTGCGAACCCGGCTGGCCAACGAATCGATGGTCTCGACCCGGTCGTGGACGAAGAAGATCTGCCCGCCGCGGTCCAGCTCGCGCTGCAAGGCGTCCGCGATGATGTCGTCGCTCCAGTTGAGAACGTGGGTGATGATGGGCAATCGATCGCGTGGCGCCGTCTCGATGCGAGACAAATCGCGGATGCCCCCCAACGCCAGGTGGAGTGTGCGCGGGATCGGCGTTGCCGTCAGCGTGAGCACGTCCACCGATTGTCGGAGCTGCTTGAGCCGCTCCTTCTGCCGCACTCCGAAGCGTTGCTCCTCATCCACGATGAGGAGGCCCAGTTTGGCGAACCGCACATCCTTGGACAGTAGTCGGTGGGTGCCGATCACGATGTCCAGCTCGCCACGCGCGAGGCCGTCGACCACCTGCCGCTGCTGTCCCGGCGACCTGAAACGGGACAGGCTCTCGATCCTGACCGGAAAGGCGGCGAGGCGCTCCCGAAACGTGTGCACGTGCTGATCCGCGAGGATCGTCGTGGGGGCGAGGAGCGCTACCTGCTTGCCGTCCTGGACCGCTTTGAACGCCGCGCGAATGGCGATCTCGGTCTTTCCATAACCGACGTCGCCGCACACGAGCCGGTCCATGGGCCGGCGCTCCTCCATGTCCTGGCGGACCAGGTCCCATGCGGCGAGCTGGTCCGGTGTTTCATCGTAGATGAAAGCGGATTCCATCTCCCGCTGCCAGGCGCTCTCGGGTGCGAACGCGTGCCCCTCCGCGAGCTGGCGTCGCGCGTAGAGCTGCAAAAGCTCGATCGCCGTCTCCTCGATGGAGGCGATCGTCTTTCGCTTCAGCTGCTTCCAGCGCTTGCCCCCGAGCTTGTGCACGCGCGGAGGCGAGTCATGCGCGCTCGTCCCCGTCGAGCTCCACCTCTCGATCAGGTCGAGGCGGTAGTGCGGTAGACGCAGGATCTCTCCATCCGCGTACTCGATCTCCAGCGTCTCGATCGTCTCTCCGCCGACATCGACTCGCTCTATGCTGCGGTACCGGCCGATGCCGTGGTCCATGTGCACCACGTAGTCCCCGGGCGCGATCGAGGCGATCGATTCGAGCGTCGCCGCGCCACGGAACCGGGAACGCCCGCCCAGCCGCCGGGAGCGCCTGAAGATCTCGTGGTCGGTGAGCACGGTGAGAGGCCGCCCGCCCCCGATCCGGAAGCCACCGCTCAGCGACCCGATCGCCAGCGTCGTCCCACGCGCCAGATCAGGGCCGGCTCGCTCTAGCAGGATCTCGTCGAGGCGCTCCACCTGACCCTCGTTGTCGCACAGGATCAGGACTCGCTCGCCCGCTTCGCGAGCGTCGGCCAGGACCCCGACCAGGCGCCCCATGTCGCGGTCGATGGTCGGCGGGGCCTCGACCCCCAGCTCCTGGCCGTCCTCGTCCATCTCCACTCGGCAAAACGCCGCGAGGCGCTCGTCGGCCTGTGCCGGAGGCAGGACCAGCGCCTCGGCGGGGATCGCCCCGCGCGCTTCAGCGCGGCGTGCCGAGACCATCTCCTCCCAAAGCTGACGTCGTCTCCGCGCTACGGTCTCGGGCGTGGGCAGGACCAGGCAACTGGATTCCGGCAGGACCTCGAGCAACGAGCGGGAGGTGGAGTCCCCCGATTGCTCGTCGGAGTCCTCTGACGCGCGAAGCTCGATCGGGAGGATCTCCGCTCTCTCGATGGGCTCGATCGACCGCTGGGTTAGCAAGTCGAAGCGGCGTAGAGATGCGACTTCATCGCCCCACAGCTCGATCCGTAGGGGCGCGGGATGGCCGTACGCGTACACATCGACGATCCCCCCCCGCACCGCGTACTCTCCCACGCTCTGGACCGTATAGGTCCGCTCGAAGCCCATCTCGTCGAGCCGATCGGCCAGCGCCCGTAGACCCGTCTCCGCGCCGACCTGGAGTTCCACCCCGAAGGCGCCATCGCGTGTCGGGATCGGCATACGCTCGATGAGCGCGCGCGCCGTGGTCACGAGATAGGGAGTGCGCCCGGCGAGGAGTCGGCCGAGGGCCTCCACCCGCTGGGCCGATACCTCGAGGTGAGGATCCGAGTCTTCGTACGGAAGCGCCTCCCGCTGCGGAAAGAACGCGACGCCTCCCTCGCCGACGAGCTCGCGAAGATCGTCGTACACGGCGTCAGCGTCATTTGGGGTGTCGACGATCAACACGATCGGGTGACGAGCGCCCCGCTCCAGCAGGGCCGTGCTCAGGGCGGATGTCGCCGCGCCGGGAAGTGGTCGAATGCGAACCCCGGTCCCCGGTTGCGAGAGCTGTTGCGGGAGTCCCGCCGACTGGGACAGCTCTCTAACTGCGTCGCGGATCAGTGCGAAGCGAGAAATAGAACTCTACCTGCGGTTCGCGGCCCTGCCGGGCGTAGCGAGGACAAGCTCCGTCGCCGCGAGACCGATCGCGAGCAGCAGCAGCCACGGCGCCACATCCCGGCCGCGTCGCGCGCGGAATATCGTCCGTTCCCACGCGCCCTCGTCCGGTCCGGCCGTGATTACCTCGCGGCCCGGGAACAGTTCCGACAGCGAATCGGCCGGTAGAGGCTCCAGATCGAGTTCTTCGGAGGAGATGTTCACCGCGAACGCCGTGGTCCGCGCCGTACGCCCGGCACGGGCTCCGGCGGTGGTGCTCGTCCCGCTCACGAAGTAGACGCCGGTCTCGAGCGCCGTGAACGGCGCACCGGGCTCGACGGCGGTCCAGGAGCCGTCTACCCCCCGAACCGAATCGGCCCACGCCGGCAGCGAGAAGGGACGCCCTGCCTCG
Source organism: Gemmatimonadota bacterium (assembly GCA_039588215.1). Lineage (GTDB taxonomy): Bacteria > Gemmatimonadota > Gemmatimonadetes > Palauibacterales > Palauibacteraceae > JBDHAC01. The sequence goes on from JBDHAD010000003.1 coordinate 45,749, forward strand.
AAGTCCGACAGCGGCCAGGTGGCGAGATGTGACCAGCGAACGAGCAGTGCCTCGAGGAAGGGGATCATGGCAGGGCTCGTCGGCAGGTCGGTCGCCGCGGGATCGAGGGCCGAGCCGAGCACGAGGAACGTGCGTCCGCCCACCTGGCTGCGGATGAGCCACGGCTCGCGATCTGCTGCCTCGAGCAGGATCGAGTCGGACACGGCGAGCCCCAGGGTACGCAACAGGTAACGCTGGTACACGGCGACCCCCTCCAGGCGGAGCGCTTCGGCGCCCCCCGCGATCCCGATCTCACCGCGTCCGGGATCCAGCTCTGCCGCCCAACCCGTTCCCAGTCGAGCCAGCAGCTGGTTGAAGGCGGGCAGCTCTACGGGGTCCAGCGGGGGCACCATCACGAGCGTCTCGGCGTCACCAGGGTCGCCCCGGGGAGCACCTTCGATGACCCGCACGTTCGCTCGGCCGCTCCCGAGCCGCCCCGCCTGTCGCAGGGTCTCGATGCCGATCTCGAGAAAGGAGCCCTCGGGGCCACTACGCTGAACCGTGGGGGGGTCGACGACATGAACGGCGAAATGGCGCTCGTCGTCCGCACGCAGTCCATCGGGCTCGATCTCGACTCGGCCCAGGTGGACGCCGGGTGAGAGCTCCGGGAGCCCGATCGTGACTGCCGAGCCCCAGGGTGCTCGCGCGCCACCAGCGGTCTGTCCGTCCAATTCCAGCCGGAGCGTGGCCTCGGCCTCGGGCGCGGTCGCTTGGTCGGCGAGTACTGAATCAGCCCCGTGCGCAACCGAACCAGGGTCGGCCGGCGCCGGGCCCGGCGCCGCGTCGGGTGCCACCCCCGTCTCGACCGGGAACCGCTGCACGCGCACGATCACCGTTTGCCCGAAGCCGCTGGGAACCGTGGAGCCCCCGCTCAGTTGCACGGACCCTACGGCCCCGTTCTCGATCGATTCGACCGGCGGCTCGTAAGCCACGATGGGTACCGCACCACTCGCCGGCGAGCCACCCACGACGGGGAGCGCCGAGCGCTGCAGGTCGCTCAGCAGGTGCACCTCCCGCCGCCGACCCTCGCTCGCCGGCAGGAGGGCGGTCGCGCGCGCGACCGCCTCACCCAAATCGGCACTGCCCCCGCTCGGTCGCACGCGGTCCAGAGCGGCGATCGCCCTCGAGGCGTTCACGCCGGTGGCCAAGGGGGGCCCGAGGAGCGGCTGGATCCAGAACCGGTCCGCGGGCTGTCCGGCGGAGAGCGTTTGCCGCGCGCGGTCCACGAACAGCTCCACCAGCGGCCGTCCACCCGCGAGCTGGCCCGCGCTCGCGGAGTTGTCGATCAGGATCGCCACATCGGTCGGACGGTGGTCAGCCGCCCCGCCCCGGCCGAGCAGAGGTCCGGCAGCCGCTAGCGCCAGCAGGAGCAGCAGTCCCAACCGTGTCGCGAGGAGTAGCACGTCGCTCGCCCGAAGCGACCGAGAACGGGCATCCTCGGCACGCGTCAGGTATCTGAGGGCGGGGAAGGGGATGCGGCGGCTCGTCTCCCGGCGGCGCAGGTGGATGATGAGCGGCACGGCGACCAGAAGCCCGAAGGCGAGAGCCCAGGCATAGAGCAGGCTCACGGCTCCATCAACCCAGGCGTGCGCGCTTGCGCAGGAACCGTCGGAGCGCCATGCTGAGCGCCGTGTCGGTCGTCACCAACACGTATTCCGCGCCGATTCCCAACGCCTCGCGTTGCCATCCCTCGATCACTCCGGTCACCGTCTCACGGTATTGCCGGCGGAGAGCCGCCGAGTTGGTGCCCAGCTCCTCACCCGTCTCGGGATCGTAGAAGATCGCCTCACCCGCCGCCGGAAGCTCTCGTTCCCCCGGATCCATGATGTGGAACACGAGCACCTCGTGTCCGGCGTGGCGGAGGTACCTGAGGGAAGTCCGCGTCGTCTCCGGGTCCACCAGCAGATCCGAGATGAGGACCACGAGGCCTCGTCGCTGGAGGCGGCGCGCGAGGTCCCGGAGGGCGGTGCCTGCGTCGGTTCGCCCGCGGGGCTCGGCGGCATCCAGCGCCCGAACGAGCCGCGTCCAGTGATGGCGCGTGGAACGCGGCTCCAGATAGCTGCTGATCTCCTCGTCGAACGTCAGGAGACCGGCGGCGTCCCCCTGCCGCAGGAGCAGAAGGGAGAGGGCGGCCGTCAGCAGTCTGGCGTAGTCCAGCTTGGACGCGAACCGCGCTTCGTCCGAAGACCAGCCCATGGAGCGGCTGATGTCGACCAGCAGGTACGCGCGGAGGTTCGTCTCTTCCTCGAACTGTTTGATGAACAGCCTGTCCGAGCGCGCGTACACCTTCCAGTCCGCGAACCGGAGGTCGTCGCCCACGTTGTAGGGCCGGTTCTCGGCGAACTCGACCGAGAAACCCCGGTAGGGTGACCGGTGCAATCCGATCAGGAAGCCCTCGACGACCCCACGCGCGACGAGCTCCAGATGGCCCATCCCCGCGATCTCACGTGGGCTCGCGAGGTCCAGTCGCTCGCGCTTGGGGCCCCCTGTGGAGGTCGGGATATCGGAGGTTCGAGCCATTGGCGAAGACTAGCCCCCCGCTGCGGCTCCCGCCATCTAGTACTCCGGCACTCGCGCCGCGTACCGGGTGTACGCACTCATTCGTGCGCGCAGATCCCGACATCCGGGACCGCGCCGAAGGGCGGTCGAGGCCGCGAACGCGGGGACGCGAACAGTCGAGGAAGACATGCGTGGGTTCCGGATGCACCCGATGGGGAGACGCTCGCTTCTGATGCCGGTGTTGGCGCTGGCGGTGGTGGCGTGCTCGGAGTCGGCCACGACGTTGGCCGCTCAAGATGGGCAGGACGGAGCGGCGGGTGCGGCCGAGACGATCACCCCGGCTGACCTGCGAGTCCGAATCGGCGTATTGGCGCACGACTCGATGCGGGGTCGGAACACACCCAGCCCCGAGCTCGTGAAGACGGCGAACTACATCGCAGCCGAGTTCGAGCGCTTCGGCCTGCTTCCGGGCAACGGCGCCAGCTACATCCAACCCTATCCGCTGACCATGATCCGGCCGGGGGAAATGGACGCGCAGTCCGTCCTCTTCAGCTGGCCCGGCGGCGAACGCTCGCTCGACTCATCGAGCGAGTTCGTTGCGGCCCCGGTGGGTGAGCGGCTCGATGGCCGCGGTTCTCTCGTCCTCTTGCCAGCCCTCGGGGCGGATGTCGACGTAGCCGGGAAGATCGCGGTGGTTCGCGTCACCCGGCAGGAAGTGCAGCGGACGCTCTCCGCGGCGCGGGAGATCCTCGAGCGCCGCGCGAACGGGGTGATTCTCGCCGTTGCCGAGGGGACCGAGTACCTGGCCGGCATGCGACGCTTCTTCGGGCGCACGCGGATGTCCCTGGGGGAGCCGGACGCGCTCGGAGCGCCTGTAATGTTGGTCGCGGAGAACGCGCTCCCCGAGCCGCTGCTCCAGGCGCTCCGGACCGGAAGCACGTTCCCGGAAGGCTTTCGCGCGACCCTCCATAGCGAGGCCGAGATTCGGGCCGCCGAGGGCCAGAACGCGATCGGGTGGCTGGAGGGCTCCGATCCCGGCCTGCAGGACGAGTTCATCATCTTCACGGCGCATATGGATCATGTGGGCGTCGGCCGGCCGGTGAGGGGCGACTCGATCTATAACGGCGCCGATGACGACGCCTCCGGGACGGCCGCCATCGTCGAGCTGGCCGAGGCGTTCGCCGCCCTCCCCACGCGCCCGCGGCGATCGATGCTGTTCATGACCGTGAGCGGGGAGGAGAAGGGGCTTGTGGGCTCTCGTTGGTACTCCGAGCATCCCCTGTTCCCGCTCGATGCGACCGTCGCGAACCTGAACATCGACATGATCGGACGGAACTGGAGGGACACGGTCGTCGCAATCGGGAGGGAGGAGTCCACGCTCGGCTCGACGCTCGTGCGTGTGGCCGGCGAGCACCCCGAGCTGGACCTGGCGATCATCGACGACCCATGGCCGGAGGAGGGCTTCTATTTCCGCTCGGATCACTACAACTTCGCCCGCAAGGGCGTCCCGATCCTGTTCTTCTTCACGGGCACGCACGAGGACTATCACCGGCCGTCGGACCACCCCGATCGCATCCTGTACGAGAAGACGGCGCGCATCACGCGTCTGATCTACTACTTGGGTTTGGACATCGCGGATTCGGGCGGGCGACCGGAATGGGACCCGGAGGCGTACAACCGGGTCGTGGAGGGCGCCGACGGCAACTGACGCCCCGCTAGGCGCGCGACCTGCCCGACGTTGCCATGCGCCGGGCGCCGGATAGATTCCAAAGTGGCCGCGTGAGACTCGCCGGACGAGCCTCCGCCATAAACGAGGTCTCAGTCATGTCAGAGAACCAATCACAGCCGTATATCGTCGTCGAGAAAGGCGCCTCGGGGTTCGGCGCATTCATGTGGGGAGCTCTGGTCGGTGCTGCGGCCGCGCTGCTGTTCGCCCCGAAATCGGGTGAGGAGACGCAGGCCGACATCAAAGAAGGCGCCCGACGTCTCCGTCACGGTGCGGAGGAGAAGTTCGCCGAGCTCCGCGAGACCGTCGAGGACGGCTACGAGCGCGCGAGAGAGGACGTCACCGAGAAGGTGGAAGTAGCACGCGAGCACGCACGTGAGCGGAAGCTGAAAGCCGAAGAGGCGCTCAAGGCCGGCAAAGAAGCCGCGAAGCGCGCACGCGGCGATCTCGAAGAGAGGGTCGCGGAGTCGAAGGCCGCGTACAAGGCGGCGCTCACCGAGAGCACCGAGGACGTCGAGGCGTCCTGACGCCCGACTCCGGGTCGAATCCTCTGCGAGGCTGGTGGCGCCGGGCCGCCTCGAAACGCTGGAGGTCGGAAGTCCACCCGATCCGCTCGTTCGTGGGGCGGGTGTATCATCGCGCTGCCGACGATAGCGTCTTCTTCCTCGCCTCCGGCCTCACGTTCAGCGTTCTGCTGGCCGCCATCCCGTTCCTGCTCCTCCTGCTGTCGATACCCGCGCTGGTCATGGGTGCGGAGGCGGAGCCGTTCAAGGAGGAGGCAGTCCGCTGGTTGTGGAGGATCGTTCCGGCGCAGACACCCGAGGTCCAGGAGAACCTGCGCCGCCAGTTCGAAGACGTCGTAAACAGCGCGGGGTCCATCACGCTCGTCAGCGCGCCGCTGTTCGTGTGGCTGTCCACCCGGTTGTTCGGGTCGCTCCGAACCGCGCTCTGCATCGTGTTCGACATCGAAGACCCGCACGGGGTGATCAAAGGAAAGCTGATCGACATGCAGCTGGTGTTGATCAGCACGCTGCTGCTTTCGGTCTACATCGGTCTGAAGGTGTACGTGGAGTTGAGCGACGCCCCGTGGTTCAGAAACATCCAGTTCGGCACGCCGTTCGGACAGGAATTCACGGCTTTCGCCTCGGCGTTCGCCACGATCTTCGTCATGTTCCTGCTCATCTACAAATACGTCCCACCCAAGCGGCTCAGATGGCGCACCGCGGCTATCGCGGCGGCCTTCGCGGCAGCGATGCTAGAGGTCCTGACCTTCGCGTTCAGCCGATACGTCGAGGCGTTCGCGGATCTCTCCACGATCTTCTTCGCGTTTACGACGATCGTCGTGCTCGTTCTGTCGGTGTACTACGCGTCGATCCTGTTCCTCATCGGCGGCGAGGTCGCCCAGGCCTCCGAGATACACCGGCTGATCCGGCGACAGCGCGAGTTGTTCGAGGAAGGCGCGTGAACGCCAAGTCCGGGAAGGGGGGCGCGAAGTCCGGGAAAGGGGGCGCAAAGCCTCGCACTGGAGGCGCGAAGTCCGACCCCGAGGGCGTGCGGGTGGTGGCCCGAAACCGAAAGGCACGCCACGAGTACGAGGTGTTGGAGGAACTGGAGGCGGGGCTCGTGTTGAAGGGTGCGGAAGTGAAATCGCTCCGCGAGGGGAAGGCCAGCTTCACGGACGCGTTCGCTCGTGTGGAGGCTGGGGAGGTGTGGCTCTACAACCTCCACATCACTCCCTACGAGGCGGCCCAGCTGGATCGCCCGGACCCCAAGCGACGGCGCAAGCTGTTGCTGCACAGGCGACAGATCCACCGATTGGGCGCGAAGACCCATGAGACGGGTCTCACCCTGGTGCCGCTGGACCTGCACTTCCTTCGCGGGCACGCGAAGGTCACCTTGGCCCTCGCGCGAGGAAAGAAGCACCATGACCGGCGGGAGGATTTGAAGAAACGGGAGATGAAGCGGGAGGTGGAGCGAGCGGTACGGGAGGCGCGACGCGATGATTAACCGGCGACCTGAAGGGTGCCGCCGCCTTCGCGGTCGGGCGCTGCGGCTGGCGGCCCTGTCGCTCGCCGTCCCGCTCGGCCAGGCGGTGGGGCAGTCGCCCCCGAGGGGGACGCTACGGGCCGAGCTGAACGGGCGATCCGTGGACGTCCGCATCGCTCGGCACCGGGCGTATCCGGCGTTCAACGCCATAGAGTTGGCCCGCGGCCTACTCTCCGAGGGGCTGGTTGCGGGACAATCCATGCGTGCGCGCCTCGGGGGCCGAGACCTCGTGTTCGAAGCCGGGTCTCCGTTCTTCCGACTGGGAGAGTCCACCTACCAGCTCGCGAACGTGCCGTACGAGTGGGGCGGGGCGTTTTGGATCCCGTCGGATTTTCTCACCGAGTGGTGGCCACGGGCCGTGGGCTCGGTTGCTGGCCTGGCCGCCGGCGGTCCGGCCGAGGTCTCCGAGATTCCTGTCACCCCGCGCCCGCGCCGGGACCCGAGCCGCCCGATGCGCGTGATCCTCGATCCGGGTCACGGAGGCAAGGACCCCGGGACGCTGAGCCAGGGAGTGCGGGAGAAGAACATCGTGCTCGGGATCGGCCGGGCACTCGCTCGCGCTCTGGAAGCTAGGGGCGGCTTCGAGCCGATCCTCACCCGTGACACCGACGTCTTCATCCCGATCGAGGAACGGTCCCGGATCGCGGTCCGGCGCCAGGGCGAGCTGTTCGTCTCGATCCACGTCAACTCGGTGCCGGGTCGCGGCTCGAGCGCGAGGGGCTTCGAGACGTACTTCCTCGGGCTGGAGCGCTCGGAAGAGGCGCGCGAAGTTGCCCTGCGCGAGAACAGCGTGATCCAGTACGAGAACGGAGGCGATGCCGGGATCACGGACGACCTCCAGTTCATCCTCACGGGCCTGGATCGGAACGAGAACATCGTGGAGTCTCGCCGCTTCGCCGGGTGCGTGCAGAACTCCATGCGGCGTGCGTATGCGAGCCGGCGGGACCGGGGCGTCAAGCAGGGCAAGTTCTGGGTGCTGCTCGGCGCGCTTTCAGAGATGCCCTCCGTGATCGTCGAGGTAGGGTTCGTCACGAATGCCGCGGAGCGCCGCCTCATGAGCAGCGCCTCGGGGCAGCAGGAGATCGCGGCCGCGCTCGCCGAGGCGATCGCCGGCTACAAGGCGTTTCTGGATACGGAAGCTGGGGCCAGTGAATCGGGAGGGGGAAGCTGCTGACCGCACACCACCACGTTCCTGCAGCTTCTCGCGGCGCCCCTCGCTCCACCCCGTGCCGCAGCCGGGCACCCGTCATCTCTCGCCGGCGCGTCGCCGACGACACGTGGTGGCTCGAGCTCGATAGCCCCGAAATCGCTGCCGCCAGCCAGCCTGGGCAATTCGTGATGTTCGGGCTCGGGCTCGAGGAGCCCGGCGTATTCCTCCTCCCGCGTCCGTTCAGCGTCGCGTGGCGCTCGGAGGACGGACGGGTGGGCCTGCTCCTCCGCGTATTCGGCGAGGGCACACGGCTGCTCGCGCAGCTCGAGCCCGGCGAGGAAGCGCTCCTCCTGGGTCCGCTCGGGCGCCCGTTCCAGGTCGAGCCCGGTCGACCGATCGAGTGCGTGGCGGGCGGTGTGGGGCTGGCGCCGTTCATCTTTCTCGCCGCCGAGGCGACGGCCGCAACGGCAGATCAGGCCGCGAGCGCCGGTGCCGCCCCCGCCTCCGTCCGTCTCCTGTACGGGGAGCGGAACGAGCGGTTCCTGTTCGACCGCGACCTTCTTCACGAGCTGACTGGTGTGACCCCGGAGTTGTTCACAGAGGATGGGAGCGTGGGGCGGCGAGGCTTCGTCACCGAGGGAATCGAGGACGGGGACGAGGCTCTCCTCCTCGCCTGCGGTCCGACCCCGATGCTGCATGCGGTCGTGAGGCTCGCGGGGGAGCGCGGCCGTGACCTCCAGGTGTCCGTGGAGGAGCATATGGCGTGTGGGATCGGGACCTGTCAGGGGTGCGTGGTCCCCGGGGCCGACGGGGCGTGGATCAAGTCCTGTGTCGAGGGGCCCGTGTTCGACGCGACGGAGCTCGCATGGCCGACCTGACCCAGCCCCTGTTCGGCGTCGAGTTCCACAGCCCCGTCCTACTGGCGTCGGGCACCTGCGGATACGGGCCGGAATACGCCGAGCTGATCCCGCTCGATCGGATCGGGGGCCTGGTCACCAAGGCCGTCAGCGTGGAGCCGCGTGTGGGGAACCCGCCGCACCGGGTCGCCGAGACGCCGGGAGGCATGATCAACGCGATCGGTCTCGAGAACGTGGGGCTCGAGCGGTTCATCGCTGAGAAGCTCCCGTGGCTGAGCGAGAACCTGACCCGCGCGCACGTCTTCGTGAACGTGGTCGGTTACATGAGCGACGACTTCGCGGCGGTCGTGGCTGGGCTGGATGGCGAGGAAGGCTTCCTCGGCTACGAGATCAATGTCTCGTGCCCGAACGTGAAGGGTGGGACGATGTTCGGGACCGATGAAGTCGCGCTCGCCGACCTGGTCAAGCAACTTCGCGCCGAGACCCAGCGGCCGTTGGTGGTCAAGCTCACCCCGAACGTGGCCGACGTCGGGGTGTTCGCACGCATCTGCGAGGAGAGCGGCGCCGATGGGTTGAGCGCGATCAACACCTTCCCGGGGATGTTGATCGATGTCGAGCGTCGGCGCCCCGTGATTGGAAACCGCACGGGTGGCGTGAGCGGTCCCGCGATCCTCCCCATGGGCGTCTACTCGACTTGGCGTGCCCGCGCCGCGTGCGACCTCCCCATCATGGGGATCGGCGGGATCCGCAACGGGACCGATGCCATGCAGTACATCCTTGCCGGTGCGTGCCTCGTACAGGTCGGGACCGCCTCGTTCGTGGACCCGGATGCCGCTGTTCGCGTGCACGAAGGGATTGCGAGCTATCTCGACGACCACGGCCTCCCCACCCTCACCGAGCTGGTTGGAGCCCTCGAGGATGAGGGGATCTCCGGGCTTCCTTCGTAACCCGCGTACACGCAGTCCCCCCCTGCCACAGGGGGTGCCAGCCGCGAAGCGACGGAGGCGCACCTATGAACTGGGCTCTTGCGGACCCGAAGATGGGTTTCGGATTTTTGGGTCGGCACCTCCCGAGTACGCGTGAGATCTTCATATCGTGTCCGGGCAGGCGAACAGCCGCACCTTGCCCATGGCGCGGGATGGCCGATTCGCGCTCTCCCGCCCCTTAGCCCCTCTCATCCCTGACCCCCGACCTGCCCATCGGTCCATCGCAGTGGGGTTGGTCGCCGCACTGACTCTCCTTTTTGCCATCGAACCCACACAGGCCCAGGCCGGGATAATCGCCGGCACGGTCACCAACATCCAGACGAGAGAACCGGTGAATGCCGCTCAGGTGTTCATCCCTGGCACCGATATCGGAGTGATCACGGACCGGGACGGCCAATATCGTCTGGCGCCGGTGCCTGCCGGTGAAGTCACCATCGAGGTGCGCCTGATCGGGTACCGTACCGCCATCCAGACCGTGTCGGTCGTGCCAGGCCAGCCATCGACGCTGGACTTCCAGCTCGAGGTATCCGCGGTCCAGCTCGAGGACGTGACGGTCAACGTCGTGACCGGCCTCGAGCGCCGCCGCCGGCAGCAAGGGACGAACACAGGTAACATCGACGTCGCGGCGTTGAACCAAGCCCCCATTCAGGACATCTCCGACCTGCTCGCGGGGCGGATAGAAGGGGTCATCCTGCAGGACGTTTCGGGGACGACGGGTACATCGCAGCGGATTCGGATCCGGGGTGCCACCAGCCTGTCGCTCTCCAACGAGCCGCTGATCATCGTCGATGGCGCCTACTTCGGCACCGCTTTGCCCTATGGCAACGCCGGCAGCCCTACGTTGATGACGGGCGGCCAGGAGCCCTCGCGACTCAACGACCTCGGCCCTGGAGAGATCGAGAGCCTCGATGTCATCAAGGGGCCGGCAGCGTCGGCTCTCTACGGGGCGCGGGGGGCGAACGGGGTGATCCTGATCACCACGAGGCGGGGCTCACCGGGCGGGACCGACTGGCACTTCTACGGCGAGGTGGCCGAGTTGGAGGACCGGACGGATTACCCGCTCAACTACTTGGCCATCCAGGTGATCGGTGACGCGAGCGCACCGGTGTTCAACGAGGAAGGGTTCAACTTCGACGACTTCGTGGCTTGCTACAACCACGAAGCCGCGGCGGGAGAGTGCGAGCAGGATCGGTTCCTGACCTTCAACATGCTCCGTGACCCCCGCACGACACCGTTCCAGAAGGGAGACCGGGCCGTGTACGGGATCGGAGTCTCGGGTGGCACCCCCACCGCGATGTACTTCCTCTCGGGCGAGCACACGGCTGAGAACGGAGTCCTCCTCCTAGACGTCAGCCACGAGGAGAAGTGGAACCTGCGGGCGAACCTGGATGCGGAGCCCGCCGAGGATCTGAGTACATCGCTCAGCGTCGGGTTCGTCTCGCGCGACGTCGGCTTCCTGTGCCAGGACAACTGCATTTACAGCCCGATCGTAAACGCGATCGGTGGCATGGCCGGCTTCGTACCTGGCGGACACCCCAATCCGGAAACGGGAGGCCCCAATCCACTCAACTATTGGTTCAACCGCAATTTCCAAGATCTGGCCGAAGCCGGGCGCAGCACCCAGGAGACCGAGCGCTTCACCGGAAGCATCCACGCGAGCTGGAGGCCGACCTCGTGGCTAAGCGCCCAGGGGACGGCCGGAATCGACTGGATCAACAACTTCGACTTCGCGACGGTCCAACCGGGGTTGGACAACCTGTGGTGGCCCTGGATCGAGGGATTTCGCGACGCGGCCCGGTATCAGAGGCAGAACTGGACCGTGAACGCCTCGGTGACCGCGAGGTTCGAGCTTCCGGGAACCACCATCACCTCCGTCTCGACGGCCGGGGCAAGCTACCAGGAGGAGTTGCTCAACGGTGCGCGCTGCGCCGGCACCGACCTGATTGCAGGCACCGATTCTTGCAGCTCCACGAGCGCACGGTTCGAGGTCGACGAGCCGTTCCTCAACGTGGTGGCCATCGGCGCCTTCTTCCAGCAGGAGTTTTCGTGGGCCGAAAAGCTGTTCCTCACCGGATCGGTCCGCCTGGACGACGACAGCAACTTTGGAGGGAACTCCAAGCTGCAGGCCTACCCCTCGGCCTGGCTCTCCTACCTGATCAGCGACGAAGACTGGTTTCCGACCGGGGAGGTCTTAAGCGAGTTGAGACTCAGAGGCGCCTTTGGCATGGCCGGGACGCGCCCCGGCTTTCGAGACGCCATCTCCCTGTTCGCGCCCACGGCGGCGACAGTCGGTGGCGAGACCGTGCCCGGAGTCACGCTGGACGAGACGGGCAACAAGCTGCTGAGGCCGGAACGCTCGACCGAGTGGGAGGCTGGGTTCGACATCGGGCTACTAGGGGATCGAGTCGGGATCGAGCTCACGTATTTCGACAAGCGAACGAAGGATGCGCTCATCGAGCGACCTCTCCCACCATCCTATGGCCTCACCGCCTCGATGTTCCAGAATATCGGGGAGATCCGGAACCGCGGAACCGAAGTGTCCTTGTGGGCTCATGCGGTGAACCTGCGTGACCTCAAGGCGAACCTGACCCTCCAGTGGACCACGCTCGACAACGAGATCGTGAAGCTGGGTGAGGGCGTCGAGCCCGTCATCTTCAGCGGGGGTTCGCAGCGCCACATGGAAGGCTTCGCCGCCGGCAGCTTCCACTCTGAGCCCTACTCCTGGGATGATGCGAACGGCGATGGGCTCCTGTCCATCGATGAGGTGTCCGCTGAGGACGAAGCGGTCTTCATCGGCGAAGCGCTCCCCACTTGGACGGCTTCGCTCCACGCCGATGTCGAGCTCTTCCAGTTCCTGCGGTTGAGCACGCTGTTTGATGCACGCGGCGGGTACAGCACTCAGAACCTCACCGAGGAGTTCCGGTGTCGGCAGTTCAGAGATAATCGCACGCGAGCAGGACGTGGGTGCAGGGCGAACGCGGGCCAGAACGCCTCACTCGAGGAGCAGGCGGCGTCGATTGCGCAATGGTTCCACGGAACCACTGCGGGCTTCCTGCAGAAAGCAGACTTCATCAAGTGGCGGGAGCTTTCTCTCACTATGACCGCGCCGCCGTCACTCGCCAGCAAGCACGTGCTGCTGGAGCGGACTAGCCTGACGTTATCCGGCCGTAACCTGAGGACCTTTACCGGTTATCGCGGTCTCGATCCCGAGGCGAACGACTCCGGGGCCTCGAGTAGCTTCCGGCAAAGGGAGTTCAATACGCAGCCACCTGTGCGGGTGTTCACGCTGCGGCTGGACGTGAGGTTATGAGCGCCGGCGGGTGGGCGCGGAGACAGACCGAGGCCAGTGGCACTTGCGGCACGACTCTGACTCGCAGGAGGATCCGGGGGGGCTGTTCGGTTCCTTCAGGCCCACCTGGCGCCAAATGCACTAGCCTCGCCTTAACCGCTCCAGTTCTGCTCGCCCCTCCTCTACCATCCACTCGTACTCCGGGTCCGGGCGCGTGAACGTGTCGAGGAAGGTGGTCCAGTGCCGGATGGCGCGCGTGGTATCGCCGAGCCGGGTGTATATGAATGCGAGCCGACGGTGCACGAAGGGGTACGCGACGCCTGCGAGCTCGATGTCGGCGAGCCGATAGAAGTCAACGGTGGCGAAGGGCTCGAAGAGCGCGGCCGCCCGCTCGAGCCGCCCCAGTTTCTCGTGCGCATCGGCCACCATCCAACGGATTAGGGCGTCGCTGGCCCCCCAGGGGATCAGGCCCACGATGGGATCGCCAAGCTGCACGACCGACTCCCAGTCCCGCTCATGGTAGGCGATCATGGTCCGTACAAAGGGTACGCGGACACCCGTAGGATCCCGATTCGACCACCGCGTGAACCGCTCCCGAGTCACTCTGCCCGACAAATCAGGCCGCTGGGTGAACGTATCGGCGATGAAGGCGTCGAGCGCATGTCGCGTGGCGAGCGAATCGCCCGCCAAGGCCTCTTGCGTCACCTCTATGTGAGCACCGCCATAGCACTCGTCGCCCTGAGGTGGGAACTGCCAGCAGGTCGAGTCGTTGGGGACCGGTATCGTCTCGGTGACTACGGCGAGGAGTTGACCGACCGGAGGGGCACCCCTGAAACAATGCGGGCAAGGATTGCTCGGAGTGATCGCCCACGGAGGTTCTCGGCTTCCGCGAACGGCCTCCCGGAACCTGGCGATCCACTCCAGTACGACGCGGATCTCCCCACGCACGATATGCGAGGAAGCCCACTTGGCATGGGTTCCCGCCCGAAGCGCCCCTGGAAGGGAGGGGACGATTTCGGGTTCCACGGCCAGGCTCTCGGCGGCCGCCCAATCGGCATCCCGTATCGCGGCTTGCTGGAGTAATGCTCGGCGCGTTTCTTCGAGCTCCACGTGGCTCAGATAGCCTCGCGCCTCCTCGGTGCGTCCCAATCCGATCAGGAGTCCGGTGCGTAAAACGTGGTCCCGCTGGTATAGCCCGAAGGGGCTGATCTCCGCTGCGCGATCCAGAAGATCGATCGCGGTCTCCGAGTTCTCACTCGTTCGCAAATCCCTGGCAACCAGATTGGCGAGAACGCGGTACCAGCGGAGCTCGTTGGGTTGCGCCCGCACGGCCCGCTCCAGCGCGGCCCTCTGGCCATCCAAATCCGCGGACTCTATGAAATCGAGATACGCACGCTCCGCCTCCGTCATCCGATCCTCGTAACGCCGCGCCTGCTCGAGCTGGAAGTGCATGGAGTCGCGTTGGCTGCCCAGGCCCCAAAGCGCGAGCCACGCCATGGCGAAGCCAGGGTCTTCTTCCACGACCTCAAGTAGCAGACGCTTCGACTCGGCATGATTGAACTCGACGAGTCGCTGCCGCTCGGCCTCGATGTACTTTTGGTAAGCTTGGAAGGAAGGGGTCCGAACTTCCACGAGTGGGCGAGTGGCTTGCACCAGGGCCGGGTTCTCACCGAGCCCCTCCCGAAGCCCCCGCGCGATCCGCTCGAGAGCCGGAAGAAGGTCATCGTCTCCCTCTGCCGAGACGCGCTCGGAGGTGATGAGCGTCCCCGACTCGGCGTCCAGCACCCGGGCCAGCACCAGGTAGCGACCACCGACATGGTCGACCTGTCCGGTAACGACTGTACGGATCGAGGCGCGAATTGCCAGTTCGCGAGCGACAGCCTCCGTGAGGCTGGTGGTGTCCGGCTTTCCGGCCAGTTCAAGGCCAAACAGGATCTGGTCTTGTGGCGTGGTTTCGACGATCGTCGACCGGTCCAGCTCGTCGCTGAGGATTGTCCGAAAGCTCCTCAGGTATCTTGGTTCTGCGGTCCCCTCGAAGCCCGCGACCAACGTCCACGGTTTGACGACGGGTTCGGCTGACAGGGTACCCTCAGACTCGAACACGCTAGCGACCGGGCTAGAGAGCAGGATCGCGATCCCCGCGGCGGCGGCGGCAGCCCCGAGCCCCAGCCACCGCCAACGGCTGCCGATCACGCGCACCAACGGCCTTGACTCGCCCAGCGCATGGCGCAGGTCCGTTGCGGTCGGGTACCGCTCCGCGGAGTCCTTGGCGAGCAGGCGATCGACGACAGCTTCGAGTTCTGGGTCGATCTCCGGCCGCACGGCCGAGATTGGTTGCGGCCCCTCCTCCTGGATGGCGTGGATCACGACGGCATTGGAATCGCCCCGGAAGGGGCGCTCGCCCGTCAGCATCTCGTACAGCACGACGCCCAGCGCCCAGAGATCGGTGCGGTGGTCGGCCGTCTTCCCCCGCGTCTGCTCGGGGGACATGTAGGCGACGGTGCCCATCGTCGAGCCGGTCCGTGTCAGCGTGACATCGGCGAGCTTGGCGAGCCCGAAGTCGAGCACCTTCACGAGCCCCTCGGGCGAGACGATCACGTTCCCGGGCTTGATGTCCCGGTGCACGATCTCGCGCTTATGGGCCGCCTCCAGTCCCGCCGCGATCTGACGCGCGTAGTCCGTGGCCTGCTCGATCGGGAGCGGCCCGCGGGCGAGCTTCTGCTTGAGCGTCTCCCCCTCGCAGTAGGCCATGGCGATGAAGCGGCGCCCGTCCTCGCTCTCCCCAATCTCGTAGACGGTGCACACGTTGGGGTGGTCGAGCGCGGCCTCGGCTTGGGCCTCGACGAGGAATCGCTCGTCGGCCTCCTCGTCGTGGGTCATGTGGCGGGGAAGGAACTTGAGGGCGACGGGGCGGTTCAGGAGCGTGTCGTGCGCGAGGTAGACCACCCCCATACCGCCCCGGCCTAGGTGGTCCTCGATCAGGTACTGGCGCACGGAGCGCCCGATCAGGGGATCGGGGCCTGGGGCCGGGCCGGGAGGCTCGGAAGCGGAGCCCGGGGACCACGGGGAGAGGGACAGGAGGGCATCGGCGAGGCTGTCGAAGAACCCTTCCGCGTCGCCAGCGGCGGCGATCAGGGATTGGAGCTCGGCCTCGGCTGCCGGGTCACCGGCGCACGCCTCCTCCAGGAAGGCCTGTTGCTCCTCCGGCGGCAGTGCCTTCGCCTGCTCGAACAGCCGCTTCAGTGACTCCGGGTCCGATGCTTCCATCGCTCCGGTCTCCTTGCTCCTGCCGAGTCTCTACTGGCCGCCCCTCGCCCGCTTCATGTCCCGGAATAGCCACGCCTTCGCCATCGCCCAGTCGCGCTCGACGGTGGCGTGCGAGACCCCGAGCGCGGTCGCCGTGTCGGGGATGGACATGCCCCCGAAGAAGCGGTACTCCACGACCTTGCTCTGACGCTCGTCCCGCTCCTTGAGCCGGTCCAGTGCCTCGTGCAGGGCGATCAGCGAGTCGGCCTTGTCGCTCGAGATCTCGGGGCCGAGTCCCTCCACCCGCATCTCGTCGAGCGTCACGCGCACCTGGTCCCCGCCGCGCTTCTTGGCCTGCTTGATCCGGGCGTAGTCGATCAGGATCTGGCGCATGGCGGTAGCCGCCACGGCCAGGAGGTGGGCCCGGTTCTCCCAATCGGGCTCCTCGGGGGCGGCCAGCTTCAGGTAGGCTTCGTGGACGATCGCGGTGGTGTTGAGCGTGTGATCGCCCTGCCAGCGGGCGCGCTGCCCGTGGGCGAGCCCGTGCAACTGCTGGTAGACGATCGGAAAGAGCCTGTCGAACGCCGAACGGTCTCCCGCTCGAACGTCCACGAGAAGTTGCGTAACGGTGTGCTGCAGCGAGCCGTCCATGCCAGCGCCGGCCATGAGGCGATCCTCTCAGCTTGTCGGGAGACGACCAAAAAAACCTAGCCCGGGCGACCCCCGAAGTCACTAGTCATCTCTGTAAGTCTTCACATCACATGGGTTTCTGCTCATCTGGGCATACAGGTCTGCGGTCACCCACCCTGCCATGAGGGGCGTCCCCCCTTTCCTTCGTATACCCGATGCACACGGGCTGCAAAGCCACTCACACGGAGGCGGCCAGCGGTCTCGGCAAGACGGGGCCGCGCCTCAACAGACGGACATGCATCGGCACGCCGAGCTCCAACCGAGCTGCCGAGCCGCCTTCGACGGTTGGAACGCAGTTGGGAGAGACCGGCGAGACAAGGTAGGAGCCCCATGAAACGGGCGATCTTCTCACTGGCCACCGCATTTGTGCTTGGGTTCGCAGCCGTCGGCTGCGCTGAAAACGGGAACGGGATCGTCGACCCGGTTGTCCGCGGTCCGACGGGCTCTCTCACGATCGTGACGTCGACGATCGGCGGCTTCCCCGCCGCCGCATTCACGGAGTACGCATGCAGCATCGATGGCGAGGACGGGGCTGCGATCGGTCCGAACGCGTCCCACGTCCATGCCGTCGCGGCGGGCAGCCATATGGTCGAGATGACCGGCGTGCCAGCGAACTGCTCGGTGCAGGGCGAAAACCCGCGCTACGTGAACGTGGTCGAGGGCGAGGACGTTCGGGTGGAGTTCGAGATCACCTGCTGGTGATCCGCGCTGGTAAGAGCTGAAACGCCCAGCCCTCCGGACCTGGGAGGGGCGGTTCTCGATGGGCCGCCCCTCCCCCGGCAGCGTGCCAACTCCAGCTTGTGCATAAGTCCTTACGTGTCAACGGATTCTGCGCCTCGATGCCGGATCCGGGGTTCCCATCCGTCACCGGGATGAGGGGGTTCTTCTCCGTCCTTCGTAAACCCGGTGAACAGAGACCGGACAGACGACGACACGGTCGCGGAGCGAAGGAGGGACACCATGAGGGACACTCGACACAGCCAGAACGGCACTCGCCAGACGGCACGTAGCAGGCTCCATGGCTACCTCCTCGCTTCCGCGGTCGTCCTCGCCGGTTGCAGCAGCACGACAGCGCCGATCGATGACCGCGCGAACGACGCGCCGCGCGCCACCGCCGCTTCGTTCAAAGTCTCCCTGAGCTTGATGGAGCTGGACGAATCGGTGTGCCGGATCGAAGTGACCGCGGCCACCCGGGGTGGTGAGAACGGGTCGTACGGACTGTGGCAGGAGCTCAAGGGTCGGGCGTACGATGCGAACACGGGCGAGTTCATCGGGAACGCACGGACGCAGCAGCTGCACCCGGACGTGTTCGACGAGGATCGGATCAACGCGGGGCAGACGCAGTGGGGGACGCTGGATCTGGAGTGGTTCCGGCGTGAGGCGGGGGATCCGGTGATCGTGGAGCTCGAGTTCTACTACTCGGCGGTGGAGAACGGGGAGTACCAAGACCGCATGATCAAAACTTCCCATAGCTGCCTGTAGGCTGCCTTGAGGGTCCGGGATCCGTCTCCTCCTTCCGGACCCGGATCTCAGGGCAGAGAGCCCCGCCTCGGCGGGGCTCTCTCGCTATGCGGCCCCCTCGAGAACGGCGGCCCGCTCCACGCCTCTCGGCTTGTCCCTCCCACGCACCTCCCGCCATCTTCGGGCCGTGATGGAAGCCCAGCAGCGGATCGAGGAGCTGTACGCCGAGCGCTTCGGCTCACCTCCGGCAGGCGTCGAGCGCCTCACCGGGGACGGGTCGGCGCGCCTGTACTGGCGTCTGCGGTCACCCGACCGCGACCCCGTCTTGGGTGCGTTCGGTCCCGAGGACGAAGAAAACGAGGCTTTCCTCGCCTTCAGCGACACCTTCCGCGAGCTCGGGCTCCCGGTCCCCGAGATCTACGCGCGCGATCTGGCCTCGCGGGTCTGGCTCCTGGAGGACCTGGGCGACTCGACGCTGTTCGACCTGATCCTCGAAGCGCGGCGGGAGGGCCAGGAGGCCCTGCCCGAGGAGGTCGTGGCGCTCTACCGGCGGGTGCTCGAGCATCTGCCGGCGTTCCAGGTCGAGGGCGGAAAGGCGATCGACTACGGCCTTGCCTATCCGCGCGCGGCGTTCGACCGGCAGTCGATCCTCTGGGATCTCAACTACTTCAAGTACCACTTCCTCAAGCTCGCGCACATCCCGTTCAACGAGGCCAAGCTGGAGCGCGACTTCGGTCGCCTGGCGCGCTTCCTCCTCAAGACGGACACGAGCCACTTCCTGTACCGCGACTTCCAGTCTCGAAACGTGATGGTGCGGGAGGGCGAGCCGTGGTTCATCGACTATCAGGGGGGAAGGCGAGGAGCGCTCCAGTACGACGTCGCCTCGCTCCTGTACGATGCGAAGGCCGACCTCGGCGAGCCCCTGCGCGCGGAGCTATTGACTCACTACCTGGACGCGCTCTCGCAGCACATCGACGTGGACCCGGGGCGCTTCGAGAAGCATTACAATGGGTACGCCCTGATTCGGATTCTGCAGGCCATGGGAGCCTACGGATACCGCGGCTTTTACGAGCGGAAGCCCCGCTTCCTCCAGAGCGTGCCCGCGGCCGCCCGCAACATCGCGCTCCTCCTCGAGAGAGGACTCCCGACCCGCATCCCCGAGATCGAGCGAGTGCTCGAGCGGATCGTCCGACGCTGGGGACGCGAGACGCCGGCCACCGAGTCGGATGAGCGGCTCACCGTCCAGCTGGGCAGCTTCCGGTACGCCGGCGGATACCCGGAAGACACGACCGGTCACGGAGGGGGGTTCGTGTTCGATTGCCGCGCGCTGCCGAATCCGGGTCGCGAGCCGGAGTATCGTAGGCTGAACGGCCTGGATCCGGAGGTGATCCGGTTCTTCGAGGCGCGTCCCGAGACCGAAGAGTTCTGGAGCCGCGTGCGCGATCTCGCTACGGCACAGGTCGAGGTATACGTCCGCCGCCACTTCTATGCGCTCAGCATCCAGTTCGGCTGCACCGGCGGCCAGCACCGCTCGGTGTACTTGGCCGAGCGCCTCGCGAGTCACTTGGCCGAGGTACAGCCCGACATCAAGATCGAAGTGACGCACCGCGAGCGAGCGGACTGGCCGCGGCGGCGTGACCGCGAGTAGGCGGGCGGTGCCGCTCGAGCGGATGGCTGAGGGGACCGGCTGAGGGCACGTGGACGCGATGATCCTGGCAGCGGGCCGCGGCGAGCGGCTCCGGCCGCTCACCGACCGGATCCCCAAGGCGCTCATCGAAGTGGGTGGGGTCCCGATGCTGGAGCGCGTGGCACAGCGGCTGATCGAGGCCGGCGCGCAGCGACTGATCATCAACCTGTGCCATGGGGCCGAGGCGATCGAGGGCTTCGTGACCGAGCGCGGAGGCTTCGGTGTGGAGGTCGTGTTCTCGCGCGAATCGCCCGAGCCGTTCGAGACGGGCGGGGGAGTGTTGCACGCTGCGCCCCACTTCATCTCGGACGCGCCGTTCCTGCTCCATAACGTCGACATCCTCACCGACCTGGATCTCGCGGCGCTGTACGAGACGCACCTCGCCGGCGGCCGGAGCCAGGTCGCCGGAGACCAGGACCGGGCGTCCGAAGACCAGTCGCACCCCGTGAGACAGCCGATCGCTACCCTGGCGGTCGCCCGGCGCGAAACGTCACGTCCCCTGCTCGTGGACGAGGCCGGCGTGTACGGTCGGGCCAACCGGACCGAGGGTTGGGAGGTCGTCTCGCGCCTGCCCGGGACCGGTGCCGGAGAGGTCGGTTTCGCCGGGGTCCACGCCCTCTCCCCCCGCATCTTCGAGTGTCTCCGAGAACGCGGAGCGTTCTCGATCACGGACAGCTACATGCGCTTGATCGCCGAGGGAGAACGGATCGGCGTCTTCGACGTGACTAACGCCTACTGGCAGGATGTGGGAACAGCCGAGCGGCTGGAGCGCGCCCGCGCTAGGATCGGCGATTCCGAGCCAGGATCCACGAGTACAGGGCCACGTTGACGAGCACCACCCCGATTCCGAGGTAGATGTGAACCGCGCTCCAGTTGGAGGGATACAGGAGCCCGCCCACGTAATGCTCCGTGAACCCACCGCTGTACCCGCCCTCTCCCGCCGTCACCCGCAAACCCTGCTCGAGCGGCGTGAGTGGGCAGGTCCACCCGAAGAACTCGATGGCGGTTCCATAGACAGCGCATGGGATGTGAGCCCACGCCACGCGGCGCCAACGGAGAACGAACAACGCCCCGGCACCCACGAAGAGCACGAAGCCGAAGTGGACCAGCATCACGAGATCGGCGAGGGCGCTCGCCAGCCAACTGGACATCTGATCAGGATAGCGAACGCCACCGTTTGCCGCCCCCCCGCGAAGCCGTATCATCCACGCTCGATCCAGGGGGGCTTCCCAGGTCCATTCACCGGGCGACCCGATTCCTCGAACGCAGGTGCAAGCTAGTCAGATGCAGGTGTGGGCTGGGACGAGCGGTTATAGCTACAAGGCGTGGAAGGGGGCCTTCTATCCGGAGGACCTCCCGGCCAGCGGGATGTTGTCTTACTACGCGCAGCAGCTACCCGCCGTCGAGATCAACAACACGTTCTATCGGTTACCACGCGCCAGCGTGCTCGAGGGGTGGGCGGAGCAGGTACCGGACGGGTTCCGGTTCGCGCTCAAGGCGTCGCGCCGGATCACCCACTTCAAGCGGCTGAACGGCGCCGAAGAGGAGACGGACTACCTGGTCCGGACCGCGGCCACCTTGGCCGATCGCGCCGGCGTGCTCCTCTACCAGCTGCCACCCAACTTCAAGCGCGATCTCGAAAGGCTGGAGACGTTCGTGTCGCAGCTTCCGAATCCGGGTCGCTCGGCGTTCGAGTTCCGACACGAATCGTGGTTCGAGGATGAGGTGTACGAGGTTCTCCGTGCGGCGAACTCCGCGCTCTGCATCGCGCAGACCGACGACCTCCCGGACCCGCCCTCGGACGCGACCGCCGATTGGGCCTATCTGCGACTGCGAAAGACCGAGTACCAGGACTCGGAGTTGGACGAGTGGGTGTCCCGACTCAGAGACGGACCCTGGAAGGAGGCGTATGTCTTCTTCAAGCACGAGGACGCCGGTGTCGGGCCCAAGCTCGCGGCGGAGCTCCTCGAGCGCGTCCAGGGTTGAGCGCGAGCCCTCCGGAAAGCGAGTCGGCCCGTGACCCCCGTCGTCCGTCAATTGCTCTTGGCCAACGTGGTCGTCTTCCTGCTCGTGCCACGTGGGTCGGAGCTCTTCTTCAACCTGTGGCTGTTTCCCCCCCTCATGCTGGCACGACCGTGGACCCCGTTCACGTACATGTTCCTGCACGGGGGCTTCATGCACCTGCTCTTCAACATGATTGCCCTGTTCTTCTTCGGCCCGCGGCTGGAGTCGATGCTCGGGAGCCGGCACTTCCTGGGCCTGTACATGCTGAGCGGAGTCATGGGCGCGGTGGCCTCGTTGATCCCGCCCTACGCGCCCATCGTCGGCGCCTCGGGCGCGGTCTTCGGTGTTCTGCTGGGATATGCGATGTTCTGGCCACGCGATCAGATCCTCATCTGGGGGATCGTGCCGGTCGAGGCGCGCATCTTCGTGGTCTTCCTGACTCTGCTATCGCTCGTCTCGGGATTCGGCGGCGCGGGCGGCGGGATCGCGCACTTCGCACACTTGGGCGGATTCCTCGGGGGCTGGCTGTACCTGAAGGGACGCGAGAGGACCTCGGCGGCCAGACGGTTTCAGAAGAAGGCCGAGAGTCCCGGCGTGAAGATGGGCGACAGCCAGATCCTGGAGCAGTGGAAGCGGATCCGGCCGGAGGAACTCCACGAAGTGAACAGGGAGGAGTACGAGCGCATCTCGGAGAAGATCAGCACGCAGGGACCGTCGAGCCTGACGGACCGCGAGCGGACTTTCGTGGACCGGTTCAGCCGGGGGCCGGCGGCCGCCCCCGGCTGACCGTGGACCGGCTCAAGCGATCTCGTTTCAGACGGTCTCGGCCGTAGCCGCCGGCTCCACCGGCGCCTCCTGCGCTGGCGGTTGTGCCTGTGATTCCGGGGGCGGCGCTGCGCCCTCCAGGCCGGCGAGCGCGAGCTTCTGCAACCCCACGACTCCGTCCTCGAGCCACGTGTAGCGCCCCTCGAGGACGCCCTGCGCCACCTGGTAGCTCATGGGGTCGTCGTTCGATCTGATCGCCCCGAACAGTCGGTTCACTTCCCGCCGCGCTCCGCGAGAGAACAGATCCGCGATCCGGTGAGCTTCGGTAGCGCCGTCCGCACCCGTTCGCACGATCATCTCGGCCTTCAAGACCGTCGCCGCGATCGCGAACAGCTGCACCCCGATATCGACGGCCCGGAACAACAGTCCCTGCCGGCGCTCCAGCTTCGCGCCGTGTCGCATCATGAGGTGGAAGATCGTTCGCGCCAGTCGGCGGCTCGAGCGCTCCACGAACCGAAGGTGCTTCGCGTTCGCCCCGAATTGCGCGTACCGCGGCCACCAGCCCCAACCGAGCCACTGCCGCGGGTACCAGGTGGCGTAGAAGAACGCCGCTCCGGGCAACGCCTTGAGCTTCGCGCCGGCGCTCAGCTTCGGATCCACGAGCGCGCCGGCGATCTTCAGGTGCTTGTCCACCGCTTCGCGCGCGATGAACAGCCGCATGATCTCGCTCGACCCCTCGAAGATCCGGTTGATGCGGAAATCGCGCAGCATGCGCTCGGCCGGGACCGGCACATCCCCCCGTGCCTTGAGCGAGTCCGCGGTCTCGTACCCGCGCCCGCCGCGCACCTGGATCGAGTCGTCGATCAGCTTCCACCCGATCTCCGTGTTGAACAGCTTCGAGATCGCGGCCTCGAGCCGGATGTCGAACTCGCCCCGATCCACCATCATCGAAGTGAGCTCGGCCACCGCTTCCATGGCGAACGTGTTGGCGGCAATCGACGAGAGATAATGGGCCACGGCTTCGTGCTTCCCGACCGGCTGTCCCCACTGAACGCGCTGGGAGGCCCACTGTCGGCAGTACTCCAGCGCGGCCTGCGCGCCACCCACCGCGGACGCCGGGATCGTGAGCCGGCCCGTATTCAGCGTGACCAGCGCGAGCTTGAGACCACGACCTTCCTTGAGCAGCAGGTTCTCCCTGGGAACCCGGACATTAGTGAACCGGACGATGCCGTTCTCCAGCGCCCGCAGCCCCATGAAGTGGCACCGGCGCACGACTTCGACGCCTTCCCAGGCCTCATCGACGATGAACGCGGAGATCTGTTTCGTCTCCGGGTTACGAGCCATCACTACGAACAGCTCGGCAACCGTGCCGTTCGTGGCCCACAACTTCTCGCCGTTCAGGATGAACGCCTCCCCATCTTCCGTCGGCTCCGCCGTCGTGCTCAGCCGGGCGGGGTCGGATCCCACTTCGTCCTCGGTCAGGCAGAAGGCGCTGATCGCTCCGGCCGCACAACGCGGCAGGTACTTCTTCTTCTGTTCCTCCGTCCCGAACGTCTTGAGCGGCTGTGGGACGCCGATCGATTGGTGCGCCGAGAGGAGCGCCACGAGGTTCCCGTCGACGGTTCCGACCATCTGCATCGCGCGGGCGTACTCCGTCTGGTTGAATCCGAGTCCGCCGTACTCGGTGGGGATCTTGATCCCGAACGCGCCGATCTGCCTGAGGTGGTCGATGACGTCGGGGCCGATCTTCCCCTCGCGGTCGATTTGGTCGGAGTCGACCTCATCGCGGAGGTAGATGCGAAGATCCTCTATCCACTCCCTGGCCCGCTCGCCGATGAACTCCTTCGGGTCGGGGTACGGGTGGATGGTGTCCAACCGGAAACGACCCAGGAATAGGTCGCGGACGAACGTGTATTGGGCCCAATCCTTCTCTCGCGCGGCCTCGGCGACTTTCCGGGCCTCTGCCTCGCTTACTCGTGGTTTGGCAGTCGCTTTGTCATCTGTATCGGTCATGATGAGGCATCCTGTTTGAGCGTGGACCCGCCTAAGCAACGAATCCGGATGGGAGGGCGGTTTCCCAGGTGCCGTGGCGGCTCCAAGTGCGAACCGCGTCCAAACAAAGCTAATTCGCAACTTCCGACCCTGTCCAGCGAAGGATACCCGGCTTTCAACCCGAAGATCAGGTGGCTGGGTGGCCCGTGCCCGAACTCTGCGCTCGCGCAGGAGTACAGCACGACCGAACTTGGGCCGATCCGGATGATACGAGAGGCGGGGAAGGTGAAACAGCAAAGTACCGTCGAGGCCGAAGCGCAGATCACGATTCTCAGACCCTCCGGGGCGTTGGATCCGCTCGCGGAGCTGCCGCAGGACGCACTGCGGGGACTACTGTCGAGCCCGAAATGGCTCCCCCCGAAGTATTTCTATGATGAGATGGGCTCGCGGTTGTTCGAACGGATCACGGCGCTTCCCGAGTACTATCAAACGCGGGTCGAGCGCTCGATCCTGGAGCAAGGCGCCCCCCGACTGATCGACGAGGTGCGACCCACGGCACTCGTCGAGTTCGGCTCGGGTAGCGCCTCCAAAACCCGCGTGATGCTGGACGAGATGGCAGAGATGGGGTTGCTGGGCGGGTACGGCGCGATCGAGGTGAGCGAGTCGGCCCTGCTCGCCTCGGCGGACAGGCTTGTGACGGCCTACCCGTCACTCGGGTTCGTCGGGGTGTTGGCCGACTTCCATCATCCCATCGATCTCCCGTTCGAGGCCGGGTCGCGGCTGATTCTGTTCCTCGGATCGACGATCGGGAATCTCGTGGCGGAAGAAGCGGTCGACTTCCTGGGGTGGGTCGGGAAGGCGATGAGCGAGGGCGACGGATTCCTGATCGGGTTCGATCTCGTGAAGGACCAGGCCGTGCTAGAAGCCGCCTACAACGACGCACAGGGCGTGACGGCGGAGTTCAACCTCAACGTCCTGCGCGTCCTCAACCGCGAGTTGGGGGCCGACTTCGATCTCGCGGGCTTCGAGCACCGTGCGTTTTACGATACGGCCGCGTCTCGCGTGGAGATGCACCTGGTTTCGAAGCGCCGGCAGAAGGTCTACGTGACCGCGCTCGGCATGTCGTTCGGATTTGCGGAGGGCGAGACTATCCGCACCGAGCTGAGCCACAAGTACACCGAAGCCTCCGCCACCGCGCTCCTGCGCGCCGGCGGTCTGGAGCTCGCGCGCTGGGAGACAGATCGTGACTCCTGGTTCGCCGTCGCGTTGGCGCGACGGAGCTGAGCCGGGGTCGGGTGGCGGTTCGTCGTGAGTGACGCCGGGCCGAGAGCCACGGAGGCCGGGACCGGACAGCCGCCCGCCCGCACCGGAGCCCAAGCGCCGCCCGCGGGGGCCGAAGCCGGGCCCCCACCCGTCGCGCGCAAGGAAATCGTCGCCTGGGCCTCGTATGATTTCGCCAATTCCGCGTTCACGACCCTGATCGTCACGTTCATCTTCAGCCAGTACTTCGCGGAGCGCATCGTCGACGATCCTATCCGGGGAGGCGTGCTGTGGACGCGGGCGGTGCAGGTGTCGGCGATCCTGGTGGCACTCATCATGCCCGTCCTCGGCGCGATCGCGGATTATTCGGGGCGCAAGAAGCGCTTCCTCTTCACGGCGACGGTCGCCTGCGTGCTCGCGACCTCGGCGCTCTTCTGGATGAAGCCGGGGGATGTCCTCCTCGCGGCGGGGATCTTCGTGTTCGCGAACGTCGCGTACGAAATCACGCAGGCGTTCTACAACGCGTTCCTGCCGGAGGTCTCCACGAGGCGGAACATCGGTCGCATCTCCGGCTTCGGCTGGGGGCTCGGCTATATGGGTGGGCTGGCGTGCCTCGCCTTGGCGTTGGGGATGGTCTCCGGTTGGCTCCCCGGCGACGACTTCTTCAACGTGCGCGCCACGAGCTTGTTGGTGGCGGTGTGGTTCCTCCTGTTCTCGATCCCGATGCTGGTGGTCGTGCAGGAGCGGGCCGAGCGCCGCTCGGCCTCGATCGGAGTCTACGTGCGTGGCGGCTTCGCCCGGGTCAAGGACACGCTCGGACACCTGCGGGAGTACCGCGAGGCCGCGAAGCTCCTCATCGCGCGGCTCATCTACAACGACGGTCTGGTCACGGTGTTCTCGATGGCCGCGATTTACGTGGGCGGCGTGTACGGGATGGAGACGCGCGAGGTTCTTATCCTGGCGATCGCCGTCAACGTCGCCGCCGGGCTGAGCGCGATGGCGTTCGGGTTCGTGAACGACCGGATCGGCGGGAAGAAGACGATCGCGTTCACGATCGTGGTGCTGATCGCGGCCACCCTGTTCGGAGCGTGGGCGCCCGACCCACAGACTTTTTGGATCGCGGCGATCGCCGTCGGGATGATGGTCGGCCCCAATCAGGCCGCGAGCCGCAGCCTGCTGGGCTCGTTCGTGCCCGAGAGCAAGCAGGGGGAGCTGTTCGGGTTCTACGCCTTCTCCGGTAAGCTGGCGTCCGTGCTCGGGCCGCTCACCTACGGGCTCATCCTCCAGTCCACCGAGAGCCACCGGCTAGCCATGGGGTCGATCGTGGTCTTCTTCGTGCTGGGGTTCTTCGCGCTCATGACCGTGCGCGAGGAGGAAGGGATCGCCCTGGCCCGGTCGTTGTCCAAGGAGACCGCCACCGACTGACGGGCACGGGCCACGCGCGTGGAGTTCAGAGCCCGTTGATACGTCCCGCGTTTCAGCTGAAACGTTCCGTCGGCTTTCGTGCGCCGCCGGCTGGATACCGTCCCCCTTTCTTGGCCGTGGCGGGCTGGCAGGTCCGGCCCGCCACGGCATTCGCCGCCGTGCTCAGCTAGTGGCGCGCGGCCGCGTTTTGATGATCACGCCCGGAACGCCGTTCTCGCGCAACCGCGAGTTGAAGTCCGCTACGTCCGTCTCGAGGATCAGCTGCAACTCATGTAGCTGTGCGTTGAGCTCGGCCTGCAGGTCGTCCGCACGCTCGATGGCGCCTTGATTCGGCCGGTCCTGCGTGCTGCGGATGTAGCCGTACAGCGCCGCGATGTGGTTGTCGAGCATCGGAGGGAAGTTGAGCGGGTCCTGACCACTCTCGTTCTTCGTCTGCATCAGCTCTTCCTCGACCCCCGTCAGCTTCTCCCCGGTCTCGTCCGCCATGTCGATGAACTCGTCGCCGAAGCCCGCATCTTTGGCCAGCGTCGCCTGCTCCTTCATCTGCGACCGCACGGAGCGGATGTCTCGGATCGCGTCGTGCGATTCCTGGAGCATGTCGCGTACGCGGACCATCAAGTCGTGTCGCGCCTGGAGATCCGTCACCGTGATCTGATCCGCGACGCGCGGATCGATCATCACCTCGAAGTCCTGCGTCTGCGACATGTCGCCGAGCGTCATGCGAACCTGATAGCTGCCGGGCACGGCGGGCACGGGGCCTGTGAAGCCCCAGATTCTGGCGCCCTCTACGAGATCGGCGCCCTCCTCGGTCAGGTTCCAGGCCGTCCGGTTGAGGCCGGCGTCCGCGGGAATCTCCCCCGGCTCGAACTCGGGTCGTAGCCCGCGCGCCTCCTTCATGGCATCGTCGAACTCGGATGGCTCGCTCGAGTAGATCCGCACCACCTCGCCGCGCGCGTTCAGGATCTCCATCAGCAGCGGCTCGTCGGACTCCGCGCCGAGCGAGTAGTACATGATCGCGCCGTTCGGGCGCCCGCCTCCGCCCCCCCCGCCGAAGCCGCCGCCGAACGAGGCGGCGTACGTGTCGGCCGGATCGAACAGGTGCAGATCGGCGGCCGCCACCGCCGGTGTCAGCTCGTGCAGCGGCGAGAGGTCGTCCAGGATCCAGAACGAGCGCCCCTGCGTCGCCACGACCAGGTCACCCTGGTGCACCCGGAGGTCCGTGATCGGTGTGACGGGGAGATTGAGCTGGAAGGGCTGCCAGCTCTGACCGTCGTCGAAGCTCACGTACATGCCGTACTCGGTACCCGCGTACAACAGGCCCCGACGCTCGGGATCTTCGCGAATCACACGCACAAAGTGGCCGTCCGCGATCCCCTGTGTGCCGAGGCGTTCCCACGTCTGCCCGTAGTCGTCCGTGCGGAACATGTACGCGCCGTAGTCGGCCATCCGGTACTTCTGGACCGCGATGAAGGCGCGCCCGGGGTCGTGCGCCGATAGGTCGATCATGTTGACGGTTCCCCACTCCGGCATGTCGGGTGGCGTGATGTTCTCCCAATTCGCGCCGTCGTCGCGGGAGATGTGTACGAGCCCATCATCCGACCCGGCCCACAACACACCCTGCTCGTACGGCGACTCCTCGAAGGCGAACACGACGCCGTACACCTCGACACCGGTGTTGTCCATCGTGATCGGCTCGCCCGCGTGGTACTGCTTCGTCGTGTCGTTGCGGGTCAGGTCGGGGCTGATCGTCTCCCACGAATGCCCCATGTCCGTCGTGCGGTGCACGTGGTTGGACGTGTGGTAGACCATGTCCGGGTTGTGGGGCGAGATGCGGATGGGCGCGTTCCACTGGAACCGGTACTTGAGCGTCTTGGGAGCCTGCCCGAGCTGGAGCTGCGGGTAGATCAGGATCGCTCGGACATCGCCGGTGCGGCGGTCTACGCGGCTGATGTTGCCCCCGTAGCAACCCGCGTAGGTGACCATCGGGTCGCGCGGATCGATCGCGATGTGCCCGCTCTCGCAGCCCCCGACCGAGGCCCAGTGCTGCGATGGCGTCACGCCCGGCAGCGGACGGCTCGGCACCGTGATCGTCGAGTTGTCCTGCTGCGAGCCGTACACGAAGTACGGGAACTGGTCGTCGACGAACACGCGATAGAATTCGGCGGTGGGCTGGTTGTAGTATGTGGACCAGCTCTGCGCGCCCGTCGTCGTGACCTGCGCGCCCCCATCGTCGGCTACGACTTGCTTGTCCGGATCGTCGTAGTTCACCCACAGATCGTGGACGTCGCCGTGTGGCACTCGGTACGACTGAAACGTGCGCCCCCCGTCGATCGACTTGTAGTAGGACGTGTTGAGCGCGTAAACCGTGTTCTCGTCGACCGGGTCGGCGTAGATGTGCGTGTAGTACCAAGCGCGTTGCTGGAGATTCCGGTTGCGGTTGACGTGGCTCCAGCTCTCTCCGCCATCGTCGGAGCGGTACACGCCACCCTTGCCGTCAGGAGCCTCGATCAGGACCCAGACGCGGTCGGGGTTCGCGCGCGAAACAGTCACCGCAGCCTTCCCCACCAGCCCGGTCGGGAGTCCGCCCTCCAGCTTGTCCCACGTATCGCCGCCGTCTTTGGATCTGAAGATGCCGCTCTCCGACGAGCCGGAAACCATCGTCCACGGCTTGCGCTCGGCGCGCCACGCGGCGGCGAAAATGATGCGCGGGTTCCTCTGGTTGAGCGCGAGGTCGACGAAGCCGGTCGAGTCGCTCAGGAAGAGCACCCGCTCCCAGTTGTCGCCACCGTCCTTCGTACGGTAGACGCCACGCTCCGCGTTCGGCCCGAACGGATCCCCAAGCGCGGCTACGAACGCCACGTCAGAGTCGGACGGGTGCACTTCGATGCGCCCGATCTGACCGGCGTTCGGTAGACCGACATGAGTCCAGGTGTCCCCACCGTCCTCCGACCGGTACATCCCGATCCCCTTCGACACGTTGCCCCGGGTGCACGCGGAACCGGTCCCCACGTAGATCACGTTGGGATCGCTGTCCGCCACATCGATGGCCCCGATCGAGCCGGCCTCGAAGAAGCCGTCGGAGACGTTAGTCCAGTTGAGTCCGGCGTCCGCGGTCTTCCAGACGCCGCCTCCCGTAGCTCCCATGAAGAACGTGAGCGGTTGCTCGGTGACCCCGGCCACGGCCGAGCTACGGCCTCCACGGGTGGGGCCGATCGACCGATACCGCAGACCCGCGAAGGTGGCGGAGTCATACGCCGCTCCACCGTTCTGCGCCTGTAGGTCGATCGAGCCGAATGTCAGGGCCGCGATCGAGATCGCTCCCGTCAACAGGTGTCGAGCGCTACGCATCGGATACTCCTGTGGCAAAGGGCGGGACACTGCGTGCATCTACCTCCAGAGTCGTCCTCGCAAGCTAGGAGCGAGCGAGGAAGGGTCGCAATCGTGGATTCTGGCCGTACTCAGAGCTCGAGCAGGCACCAGTCCTTCGTGACGGGTACGGTCCCCATCTGACGCCCCTTGGCCTCCGCCACCAGGATGTTGTTCGAGTGATTGAGCCCGAAGCCGTTCTCGGGGTCGTACAGCCCCGGCTCGTTCGAGAAGTGCATCCCCGGCTGCATCACCGTGTAGTCACCGAGCGCTTGATATGGCGGCTGGTGCCCCTCCATCCCCTCGCCGTGCCCCGGACGGTGGTAGATGAGGTGGGCGCACTCGTTCGCGACCTGGTGGTCATGGACCGCTTTCGCGACGTTCGAGCACGTGTTTCCGGCACGGGATTCCTCCGCCTGGATCTCGTACGAGCGGGTGTGCACATCCCACACGTGCTCCTGCCATTCGGTCCACGGCGCGATCAAGAAAGAGCGATACTGCTCGCCGCCGTAGCCACCGACCCGCACCACGCCTGCGAGCTGTAAGGCATCGCCGCGCTGGATCTTGCTCCAATACTGCTGGTTTGGGTGCGGGTAGGCGGTCGCCTGCCCGGCCCGGCACCCGATCCCGATATCGATCCCCACCGCGTTGTGCGGCTCGCCCTCCTGGGGGATGTCCTGCATGATCCGGTTCAGGCCCCACAGATGAGCGGCGTTGCCGAGCTCCCAATCGGTCGTGCCGAGACCGCGCTCCAGCAGGTAGTTGCGCGCGAAGGCGTGCGTCTCGGACCAGTAGTCTTCCGCGAGCTGGGTGAGACGGTTCTCCATATCGTCCTTCACGATCCGCGCGCGGATCATGATGTCGTAGATGTCCACGAACCGTGCATCGGGCATCGCGCTCGCCATCGCGCCCCAGGATCCCCCTTCGGGCCGCCCGGGCGTCGGCGTCTCGATGTCGCCCCACATGTCGAGGCGGTCCGAGTCCTCCTGACCGGGGAGGATGCCGATCTCGGCCAGGCTCCCGCTGTCGATACCGACCACGCCGTCGCCGTACCCGAGCCCGGCGAGCGTCTCTCCCCACCACCGGTGGATGTTGACCGTGGGGCCCTGTAGCACCTGTCCCTCGTTGGGGAACCCCCCGCGCGCGTGGTGCCAGTCGAAGTAAGCGGCCGATTCGGTGCGCCACCAGCTCGCGACCAGCTCCTCGTCGAGGTACGGATTCAGCCAGATCAACGCCTCGTCGTCATCCATTGGGAGGAAGCACGCGAAACGACGCTCGGTGGTAGTGTGGATGAGGCCGGTCGCGTAGATGATGTTCCACCGGTTGGTGAGGAAGATCCCGTTGGTCACGCCGCGCCGCCGCGCCTCCTCCTTGAGCTGCTTGACCTTTGCCTTGTGCCAGGAGAGCGGCAGCCGGTGAAAGTCGGCGGGCTCGGGGAGCTCTGGCTTTCTTCGAGCCTGCTCGCGCCGCAGGAGCACGAAGCTGTCCGTGGCGGCTTCGGCACGGGCCATCGCGGTCTCATCCGGCCATACCTCGCGCGGGCCGATGATCGAGGGGGCGAGGAACCCGGCACCGGCGGCCCCCAGGAGACCGCTGCCCGAAGTCGTGAGGAACTCGCGGCGATTCCAGGTCATCGTTCCCTCCTGCGGCAGGTCATTTGGCTTGCGACGGGTCAGCGTCCGACGATCACAACATCAAGGCGTGGTCGGAGAGGGGCAAGCGGCAGGCTGGTCGAGCCGGCCTCTCCGCGATGAGTGGAGCGACCGACCCGTCGATACGGACTGCTCTACAGCTCCTTCACCTCGTCGATCATGCGCTGGATCGCGACCGAGGCGTCGCCGAAGAACATGCGGTTGTTCGGTTTGTAGAACAGCGGGTTGTCGATCCCCGCGTACCCCACGCTCAGGCTGCGCTTGATCACGATCGACGTCTTGGCGCGGTCGCACTCGATGATCGGCATGCCGGCGATCGGGCTCGTGGCGTCGTCTCGCGCGAGCGGGTTCACGACGTCGTTCGCCCCGATCGTGACCGCCACGTCCACGTTCTCCATATCGGGGTTCACGTCCTCGGGCTCGTACAGCTGGTCGTACGGCACGTTGGCCTCGGCGAGGAGGACGTTCATGTGTCCCGGCATACGACCCGCGACCGGGTGGACCACGAACTTGACCGTCACCCCCCGTGCCGTGAGCAGGTCCGCCAGCTCGCGGACCTTGTGCTGCGCCTGGGCCACCGCCAACCCGTACCCGGGGACGAAGATCACCTGCGAGGCGTACCCGAGCAGCATCGCCGCGTCGTCGCCCTCGATCGGGATGGCGACTTTCTCGCCCTCTTCACCCGCCTTGGTGGTCTCCATCCCGACGCCGAAGGCGCTGAACAGGACATTCGGCAACGAGCGGTTCATGGCCCGGCACATGATGCTGGTGAGGATCAGCCCCGAGGCACCGACCAGCGCACCGCTGATGATCAGCGCGTTGTTGTCGAGAACGAACCCGGCCGCGGAGGCGGCGAGCCCCGAATACGAGTTCAGAAGCGCG
>JBDHAD010000004.1:0-73212 GCA_039588215.1 Gemmatimonadota bacterium
GGGATCCCTCGATCCCACTTCGCGATGACATCAGCACTGACGAGATCACCCCCGGGTGGGTGTGCTACCACTACGATGACACGCTCGGTCAGTATCCGTACGTGGGTCTGCAGTGCGACGGGCAGCTCCCGATAGGGAAGGGCGACGTCGCCGGGGGAGGCTTCGTGGCCTCGGTATCCGGACGGCGCCGTGGAAAGGGCTCCAGCCGTGAGGCCGCGCCATACGCGGAGCGGGCCGCGGGCATACGCGTCGTAATAGCCGAGAACATCGAGCGGATCTACGGAGAGAACTGCGCGAATCTGGGCATACTCGCATCCACGGATTTCTCGCTGATCGATGCGATCCGGAAGGGAGAGGAGATCCCCCTCGAGGCGTTCATCGGCGACGCCAGTCCGATTCAGCGGGATATCATCGAATACGGCGGCCTGCTCGAATACGCCGTGGCCCGGCTGCAGGGTTTGGTTCGCGAGCCGGAGATCACGACGTCACCGGACCGCCCGCAGACGCTCGCCGAGAAAATCCTCGCGAAGCACTGGGTGCGGACGTTGGCCGGAGACGAGATCGGCGTTCCCGCCGTGGCTCCGGGTGACAGCGGCTTCGTGAGGACGGATCTGCGGTTCTCGCACGAGTACGTCACCCCGATGGCTTCCACCTTCTGGGAGGATTTCGCCGGTGACGCGGGTCTGAACGACCCTGACAGCATCGTCTTCTTCCGCGACCACCTCGCGTTCCTGGATCAAGTGATCACCGAAGAGCGGGTGCGTCTCGGGCTGCTCGATGCGGCCCACGCGCTGCACGACCGGCAGCGGGAGTTCGCGCAGGCGAAGGGGATCAAGCTGCATGGCGAGCTCGCGGATCGGGTCGGGAGCGAGGCGATCTGCCACGTGATGATACAGGACCGGTACGCGTTACCCGGCCAGGTCGTGGTCGGGAGCGATTCGCACACGCCTCACTCCGGCTCACTCGGGTGCGTGGCGTTCGGCGTCGGTACCTCTGCGATCGTGAACGCCTGGGCCACCAAGGACGTGCGGTTGGAGGTGCCCCAGTCGATCCTCGTTCATGTGACTGGACGGTTGCCCGAGAGCGTCACCGCAAAGGACCTGATGCTCGAGGTGCTGCGGCACCCGGTGGTGAAGAGCGGAGAGGCGATCGCCAGAATCATCGAATACGTCGGCGAGGGTGTGCGGGCCCTCGGGATCGACGAGCGCGCGACGCTCACGAACATGGCGGCCGAAGTCGGAGGTTTCACGGGGATCGTGGCCCCGGACGAAACGACGGTCGAGTGGTTGGCGGCCCGCCGCGGTCTCGACCCGGCCGAGTTGTGGGCCACGATCGAAGGCCTGGAGAGCGACGAAGGCGCGGAATACGCCGCGACGCTCGAGATCGACGCCTCCGGAATGGAACCGATGGTCGCCACGCCCGGTGACCCAGGTAACGGCATCGCGATCTCGCAGCTCGAGGGGGAAGTCCCGCTCGACATCGTGTTCATCGGCTCGTGCACAGGGGCGAAGCGTACTGATTTCGATATGTACGCGCGCGTCGCGTCCGAGGCCCTCGCACGGGGAGAGAGAGTTGCCGAGGGGGTTCGGTGCATCGCCCAGTACGGTTCGATCGACGTGGAGGCCTACTGCCGGGAGAAGGGGTACGAGCAGCTTCTCGAGGATGCGGGGTTCGAGGTGTTGGCGCCCGGGTGCGGGGCCTGTATCAACGCGGGACCAGGCGTCAGCACGTCGCCCGATCAGGTCACCATCAGCTCGATCAACCGGAATTTTCCGGGCCGGAGCGGGCCGGGTAACGTGTATCTGGCAAGCCCGCTCACGTGCATGGCCTCGGCGTTCGCGGGCCGAATCGTGGAGTACCGTTCGGCCGCTCCCGCGACCGTATAGGCCGCAGCCGGGCCGTCTCGCACCAACGAGGCTAGGCGGCAGCGCTCCGACCGGAGTCGCTTGTCTGATCTCGCGCATCTCCCGGGCTGGAGAAGCCATGCCGCCGCATCTCACCCCAGTGCGTGAGCCCTCGTAAGGCGTTGAAGAAACCTCGCAACCGCCACAGTACCGTAAGCTGCCGATACCCGAATGGCTCCAAGAAGGCGTACAGGAGGAGGCGGGCGAAGTCGCGGGGCCGCTCGTAGACCCTGAACGTCGCCTCTTCGAGTATCACGGCCCAGATGCTCAGCATCATCTGGTAGCCGAGCGCCACGGCCAGGAAAAGCAGGGCGAAGTGAACATCCAAGGCTCCCGTCCATAGACCGGCCGCCGTGAGCAAATACCCGATGACCTCGACGACGGGTGCGAGCATCTCCCCGAAGAAGAAGAAGGGAATCGTGATGAGGCCGATGCGGCCGTAGCGGGGATTGAACAGCATCCGCCAGTGCGAGAGCATCGTGCGCACCAGACCCCGATGCCAGCGCTCCCGCTGCCGACCCAGCGTTCGCAGGTCCGAGGGCACCTCGGTCCACGCGAGCGGGTCCGGGATGAAGGTGACCCGGTAGTCCTTGCCACGCTCCTGCATCAGCTTGTGCAGCCTCACGACCAAATCCAGATCCTCCACCACGTTGCCGGTGGAGTAACCGCCGATGCGGAGCAGGTACTTGCGCTGAAACAATCCGAAAGCCCCCGACACGATCAAGTTGCCGCCCAGACGGTTCCACCCCAGACGTCCGAACAGAAACGCGCGCAGATACTCGGGTACCTGCACGGCCGCCAGGAAGCGCTTCGAGAGTCCGGGCCGGGTGAGCCGAGCCCGTTTGATCTCGCACCCGTTCGCGACGCGAATCGTGCCCCCCGCGGCCACGATCTGCGAGTCGATCACGAACGTTCGAGCGAGCCGGATCAACGCATCCGGCATCATGATTGTGTCCGCATCGACCGCCACCACTAGCGGATAGCGGGCGGCGTTGATCGCGGCGTTCAGCGCGTCCGCCTTGCCCCCGTTGTCCTTGTCGATCAGCAGCAGGGTAGGGGCTCGCCGGGAGCGGTAGTACGCGTGCACCGGCGCCGTGTCTATACGTTGAGGGATGGCAGGAGGCACCTCGTACAGGTCGAACGCTTCGTGCAGGCACGCGAGCGTCACGTCCCGCGACCCGTCGTTGACCACGATCACCTCGTGCAGCGGGTACTGGAGCGCCAGCTGTGCCCTCACGCTGTCCACGATGCCGGCCTCCATGTTGTACGCGGGCACCAGGACGGAGATCGGTGGCAGGGCCTCAGACGAGATATATCGCGTGATGTTGTCGCTATGCGTGATCTTCCAGTGGTTCCACAGCTCCGGGATCGAGAGCAGGATGAGCAAAGCGTAGAACGAGTTGAGGATGATGAAATAGACGATGATCAGCTCATCGCCCGCACCGACGATACGAGTCAGAGGTTCCACGTCGGTCAACCGGGCTAGGCGGCCTGTGGCGCCATCGCCACCTCGGTGAAGTCGACGACGCTTGGCCCGCTGTATTCGGCGACAGCCGCGTCATCGAGCCTGAGCACGTACTGCGCCATCTCGTGGGCGTAGCGGTCCTCGTCGGCCCGCACGTCGCGCAACACCCGCAGCCCCACATCCCCGAGCCTACGCAGAGCCAGCGCGGACCGTAGCCTCACCCACCAGCTGGGATCACGCAGCATCCTGTCGAGTGCCGC
Source organism: Gemmatimonadota bacterium (assembly GCA_039588215.1). Taxonomy (GTDB): domain Bacteria; phylum Gemmatimonadota; class Gemmatimonadetes; order Palauibacterales; family Palauibacteraceae; genus JBDHAC01. The sequence goes on from JBDHAD010000004.1 coordinate 3,630, forward strand.
CGCCGTTCCGCAGTCTCCGATCGCGCCGATTCCGGCTGCGGCTTGCGCCCGCACCTGCCAGTCCGGGTCCTCGATGAGAGACAGCAAGGTGGCGTTGCTGGACGGGTGCGGAAACTGACCGAGCGTCCGCGCGACGGCGATCCGCACCTCGAGGTCCGGACTGTCAGCATGCGCGAGCACGTAGTCGAGAAAACTGGGAACACCGAGCTCACCGACCAGATCCAGCAGGATCCGGAGCTCCTTCGGATCCCGCGGTGTCGCGAGCCGCTCCGCAATGATGCGGAGGTCGAATCCAGGCGCCGTCGCGAGGACTTCGAGCGGGTATCTGCGCGCTACGGACCGCGACGCCTCGGCGAGCTTGAGCGTGCGCTCGACCAGCCGGGGACTCTGCAAGCGCTTGAGCACCGCCACCGTGGCCAGCCGCACCATGCGGTTTGGGTCGGTGATCAACGTCTCCAGCACACGCAGATCCTCGGGCATCGCGACGATGACGAAGGCATTCGCGGCGGCGAGCCGCCGCCACCAGAGCCGCGACGTCGCCCGCGTACGCACCCGGCTGAACCACGCCGTGTCACGCAGGTCGCTCAGGAGGAACTCCAACCGGTCACCGGCGACCTGCGAGTTGAGCCGCTGGAGCGTCTCCATGACCACCTCGAAGTCCGCGGCATCGACCGCATCGAGGAAGCCCTGCCCGCCGTCCTTCCGCAGCAGCCACCGGTGGGCGGCCCGCAGCAGTTCCTCCGTCTCTCGCCGTGTTCTCGCGCGGTGCCACGCTCGAAACGTACGTGCGATAATCAGCGTCACGAGCAAAAGGACGACGAAAGCCGCCTGGCCGATCGCGAACAGTCCGAGCACGAACGTGCTCACGCGCACCCCCCCATCTCGACAAGGCGCTGAATTCTCGCGAGAAGGATGGGCAAACGGATGGGCTTGACCACGTAGTCGAAGGCTCCGCTCTGAAAGGCGAGGATCTGTGCGGCTTCGCTGCCGTCGACGCTGAGAACGACGAAGCGGAGATCATCCGTGCCGTACCGCCCTCGCTCCCGGATGAGGTGGACACCGTCCAACCCGGCGAGCTCCGGCTCCAGGACTACGACCGGCCGTTGATCCCCGGTCTGCATCGCCGACAGCCATTTTGAAGCCTCCCAGCCGTCGGCGAACACCAGCACGCGAAGTCCCTGATTCGCCAGCGCGTATTCCAGCATCTCCAGGAACAGCGGATCGTCCTGGAGAAGGATCACGTTCGGCACTTCTCCAAAGACAGCGCGCGGCGTCTTTTCCGCCAATGACACGGACGCGCTCACCTCACCGGTCGCGAGTCGCACCTCTCTACGCGCGAGAAGTCCGGGTAGCCGTGCGCGCAGCTGCTCGCCGAAATCCTTCTTCGGCAGAATCGCGTCGGCGCCGGCCCGAAGCGCCTCGATTTCGAACGGAGCGTCCTTGCGACCCACGAAGAGCAGAACCGGAAGGGCGCTCCAGCGCTCGGAAGCGCGCACTGCCCGCACCAACGGCAAGGGTCCGGAGCCCGGAAGGTTGCGGCCCAAGAGAAGCACCAGGGGAGAGAGATCATCCAGCTTGTCGAACAGACTCGCCGGGTTGGACAGTGAGTGCACGTCACACCCGGCCTCACACAATACGGTCCCGAGATCCTCTCGGAAGGAAGTATCCCGGTCGACGACCAGGACGCGAGCATCGTCCATGAGCGAGCGATGACGCGCGTCGTTCCAGGAATCGATGAGATCTTGCGCCTCGGGTCTCCCCGATAGGTAGAGGGTGGCGCCAGCCCCGGCCGCCGCTACTCGACCTGCCGTCGAGCCACTGGCCGCGAAGACCACGAGCGGCACGTCGGGCGCCAATTCGGCGAAGCGACCCACCATCTCCGAGGTCCGCGCCGCTGTCCCCAGTCCCTCGAGCGAGATCAGCTCGAACGGACGGGTGGCCAAGCGCTCGAGCGCCTCGTCCGGCGCCTCGAACGTCTCGACTTCCCAATGTTCCAGCCGCGCTCGGGTCGCCACGCGCTTGGCGAACTCCGCATCACGATCGACCAAAAGGGTGCGCACGTGTCACGATCCAATCCTCTGTAGGGTCGGGGATCAACCTGACCGAGCAAGGCCACCGTTTCCGATTCTCTTCATGTAGCAAGGCCGGGGCCCGGATGGCATGGGGCGGCCGAAGGGTCCAGGAGTGGTGTAGGCGACTATCGATAAATGAGTTGCATGACACAATCTGGTGTGGAGCCCCCCATACCAGATGTGCGTGGGGTTGATCGGCCTTGCATATCGCGGAAAGTGGGTAGTCTACACCGGTTAAGCCGATCTCGGGAGGAGATCCCGTCCCAGGCACTCAACCGGGGAGTACCTAACCGGGAACATCCAAACACGGATCGCCGAGCACCTCCATTCGAGGCTCGACCCCGAGGCCGGGCTCGGTAGAAGCCGACATGCGTCCGTTATGCCTCAGGGGGGCGCCCGCCGCCGAGCTCACGCTCACGTAGCTGTTGAAGTCGGTGGCCGTGAACAGAAACTCGGGGGGAGTGCTGTGAGCGAGGTGCGCGATGGCGGCCGTCGTAACGTCGCCGCCCCAGGAGTCTTCGAGAGTCATCGCGAGCCCGAGCGTGATGCAAAGGTCCCGCGCCTGCCGGGCCTTCGTGAGCCCGCCGAACTTGCTGATCTTGATGTTGACCACGTCCATGGCCAGGTCGGAGTGCGCCCGGAGGAGCGAGGGAACGTCGATGATACTTTCGTCGAGCACGAACGGGTGGTCGGTGTGGTGTCGCCGGATGGAGAGGCATTCCTCATAGCTCGAGCAGGGTTGCTCGATGTACACGTCGATGTCTCGCACCGCGCGCACGACCCGAGCCGCCTGGTGCCGAAGCCACCCGGTGTTCGCATCGGCCACGAGGACATCGCCGGGCTCCAGCACCCGCGACACCGAGCGAATCCGCTCGACATCCTCGGCCGGATCCGAGCCGACCTTGAGCTGGAACCTGCGGTAGCCCTCCGCACGGTACCCGGCGACCCTGGCCGCCATGTCGTCGGGGGACTCCTGTGAGATGGCGCGGTAGAGAACGAAGTCGTCGCCGTACCGCCCACCCAGCAGCGTGCATACCGGGAGCCCCGCCGCCTTGCCGAGGATGTCCCAGCACGCCATGTCCACGGGCGATTTTACATACGGGTGGCCCTTCAAGGCCGCATCCATGCGCCGGTTCAGCCGGGCGAGTTGCGTGGGGTCTTCCCCGATGAGGTGCGGAGCGAGTTCCTCCAGCCCGGCGCGGACCCCGCCGCCGTACGCCGGCAGATAGAACGGGCCGAGGGGACATGCTTCACCCCAACCCTCGACGCCCGCATCGGTCTGCACCCGCACGATGGTGCTGTCGAACACCGAGACGGACTTGCCGCCCGACCAGTTGTAGCTGCCCTCGTGCAGCGGCAGGTCGACGCGATAGGCGGTGATGCGGGAGATCTTCATCCGGTCGCCAGCCGACGTTTGCACTCCTCGGACAGCAGCGCTCGAGGTGTGCTCAACCCTCGGGGTGCGGCTCCACCCGCACGGGGCACACCTTGAGCTCGGCGGTATGCGTAATGGGGTCGTATCCGCCACCGGTCAGGACGTTTACGGGCACGTCGGCGAAACTGAAGCTGGCGAACACGGTGCCCCGCGGGGAGCGATCGGTGGATTGAACCTTAATCTGCACGACGCCTCGCGGGCTCGTCACCATCGCGAACCCGCCATCCTCGAGGCCCCAGGCATCCACATCCGCCGGGTTCACCTCCAGGTGCTCCTCGGAGAGCAGATAGTCGATGCCTGCCGCGCGACCCGTCTGCGTGCGGGTATGATACGAGGCCAGCCGGCGTCCGGTGGTGAGCCACACGGGAAACTCGTCGCTGATCGTCTCCGCGGGATCGCGGTACCGGATCAGCTTGAAGAGGCCGCGGCCGATGGGGAACTCGGTCTCGTGCAATCTCGGGGTCCCCGGGTGGTCCTTGCTCGGGACGGGCCATTGGTACTCGCTGTTCTCGATGCGGTCCCAGTCCAACCCGTAATAGATGGGCGAAAGCTCGCACAACTCGTTGAACACGTCTTTCGCGGACCCGAACTCGAACCCCCCGAAGCCCATGCGCTTCGCGATCTCGGACACGATCCACCAGTCCGGCTTCGCATCCCCCGGCGGCGGGACGGCCGCCCGAAGACGCTGGACCCGGCGCTCGGTGTTGGTGCACACACCGTCGGTCTCCCCCCACGCGGTCGCGGGGAGAACCACGTCGGCCAACTCTGCGGTCTCGGTCATGAAGATGTCGATCACCACGAGGTGGTCGAGCGCCCTGAGCGCGCGCTCGCAGTGCTCGCGGTCGGGGTCCGATACGACGGTGTTCTCTCCGTTGATGATCATGGCCCGGATCCGATCGCCGCACATCTCGAGCGCCTGGACCTTGGTGGGTCCCTTCTCGAGGTCGGTCTTGCGTCCGTACGCTGCCTCGAACTTGGACTGGTGAACCGGATCCTCGACCGACTGAAAGCCCGCGTAGTTGTTGGGTAACGCACCCGCGTCACCGGCGCCCTGGATGTTGTTCTGACCGCGCATCGGATTGATCCCGGTGCCCTCCCGCCCGATGTTGCCGGTCATCAGAGCCAGGTTGCAGAGGCCCTGCACGTTGTCCACCCCGCAGATATGCTCGGTTATACCCAGCGTGTAGTAGATGGCCCCCCGATCCGCCTTCCCGTACCACACCGCTGCCTGCTCGATCAAGCGGGCGTCGACGCCGGTGATCGACTCCGCCCACTCCGGCGCATACTCGCGCACGTGCTCGAAGAAGGGTTCGCCCTCCGCGGTGCGCTCGGCCATGAACGCCTCATCGGCGAGTCCCTCGCGCTCGATCACATGAGCCATGGCGAGTAGCAGGGCGGAATCGGATCCCACGCGGATCGGCAGGTAGATGTCGGCGATCTCGGCGAGCGGGATGCGGCGCGGATCGGCCACGATCAGCTTCGCCCCGCGCGCGAGCGCTCGCTTGATGCGGGTCGCGGCCACGGGGTGGCACTCGGTCATGTTGGTCCCGATGCAGAAGATCACATCGGGCTTCTCCATGTCCGCGAGCGGATTCGACATCGCCCCCCGTCCGATCGAGGCCGCCAGACCGGCGACCGTGGGGGCGTGTCAGGCACGGCTACAGTTGTCGATGTGGTTCGTCCCCAACCCGGCGCGCATCAGCCGCTGCATCATGTACGCAGCCTCGTGCGGTGCCCGACCGGAAGCCACGGCGTAGACGCTGTGCCGGCCGTGCCCGTCGACCGCCATCTTGAGCCCATCGGCCGCGCGGTCCAGCGCGGTGTCCCAATCGGTCTCGTGGAATCGGCCGTCCTCCCTCCGCACGAGCGGGGCAGCAAGGCGGTCCGGGTGCTGGACGAAGTCGAACGCGAACTGTCCCTTCACGCATAGCGCCCCGTGGTTCGCGGGTCCATCCATCGCGGGCAGGACGCCGATCATGCGGTCGCCGCGGGTCATCACGTCCACGGAACACCCGACGCCGCAGTAGGGGCAAATCGTGCGCGTGGTCTCCGTCTCGCCGGGGACGTCGGCATTGGCGAGCGCCTTCAGGTCGCCGAGCGCCCCGGTAGGACAGGTCTGGATGCATTGGCCACAGAACGTGCAAGCGGAGTCCTTGAGGAGCCCGTTGAACTCGGTCGTGATCTGGGTATCGAAGCCCCGGTTCATGATCGAGATCGCGTAATCCCCCTCCTGCTCCGCGCACACGCGGACACACCGGTAGCACGAAATGCAATTCTCGTAATCACGCAGGATGAACGGGTTGTCGTCGTCGGGACGGCTGATTCCCGACCGGGTGCCTTCGAAACGCCCACCGCGGGCACCGTATCGATCGACGAGCCCCTGCATCTGTTGCGATGCGTACCCGGAGAGCGGGTCCACGTCGATGTCCCGGTTCTCCGACGCGACCATCTCGAGCAGCACCCGGCGGTGCATCTCGAGCCGCGTGCTCCTGGTGGTGACGGCCATTCCGGGCTCCGCCCGGGTCGTGCAGGACGCGACGGGTACGCGGCTGCCCTCCACTTCTACGATGCACAGCCGGCACCCACCGAAGGGCTCGAGTCGCGGGTCGTAGCACAGGTTGGGGATCTCTTTTTGGTGACGTTCCGCCACTTCGAAGATTGTCTCGCCCCGGCTGACCGGGACCTTTTCGTCATCCAGCGTGATCGTGAAGTCCATCGAGTCGCTTCCCTCCGGGCTCATGATCGGTTCTCTACGTGCCGAGCGACCTGCCCCGAAAAGTGCTTGAGTAGGCTCTCCGTGATGAGCGGCGCGGCCATTCCGAGTCCGCAGGCGCTCGTCTCCTTCATGGTTTGCGAGAGGTCGTTGACCTCGTCTATCCAGCTCGCGAGATCGGCGGGTCCTCCACCCTTGAGTCGCTCGACGAGCCGACGGGTGCCGATCCGGCACGGGAAACACTTCCCACACGACTCCTCGGCGAAGAACTCCATCGACGAGCGCGCGATGTCGATCATGTCTCGGGAGTCGTCGAACACCATGACGCCCCCGGCGCCCAGGAACGATCCGTGTGCACGGATGCTGGGCTCGTCGAGGGTCACATTGAGAGCTTCCCCGGCGAGGAACCCTCCCGAGAGACCCGCCATGGTGACCGCCTGTATCGAGCGCCCGTCGGGAGGGCCACCGGCCCAGTCTTCCAGTAGCGTCTCGAGCGGGAACCCCATCGGGACCTCGTAATTGCCCGGACGCCGGATATCTCCGGAGAGGCTGATGACCTTCGTCCCCGCCTGATCGCCGACCCCCAGTCCTCGGTACCACTCCGCCCCGTGCGCCAGAATCGGTGGAACGGAGACGAGGGTTTCCACGTTGTTGACGACAGTCGGCAGATTCTCGTACCCGTGTGTGACCGGGAAGGGTGGGCGATTGCGAGGGAACGGGTGTGCGCCCTCGAGGCTGTTCAGGAGCGACGTCTCCTCGCCGCAGATGTACGCCCCGGCCCCGCGCCGCAGGTAGACGCGGAACGAGAGGCCACGCCCGAGAATGTCCTCACCCAGGAGACCCGCCGCTTCCGCCTCTTCAATCGCACGTTTCAGCGCCCGCGCCGTGTCGGGATACTCGTAGCGCAGGTAGATGAACCCACGCGTCGCGCCAGTGGCGTACGCCGCCAGGATCATCCCCTCGAGCACGGCATGCGGGTCGTGGTCCATGATCGCCCGATCCTTGAAGCAGCCGGGCTCCCCTTCGTCCGCGTTGCACACGATCGTCTTCGGGCCGCCCACGGCATCCGCGACCGCGCTCCACTTCCGACCGGTCGGGAACCCGGCGCCGCCGCGTCCGGCCAGTCCGCTCTCGGAAACGAGGTTGACGACCGCTGCCGGTGTCAGCTCGCCGAACGCACGTTCGAGTGCGGCATAGCCCCCCGTGCTACGGTAGCCCTCGATGCCGGCCCGACCTTCTTCCCGGATATGCCGAAACACGCACTCGTGGACGCCCTCGGGAGGACCGGGCGGAAGAGGAGATCGGCTCGCCACCGGCTCCGACCCGGGCCGCGCGATCAACACCCGGTCCTGCGCGAGCATCGGTACGGGCTCGTCGCAACGTCCGGGGCAGGGCATGGGTCGCGCACCCTCCAGCCCGGCGAGCAACTCGGACGAGCCGCGAAGGTAGCAGACGGGTCCGGTGCAAACTCGTGGCGTACCCCGACCGGCGGGCTCGCGCGAAAAATGGTGATAGAACGTCACTGTCCCGAAGAGATCCGCGATCGGGATGCGCAGCTCACGCGAGATCGCGTTGAGCGCGGGCTCCGAAAGGTGCCCGTCGCGCTCGTGAAATGCGTGCAGAAGAGGAAGGAGTGGGGCCGGCTCGCCACGCCACACGTCGAAAATCTCCTGGTCCGACGGAGCGCTCATCCGCGACCCTCCACCGCGCAAAACGGCCTACCGGGGTGGAATCGTCGCATGCCCCGGCCCTTTGTGGACGAAGCTGAACACTAACCCGCCTTCGCCGCGGGCGGCAACGATGTAACTTGCGGGAATGTTGGCTTCGATTCGCGCCGTGCCCCACTGACCGCGGGATGATCACTCCCCGGCGAAATGCCGCGCCGGTCGACATCCGCCGTGTACGCGACGACCGGGACCAGTCCCGTCGCGACACGGTCGCCGTCGAAGAGCCGATGGAGATCCGGCTGGCCGTCCGCGAGGGAAAAGACGTCGTCGAGCATTCTGTCTCGGTGACGATGCGCACGCCCGGGGATGACTTCGAGCTCGCGGCAGGCTTTCTGTTCAGCGAGGGAATCCTGGCGGGCAGGAGCGATGTGGCCGAGCTGCGGTACTGCACGGACGTCGAGCCGCAGGAATACAACATCGTGACGGTCCAACTACGCGATCGCGTGTCATTCGACCCTTCCGTTCTCACCCGTAATTTCTACACGACCTCCAGCTGCGGCGTGTGCGGGAAGGCCTCGTTGGAGGCTGTGCAGATACGGGGCTGCTCACCGTTGCCCGACGGGCCGCTCCGCATGGAGCCCACAGCGCTGCGTACCGTACCGGACGCCTTGTTGACGCGGCAGTCGGTGTTCGAGCGGACGGGCGGCATCCACGCTGCCGGGCTGTTCGATGGGAGTGGCGGCCTGGAGCTGTTGCGCGAGGACGTGGGGCGACACAACGCGGTGGACAAGGTGATTGGACACGCATTCCTGGATGAAGCTCTTCCGCTAGGAGTCCATTTCCTCGCCGTGAGCGGTCGCACGTCCTTCGAGATCATGCAGAAAGCGCTCGCCGCGGGGATCGCGATCGTGATCGCCGTGGGAGCGCCCTCCAGCCTCGCGGTAGACGTGGCGAGACAGTTCAACATGACGCTCGTGGGCTTCGCGAAATCGAGCGGTTTCAACGTGTACGCGGGCGGGCAAAGAATCGCTGGCGGAACGTCCTGAGGGCACCGGCGAGGGCGCTGGTCGGGCGCCCCCGCTGGCGCCCTGCTCGCTGCTGGCTCCTCATTACCGCTGGCCCCCCGCTCGCTGCTGGCTCCTCGTTACCGCTGGCCCCCCGCTGGCCGCTCGCTACCCAGCGAACCAGGCTTCCGCACCTCGACCTGTTAGAAGAGCTGCTGCTGGGGCACCGGTACGCCGTGCGCGTGCAAGTAGGGTACGAGCTGGCCGCGCGTCCACATCGCGTGCTCGAGCGCGAACGTGCAAACGCGCCACCTGGTCATCGGACGGCCGAAGAACGTCACCTCCTCCGCCAGCTCCTCTGTCGACAAACGCTTCATGCGCTCGATGATCCAGTCGTAGGAACGCGCGACGGCGTCGGCCAGCGCCTGCTTGTCGTTCAAGATCACCGCCGAGTCTCCGAAGCCACCTGGGGGCTCCTCACCGAATGCGGCGCTGGCCACGAACAGGTTGTTGGCACCGTGCTCCACCTGCTCCGCGAAGTCGCGCACGTCCTCGTTGGGTGCCCAACGCAGGGCCGAGTCAGGGATCGCCAGTGCCATGGAGACATCCCAGGTCTTGAAGCGCTCGAACGCGTTGACCAGGTACTCCTTCATGGCGCCCATCTGCGCGTCGCTCGCGTCCTGCGCGCTCGCCGGCCGAGGCGCCATGGCGATCGTGGCGACGAGGACAGCGAGACCGATCCTTCCGAGTGTGTGGGAAAACGATTTCATCCGTACCCTCCGTTCTCGTTGTGAGCGCTGGTTCGTGCGCTGAGCTTCTCTTGCGAGCGCCGCGGCCCGGCCGCTCAGGCCGCGACCGAAGTCGTTATGCCCGCTGCTTGGCCCGCTGCTTGGCCTCGGATCACTTTCGCTCGTTTCCCGTCGCCGGAGCGGCGGCGCCGTTGGTGTCGACCCCGATGTCCAGCCCGATTAGGCTGGCGGGATCCACGTTGAGGCCGTTCACGTATGCCGACCAGTGGAGGTGTGGGGCCGTGGAGCGACCGGTGGAGCCGACCCGCCCGAGCAGTTGGCCGGGCTCGACCATGTCACCCTCGGCCACGTCGAGCGCGGACAGGTGAAAGTACGCGGTCACGAGTCCGAGCCCATGATCCAGATACACGGCGTTGCCCTGGTAGAAGAAGTCACCCACCAGGGTGACACGCCCGGCGGCCGGCGCTCGGACGGGTGTCCCGCTGCTCCCCCTCAGATCCAGCCCCAGGTGCCGGCTGCGCGTGATACCGTTGAACACGCGACGCTGACCGAAAGGGCTCGTGAATTCCGGTGGTCGCGGCCACTCGAAGGAAGTGCCTGGCAGCCATTCCGGACTCGTCGCGCGCAGGGCCGTCCGTATGTGCTCCTGGTCTTCGCGGATGCGCGCCTGCACCTCGGGCCGGTCCTCGCCCCGCGGCGCGACCCGGAGACGAGTGGAGGCGTACCGCCGTTCCCGAGCGAGGACCACGAGCTCGTCGTGGAACGCCCCCGTTCCGTGCCTGTACCGCGCCACGAGCTCGAGCGGGCCCGCGCTGTCGATCGGGAGCGCCACGAGGCCGATCCAGCCACCGTCGGTGCGGGCGAGACTCACCTCGCGACCCGCCAGCTCGAGGTGAAGCGGCCCCGCCTCGTGGGATCCGGGGGCTCCTCGAACTCGGATCGCGAGGACGCTTCCCTGCGACGGTCGCTGCGGACTCCACGTGATCCTGGGCCCGCTGATGGGAAGAGGCGGAGCTTCGAGCGAGCGGAGCGGGATTGCCGGGACGGTTGAACGCGAGAGGCGTGAGAGGGCGGTGTGCCCGATCGAAGCCGCCTCGATGGTGACCGGTGGGGGCGGCTCGGGGATAGTGAGCGCGCAACCGCCCAGCAATGTCGGCATCCACCAGAAAACGAGTGGAGCACCACGTCGACGCTCCCGCGCCTGACATCCCCTCAACCCGACGACCTCCTGACTGTGGTTTGCTGCAGGTCCCGGCAGGACCCAGCTTCAGACGCCATGAACGAGCGTCTATTGATTGCGCCCTTACCCCGTATCCTGGCGGTCTGTGCCCTGGCCGTCTCGTGCGCCGGGCGAGGTGCGGAGTCCGGAGCGGCGGACCGAGCGTTCCCGGAACTCACCGCGGCTCTCTCCGAGTCTGGCGGATACTTCGACACCGACAACCCGATCTCGAACGAGCGCTCCTATCTGCATGCCGTGACGGACCTCGAAGAGGCCGGAGTCACCGGTGGTGCCTACCTGGGGGTCGGACCTGAACAGAACTTCTCCTATATCGCGGCGATCGATCCCGAAATCGCGATCCTCGTGGACATACGACGTGATAATGTCCTGGAGCACCTGATCTTCAAGGCGTTGTTCGCGGAGTCGGCCAACCGGTTCGAGTACGCGTGCCTCTTGTTCGGACGCCCGGTGCCAAATGATCTCGAAGCGATGACGGGCGCCGCCGTCGAGGGGCTGATCGAGTACCTGGACCAGACTCCTGCGACTCGTGCTTCGCGTCGGGCGGCGCGCGATCGGGTGGATCGCGCGATCCACGGCTTCGGACTCGAGCTGGACGATGCGGATTTAGCGACAATCGACCGCTTCCACGGCGAATTCATCGATGCCGGGCTCGACTTGCGGTTCCGCAGCCACGGACGCGCGCCGCGCTTCTACTACCCGACGTACCGGGACATGCTGCTAGAGGTCGATCGGCGCGGCCGGCGGGCCAACTACTTGGCCTCGGAGAAGCTGTTCCGGACGATCCAGACACTCCAGCGTCAGGACCGGATCGTGCCGGTCGTCGGCGACTTGGCCGGTGATCACGCGCTGCGCGCAATCGGGAAATACCTCTCCCGCCGCGGCTCGACCGTGTCCGCCGTCTACACCTCGAATGTCGAGTTCTATCTGTTCGGCTCGGGATCGTTCGTGCGCTTCATCGACAACCTGCGGCACCTGCCGATCGACGACCGGTCTGTCATCATCAGAAGCGTGTTCCACAGCCTTCGAGGCCCACACCCGCGCGCCGTTCCCGGGTACTACAGCACACAACTCCTCCAGCGCGTGGATGTCCTGTTGCGGAGAGTCAGCGAGGGTGTCTACCGCGACTACTGGGATGTCGTCACGCAGGACGTCCAAACAGGCCCCTGAGGAACTCGAGCGGGTCGCCTACTCGATCCCTCCTAGGCGGGCGTTCGTCTTCCTAGCTCGAGAGCGAAGGAGACCAGCGACTGGCGCCAGCCCGTGAGCTGGCTACGTCGATACTCGTGTGCGGTACGTTGCACCGCCTCGCTCATCGTCGGGTAGGGGTGCACCAATGTGGAGAGCGCGTCGAGCTTCAGGCCGTGCTGCATGGCGAGCGCTACCTCGACGATCATCGTGCCGGCGGATGGTGCGAGGATGTGTCCCCCGAGAATCCGTCCCCGCCGGTCGGCGAGGAGCTTGACGCACCCGATCGCGGCGCGATCGGCGACCGCTCGGTCCAGCTGGCCGAGGTCGTACGTGAACGCCCGGACTCCGTCACCATGTCGCTCGCGAGCCTCTGACTCCGTCAGACCTACGTGCGCGAGCTCCGGATCCGTGAACGTGCACCAAGGGATCACGTCGTACCGGACCCGCGAGGTCCCGGGGAACAGGGCATTGCGCACGACGGTCCGGGCCTCGTGGTCTGCGACGTGCGTGAACAGGTAACCCCCGATGACGTCGCCCGCGCCGAAGATGTGGTTCTGAGACGTGCGCAGTCGATCGTCCACGCGGACTCCCTGTCGGTCGACGAGCACACCGGCCTGCTCTAGACCGAGGTCCTCGACGTTCGGCCGACGCCCTGTGGCCACGAGCACTTCGGCGGCCTCGATCACCTCCTCGCCGTCTCCATCTTCGGTCGACAGCCTGGCCATGCCATCCGGACCACGGGCGACGCGCACGACGCGTCGCCCGGTGAGAATCCGAATCCCGGCGGTCTCCAGGACGACACGCAGGCGAGCCGCCAGCTCGGGCTCCTCGCGGAACAGGATCTCGTCCAACATCTCCACGACGGTGACGCGTCTCCCGAGGCGAGCGTACGCCTGAGCGAACTCGATCCCGATCGCGCCACCTCCGATGATCGCCACCGAGTCCGGAATCGTGTCCCGGTCGAACGCGGTCTCGTGCGTGTAGTATCCGGCGTCCGCGAGCCCCTCGATCGGTGGCACCGCCGCGCGCGAGCCGGTGGCGATGAGGAAACGACGTGCCCTGAGCCGGCGGCCGTCGACCTCGACCTCGTGCGGTGATACGAAGCGTGCGGTCCCCTCGATCACATCGACCCCCATCGCCCGAAAACGCTCGGGGTCGTCGTGCGGCTGTATCCGCGCTCGCACCTCGCGCACGCTCTCCAGAACCCGGGCCGCATCCACGTCCGGCTCCGAGGCGCCGATCCCGAATTCGGCGGCATTGCGGAACGCGTGGGCGATTCGGGCCGAGCCGATGAGGGCCTTGCTGGGGACGCATCCGGTCCACAGGCAGTCTCCACCCAGCCGGTCCCGCTCGATGAGCGCGGCCTGGGCGCCGAGCCCGGCACTGCCGGCCGCGGTGACGAGACCGGCGGTCCCTCCCCCGATCGCGATGATGTCGTACATGCCCTGGCTGCTCCTCTGATCGCCACTCATCGCGCACTCCAATCGTTGAAGGTCCGAACGCCCGAAGCTCGGGTTCCGGAACACGCGCAGCAACCACTCGGTTGACTTGGCGGAAGCGTCCGTTCGTCGGGGATCCGGAAGCGTGGGCCAAGCGCAGTGTCCATCGCCCTGAACACGGCGCGGGATATCGAGCGCGCGCTCGGCGCAGGCCCCGCGTTTGACGGGAGCACCTTCGACGAGCGCCAGGTAGGCTCCTCCTCACCCGGCGCGCACGCACCCGCGACAACCGCCTGGCATCGCCGGTGATCCCTTGCACCTTCCGTCATTTCGTGCAGCCGCCGGTCACCCGCACCCCCGCGACACCTCCTGTCCGATAGCCTTCGCATGCTCGTAACACAATGAAATTACACGGTTTGTGGCGGTTCGATGTGGGGTTGGTCGACCGGCGGTCACTGGTTCAGAAGTTGCTCCTCCGGGCAAAGCCCGGGGAGCGACGGCTCCCGGGGCTCACTAGCCGCCGGGACGAGCATGACGCCGACCTGCCGCCATCACTCCACGCGTCTCGTGACGCGAGGCGCCCAACCCGAGGCCCGGGGGGGTGGTCCCCGATCGGTCGCCATACGCGGGCTCGGCCTCCTGTTGGCGGTCTTGCTCGTCGGTGGCTGCGGCTCCGACTCGGCGGGGCCGACTGCTCCCCCAGCGCCTCCATTGCAGCCCGCAACGGTCGCGGTCAACGAGGGAAACACCCAGACAACCATCGTCGGGACGGCGGTTCCGATGCCGCCCAGCGTCCGGATCGAGTCAGCGGACGGAACGCCGTTGTCGGGCGTTGCGGTGCGTTTCGACGTGGTCGCGGGTGGCGGGAGCGTGGCCGGCTCGCCCGCGCTCAGCGATGCGGCGGGGGTCGCCTCGCTCGAGCGATGGACCGTGGGCACGACCGCCGGTCGGAACGCGCTCCGCGCAACGGTTACAGGCGTTCCCTCGGTCAGCTTCGAAGCGGTGGCGACGCCGGACGTCCCCAAGACCCTCACGGCCGTGCAGGGGAATGGACAAACCGCTCTTGCCGGCTCTGCGCTTCCGGTTAGCCCGGCGGTCGCGGTGCGTGACACGTTCGCGAACCCGATACCGGGTGTGAGCGTCACGTTTGCGGTCACTTCGGGGGGCGGGAGCGCCACGGGGCCGACGCCGAGCACGGACGGCTCCGGAATCGCGACATTGGGCGGCTGGACGCTCGGCTCCACCCCGGGCGCGAACAGTCTGACCGCGACCGTTGCGGGCGGCTCGATCGCCGGGAGTCCCGTCACGTTCACCGCCACTGGAACCGGAGGCGGCCCGTCGCCGGCCTACGAGATCGTCATCCGCTTCAACGCGGGCTCCAGTCCGACGACCGCCCAGCAGCAGGCGTTCGATGCCGCCGAGGCCCGGTGGGAAGAGGTTGTGATCGGCGATCTGCCCGACGTTGCAGTCAACCGCCCGACCGGGACGTGCTCGTCTACCTCCCCGATCAACGAGACTGTGGACGACCTCCTGGTCTTCGTAACGGTGGAGCCGATTGATGGGCCTGGCGGTGTGCTCGGGTCCGCCGGCCCGTGCCTGATCCGATCCGGCACCAACCTGCCGTTGGCAGGAAGCATGCGCTTCGACACTGCCGACCTCGCGGGGCTGGAGTCGAGTGGCCTTCTCGACGAGGTCGTATTGCACGAGATGGGACATGTGCTGGGCATCGGGACTCTTTGGAACCTGCTCGGGTTCCTCGCCGACCCGTCTCAATCCGGAGGACTGGATCCTCACTTCACCGGGCTGCAGACCATCGCCGCGTTCAACGCGATGGGAGGGTCCGGCTACCCGGGAGCGAAGGTGCCGGTGGAGGACGCGGGCGGCTCGGGCGCCGCGGACGCGCATTGGCGCGAGACTATCTTCGACAAGGAAGTAATGACCGCGTGGGTCGATTCGGGCACGAATCCGCTCAGCGACGTGACGGTCTCGTCATTGGCGGATCACGGATACACGGTCGATTCGAGCTCCGCGGATCCGATGAGCCTCTCGTTCAGCCCATCGATCGTGCCGCGTCTCGGGACGGTGCCGATCGCACTGCTTCTGACCGACGACGTAGCACATGGGCCGATCGAGGTGGTCGACACGCGCGGCCGAACGGAACGGGTCCTCCCCCGGTAGCTGGCGTCGGAGTTCATCAGGGTCCGCCGGTCCGACACTCCCTCCGGAAACTCGAAGTCGCCCCCTCCCGTAGAGCCACCGGGTCCTCGACGGGGACCACCGGGAAGGCCCGCATGGCCTGATTCAAGGTCGCTGGAGCCGGTCCCGGTTCCTTGCAGAGTCACGCGAAAGCCGGTTAGCTTCGGACCGTGTCGAATCTCACGTCCAACACCGCCAGAGTGCCGTCGAGCACTCCCTCGCCGCCGGCCTCCGCCGCGGTGGACCCAACGCACATCTTCGCCAAGTGCCACGCTTTTATGCGCGCGCGCGAAGTGCGCGCGCTAGGGCTGTACCCCTACTTCATGCCGATCGAGGAATCACACGACACGTACGTGATCATCGGGGGCGAGAAGAAGATCATGGTCGGCTCCAACAACTACATGGGGTTGACGCACGATCCTCGCATCCTGGAGGCGTCGAAGAAGGCGATCGACAGGTATGGGAGTGGCAACACCGGCAGCCGGTTCCTGAACGGGAACCTGGACCTGCACGATCGGTTGGAGGACGAGCTCGCGGAGTTCGTGGGCATGGAGGCGGGACTCGTCTTCAGCACCGGATACCAGACGAACCTCGGGACCCTCGGAGCCCTGATCGGGCGCAACGACACCGTCTACGTCGACAAGCTGGACCACGCTAGCATTCAGGATGGCGTGCGGCTGGGTTTCGGCCGTGTCCAGCGGTTCAACCACGGCGACTACGACGGGCTCCGGCGGCTGATGCAGGCCGACAAGCCCGGTCGGGGCAAGATGATCGCGGTCGATGGCGTGTACAGCATGGAGGGCGACATCGCGAACCTCCCCGAGCTCGTCAAGCTCAAGGACGAATTCGGGTCCGCGCTCCTGATCGATGACGCACACGCGATCGGGGTAATCGGCGCCACGGGTGCCGGAACCGCCGAGTATTGGGGACTGACCGATCGCACGGATCTCATCTTGGGGACGTTCAGCAAGTCGTTCGCTTCGATCGGGGGATTCTGCGCGGGCGAGGCGGAGGTGATCGATTATCTCCGTAACAACGCCCGTGCCCTGATCTTCAGCGCCAGCATGCCACCGGCCGCCGTGGCCACCGTGCTGACGGCGCTCGAGATCATCAAGAGCGAGCCGGAACGGCGCGAACGGCTGTGGAGAAACACCCACAAGATGATGGACGGTTTCCGATCGATCGGGTTCGACATCGGTCCGACCGAGACACCCATCGTACCGATTCTGGTCGGCCCGATGGAGAAGACCTTCCGATTCTGGAGGGCGCTGTTCGATGCCGGGATCTTCACCAATCCCGTCATCCCGCCGGCCGTTCCCGAAGGTAGCTGCCGGCTACGCACCAGCTACATGGCGACCCACACCGATGAGCAGCTCGACTTCGTGCTGGACACGGTCGAGCGTTTGGCAAAACAACTCGACATCATCTAACGGCCGGTGAGGGCGCACACGCGACCGTGAACCCGGCCCCGCACTCTCCACCCCCCTTCAACTCGCGCCCGTCGCCCCGGCATCCTCGATGAGCACCGCGGACCTGCCCATCCGGGTCGTGCCCGTCGAGAGCCGAGCGCAGCTGAAGGTCTTCATCGACCTGCCCTGGTCCATCTATCGAGATGACCCGAACTGGGTGCCACCCCTGAAGAGCGACGTCCGCAAGGCGTTCGATCCCGAGAAGCACCCGTTTCACCAGCATTCGGAGGCACAGCCCTTCCTCGCCCTCCGGGGCGATCGTCCGGTGGGGCGCATCTGCGCGATCCGAAACCGAAACCACGAGGCGTTCCACGAAGAACCGGTCGGTTTCTTCGGGTGGTTCGAGTGCATCGAGGACCCCCGCGTCTCCAGGGCGCTGTTCGATCGGGTCGCGGAATGGCTCGGTGCGCGCGGGCTCGAGACGATGCGAGGGCCGACCAGCTTCTCGACCAACGACACGAGCGGCTTCTTACTGGATGGAGACGACGGTCCACCCGTTCTGATGATGGCGTACAATCCGCGCTACTACCTCAGCCTGGTCGAGGAGTACGGGTTCGAGAAGGCGATGGACCTGTACGCGTACGACCTGCAGATGTTTGCCCTGCCGGAGCCGCTCGTGCGGGCGGTGAACGCCATCGAGCGGCGCCAGGGAGTACAGGTACGCGAGATCCGCATGTCCGAGTTCGAATCGGAGCTGGCGACAGTACGACGCCTGTACAACGCTGCCTGGGAGAAGAACTGGGGCTTCGTGCCGATGACCGACGCCGAGTTCGACTTCATGGCGGCGGAGTTGAAACCGATCATCAACCCCAACCTGGTCCTTTTCGCCGAGAACAGGGCGGGCGAGGCGATCGGCTTCGTCCTCGGTCTGCCGGACTTCAATCAGGTCCTCATCCGACTGAATGGGCATCTGTTCCCGTTCGGGATCTTCAAAGCCCTCTGGTATCGCCGCAGCTTGAAGTTCATGCGGGTACCGTTGCTGGGTGTCGTGCCCGCGTATCACGGGAAGGGAATCGATGTGCTCCTGTACGGCGGGATCATTCGAAAGGGGACTGCCGCGGGGTTCTGCAACGCCGAGCAGTCCTGGATCCTGGAAACGAACGAGAAGATGAACGCGATCATGACGACACGGCTCGGGGCCCGAGTGTATCGCCGATACCGCCTCTACGACTGTCCGCTCTAAGACTCGTGCACCCTCCGATAATGCCCACTACGGAACGCCTTTACCGCAGCGCTTTACCCGGAGTCTCCCAGCGGCCCGGAGCGGGTCGCCGCCCGGGGCGGTCGGCACGTCAGGACCGGGACCGGTGAGCGCCCAGATCCTACTGACGGGAGCAACAGGATTCATCGGGGGACACATCGCGAGTGCCCTCGTGGCCGACGGCGCCCGGGTGCGCTGCGCCATCCGAAGCACGAGCGATACGCGCTGGATCGACCCGCTGGCCGTCGAGAAGGTCGAGTTGGATCTCAGACGCCCCGACCGGCAGGCGGCCAAGGCTTTGGCGGGGATCGAGACGATCGTGCATTGCGGCGGAGTAACGGCCGCCCGCCGCGAAGCCGGCTTCCAGGAGGTGAACACCGAGGCGACGGATCGCCTCGCGAGGTCCGCGGCGGAAGCCGGGGTACGCCGGATCGTGTTCATCAGCAGCCTGGCGGCACGCGGCCCGGATGGTCACCCGGGCCCTGCAAGCCCCTACGGACGCAGCAAGCGGGATGCGGAGGAGCGACTGCTCGCACTGGAGGATCGCCTGGAAGTCGTCATCCTGAGGCCCGGAGGTGTATACGGACCTCGGGATAGTGATCTGCTTCCGATGTTCCAGATGGCCAAGCGAGGATTCGTGCTCGTTCCCCGCGCCGATACCAAGCTGCAGCCCGTGTTCGTCGATGATGTGGGTGAGGCCGTCCTGCGTGCGGTGCGCGGGGATCCCGCAACGGGCCCGTTCCCGCTGGCGGAGGACGCCACCTACGGTTGGGACGAGGTTGCTCGCAGCCTGGGCGACGGCCTCGAACGACCGGTCAAGACGATCCGCCTTCCCTTCGCGATCTTCTGGACGGCCGGTCTCATGGGCGAGCTGGGCGGGCGCGTGGCCCGGAAGCCTCCGGCGATGGACCGGCGTCGCGCACGCGACTTCGCCCGTTATTCGTGGACCTGCGACCCCTCACCGACGGAAACGGGGCTGGGCTGGAAGGCCCGGGTGACGCTGCCGGAAGGGCTGGCCAGGACGGCGCGCTGGTATAGGGAGAACGATTGGCTATGAGCGCGCCCGGAACCGACGCGGAGCACCGCGTCGAGGCTCGAGCCGGCGCGGGTACCGGGCTGCTCGCCATTGACAGGGTGTTCGTGCTGTACCTGGGGCTCACCGGGGTTCTGGCGGTGCTCGGAGGAGGAGTCCTCGGGTTCAGCCTGGCCGCCGTCCACGCCCTCGCCGTGCTGACGGTGCTCCGCCTGGGTCGCTTTCCGCTCCCCCGCAACGCGGGCTGGCGCTGGTTACGGCTGGTCTACCCGGTCGCCGCCACGCCTTTTCTCCTCTACCCGGAGCTCCGTTTCCTCAACCAGGTCATCACCGACCGCCTGTTCGACGGCATGGTTCAGGGCTGGGAACAGGCCCTCTTCGGCTCGCAGCTCAGCATGACGTTCCACGGGTGGCTCCCCGACTTCACGTTCTCCGAGCTGCTCCACCTCGGCTACATGTCGTATTACGTCCTCGTGCCTATCGCGCTGGTGGGCGTGTACGTGACCCGTGGCGATGCCGCGCTACATCGCGCCGCGTTCGCGACGGCCGTCGTGTTTCTATTGTCGTACTTCATCTTCACGCTCTTCCCCGTCGCCGGCCCTCGTTATGACTTTCCGCCCATCCAGGGTGAGGTGTCTGGTGGCGCGTTCTACCAGGTCGTGCACACGATCCTCGAGGCCGGGTCCTCGCGGGGCACGGCTTTCCCGAGTTCGCATATAGCGGCATCGGGCGTAGCGGTGCTGGCCGCCGGGCGGGAAGATCGCCGGTGGTTGTTGACCCTCATGCTCCCGCAGATCGCCCTCGCGCTGGGGACCGTGTACGGCCGCTTCCATTACGGGGTCGACGCGCTGGCGGGGGTTGCCCTGATGGTGCTGATCTGGCTCGCGGCTCCACGTCTCGCCGCCTGGTTCGGCAGGTCACCGGGAGGGTCGCCCGGAGGGTCGCCCGCAGGCAACCCGATCGGTCGTTCGGGTATCAAACGAGTGACTTGAAGTAGCTGTTGAGGAGCGGCGTGGAAGAAAAGGAACTTCTGGAGCGCGCCAGAGCCGGGGATCGGCGCGCGATGGGTGAGTTGTATGAAGCCCACTCGCGGCGTGTGTATACGGTCGTCCGACGCCTGGTGGGAGATGACCATCTGGCCGAAGATCTGGCGCAAGAAGCGTGGGTGCGCGCGTTCGAGAAGCTCCACCTCTTCCGGGGTGAGGCGGCATTCGGAACGTGGATCTACCGCCTCGCCACGAACGTGGCGCTCAACCGTCTGCGTCGATCTTCGAAGCGGGAAGGCGTGGAGAAAGCGGCGGAGCTACCCAGGGTCGCGAAGGCGCCCGACGAGGCCGTCGTCAACCGACGGGTCCTCGCGCTCGCGCTGGACCAATTGCCACCGGGGTACCGGCGGGTCCTGGTCTTGCACGACATCGAGGGCTGGACGCACGACGAGATCGCGGTGAATCTGAACTGCTCCTCAGGCACCTCGAAATCGCAGCTTCATAAGGCACGGGCGCGCATGCGGGACCTGATGGCACCATTGGCAGATCCCGAAAGCGCCAGCGGCGAAGCCCGGGTCTGACCATTCGGGCTCGACGAAACATGACGATGACACGGCATTAGGATGATGCGAGGAAAGTACCGACATGGCTGAGCACCTGACGCTCGAACGGATCTCCGCCCTTCTGGATGAGCCGTGGGCGGACCTGGACGCGGAGACTCACCTCGAGGGTTGCGAGTCGTGCCGCGTGGAGTACGAGCGACTGAGCCGCACGCGAATGGCGATCTCGGCGCTCGGCGAGCTCGATCCGCCCCCGGGGGAGTGGGCGGCGATCGAGGCGCGACTCGACGCGAGCTTCGGGGAGGATCGGCAGGTTCTTCCGCTTCGGCGCCGGGCTGCCGGGAGATTGCTCCGGAGTCCGCCGCTCCAGGCGGCTGCCGCATTGACCCTATTCGCCGGGGGAGTGCTGGCGGGGCTCCAATTCACCGGGGCCGGCCCCGAGGCGGGTTCATCACCGACTGCGGCCGCGGTCCCGAGCGATGCTCGCGGTGAGCTGCCCGTGGCGCTTCCGGCCTCCGATGGCGAAGCGGCGTACCTCAACGCCCTGGCGGAGATGGAGACCCTCGGATCGCCGCTCCGTCAGGCGAGTCTGTCACGTGCGGACGGCTCGTTGGACCCGATCGCGACTGCGGAGCTGATTCGCAGGTTGGACGCGGCGATCGAGGCGTCTCGCGAGGCGGTCATACGATCGCCCGAGAACCCCGTGGCGAGCGCGACGTTGTTCCAGCTCGTGGACTACCGAAGCGAGCTCGCGAGCCGCTTGGACCAATCGGCTCATTTGACGCGGGCGGAGGCCTGGTAGGGCATGACAAGAGGACCGGCACGCCGCCGGTGCCAACGTAGATTCCTGGTGGTGAGATAGACTGTTCATGATGAACTTGATGCCAACATGGCGGGACCCGCGGAGGCGTCGCGCCTCCGGAAGAGCAGGAGCGCTGTGTACCGCGCTGGCGCTACTCGTTGCGGCCCCGGTCGGAGCACAGAACGTCCAGACGCCCCGTCCCCCCGCTCCACCTGGGTGGATCGGCGTTTGGGTCGCGCCGCACTACGAATGCGCCTGGGGCACGGCCGAGAAGTGGAAGCGTTGCGAGTTGGTCCTGCACGTAGACCAGTTGGTCCAGAACGGGCCGGCAGCCCGGGCCGGCGTCGTCGTGGGCGACCGGCTGCTCGCGCTCAACGGCCAGGCCTTCAGCGTCGAGACTGCCTCTCGAGTGTTCGGCGGTTTGCGCCCCGGGACACCAATCACCCTGGACCTCAGGCGCGATGACGAACACCGGTTCGTGCGGGTCGTGCCCGCCGCGCGACCGGCCGAGGAACCTCGACGCCGCACCCCCGCACGCACCGTGACCGTGACACGACGGCTCCCACAAGCCTACGTGGTCACGTCGGGGGAGTTACGGACGGACGGGGCGAGCTCGCTGGCATTCACGATCCGACGTCAGGGGCAAGAGGTCCAGGTCGTCCCTTCCGCGATCCGGGTACGCGATGGGGCGCTGCACGTGGCGCCGATCGATGAAGACATCGAGATCGGCCAGATCGACATCGTGGAGGCGCTACCGATCCGGGTCGACCTGGGGCGAGAGCTCCGCGCGGTGTTCGATTCCACGTACAGGGTGTGGCTGGACAAGCTGGTCACGCTCGGGGAGAGGATCGCCGTCGAGCTGGCACCCGGAGAGCCCGTTTCCGTGACGCTTGACCGCCGGCGGCTCGGGAGCGTCGTCGAAGCCGCGCTCGGGCGGCATCTGGCGGGGGCCGCGTTCGAGCCCGTGCGCGGCAGGGTCGCGAGATCGCTTGCCGGGATCGACAGCGGGCTGCTGGTTCAGCGCGTGATCCCGGGGACTCCCGCGGCCCGGCTCGGGTTGCGTCCCGGCGATGTGCTGATCGAAGCGGGCGGACAGGAGTGCACCGAGGTCGAGCACCTGCGTCAGGTGCTCACCAAAGGGCCGGACGAGGGCGACGTCACGGTGAAATGGGTGCGCGATGGGACCACGATGACGGGCCTGCTCAGCCGGCCATAGCAGAGAGGCCGGTCGCCAGAGCGACCGGCCTCTGCTGGTTCAGCCGATATCTCGACGGGAGAATCTGCTACATGCTGTCGGCGGTGCCGAGCTCGCTGGTGAAGATGTAGTCGTTGTCCGTCTTTCCGCTGTGGCAGCCGATGCACATCTGCGCCATCCCATCCGGCCCGCCCTCGGCCGCGATGGTGCCATCCGCGTCCCGCTTCAACCACCACCAATCGTTGTGCTCCGGGTCAAAGCCCGCGGACTTGTACATGACCGTCGTCGCAGCGTGCGTCCCGTCGCCCATGAAGTTCTCCTTCACGATGATGGCACCCACCGGCATACGTCCGGCGCCGTTCGTGAGGGCGTCCAGGGCAAGGGCGTTCACGTACGTGGTGAGGAGCATTCCATGCGGCTCGCTACCCTGGTACTGCTCGCCCTTACCCGGCCACAGGGACCAGCTCGTGTAATCGGACGCCTGCAGGTGCTCCCACACGGCTGCCGCGCTCGGTTCGGGCATGGACATCCCGGCCTCGGCTTCCGCTTCCACCTCCGGCTCGGCCTCGGCCGTCGCTTCGGCCTCCTGGTCGCTCGAGGCGCAGGCACCGAGCGCGAGTGCACCACTGACAACGGTAAAACGCAAGATCGATCGGCGACGCATGAATCCTCCTGATAGGGCTTTAGACAACGGAAGCTGGAGCTCACGGGACCCCCCCGAACCAGCTCGACCTCAAGGAGAACACCAAAGCGGCGCGCAAGGATCCCAAGCCCGGGGTACCTTTCCGTCGCGAGCGGTGACACTCGATAGGCGACGTATGAAGGAAGACACATGAGGGAAGACACATGAGGGCGTGGATGGGAGACAGGGAGCCCGTTCGGCTGGTGCTGCTCTCGCTCGTCCTGCTGGGCACGATCGGAATCCGGCCCGCTGAGGCTCAGGGAGACACACGACCCCCGGCAGGTACCCAGCCTTCCCTGGTCGTAGACCACCCCGTGTTCACTCCGGTGGTCCCCCCGGCTGGCTACCTGCGTGCGGTCGAAGACGGGACCCGGACACCGGATGGTCGCCCAGGCGCGACGTACTGGCAGCAGCGAGTCGATTACACGATCCAGGCGTCACTCGAGCCGGAGACAGCCACCCTGTCCGGCAGCGAGGTGATCAGATACACGAATCGTGCACCGAGCGAGATTCCACGCCTGTTCGTGCACCTGTACCAGAATGTCTTCAGCGAGGGGGCCAAACGGAACCGAGCGGTGCGGATCACCGGTGGCATGACGATCCGTCGTGTCGCCGCCCAGGGGCAGGCGCTCGAGCGCCTGAGACCGGCCGACCTCCGCGGAGATGATCGCCGTGCCGGCTACCTCATCGATGGCTCGGTCGCCCAGATCGTCCTCCCGGAGCCGATACCGTCCGGCGGGGTCGCGGAGCTCGAGTTCGAGTGGGAATACACGATCCCCGGCGCCGATGCCTTTCGGACCGGGCACATCGACAACCACATCTTCAACGTGGCGCAGTGGTATCCGCAGATCGCGGTCGTGGACGACGTATCCGGCTTCGATGCGAGTCCATATCTGGGCGACGGCGAGTTCTATCTGGAATACGGCTCGTTCGACGTCTCCCTTACGGTCCCGGATGGCTGGCTGGTGGCGGCGACGGGTGAGTTACGGAACGCTCCCTCCCTGCTCCCCGAGGCCATTAGGAGCCGTCTCGAGCGAGCTCAGCAATCCGATGAGGTGATCCGGATCGGATCCGGCGAGGACGTGGCGCCCGGCACCCCGATCGACGCGGGTCGCACGTGGCAGTTCCGCGCCGACCGGGTGCGTGACTTCGCGTTCGCTACGAGCGATCGGTACGTGTGGGACGCGGTGGGAGCCGATGTCGGCGGCGAGCACGGTCGGGTGCTCATACAGGCGATGTACGATCCCGCCCTCGAGCACTGGCGGGAGGCGGCGACGTTCTCCAAGCATTCGATCGAGTTCTTCAGCCGCTACATCCTTCCCTATCCGTACCCGCACGCCACCGCCGCGTACGGACCGATCGGTGGCATGGAGTACCCGATGCTGGTGTTCATCGGGCGCTCTCGCCCGGGGGAGTCGCTCTACAGCGTGCTCGCGCACGAATTCAGCCATGAGTGGTTCCCGATGATCGTCGGGTCCCGCGAGGCCGCGTTCGCCTGGATGGACGAGGGGCTCACCTCGTTCAACGAGACGCTGGCGCGAACGGACTTCTTCGGGGACCAGAACGCACGCATGCAGGACCATGATCGGTACCTGCAGGCCGCGCGAGCCGAGGTCGAGGCGCCTCTGATGCAGCACACGGACTACGTAGAGAGCGGGTTCGGTCGGGGAGTGGCGGCGTATGCGAAGCCGGCGACGTTGATGCACGCGCTCCGACGGGCTCTCGGAGAAGAGACCTTCGATCGCGCGTACCGGGACTACGCCCGAGCCTGGAGCTACCGGCACCCGTACCCATGGGATTTCTTCCGCATCATGGAGAAGGAAGCGGGCGTCGACCTGGACTGGTTCTGGCGCTCCTGGTTCTACGACACCGTCACGCTCGACCAGGCGATCGACGCCGTGGACGTCGAGGAGGGCGCGCTGGGCGTCACGATCACGAACCGGGGCGGCGCCGTCATGCCGATCGAGATCGAGCTCCACTTCGAGGATGGCAGCTCGGAGCGCGTAACCTGGCCGGTCGATGTATGGGCGGGCACGCGTCGCGTGACCCGTCGAGTGGAGATCCCCCGGCGCGTGGTGAGAATCATCCTGGATCCCGAGCGCTTCTATCCGGACCTCGATCGGACGAATAACGTGTGGCCCACAGATCCTTCCATGTCGTGAGACAGATCGCCGAAGGACACGAGTGAACACGGGTTCAGCACCGACCAGTCGCCAGGGCGGGGACCCAGCGGCTGGAGACGCATCCGAGAGAGTCTGGCGTCGTTACGCCGAGTACCTCGCCCACCCCCCCGAGACCGTGGTGGAGTGGAGGGACCCGGAGACGACCGCGCGAGGTTGGCTCGTCATCAATAGCCTGAGAGGTGGCGCTGCGGGTGGTGGGACACGAATGCGCGTCGGGCTCACCAGAGACGAGGTCGTCTTTCTCGCCAAGGTCATGGAGCTCAAGTTCTCGATCTCGGGCCCGCCGATGGGTGGCGCCAAGTCCGGGATCGATTTCGACCCCGACGATCCGCGCAAGCGAGCCGTGCTGCGCCGGTGGTTTCGCGCAATCCGGCCCTACCTCGAGAGCTGCTACTCGACGGCCGGCGATCTCAACGTGGACGAGGTGCGGGAGGTCGTCCCGCTCTGCTCGGAGGTGGGTCTTCACCACCCGCAGCAGGGCCTGGCACGCGGCCATTTCGGTCTCCGAGATAAGGAACTGGCGCGTCGGCTCGCCGCGGTCCGCGACGGCCTCGGACAGCTCGTCGATGGCGAGCTCGGGGTTCCTGGTCTTCCGCTCCGGGTGGCCGATCTGGTCACCGGTTACAGCGTGGCGATCGCCGCCCGGAGGCTTCTGGAGCAGCAGAGTCGCTCGCTAACGGACGTCCGTGTACTGCTTGAGGGCTTCGGCCGGGTCGGTGGAGCGGCCGCACTGTATCTGTCTCGCTGGGGCGCCCGGCTCGTGGGGATCGTCGACGATCGGAACGCGTTGGTCTCGGAAGAGGGCCTCGCCGAGCCCGCGGTCGCGGACCTGCTCCGCCGCCGGACCGGCAATCGGCTGCCTGAGGCGAATGGGCAAGAGGCCGGGCAAGGGGCCGGGCACGGATCCGGCGACGCCCGAGAGCGATTCGGGACCGTACCAGCCGACCTGTGCGTGTGTGCCGCGGCCTCCGGGACCGTGACGGCGTCGGTGTTGGATCGACTGCAAGCTCAGGGGGTCGAGAGCATTATCTGCGGGGCCAACCATCCTTTCGACGCGGCGTTTCCCGGCGATACGGCACTCGAGCGGGATGCCGACGCCCACTTCGGGGTGGTGGCGGACTTCATCGCCAATTGCGGTACGGCGCACGCCTTCTCCGTCCAAATCGAGCGTGACGATCCGGTCGCGGCGACGGAGATCTTCGAGTCGATCGAGACCACGGTGTACGCGGCGCTGGACGAAGCCGTCGCGCGCGCCGGGAATTCACGACGTGGCCTTCTTGCCGCCGCGATCGCGTCGGCGCTGGAGCGCTGCGCAACGGCCTAGTCCGCCAGGGAAGAGCTCGGAGAGTGCCGCCGGGGTCACGAGCTCGGGGAGTCCGCCAGGGTCACGAGCTCGGGCCGAAGTGTGAGAATCAGCGTTGGCTGGTCGATCGGTTTGGTGCTCCCCAGCACGACAGTCCGTCCGACCGGGACCGCCATCGATGTCTGGATCGCGCGCCCGATCCCTTGCAGGACGAGCTCCACGCTCAGCGCGACCGAGGCTTTCTCGGCCGAGCCGCGAATCTGGTGCACGTTCGCGGCGATGAAGAACTCGCGCATGCCGTCGTGCAACTGCTGGCTCGAGCCCGTGCCTTCCATCGCGGCCATGTTCGTCTCTGCGACGAGCCGATACCCCTCGAAACGGAACAGCTCCCGAAGCCCGGATTCGACGTCTCGAATCCTGGGATCGGGCTCGCCAGCGCCATCCGCCTCGATGAGCTGGAAGATGAGCCGCACCCCGGGCTTCGGCCGATCGTACTCCGCCAATACACGGCCGATCCTGTCCAGATTGTCGGACGTCTCGCGCACCGTGAGTCCGCCGGAGAAGGCCCGCACTACGCCTGGAGCTTCCGCGCGGTCCGCATACACGTACGGGGTCACCATTTCGACCGCTTCGCCCGGCTCCAGGTATTGCAGCTCGAAGGTCCGGGTGTCGAGGTCGGGTCCACCTCCACAGGCGTAGAACAGGGCCAGGACAGCCGGCCAGAGCGCCAGGTGCACCCCGCCCCCGGTTCTCCGCAGCGACGATCGCGAGACGGCGTCGTGGAACAGGCTGCGTGGGCGCATGAGAATCTCTCCTCGTCTTGGGTCTCGCTGCGCCCCCGGTCGTGATCGAACCGCGAGCGGCGGAGGCCTGTAAGCGGTCAGTAGAACCAAACCACGGTGATGGAGGGGTTCTTGGTCTCGAAAACCGCGACCCGTCCCTGCTCGGGGATGTCGACGCTCAGCCCGTCTAGCGCTACGGCCGCGGCCGTGGCCACGGGCAGGACGGGCACAGATGGATCGTCCTCTTCGGGGCTCTGAGTGCGCGGTCCCGCCGTTAGAACGAGGGCGACGACCGCTGCAGCTGCTGCAACGGGAACCGGCGACCACCGCATCCAGCCCCGGGGGAATCCGGAGCTCCCGGCTCGGCGGGCGGCGGGTAGCTTCACCGCCGCGACCTGGCGCCCCTCGGAGTCGCGGGCCAGGCGCACCGCCTCGTCTTCGCTCATCCGGGGTCGGAGCTGCTCGAGACTTGCCCCCAGCAGCCGGGTCTCGTCGAGAATCCGCTTGGCGACTGAATGGCAGGCCGCACAGCTCCGCACATGGCGGGCGACCGCGGACTCCCCACGCCCGGCCAGAGCCGTCGCCGACGCTTCGAGCAGCCGCTCTCGGATGGTTTCGCAACTCGTCATGCAGCCGAACCGATCATCCAGACCCCGTCCGCAGATCCGGGTCGTGCTCCAGAATCCACCCTCGAAGCCTCCTCCTCGCCCTGAACAGGTGCACCCGCACGGTGCTCGGATTCATGTCGAGCATCTCCGCGACCTCGACGGGCGTGAACCCCTGGACGTCGATCAAATCGAACAGCTCGCGCTGTCTCGCAGGCAGCTCCACGAGGAGGAGGTCGATCATCTCGACCACGCCCTCCGCGTGCATGCGTCCGAGGATCTCGTTTTCGACTCCCCCGACCGCTCGCGTCGCACGGTCGATATCTCGCCTCCGGTCCTGCCCTCTGCTCCGGACCGTGTGGCTGGCGGCCGCGTTGCGCGTCACGCCGTACAGCCAGGTCGCGAAGCGGCCGCGGCCCTCCCATGAAGAGAGGTGACGATAGAGGCGAACCAGCACCTCCTGGGTGATATCCTCGGCATCATCGGGCTCCCCGACCCGAACCAGAGCCCAGCGGTAGATCCGGCGATAGCACTGGCGAACGAGGGCGTCGAATGCGGCTTCATCTCCATCCGCCGCGAGTCGAGCGAGCTCATCGACCGTTTTACCTCCAGGCTCGAGCCGTCGACTGGCGAGTTCGTGCACCTGCCGTCCTTGGGTTGTTCGGGAGTGAGACTCGTGTTGACCCGATGGCGTTTACTTCGGAGCGACCGGTCGCTCCTTCGAGGTGTGATGGGAAGCGGCTCGGCGCAAGGAGCCGGATGGAGAGGGCTCGCTACTGTGGGTCAGGCAGGTACGATTCCGTGTCGGTGATTGAGGCTCCACCCGGGTCGATGGTCCGGCGGGCCGAGTGCCCCTCGTCGGCTTCGTGCCAGTAAAGGACTTCCGGCTCATCGACGGCCCCGCAGAGGTAGGCGTGTCGCCCGCCGACCGTGGTCGGGAAGTGGACGATGCCCCGCTCCAGGCCGTCGATTGGCACCTCGAGCCCCCGGTGGCTGAGCCCTGCCTCCGTGAGCTCTACGATCTCACGATCGGTGCTGACGATGGCTCGCCGATACCGGACGTATTCGCCATGGTCGGGGTGGTCGGCGTCGCCCACCTCATCGCCCCACACGGCCTGTAGCTGCTCGAGCTTCTCCTCCAGGCGGCGTGCCGAGTGCCGCATCTGGCGAATCCGTTCCAGCGTGGCTCGGATGTGTGGTAGAAGCGCGTTCGCCTTCCCCACCGTGAAGGCACGCTCTGCCGTCAAGCCTCTCTCCAGCGCGGTGGTGCGACGCCCGCCCCGGTCACCCGGTGTGACGGCGAGCCCGCGGGCCAGCTCTAGGCCGTTACCAACGCGAAGCTATTACAATATGTAAATATGCACCATGGCGAGACAGAATATGCAAACGTTCATATGGACCGATTCTGATCAGAAAGGTCCCGTGGTACGGACGGCGGAGGCACCGCCGAGCACGCCCGAGGCCCCCGGCGACCACGCATGGGTCACAATGTCCCGTATAGTGCCACAATGGCACGCCGTGTCCGCAGCGTCTCTGCTGCCCCGGCGGGCACTCGACCCCGAGGACGGCACCTGTAGGTGGTTTTGTATGTTGCGGTTGCGCGGACCCAAAGGCCGCAGGCTCGGCCGGGGCCACGAGGAGACGCCGCGACCGCACGGATCCTGCCGACCCTTGCTCTACCACACGGGAGGCGTGGGCCGGCCATTCGGCCGGCACGTCGTTCTCGAAGCGTATCGAAAACCCGCGTGATCGCCCGCGAAACGTCGGCTGGCGGCGTGAGGCCGCGATCTGGTATCCGTGAGTCGGAGCGGGACTCTTTTGCGGCACCGAGGACCGCGTGGGGCAGTCGGAGCCATAATCAGCACGCCACCGCTATTCGGAGACACGGCAATGAAACAAACGAGGAGAATGTCGTTGGCCGGGACCAGCGCACTAGCCATGCTCGCCCTCAGCCTCACGTGGGGGTGTGGAGGCGATGCCGGGGATACCGATACGGGCGATGTCACGCAGGTCGCAGCACACCCGGGCGAGGCGATCTTCGAGCGGAACTGCTTCGCCTGCCACACGATCGGAGAGGGCGTCCGGGTGGGTCCCGATCTGAAGGACATTCACGAACGTCGCGAACGGGAATGGCTCGAGCGCTGGGTCGCCGATCCCCTCGGCATGGCCGAGAACGACTCGATCGGCCAGGAGATCTTCGCCGAGTTCAACAACGTCCCCATGGCGCCGAGCTTCCTGTCGGAGGAGGAGATCGGCCAGGTCCTCGACTACGTCCAACTCGTGAGCACCGGTGAGTTGGCGACCGCGGTGACCGTGGACGAGGGACCGATTGAGCTCAGCGAAGAGGAGTTCGCGCGAGGGCAGGGCATCTTCTTCAACCGCTGCGCCGGGTGCCATGGCACCCTGAGGGCCGGAGCTACGGGTCCGAACATCCAGCCGGAGCGCACGACGCAAATCGGCACGGCAGCTCTCGAGGTGACACTGACCCATGGCCTCCCCGGCGGCATGCCGGCCTGGGGCGACGCCGGAATCCTCTCCGAAGAGGAGATCGCCCTCATGGCGCGCTACGTCCAATTGCCGCCACCGAGCCCACCGGGACGACCCCTGGATCAGATCCGCGCCGAATGGGAGGTGAGGATCCCGGTCGACGATCGCCCGACCGAGCCCATGACGTCGCGCAACTGGGAGAACTTTTTCGGGGTCATCCTGCGCGATGCGGGACAGGTCGCGATCGTCGACGGCGACACCTACGAGATGATCGAGATCATCGAGACGGGGTTCGCGGTACACATCCTCCGTTCCTCGTCGACCGGCCGCTATTTCTACGCCGTCGGACGTGACGGGCGCTTGACGTTGATCGATCTGTGGTCGGAGACACCCACCCTCGTCGCCCAGGCACAGGGGTGTATCGATGCGCGGAGCGTGGACGGCAGCAAGTACGAAGGCTTCGAGGATCGCTATGTGATCGAAGGGTGCTACTGGCCCACGCAATACGTCGTGTTCGATGGGCTGACGCTCGAGCCGCTCAGCGTGACGAGCGTAGAGGGCGCCGCGTTCGACACCGGTGAGCCGCTGGAGGAGGTCCGGGTCGCCGCCATCGTCGCGTCGCACTTCGACCCCGTGTGGGTGCTGGGTCTCAAGGAGTCGGGCCACGTGGGGATCGTGGACTATTCGCAGGACGGCTTCCCTCTGACGGCCCGAATCGCGGCGGACCGCTTCCTCCACGATGGCGGTTGGGACCACACCGGGCGCTACTTCCTGATCGCGGCCAACCAGCGCAACAAGATGGTGGTCGTGGACGTGAGAGAGCAGGAGCTGGTCACGACGTTCGAGACCGGGATCACGCCGCACCCGGGTCGCGGGGCGAACTGGGAGGACCCCGAGTACGGCTGGGTGAACGCGACGACCCACATCGGCCAGGGTCTGCTGACCGTCTACGGGGCCGATCCGGAGAACCATCCGGAACACGCTTGGAAGGTTGTCCGGGAGGTGCCGCTGGACGGAACCGGGAGCCTGTTCCTCAAGACACACCCGAACTCGGCCTGGGTGTGGATGGACATGCCGATGAACAACGACCCGGCGGGAACCCGTAAGACCTGCGTCTACTCGAAGGCGAGCGGTGAGGTGGATCGGTGCTGGATGGTGGCCGATCATGGGGCCGCCGTCCACTTCGAGTACAACCAGGCCGGCGACCAGGTCTGGATTTCGGTATGGGACAAGGCGGGAGAGGTCGTCGTGTATGACGACAAGACCCTCGAGGAGGTCACCCGCATCACGGGTGATTGGCTGGTCACGCCGACCGGCAAGTTCAACGTTTACAACACGGCACACGACATCTACTGATCTCTGAGCCGGGGCGGGCTCGGGCGCCGGCGGCAGCTCTTGCCGGTGCCCGGCCGCGCCACCCCTCGACCGGCCGAGCGGGTTCGTTCCGCCACCGAGGACCGGTGTGCCTTCTTGGCTATCACAGGAGAAAGCCGATGAAATCGCGCAGGGCTGTCCTGTCCGGGCTCCTGCTCCTGGTGTCGACCTCGTTCGCGGTCGCGCAGGACGTCAAGGTCGGGGGCCAACTGCGGCCGCGCGCCGAGTTCCGAGACCCCTTCCTGGGAGGAGCGGGAGATTCCGATGCCTTCGTCTCCATGCGGACGCGGGCGAATATCACGGCGTCGCTGGAAAAGAACATCACCGTGTTCCTCCAGGTGCAGGATGTGAGGTTGTGGGGAGAGGAGACCAACACGCTCACCGACTTCAATGCCGAGAACTTCGACCTGCACCAGGGCTACATCGACGTACGATCGGACAACGGGCTGCTCCTCGGCCGGGTCGGGAGACAGGAGGTGAACCTCGGTGGGCAACGCCTCGTGGGAGCGGTCGGGTGGACGCAGCAGGGACGGAGTTTCGATGGTCTGCTGCTGAGCGGAGCTGGGGGGTTCGGTAAGGTGAACGTCTTCTTGGCGCAACTGGGGAACGACATCACCCCGGACGTCGACCGGGATGCCCAACTGGTGGCCGGGTACGGAACGATCGATGTGGCGAATGACCAGGCGGTGGACTTGTATGTGATCTTCAACCGGGTCGACAACGTGAAAGGTGGGGCGAACACCGACACCGAGCAGACCACGTTCGGGGTGCGCTGGGTAGGCGCGGCGGAGAACCTCATCTATCGGGCCGAGGGCTCCTTCCAGACGGGCGACCGCGAAGGAACGGACGTGAGCGCGTACATGCTCGGCGGGCGGCTCGCGTACGTGTTCGCCGATGGCCGGGCGACCGCGACCCTGTGGTACGACTACCTGTCGGGAGATGACGATGCGGATGACGGGAAGATCAAGGTCTTCGATACGTTGTTCGCCACCAATCACAAGTTCTACGGGTTCGCGGACCTGTTCCTCAACATCCCGGCCCACACGGCCGGCCAGGGATTGCAGGATCTGGCGCTCAAGCTGGCGGTCCGGCCGTTGGACGATTGGCGCTTGAGCCTCGACGCCCACTCCTTCCGCCTCGCGAAGACGGGAGGGTTCGACTCCGGGCACCTGGGCGAGGAGATCGACTTCATAGCTACGTGGAACTACAGCCCCAACCTTTCGATCCAGGGAGGCGCGGCCTTCGTGATACAGGACGACACTTGGGCCGGCATTGGCCGCCTGTCGGAGGACATGACCTGGTTGTACCTGATGATGGATGCGAGATTCTGACCGTTAGCGGAGATCGCCTCGGGCGCAACGGACCCTCGTTCCCGCCCGGGGCCACCTCCGACTCCCGTTGCACGGGCCCGCATGTGACTCCGGGTCCGTTTCCGAGCCTGACCATGCAAAGACCTGGGTTTCGACATCGCGGCCGCTGGCTGCTGGGCCTTCTGCCGCTGCTGCTCGGCGCCTCGTCGTCGGCGCACGCTCAGACCGCCCTTCTGGTTGTGAGCCAGGCCGGTGACCCGGCCTGGACGGATCACGTCCGGGCGACGGCGGGCGCGGTTCAGTGGCGCTACGGGCCTGTCGAGGTCGCGTTCGTGGACATCGGTGGAACCGTTGAGGGAGAGCTTGACGACGCCCTGCGCGGGCGGGCTCTGGGAGGCTCCGCCGCGGTCGTACTGGTCCCGCTCTCCGCGGCCTCCGGTGACGATCTGGAAGTGGCCGTCCGGACCGCGTTGGATAAGCGTCCTGGATCCCGGCCGGCTCTCCAGTTGGGGCGTCCGCTTAGTGGATCCCGGGGAGTCGGGGTCCGTCCGCTCGCCCGAGCCGTCGAGAGGGGCGCCACCGCGGCGCTCGCGGTACTGCTCGAGTCGGGGACCATCAGCGAGACGGGCACCCTTGAGGTCGTGTACCGGCTCAGCGGCATCAACGTGACCGCCACGCGCGAGGCGAGAGAAGCCTTTACAACACCCCGCCCCGTCACGGTCCTCGGGGAAGCCTCCATCCGCGAGCGGGCGCCCGCCAACCCCGCGGATCTGTTCCGTGACATGCCCGGTCTGGATGTCGAGGGAGTGGGGGCGAGCCAACGGCGTCCCGTGATCCGAGGTCTGCGAGGCCAGCGCGTGCTTCTCCTCGAGAACGGCATCCGCCTGAACAACTCCCGACGACGGCTCGACTCGGGTGAGCCCCCGGCGATCTCGGGCGTCTTCGAGCTCGACAGAATCGAGGTCGTGCGCGGAGCGTCGTCCGTGCTGTACGGGTCGGATGCGATCGGTGGTGTGGTGAATCTCATCCCGCGGCGACCCCGGTATCCGCTCTCAGGGACCGGGGTGCGCGCGTCGCTTCAGTACCGCTACGGTTCGGCCGACAACCAGCACCGAGTGTCCGGCCGAGCGTCGGGGCACGTGGGGCGGCTGACGTTTCTGGCGGGTGCCAGCTATCGGGAGGCGTCGTCCTACGAGGCGCCCGCCGGGAGCTTCGGGAAGCTGACACTGGCCAGCGATACCGAAGTACAGGACACGGGCGTAGAGGACCACAACGTGGCCGCTCGCCTCGAGTACCGCTTTTCGTCGCGCCACTCGGCGTTCGCCCGGTTCGAACGTTACCGGGCACAGGACGCCGGCTTCGGGTTCATCGATCCGGCCGACCTGGGGTCTGCCGGCGCCAGCGTCCAGATCCGATTTCCGGATCAACAGTTCGATCGGGTGGTCCTGGGCTACGAAGGCCTCGACCTCGGCCAACCGGTAGCGGACCGGGCGAGCGCCACAGCCTACTGGCAGGACAACGAGCGAGAGTTTGTCACCAGCGTCTTCGCGCCCTTCGATCCAGTCCAGCCGACCGGACCGGGCGTTCAGATCGAGAGCGCGAATTTCACCGATATCGGCACATACGGTCTACGCCTGGAGGCGGCCAAGCTGGTCGGTGGGAGGCACACGCTCACGTACGGCGTGGACCTACACCGCGACCGATCGCTGAACACCGATGTTCGCAGCTCCACCGTCACCGGGTTTGGTCCACCGACGACCACGACCGACCGTACGCCGGCGGTGCCGAACGCGACGCTACGGAGCCTCGGGGCGTTCGCGCAGGGAGCGCTCTTACTCGGTCCCCGCACCGAGCTGACCCTCGGCCTTCGATACCAGGATGTACGGGCGCGGACGATCGATACGCCCGGGCTGGATGAGCCCCTGCTCGACGAGGATGAGACGGACCGAACGCTGGTCGGGACGGCCAACCTGCTGTACCGGCTCACAGAGGCGGTCAACCTGGTCGCTTCGGTGGGTCGCGGCTTTCGCTCTCCGAACCTCATCGAGCGCTTCTTCAGCGGGGCTACTCCCGAGGGAACGGGCGTTTGGATGCGGAACCCGCGGCTTGGCGCCGAGACGAGCCTGAACCTCGATCTGGGGGCGAGGGTCCAGACGGGATCCGTCTACGCGGAGGGGTTCGTGTTCCGCAACTTCCTGAAGAACGGGATCCAGCTCGAGCAAACCGACAGCATCGCGGACGGTCTCCCCGTGTTCCAGAACGTCAACGTGTCGGAGATGACGATCACGGGCATCGAGCTGACGCTGGGGGCCCAGTTGAGACGGGGCCTGTCGATCGGGGCGGGATTCACGCACCTGGCAGGAGACAACCCGGCTGATTCGGGCGATCCGGTACTCGAGGGGTATCGAGACCGGGTCCACGCGCACCTTCGCTATGCGGACTCGCGAGACCGATACTGGGCCGAATACGAGGTGCGTCACAACGGCAGCACCGACGATGTGATCCCCGATTTCAGCCCGGTCGGGGACCTGATCCCCGCGTTCACGGTCCATACCATCCGGGCGGGTGTGAGATTACTGGGCCGGCAACGGCTTGGAGTGGCGATCGAGAACCTGGGGAACAGCCTGTACGCTGAACCGACGAACGTGGCCTTTTTCCGGCCGGAGCCGAAGCGAAGCCTCACGCTCACCTGGACGGCGGAGTTCTGACCGGTGTCGGAGCGTGCCCGATGCTGCAGCTTCAGTAGATCCCCTGCAGCGGAAGTGACGGTTTGTCCGTTACGGTGGCGGCTGGTAATCTGAAGTTCGCGGGGCCGGACGGCCCCGCGCGAGCGAATCGACGCGCTCGACATTGGACACCGAATACACCTAGAGACCGATGAATACAGTGACGAACGCCCTATACGAGCAGCTCACTCCGCCGAGCATTGGCGAGCCGATCACGATGCGCGACGGCGAGCTTCAGGTGCCCGCGCGGCCGATCATTCCGTTCATCGAGGGAGATGGCACGGGACCCGACATCTGGGCGGCCTCCAAGGCGGTGTTCGACGCGGCCGTGGAGAAGGCGTACGGTGGTGAGCGCGAGATCGCCTGGTTCGAGGTGTACGCCGGCGAGAAGGCGAACGACACCGTCGGGAGCTGGCTGCCGGACGACACGCTCACCGCGATCAACCATCACCTGGTGGCGATCAAGGGACCGCTCACCACCCCCGTCGGTGGCGGCTTCCGTTCGCTGAACGTCACGCTTCGCCAGAAGCTGGACCTGTTCGCGTGCGTTCGACCCGTAAGGTACTTCGCAGGAGTCCCCTCTCCGGTCAAACGCCCGGATCTGGTAGACATGGTGATCTTCCGCGAGAACACCGAAGACATCTACGCAGGGATCGAATGGCAGGCCGGGACGGATGAAGTGGAGCGCCTCATAGGCTTCCTTCGGGAGGTAATGGGAACGAGCACGATCCGCTTTCCGGACACGAGCTCGATCGGGATCAAGCCCATTTCCGAGGAAGGCACCAAGCGTCTCGTACGCTCCGCCATCCGAGGGGCGCGCGAGCAGGGCTATCCGACCGTCACGCTCGTCCACAAAGGGAACATCATGAAGTTCACCGAAGGCGGATTTCGTGATTGGGGATACGAGGTCGCGAAGGAGGAATTCGGAGCGGAGGAGTTCGGCGGCGGTCCGTGGTGCAAGACGTCGGATGGTATCGTCGTCAAGGACGTGATCGCGGATGCCTTTTTGCAGCAGATACTGACCCGTCCGGCCGAGTACGACGTCATCGCAACCATGAACCTGAACGGCGATTACATATCCGACGCGCTGGCCGCGCAGGTCGGAGGGATCGGGATCGCTCCCGGTGCCAACATAAACTACGAGACCGGACACGCGATCTTCGAAGCCACGCACGGCACGGCGCCGAAGTATGCGGGTCAGGACAAGGTGAACCCGGGCTCGGTGATCCTCTCGGGCGCGATGATGTTCCGCTACCTCGGGTGGCACGAGGTCGCTGACCTGATCGTATCGAGTCTCGAGAAAACGATCTCGGAGAAACGCGTCACGTACGACTTCCACCGCTTGATGGAGGACGCGACCCTCCTCAAGACGAGCGAGTTCGGGCAGGCGATGGTGGCGAACATGTGAGCTCGCCCTCGCCGTAGGGCGGCTACTCGCGAATCTGTTCGAACCGAGCGCGGAACTCGTCGGGGATGGGGATGGATTGCATCGTGTCTGTCTTCACACACGCCGTGATCATGCGCGCGTCCACGCAGACCTCGTCACCTTTGTGAAACACGTACCGTAGGCCCAGCGAGCTGCGGCCGAGCTGGAAGCAGGTGACCCGCACTGTCGGCCGATCGCCGAAGTGGAGCGGAGCCCGGAAGTCCACATCGCTGTGGACC
The DNA here is from genome assembly GCA_039588215.1 of Gemmatimonadota bacterium. Lineage (GTDB taxonomy): Bacteria > Gemmatimonadota > Gemmatimonadetes > Palauibacterales > Palauibacteraceae > JBDHAC01. Next base: position 41,696 of record JBDHAD010000004.1, read on the forward strand.
AGCGGGAACCCGATGTGCCTCTCCAGGAGGAGGTGGTAGTACCGTTGCTCGACGTGCTCCTCCCAGAGCGCCTCGAACACGTCGTGTAGGTAATCGAAGATGCGCGGGAAGTACGCGATCCCGGCGGGATCGACGTGTCCGAAGCGTACCTGGATCTCGGTTTCGAATGTGCTCATGACCGGCTCACGGTTATTCGCGCCTACCCTAGCGCCGCGGTCCGGTCGCGGCCACCCATGCTCTCGATGTCCTTGAACACGGCGGGGTCAGCGTAGTACTTGTGGACCCTAACGTGGTCGTCGACCAACGGATCGAGCCATGGGGATGGCTCTCCTCACACGAAGCCGCCGCCAGCAAGGCGAGATGCCCACGCTGCAAACAGGGGAATACGATGATATCGAAGCGCGCACGCAGGATGCTATGGGCCCTCATCTGTGGTCTCGCCCTCCCGTTCGCCGGGCCGACGGTGGGACCGGTCGCCGCACAGCAGGCGGCGGTGGAGAGCCGGGAGGATGCCTCGCCGCAGGGCATCACACGAGTGGCATCCGTCGAAGGGATCACGGAGTACGGGCTCGATAACGGACTCCGCGTACTCCTCTTCCCGGATCAGAGCAAGCAACAGATCACGGTCAATATCACGTATCTCGTCGGGTCACGGCACGAGGGGTACGGCGAAACCGGGATGGCGCATCTTCTGGAGCACCTCGTCTTCAAGGGAACCCCGGACCACCCCGACATCCCGGCGGAGCTGACCGAGCACGGTGCCTTCCCGAATGGCACCACCTGGTTCGACCGCACCAACTATTTCGAGACTTTCCCGGCCAGCGAAGAGAACCTGGCTTGGGCGTTGGACCTCGAGGCGGACCGCATGGTGAACTCCTTCATCGCGAAGGAGGATCTGGATTCCGAGATGACCGTGGTCCGCAACGAGTACGAGGCAGGGGAGAACAGTCCTCAGAGCGTGCTGCTGAAGCGGACCATGTCGGCCGCGTTCCAGTGGCACAATTACGGGAACTCGACCATCGGAGCCCGGGCCGACATCGAGAACGTGCCGATCGACCGGCTGCAGGCTTTCTACCGCAAGTACTATCAGCCCGACAACTCGGTGCTGGTCGTGGCCGGGCGCTTCGACGAGGGTCGGGCGCTGGAGCTGATCCAGGAGGAATTCGGCGCGATCCCGCGTCCTGATCGGAGCGGGGCCAACACGCTGTTTACGACCTATACGGCGGAACCCACGCAGGATGGGGAACGTACCGTCACGCTGCGGCGCATCGGCGACATCCAGCTCGTGCTGACGGTATACCACGTGCCACCGGGCTCGCACGACCAGTTCGCCGCGGTCGACGTCCTGACTCACCTACTGGGCACGGAGCCCGCGGGCCGGTTGTACAAGAACCTGGTCGAGCCCGGGCTGGCCGCGGAAGCCCTCGCGTTCAACTTCCAGCTCAAGGAACCCGGCGCGTTGCTGCTGGGCGCCCAGGTGCGCGAAGAGGATTCGCTCGAAGAAGCGGCCCAGGCGCTCCTGGCCACGGTCGACGGCCTGATCGAAAACCCGCCGACCGCGGAGGAAGTCGAACGCGCGAAGGCCGAGTTCCTCAAGGACATCGAGCTCGCGTTCAACAATCCGCAGGGGATTGCCCTACAGCTCAGCGAGTGGGCGTCGATGGGGGACTGGCGTTTGTTCTTCCTGCACCGCGACCGGCTCGAGGCCGTGACACCGGCGGACGTGATGCGCATGGCCGAGGCCTACCTGAAGCCTTCGAACCGCACCATCGGCTATTTCCACCCGGTAGATGAGACCCCCCTGCGCGCCGATATCCCCGCACCCCCCGATGTGGGCCAGCTCGTCGCGTCGTACGCCGGGGGTGAGGCGGTCGCCGAGGGAGAAGCGTTCGAGCCGACTCCCGCGAACATCGACGCGCGGACGGCTAGAATCGAGCTGGGGAACGGGTTCGAGCTCGCTTTGATGCCGAAGCGGAATCGCGGAGGAGCCGTGAACGCGAGCTTCGCGTTTCGGTTCGGGACCGAGGAGGCGCTGACGGGGAAGGGCACGGCCGCCGGGATGGCCGCCTCCATGCTACGGCGCGGCACGATCAACCGTTCGCGGCAGGAGATCGAGGACGAGCTAGACCGCCTGAAGGTCCAAATGTCTTTCACCGGTGGTCCGCTCCTGCTCGGCGGACAATTCGAGACGGTTCGCGAGAACCTACCGGCCGCACTGCGTCTGCTAGGTGAAATACTGCGCGAGCCTGCGTTCGACGCGGACGAGTTCGAGCTTCTGCGCGAGGAGCGGTTGGCTCAGCTGGAAAACCAGCTCTCCGAGCCTCAGCCTCTCGCCATCCGTCAATTCATCCGTCACATGGATCCTTGGCCAGCCGGGCACCCGGAGTACACGCCTACCATCGAAGAAGAGATCGAGTGGCTGCGCGCGGTGACGGTCGAAGAGGCGCGCGGGTTCTGGGAGGAGTTCTACGGCGCCGAAGGCGGGACGATGGCGATCGTGGGGGACTTCGACCCGGACGAGATGAGAGCGTTGGCGGATGAGCTGTTCGGGTCGTGGACCAATCGCGAGGCGTTCGTGCGATTCGACCGCCCGTTCCGCGACGTCGAAGTAGCCGAAGTCGACATCGAGACGCCGGACAAGGCGAATGCGATCATGATCGCGTCAGCCAACCTCGAGATGACCGACGCGCACCTCGACTACCCCGCGCTCGTCCTCGCGAACTACATCCTGGGCGGTGGTTTTCTCAACTCGCGGCTGGCGACGCGCATCCGCCAGGAAGAAGGCCTGTCGTACGGGGTGGGGTCCCAGTTCCAGGCGCACCCGATCGATGAGAAGGGACAGTTCATCGCGTTCGCGATCTTCGCCCCCGAGAACGGGGACAAGGTCGTGTCCGCATTCCGGGAGGAGCTCGAAAAGGTGATCGCCGACGGGTTCACGGATGAGGAGGTGGAAGCGGCCAAGAGCGGCTTCCTGGATGCAGCGCAGAACGGCCGCGCGAACGACGGCACCGTGGCGAGCCAGCTGGACTCCGGTCTGTTCTTCGATCGGACGATGCAGTTCACGCAGGAACAGGAAGCGGCGATACGGGCCCTGACGCCACAGGAGCTGCACGAGGCGTTCAGTCGGCACATCGACCCGTCGCGGATCTCGATCTTCCGCGGGGGGGACTTTGCGGGAGCCAAAGTCACATCCTGACCCGCGATAGCGCACGGGGCTGAGCCCCGGAAGACCACCGAAGCGGAAGCGAACAGGAGCCGGTCCTCGGGCCGGCTCTCTCGTTACACGACAGCGAGGGGCGTGGAATGGACATCTTTCTTACCGGAGGAACCGGGTACATCGGCGGCGCCGTCGTCGCGGAGTTGGTCGCCGCCGGTCACCACGTGGTCGCCTTGAACCGCTCGCCGGACAAGGCCGGGGAGCTCGAGCGGCTCGGCGCCCAGCCTTTTGCCGGCGAGCTACACGATCCGGACGGCTACCGGGACGAGGCGGCATCCGCGGACGCGATCGTGCACGCGGCGTTCGACTACGCCACCAGCGTCAGGGGGGATGCGACTGCGCTCGACGCGCTGCTGGCCGCGGCCCGCGGGCACCGCGGCTCGCTCGTCTACACCTCGGGTTGCTGGGTCTTGGGCGATACGGGTGAGCTGCCCGCGGATGAAGGAGCGGCCACCGACCGGCCAGCGGAGCTCGTCACATGGCGCGTCGGCCACGAGCGGCGCGTGGTGGAAGCGTCGACCAATCAGATCTCGACCGCCGTCATACGGCCCGGAATCGTGTACGGCGGTCCCGGGGGACTCACGGCGTCGATGTTCGAGACCGCGACGAACGAGGGGGCCGCCGAGTTCGTCGGTGACGGCTCGAACCACTGGTCGCTGGTTCACGTGGAGGATGTGGCGCGGCTGTACCGGATCGTCCTCGAGGAGGGTGCGCGCGGGATCTTCCATGCGGTGGACAACAGCCCGGTCACGGTGGGCGAGGTGGCGGCAGCGGCGAGCCGTGCCGCGGGTGCGGGTGGGGAGACCCGAGGCGTGTCGCTCGAGCAGGCGCGTGAGAGATTCGGACCGATGGCGGACGCCTTGTGCATGGACCAGCGTCTGGCGGCCGTTCGATCGCACGAGCTCGGGTGGGTGGCGGCGCGCCGGTCCTTCGCTGAGACCGCGGCTGCGGCTCACCAAGAGTGGATCGACGCACGGGTAGGCTGATCCCACGTGGCTGCGTAGCCGCTGAAACCGAGCGGCGTCGCCTGGTGTTTCCAGGACGGTGAGCGAAGTTGACTGGCTCAACGGCCAGTCCTTGTAGCGGAAACCGTCCGGATGGGGCATGGACGCACTCCTTCACATTCTCGACAGCTACGGCTACGCGCTCTTGTTCGCGCTCGGATTCGCGGAGTACGCAGGGGTGCCGATTGCCAGCGTGCCGATCCTGATCGCGAGCGGTGCGCTCGCGCACGCCGGCGGTTTGAGCCTGCCGTTGATCGTCGGCAGTGCGGCGTTGGGTGGTCTGACCGCCGACGCGCTCTGGTACGGGCTCGCCCGCTGGAAGGGCTGTCGCCTCGTGGCCGCGGCGTGTGGCCTGAGCTCGAATCGGCAGGCTTGTGTGCTCGGGGTGGAAGAGCGAGTGATGCGCATCGGCGCCCCCTATATTCTGTCCGCCAAGTTCCTCCCCGGTGCCGGGAACCTGATCGCGCCGGCCGCTGGATTCGGGCGCGTACCCGCGCACCGTTTTCTGGCGTTGGATGCGGCCGGTCTCTTGGCCTGGGCGACGGCATACGCCGGCGCGGGCTGGCTATTCTCCGGCCGCGTGGGCCCGGTGATCGACTGGGCGATGGTGTATGCCCGATGGGTGTTGTGGGGTCTCCCGGTGGCCATCGTGGGGGGCGCCGTATGGCGGTATTCGAAGATCCGCGCGCACCGCGGCGCCCACCCGACCGCGCCGTCGGCTGACGCGGCCGGACCAGCAAGCCCGGAACACGTCGAGGGCGAGGGCACCGGGCGGCTGGCCCAGGCGGACATACACGTACCGATGGCGTAATCCCCCGGGGTGGGCGAACGGCCCCCTCGACCTCGGATTCCCGGAATCCAGACAAACACAAACGGAGCCATGCCGATGCCCGCATCCGGACCGAACGTCGAGCGAGTCGTGCGCGAGCGCTACGCGAAGGGAGCTGCCGCGACGGAGACGGCTCTCTGCTGTCCGGTCGACTACGATCCGCGCTACCTGGAGATTCTCCCTGAAGAGGTTCTGGAGCGCGACTACGGGTGCGGCGATCCGAGCCGGCACCTCCGGCCGGCAGAGACGGTGCTCGACCTCGGGAGCGGGGCGGGGAAGATCTGCTTCATCGCATCACAGGTCGTCGGCCCCGAGGGTTGGGTGATCGGCGTCGACATGACGAGCGAGATGCTGGAGCTCGCGCGTCGTAATGCCCCGACCGTGGCCGAGCGGCTGGGATACGCCAACGTCGAGTTCCGGCGCGGGCGGATCCAGGATCTCGCGCTCGACCTGGACCGGCTCGACGAGGTGCTCGGTTCCGATCCGGTCCGGAATGCCGAAGACCTGTTCGCCGCCGCGGCCGAGGCCGAGGAGTTACGCCGGTCGGCCCCGCTCGTGCCGGACGGCTCGATCGATGTCGTCGTCTCCAACTGCGTCCTGAACCTGGTCGAGACGGCGGAGAAAACGAAGCTCTTCAAGGAGATCTACCGCGTACTAAGGAACGGGGGACGTGCGGTCATCTCCGATATCGTCAGTGACGAGCCGGTGCCCGAGGAGATGCAGGACGACCCGGAGTTGTGGTCCGGCTGCATCTCGGGTGCCCTCACGGAGGGGGGCTTCCTGGAAGCGTTCGAGTCCGCCGGTTTTCACGGGATCCGGATCGTCGAGCGTCAGATCGACCCGTGGCGTACGGTCCGCGGGCTCGAGTTCAGGTCGGCTACCGTGGAAGCGTTCAAGGGAAAGGAAGGCCCTTGCTGGGAGCGAAACCAGGCCGTGATCTACAAGGGTCCTTTCAAGGAAGTCCTGGACGACGACGGCCATCGCATGGTGCGAGGAACGCGTTACGCCGTGTGCGACAAGACCTTCCAGCTATACCGGCGCGACCCGTATCGAGATGCGTTCGAGCTCGTGGAGCCGCTGACGCCCATGCCGCTGGATGACGCTGAGCCGTTCGATTGCTCGCGGACCGCGATTCGGGACCCGCGCGAGACCAAGGGAGTGGATTACGACGTGACCACGGACGCCTCGGAGCCTTGCTGCGGCCCGGACGGGTGCTGCTGAGTCGACCGTTCGTCGTGGATGAGAAACGTCAGCCTTACGGCTCGCGGTTCTCGGTCAGCTCGCGAATCAGGTCCAGGAAGGGTTGCAGAGAGCCGTCGAGACGGAAAACCTCCTCGGAGACCTCCACGTTCGTCCGGATATCCAGCATCGTTCCGCCGGAAAGCCGCTCACCGGTCTCGAAGTTCACCTCGCCGGTCGTGAACGGTAACCACACTCCGTCCACCTGACGGAAGTCGCTCCATACCCCTTCGATCGGCTGGATCTCATCCTCATATGCGTGAAAACGGCGTACGTCACGCGCCCGCTCCAGCCGGTAGGTCTTTGCGTTCAGGAAATACTCGCGCTCGAAGCCGTCGCTCAACCCGAGGAGGAGCCGGTAGTACTCGGTGGTACCCACCGTCTCGACTCCGGCCAGCTCGAGATCATGCCCCAGGCCCCCCATCTGCGTGAGCGGCTTGAGGACCCCCGGGAACTGGGTCGTGTGCCACAGAGCGACTCGGGCGCGCTCGGTGGCTCGGACCTTGGGGCCATCGTCCACGATCTCCCAGGCCACCTCACCATCGAACCCCTCGGCGTACCGCACTCCACCTTCATCATTCAGGAGCACGACGAGATGGAAATACGGCCGCTTCCGCAGGGTGAACATGTTCTGGTTGCGTTGCCGGTAGACCGACTCGATGCGGTCGAGCGCCGCAGCCCCGCCCAACGCGTCGACGGAACGGGTGACGATTTCGTCCAGACCGGGGCGTGAATCGCCCGTCGAGCAAGCGACCGAAGCCGCGACCAGCACGCAGAGGATTCCCGGTCGGAGTGAGCACATGATCTACCGTATGGCTGTGGGGGCGTGTGTCGGCATGCACAGATCGACACGGCCCGAGCACGAACGGTTGCGCGCGGGCGGGTCCGAGGCCGCGCTATTCAGAACGGATTGATGTGGTAACCCTCTTCCTGGAGCACGGCCAGCGCGGTCATCGCGGAGAGCGCCACCTGGACCGGTTCGAGGAGGCCATCCGTAGGGAGCCCCCTGGACGCCGCCGTCTGGCCACAGAGGATCAGGCGGACCCCTGCTGCGGCGAGCTCCTGAATGAGCTCCGCATTCGGGTTGTCGGTCGCCAGGCGGGTGTGATAGGCCTCGTTCTGCAGCAGGTCCTTCCCCGCGGTGCCATGAACGACGACCGCGACCTGGAGCTGCCGGAGCGGAACACCCGCCTGCGCGTGCATGTTCAGAAACCGAGCGACCGTGTTGAGCCCCGGGTTCAGATCGGTGGGCGACTCGGCGGCCCGTGAGACATCGAACGCCACGCGGTAGGTGAGGTTCAGCGGCGTCTCGAAATCGACTCTTGGCACCTCGAACACGCCGCCCGCCGACTGGATGACGGGACCCGTCCGCGGCGCCTGTTGCGCGTCGAGAGGTGCCGCAACGACCAGCGCCGCGATCAGGAAGCCGATTGGATGGGCCGATGCAAACACGGCCGTATTCGTGGTGGTCATGGGACCTCGTGGATTGAGGGTTGCTTGAGGGTTGCTTGAGGGTTGTGCTACGGAGTCACGGCTGAACGAGTCGCGGCTATCGCGGCATCTCCTCGATCGCGAGCTGCATGTACATGAAGGCTGCGGCCTCGTCGGACATGGGGTCGGTGCCGAACGAGTCCAGCCATGCCGTGATGCGCGCTTGATGCGGCTGGACCGCGGCTCTCAGCGCCTCCCGGTCGGCGGCGCTAGCCTGCTCGACATAATCGGCGCGCTCTAGGTCGTCTCCGATGCCCCACCGAGCGGCGAGTGGGATCAACGACCGCAGATCGTCGGGGACGCTGGTCGCGTCGATCTCGTATCGGGAGGCAACGTCACCGGACGTCTGAGGATCCTCGGCGCTGGATCCGCCGCACGCCGCCCCCAGGATGCTCGCTACCGCAAGGGCTAGAAGAGGTCTGTTCATTGTCTCACCGCGCACCGTGTGCGCCCCGCAAAGCGCACATCCCCCGTGCGCAGGTTCACCGTGAAGAGGCTGTCTACGCCGGGCAGAAGCCCCCCGACGGGCGGAGGGCAGTCCGGCGCGGTCTCGTCGAGATAGTACCCAGCCCACAAGCCGATCCTGAGGGAATCTGTGCTCGGGGCCAAGTGTAAGTATGAGCGTTGCAGCAATCGCCGTCGAGTTCGGAGATCGATCATGATGACCTCGCGCAGGTCGGGCCCGGTTCCACTGTCGATGACCAATACATCACCCCGGACGCCTGAGAAGTACTCGGCCCATTGGTTCCGGACCACGAGGTCGCCTGAAAGACTGTCCGCGTCGCACAGCCCCGTCTCTCGCGAGCGCGCGAACAGGTCCGATCCGAGCGAGCCTTCGAACTGACGCTCCACGATGATGTGTCTGGCGTGCGTGTAACACTGGACCCGCGGGGCCACGGTATCGACGCTCACCGGATCGAGGACCCACGCCGCCTGAGACAACCCGCGTGCCCAGACCGCAAACACACCCACGGCGGCCAAGAACACGCCAGTCCCAACGATTCGTCCTACACCCATGCGGTTCGACCCAGTCGCGATCGGCCGCCACGGCCGGTACCCGCCAGTCGAGATGCGTCGGTCGCGGCCCATCTCTCGTCTCACGTACGGCGGTTTCACCAATCCCCGCAAGGGCCGCGCCCATCTGGTGAACGGTTCGCGATCACCCCACGTTGAACGACGGCAGGCCGATTCGGGGACTGCGTCGGTCGCGAACGGACCGGCAGAGGCCCGCCAAATCCCAGAGGCGCTACATGAAGCCACGTATGCTCCGTCACATGTTGACTGCCGAAGCGTTCCTTTTGGTCGCCGCCACGGTGACCGGGTGCTCGATTCCCGACGCCAGGTCGGCCAACGCCTCTCGCTATGTGGACTGGGACACCCTGGCCGCCTCGGTCACGATCTACCGCGATGCGTTCGGGGTCCCGCACATCTACGGGCCCACGGACGCGAGCGTGATCTTCGGTGAGGCGTACGCCGAGGCGGAGGACAACTGGTGGCAGGTCGAGGACAACTTCGTACGCTCGATAGGGCGCGCGTCGGAGTTGTACGGCGAGGAGACCCTGCTCGACGACTACCTCGCGCGCGCGATGGAAATCCCGCGTCTGTCACGTGAGGAATACGAGGAAGCGCCCGATGAGATGCGCTCGCTGTACGACGCGTATGCCGAGGGCTTCAGCCATTACCTGGAGAAGCATCCGGGCGTGGAGCGCCGGTTGCTGGAACGCGTGGAACCGTGGTACGCGATCGCCCTGCTGCGCTTCAAGTATCACCACAACGAGTACATCGGATACGCCGGACTGCAACATGCGGACAGTCGGCGCCTCCTCGAGGGAGCCAGGGTGGAGGGCTCGGGCTCACCCGGACTGGACCCGGCAGGGCCCATCCCCGCCGGCCCAGCCTCCGCCGGGCCAGCCTCCGCCAGGCCAGCCTCCGCCGCTACACCTCGCCTCCAGAGCCGGGCCTTCCGGGACGATCCGACCCCGGGCGGCGAACGGCCGCTGGGCTCGAACGAGTGGGCCATCGCCGGTTCTCGCACCGCGAGCGGCGACCCGATGCTGCTCATCAATCCACACGTGCCGTTCTTCGGTCTTTCGCAGTACACCGAGGTCCACCTGCACAGCGAAGAGGGCCTCGTGTTCTCGGGCCTGTCCCGCTTCGGATTCATGTTTCCGTACATGGGGCATAACGAGCGGCTGGGGTGGGCCTACACCGACAACTACTCGGATATCGGAGACCTGTACGTCGAGACGATCGAGTGGCGCGAGGGGAGCCCGGTCTACCGCTACGGTGAAGAATGGCGCGACCTGACGGTGTGGACCGAGCCCATCGGTGTGCGTTCGGAGGGTGAGGACGGCGGGGTAGAGGAGCGCGAGTTCCGCTTCATAAAGACACACCACGGCCCGATTCTCGGGATCCGTGAGTTGGATGCGGGAGATTTCCCGAGCGGATCGGAGTCTGCCGAGGGCCCTCGCCCGCTCGCCGTCCGGCTCACGATGCTGGAAGAGGGGGGCTGGTACGACCAGTGGTATGGGATGATGCGCGCCCGGACGCTGGACGAATGGCGCGCAGCCGTCGCCCGGCTGGCGGTCCCGTACCAGAACACCATGTACGCCGACGCAGATGGCAACATCCACTACATCTACAACGCAGCCGTGCCTCGCCGATCTTTCGCGTATGACTGGTCCCGACCGGTGGACGGCAGCGATCCCGGCACGGAGTGGAACGGTTACCACACGCTGGATGAGCTCCCCCAGTATCTGAACCCGGCCACCGGGTATCTGCAGAACACGAACTCGAACCCGTTCACGGCCACCGACGGTCTCCCCGATGAGAGGGCGGCGTTCCCACCCTACATGGTCGGCAGCGAGACCGACAACGCACGCGCGCGGTCGTCGCGCCGGGTGCTCGGCGAGCTACAGGACGTCACGCTTGACGACTTTGGGGGGGCGGTCCTGGACACGCGACTGACCGCGGCTGATGACCTGCTGCCCCCGCTATTGGAAGAGTTTCGGCAACTGGAGCAGACGCGCCCCGCGCGCGCGAATCTTGTACGGGGGCCCGTGGAGGAGCTCGAGGCATGGGATCGCGAGGCCACGATCGAGTCGATCGCCACGACCCTCTTCGTACGGTGGGCAGAGATGTGGGATCGCGCGGAAGAACGATTGCAGGAGCAGCCATGGCCGAGGATCACGGCGCTAGCTGCCGTGCTGGACCGACTCGAGAGGGACTGGGAGACCTGGCGCGTCCCGTGGGGCGACCTCAACCGGTTGCAGCGACCGGACGCGAGCGGCCGGACGCCGTTCGACGATGATCAACCCAGCCTGCCGGTCGCGGGGGCGCCGGGCTGGCTCGGCTCGGTATTCACGTACACGGTGCGACAGGCGCCGGGTGGGATACGCCGCTACGGCGTCCACGGGAACTCGTTCGTGAAGGTCGTGGAGTTTGGCCCCCAGGTTCGGGCCCGCTCGATCCTGACATTCGGTCAGAGCGGAGACCCCGGCTCCTCCCATTACTTCGACCAGGCGCCCCTGTATTCGCAGAAGCGATTCAAGCCGGCGTGGTTCTCTCGTGCGGAGGTCGAGGCGAACGCCGAGCGGGTCTATTCGCCATGACCACGACCCCACGCACCGTCGGAGGCGTCGTGGGACACGCAGTCGGTCGCGGGTTGGGAGGAGGAAGGCGGGACTCTGAGCCTTCGGCTCAAGATCGCACCCGAATCCGACGCGAGGCTCATGGAGTTGTCACGCCAAAACCCCCGTACTGAAGAGATCTTCGGCGACCGATCCGTGCGGTCGGATCACCCGATCGCGCGCCAGCTGACGATCCTCGTGGGTGAGATCGGAATCGGCTGGGCCACCCCCTTTTCCGAGCGGGACTGCGAGATGGCGCCCGGTGGGTCCTGGACCGGTCGCTAAAAGAGCTCTTCCGTGGCTAGCTAACTCCCGATCAGGCGACGGGCCGCCTCTAGCTCCGCGTCGACGTCGTTCACCACGTCCTCGATCGTCGGTTGCACGTATACGTCGGGCGTGATCCCTGCATCTGGCTCTTCGGAGGGTAGGTAGTATCCGATCAGAGGGATGTCCGATTCGATGCCAGAGTTCGGGAGGCGCAGGAAGAAGAACTGCCCGCCATTGATTCCTCGTTGGCTGCCGCCGGTCTCTTGGCCAACGAGCGTGGCGAGACCGTGTCGCTGGAGTATGGACGCGAGCGTAAACGTCGCGGAGCTGTTCGCTGCCCCGACCAGCAGGAGAACGTGGCCGTCGAACGCGTCGGATCGCGGCTCGATCGTGCGCGCCTCGGCGTTCCGGTTGGCCCACGTGTAGTAACCATCTGGGGTCTCGACGACCCGGTCGCCACGGCGCTTGAAGCTCTCATCCCACGTGTCCAGATAGGGTTCCAGCTCCGAAGGAACCTCACGATAACGGAGGAGCTCTCGCACCGGCTCGATACGGATCGGCTTCGACGTCAGGTACCCCCGTAAAACGTTGAGTACTGCGTTATCGCCCCCCTCGTTGCCTCGTACGTCGAGGATGAGGTTGCGGATGCCTCGCTCCTCCAGGTCGGTGAACGCTTCTCGGAGGAAGGTTCTCCAATCCAACTCCATCTTCCAGGTGACGAACGTTCCGATCCTCAGGTGGGCCGACTGTGGGTCAAGGACTTCGTACCGCCAAAGATCATCGGGGTTTTCGGGTGCCGCGCTGGAGCGTTCGGCCAACCGCTCGCGACGCTGAGCCCTCGTGAGCGCCCGCACCGTCCTCGACCCCACCGAAACGGAACCAGGAGTACGGACGCGGAGCTCGAACGTACCCTCATGCGGTGGAAAGAAAAGTGGGAAGTAGATGTCGAAGTACTCGTAGTCGCCGATCCCTGAGACTTGCAGCTGGTCGATCCGTTTGACGTCATTCGAGCCATCCGCGGCGACTACGGTGAGCAGACTGTCCAGCACCTCGGGTACACGAACGCCGTTGATCGAAAGGATCTCGGTTCCGCGGGGCAGGGGTGCTCGTTCGGAGGTAGCCTGGGTCACGACCATCCGGCGATCGATCAGTCGAAACGTGAACGGCACCTTGTCGGCTCCTCCGAGCACCTCCTCCTTCACTCGATCCGATTGGTTCCAGAAGTTCGCGTACGTATGTCCGCAACGGATCTTGGCGAGAAGCCTGGAGAACTCGAGGTATGCCTCCGAGAGCGTCATCTCCACGTGGAGTCGGCGCTCCAGCGAGTCGAAATGCCCCTCCATCTCGAGGCTGTCCGAGTACCGGTACAGGCCCGGGTGCAGCTCCAGGTGGGCTCGCTTGAAGATCGCGAAATCCGCTTGAAGCTGGGCGACCGTAAGCACGGTTGGCGCACTCTGAGAGAGGTGGCTCGCAGTTGCACCACCGCTCGTTACCCGCGCTACCGAACCGCCGGCGACGGCTGGGCCGGCAAGCAGGACTGCTGCGATCGCGATAGCACCGGCTACCGGGCGGACCGTGGAGATCATGGACTGGAATCGAAGGGTGGCCCTCATCCGAAGAGCGCTCTCAGGCGGACCGAGTCCGGTGGAACGCGCGTCGTCGTCGTCGTCGGCGTGGCGATGGGGGAGCCGGTGGTGCGAGGCCCACCACAGCGGTCCGTTCTGTCCAGCACTCGCCCCCAGCCACGCGAGCGCCAACTGGAACGCCCGGCTGGTCTTGTAGGACCGGTGCGAGAAGAAGCGGTGGTAGCCACCGGTGATTCCGAACAGGCGAACCCAGAGCGTGAACAAACCGACGGCGACCGCCAACCAGCTCACACCTGCGAACAGGACCATGAGCGCCCCGAGATGCATCCCGGCGAATACCCAGTTGGCGAGGAGGTCGACCCGCTTATCATCTGACAGCGCGTCGGGATCTAGCTCGCTGTGACCGGCGGTCTCGATCATACTCGCGCTCCCGTCTCTTCCAACGTGGTGGTGGTAGAGCCGGGGCGGTCCGAAGTCGGGTCGCTCGCGGGGGCGGGTTTCGAGAAGCGGTAATGTGCGACACCCCACTCCCCGCCGTCCCCGTACGCGAAGGTCTCCGCGACGGCGAGGAAGAACAGCCGCCAGCGCTGGAGCCAACGCCGGGCCTCCGAAGCGCCGTACGTGTCCGCGAAGATCTCGAGCACGCTGCCCCGATTCGATTCGAGCCGGCGTAGCCACGCTTCGGCCGTTCGCGCGTAGTGCCTTCCGGGCACGAACCACTCGTCCTGTAGCCCCAGCGCGCCGCTGAACCTCGGCAGTAATTGGCGGCTGGGCATCAAGCCACCCGTGAAGAAGAGGCGCCCCATCCAGTCACCGGCTCCCTCGATCGAGAACCGGTAGGCCCGCTCGTGGTGACAGAAAACGTGCACGAACAGACACCCCCCGGGCCGCAGCCAGCGCGCGACCCTATCCATGAGCGCCTGGTAGTTGCTCATGTGCTCGAACATCTCGACGGAGACAATCCGGTCGAAGCGAGCATCGCCCAGGTCGAGGTCGTTCACGTCCGCCGTTACCACGCGCACGTTCGCGAGGCCGAGCCGCCTAGCCTCTGCTTCGATGAAAGCCCGCTGCGAATGGGAATGCGATACGGCGGTGAAACGACTGCGTGGATACTTGCCTGCGGCGAACACTGTGAAGGCGCCCCAGCCGCACCCGAGGTCCAGGACATCCTGCGCATCTGCTAGTTGGGCACGCTTGCAGGTCAGTTCGAGCATCGCTTCCTCGGCCTCATCCAGCGTCACGGCGTCCGGGCCCCAGAACCCGCTCGAGTACTTACGCCAGCGCCCCAGCACCAACTGGAAGAACTCGGCCGGCACCTCGTAGTGCTGCTCGTTCGCCTCGACGGGCGCGGCCGCGATCGGGCCGGTGCGTAGCGTGGCCTCATCGAGGGAGGGCTCGGTCCGGGTCTGCCTCAGGCGCCCCCGTATCAGCATGCGGATACCGGCACGGGCGAATCCGTCACCCAACAGGCCACGTTCGACTACGGCGATCACCCCCCGCGTCAGGACTCCGCGCCAGGTCACGCTTCCTCCGAGGGGAACCATGGGAAGAACGCGCTCGTCGTGCGCTGATACCGGCGATACTCTTCGCCCCGGCTCGCCACGGCGCGTCTCTCGATGGGAGGGATCCCGGTGACGAACAGGATCACGCTCAACATGAGCACGGGCGCGAGCACCATCACCGGCAGGAGCGGCGAGCCGATGGCGATCGGGATGTACGCCAGCCAGTGGAGCCACTCGAAGAAGTAGTTGGGGTGCCGTGAGTACCTCCAGAGTCCTACCTGACACACTCGCCCGCTGTTCGCCGGGTCTTCGCGGAAGCGGGACAGCTGACGATCCGCCAGCGACTCGCCGGAGATCGAGATGACCCAGACCAGCAGTCCGAGTCCGTCCCACAACCGCAGGGCGGCCGTAGGCGTCAGCATGGCGACCAGGAAATGGACCGAGAGCAAGGCGACCAGCAGGCCCTGGAACTGAAAGAACACGAAGAAGCGGCCCTGCGCCGCCAGACCCCACTTCGCTCGCAGATCCTTGTAGCGGCCGTCCTCACCCGACACGAGCACGCGCTTCAGCAGCAGGTAGGTGGCCAGGCGGCCGGCCCAGATCGCCGCCATCGCCGCCACGAGCCAGCGGCGAGCCGCGAGCCCATCGGGGATTGTGAACGCGTAGAAGATGGCGGCCCCGCCGAGGCCCGCGGTCCAACCCAGGTCGACCACGTCCGCTTCGAGAAGCCGACGTTGGACCAGCCATAGACCCGTCATCACGACAGACATCACCAGCGCAACGAGTACGATGGCCACTACCGGGTTCATGCCCGCCCCTCCGCCGGCCGGTTCAACTCGAGCTGTAGATCCGCGATGTACCGGGCCCGGAAGGCCGCCTCGCAATAGGCGAAGTAGTATTCCCACCGGCGCACGAAGGTGTCATCGAAGCCGAGCGCGTTGGCTTGCGGGCGCACCTCCAACAATCGCTCGCGCCAGCGGGCGAGCGTAGGGCCGTAGTGCTCCGCGATATCCTCGAGCTCGCTCACAATGAGCCCGGTCCGTCTGCGCAGCGCACGGCGCATGGCGCCCAACGAGGGCAGATGCGCGCCCGGAAAGATGAACTTCTGGATGTAGTCGGGACGAAGCCGATACCGGCCGTACCGCTCGTCGGGGATCGTGATCACCTGCACCACCGCGCGCCCGCCCGGTGCCAGCATGCGGTCACACACCTCGAAGAAGCGCGGCAGATAGCGGTGTCCGACCGCCTCGAGCATTTCGATCGAAACGATTCGGTCGAAGCGGCCGTTACGCGAACCACCCTCGCGCGAGACACTGTCGAGCGAACGGTAGTCGCGGAGCTCGATCGAGACTCGATCGTCCAGTCCGGCCCGCCGGATGCGCTCACGAGCATAGCTCGCTTGCGCCTCCGAGATCGTGATGCCCGTCACGCGGCAACCGAAATCGCGCGCGGCCACCTCCGCGAACCCCCCCCAACCGCAACCGATCTCGAGCACGTGTAAGCCCGGCCGGAGTTCAGCCTTGCTCGCGACGCGCCGGTACTTGGCCAGCTGGGCCTCCTCGAGGTCCTGCCCGGGTTCCTCGAAGACCGCACACGAGTAAGTCATCGAGGGGTCGAGAAACAGCTCGAAGAACTCGTTTCCGAGATCGTAGTGCGCCTCGATGTTCCGTCGCGCGCGGGATCGCGTGTTCCTGCGCATCTGGTGTCCGACCCACGCTCCGATCGCGCCGATCCAGAACAACGGACTGCCCCGCTTCAGACGTCCTCGATTCAGGATCCCGAGCCGGACCGCGTCTACGAGCGAGTCAGTGGACCACTCACCCCGGATGTACGCCTCGCCCGCCCCCGTCTCGCCATCGAGAAGCATTCGGCGAAAGAACCGGGGATCTTGAACGTCGATCCGAACCTGCGGGCCGGACTCGGCACCCTCGAAAAGGCGCCTGGTACCGTCGGGACACCGTATCTCCAACGTCCCGCGGTGCAGCCCCACGAGCGACCGAAACAGCGTCGCCCGCGCAATTCGATCCAGGGTGCTCCCCCGCGCGGATGGGGCCACACCCGCTCCGAGCGGCAAGGCCGTCGCGGAGGTCGTGCGCGAGCTGTTCATGCGGCCTCCAGGTCATTGGCCGGCGGCTCAGGCTTGCGAAACACCGGCACTCGTTTGAGCCACAGGCGGAGCGCCTGTCGGTGGATGAGATAGACCGTGCGCGCAGTCAGGTGCGGGTGCCGGAGGAGCACGTTCGCGAGCGATCGGTCGGTGAGCGATCGTCGCTCCAGGTTCAACGTCGCATCGAAGAACTTCTCGCCGCGCTCGAACTCGTCGATGTGGACCGTGAGGTGGTCCTCGGGTGGTGTGAGAATCCAGTCGTAACTGATGTCAACCATCGAGATGAAGGGGGATACGTGGAACACCTTGTCGCGCCGCGAGCGCACGGCTCGCCCACCCATCGGCTCGCCGTCATCGAGTAGGTAGCAATACGTCTCCCCGAACGTGTTGTTGACCTCGGCGACGACGAAGCGCAGGTCCCCGTTGGTATCGAGGCAGAAGAAGTATGACACCGGGTTGAACACGTACCCCAGCACACGGGGGTTCGTGAGCAGCAAAACGGGTCCATCCCCCAGTCGCTTCCCCCGCCTCGCGAGCCAACGCGACAGCTTCTCGCGTACCGGAACTGGAGCCGCCGGCCGGCCCATGTGGTCCGTGTCGTAGAATGCCGTCACGTTGGGTCGATTGTGACTGAGGAGCCGGAGCTCACGGTCGAGCTCCGGCAGCTCATCCAAATCGATGAGGAGCTGGTACAGGCCATACTGAAAGGCGTTGGGCTTGGGAGAGAGCCGCCGATGACGGATGGTCCCGACGTACAGGCCGGAGCGGCGGAGCACGCTCATGACCAGCGCCCTCCGAGACTTTCGGCAACCTCGAGGCCGGAGCGCAGCGCATCTTCGTGAAAACCGAACCCGAAGTATCCACCGCAGAAATAGGTTCGATTCTGGCCGTTCAGCTCAGCCAGATCCGACTGGGTCGGAATGCTTTCGGGTGTGAAGATCGGATGCCGGTAGGTTAGCTGTGCCAGCACGTCCCTGGGGGGGCGCGGCGGGTTCAACGTGACGAGGTACTTCCTCTCGGTATGCAGCCTCTGCAGCCGATTCAGGTTGTACGTCATCGTCGGGTACGGCGGCGGCGATCGGCAATCGCTCAGATGATAATTCCATGAAGCCTGCGCCGCAGGCCGCGAGCTCAACAACTCGCCGTCCGAGTGGAGCCAGGTGTCGCTCCGCGCGTACCTCCAGGCACCCAGAAGCTCGCGCTCGACGTCCGTGGGGTCTTGCAGTAGCTCCAAGGCCTGATCGGCGTGTGTTGCGATGATCACGCGATCGAAGGCGCGACTGCCGCCGTCCGTGAAGTGGACTCGAGGCCCGCCGGGCCCGCGCTCCACCGTTCGCACGGCCGCGCCAGTATGTGCGCTCGCGCCCAGCCTGCGCCGCATCGCGTCCACATATCGACGACTCCCACCGACCACGGTTCGCCACCGCAACCGGCCGAACGTCTGAAACAGCCGATGGCGCTGAAAGAAATCCACGAACGTGCGGGTCGGAAACCGCGTCACGTCGGGAATGCCGGTCGACCAGAGGGCCGATGCCAGCGGGAGGACATAGTGCCGGCCAAGGTCCGGGCCAAAGCCCCGCAATGCGACCAGCTCACCGATGGTTCCCATAGGACTTACGAAATCGACGTCGCCGCCGAGGGGGGTCCGGCGATCTGCGTTCTCTGGCCGCCCCGGCCGTGGGTCGAAGCGACGTCCGTGACGGTGAAAACGCTGAATGTCGAGCAGGAAGCGAAGGAAGGCCGGCCGAAACGCGTTCCGCCGGTCTGCAAACACTCCCTTGGCTCCAAGACCGCTGAACACGAGGTCGCAGCGGTCACAGCGGACGGAGAACGACATGTTCGTCTCCTGCGTCGCGACATCCAACTGATCGAAAAGCCGCGAGAGCAGGGGATAAGTCTCCCGATTGAAGACGATGAAGCCAGTGTCCAACGAGAGCGAACCGTCCTGTGTCTCCACCTCGTGGGTGTGGGTGTGACCACCGAGGTGGTCGCCTCGCTCGAAGAGGTGCACGTCGTGGTAGGGATGCAGCATCCAGGCGGCACCCATCCCGGCGATCCCTCCTCCAACGATCGCGATCTCGAGACCCAGGTCGCTACTCATGTCGATCCAGCCAATGACAGGGCGGCCGTCCGAACACGTTCCACCAGAGGAGCGGCTATACGCGAACGGACTGCCAACCCTGACAAATGGTCCCTCCTCCTACGCGGCGAGATAGACTGCCGCGCGTTGGGGGTCGGGCAATCGGCTCCTACGAGCCGAGCTTGACCTTGAGGCCCCCGGTGAACGGCCATACGTAGGCCATGTCGGTGCCGAGCGCATCCTCATCCGCGAAAGCGATGTCACCCTGCGGACTCGCGAAGACGGCCACGTTGTCGGAAACCCAATATCCGATCTCGGCGCCAGCGTTG
This sequence comes from Gemmatimonadota bacterium, assembly GCA_039588215.1. Classification (GTDB taxonomy): domain Bacteria; phylum Gemmatimonadota; class Gemmatimonadetes; order Palauibacterales; family Palauibacteraceae; genus JBDHAC01. The sequence goes on from JBDHAD010000004.1 coordinate 60,976, forward strand.
ATCGCGAAGTAGGTTTCCGTATCCACGCCCGACGCGTCGATGTTGAACGACATCGCGCCGGCACCCGCGTTGACGCTGACGTAGAACGGGTTGTCGGGATTCGTAAGCAGGACTCCGATGCCACCGATCAGGTGAAGGACATCGACATCAGGTCCCGCGACGCCGCTGATCTCCTCGCCCCCATGTGAGCTGAAGTCCACGTTGGCCCGGAGCGAGACTCGCTCCCCGAGCATGACGCCCAGTCCGCCGCCCACGTCGAAGCCGCTCTTGGCCGCATCCGCTACGTCACCCGTCGGCACGCCGATGCCTGCCCGGGCGTTCACCGTGACCTGCGCGTCGGCGGGCGAGATGGAGAACCCGATCGCGAGGAACATCGCCACTATACTGTACACGAATTCCTTCCGCATGTATAACTCCTTTTTGTTACTTGGTTTAGGCATAATCACCCCTTCAAACGTGCTCAGTATCGTACTAAGATGGAAGGATGGTGTCAAGAACTTGTTCATGACAATACTACGACAATCGGAGGGAAGGCGGAAGAAGGACTCAGCCGCGCTCGAGTCGTAGCAGACGTTGGAACCCGGAGACGGGCGTGAGCTCGCGATCCACGATTGCCGCAATCTCCTCTTCCTCCTGCCACCGGCGTTCGATCTCCGCGAGCTCGAGCTTGAGCAGACGTCGCTCGGTCTCTTCGTTGGCGGCGATCTCGAGGGCGAGGGCTTCGGTTCGGTGGAGGGAGCCGAATCCCACCTGGTGCTCGGCGAGACGGTGGGCGAAGCGTTCCGCGGAGCCGGCCTCGAGTATGGCCCCGGTGGCGGACTTCAGCTGGTCTCCAGTCGCGCCGGCGAAGTTGTTGTAGGCCAACACGCGCCGGAGGACGTACTCTCCTTCCGAACCGGCCAGCATGAAGCCGCCGTCGGTTCGACGGGCATGGCAGATCGCGCAGCGGTGATAGAGTGCGAGCCCATCGGCCGTACGCCAGAGGGTGAGGTTCCCTCGCTGGTCGAACTCCAGACGGGTGAGAGTGCCTCCACAAGTCGGACACACCGTATGCCCCTGCCACGCCGTCTTCCCGAACCGTATCCGCCGACCGAGGTACGGGACGCGTTGGCCGGCGCGGTACAGGAGGTAGTACCCGAAGCCACCGGCCACCATCCCGCTAAAGCCCAGCGTCGCAGCCACCCCGACTCCCGCTGCGGTCAGCACGTGGAATCGGGTGCGGCGGCGCTTGAACTCCCGCCCGTATCGCCACCACGCCTCTTCGCGCAGTTGAGCGCGCCCCACACGCACGATCCGCAGGTCTCCGCTCCGGAGCAATGAGACGTTGTCCGTCTGTGCGAGCAATCGCGCGGTGTCCGTGACGATCTTCTCCAACTCCTCCAGCGCCTCCCAGCGCTCCTCGATGGGGGCGAGCGTCCAGCGCTGACACTTGGGGCAGATCTGCCACAGACGGCCACGCACGGGGTCGTACGCGAGCTTGCGGCCGGCGCGCAGATGCTCGAGCGACTCGTTCGTCGCGAACTGGTGACGGCAGAAGGCGCAGTGCGTGAACATCGCCTAATACTACGGTTATCGGGGCCTTTAGGGTTCTTGCCGTTTCCCCCCGCTGCATGGCGGCACGCGCTCCCGGCGTTGCGGGCGTGATGGTGGTCCTGGAGGTTCTAACGAATGTCGCGACACGCCTTCAGCGTCGAGGAGGCGAATTCACTCCTCCCGCACGTCCGCGCCACGTTGCGTCGTATCCAGACGGGGCGCGACGCGGCGCAGCGGCGCGTCGACCAGCTCGGCGCCCTGGACGCGCTCTGGGGAGACGCGGTTCAGACACCCGCTAACCCCGATCATGACGAGTATCTTCGATATCGGCGCTCGCTGGGCCGGATACACCGCGCGATCGAACGTCTCGTGCGGCAGCGCCTCAACGAGCGTGGCATCCGGTTTCCGCTCGGAGGCCTCGAACACGGGCTGGTCGATTTTCCCACCACGCTCGACGGACGCTGGATCTACCTGTGTTGGCAGGCGGGTGAGGACGAGATCCGATTCTGGCACGAGATCGGGGGAGGGTTCGCGGGCCGTCGTCCGCTCACGCCCAAGATCCTCTTACGGCTGGCGCGACCGGACGACGCAGCGCGGGATGACGATTCCGTCCTCGACTTCTAGCGGGCCGACCGCGTCTCCGGACCGCCAGCTGGCGCCGGTTGTCCAGCCCGAGTCCCGAGCGTTCGCCTACGGCACGGGGGGCTTCTGATCCTGCGTGATGGGTGATCGGTACGGCTCGCCACCGGTGGCCTCCTCGAAGAAGGCCCGTGCACTCCTGACGAGATCTGGGTCGGTCAGCAGATCCACGCCCGTGAGCGCCAGCACACGGGCCGCGACGTCCGCCGCACGCACCGCCCATTCCGTTCCATGCGACGCGGTCGTGGCCCAACTGTGCCACGGCACGTCGGCGGGGGCCGAGGTCACGTTGAACCCCACGGTGGGCGTGATGTAGCTCACCTCCGCCACGTCCGTGGACCCACCCTCGGGAGGCTGGGGGCCGTCCGCCAGCGGCTGGATCTCGGTGTCGAGTCCCTTCTCCGCGATTCCTAGTCCACGCTGCATCTCGGTCGCGAACGTCTGGAACGCGTCGGGATACCGGGGAGGGCCCACGAGCTCCAGGTTCCGTTGGGTGGCCTCCTGGAGCGGACGGTTGAGCATCATTTCGTGCACGCCCGTGATCAGGTGCACCTCGTGCGTGGTGCGCGTGGCGATCGCGGCGCCCTCGGCGATGTCGAGGACCCAGTCGTAGTACTCGTTCACCGTCACCCGTGCCGTGTCACGAACGTAGTACCACACACGCGCGTACTCCGGCACGACGTTCGGCGCCTCTCCGGCCGACGGGATGACGTAGTGGATGCGGGCTGTGGGCTGGATGTGCTCGCGCATCATGTTGACCCCGTGGTTCATAAGCTCGACGGCGTCGAGCGCGCTGCGCCCGTTCCAGGGATCCGCCGATGAGTGCGCCGCCTGGCCGCGGAACTCGACGCTGAAATTGTTCAACGCACGCCCGGGTTGGTTGCGTACCTGTGTCTCGAGACCTGGGTGCCATTCCAGCGCGGCGTCCAGGTCGTCGAACAGACCTGCCTTGGCCATGTACACCTTTCCGACCACGGTCTCCTCGGCCGGGGTGCCGTACAGCCGAATAATGCCGGACAGATCCTGGCGCTCCATGGTGCGCTTGATCGCGATCGCGGCGCCCACGGAGCCGGCCCCGAACAGATTGTGCCCGCACCCCTGACCGCTGCTGACGCCATCCGCGCGCGGTGCCCGGCCGGGAACCGGATCGTTCCCGACACCCGGGAGGGCGTCGTACTCGGCGAGCACCCCGATCGCGGGCCCTCCCTGTCCGCGCGTGTAGGAGGCGACGAACGCGGTCGGCATCTCGGCCACGCCACGCTCGACCTGAAAGCCCTCCCGCTCGAGGAGATCGGCCAGAAAGGCGGCGGACCGACTCTCGAGCATCGCCGTCTCCGCATACGACCACAGGGTCATGGACATCTCGTGGATATCGGCTGCGAGCTCATCGACCGCCTCGAGCGCGGCGCGCTTGGCCGGGGGCAGCTCATCCAGCTCGCCCGTGGGGATCTGGGCCCGTGCCGTGCCTGGTCCCGCGGTGAGCGCGAGAACGAGTAGGATCGGAAGAGCGCGAAGCGGGACATAGACGCGAGACACAGGCTACCTCCGGACGTCGTGTGTGGACTCGGAATCGCCGCCCAAGATTCAGGCGGAGCCGGCCAGGATCAACCCGGCGCACGTTCGATAGACGCCGCTACCGCTTCCGGGCCAGGCTGAGGCCGTCGCCGATCGTCGTGAGCGCCAGATCGACGCGATCGTCGAACGACAGCTTCTCGTTCAACTCCCGGATCGCGACGGTCTCGTCGGATTGGTCCGTGGGATCGATCACCGATCCGCCCCACAGGGTGTTGTCGAAAGCCACGACACCACCCGGCCGGAGCAGCATCAACGCGGCCTCGAAGTAGTCGTCGTATCCGGTCTTGTCGGCGTCGATGAACGCCAGGTCAAACGTCCCGGCGTCGCCCTGCGCGATCAACGACTCGAGCGTCTTCAAGCCGGGTCCGAGCCGAAGGTCGACGCGCTCCGCCACCCCCGCGTCCTTCCAGTAGCGCCGTGCGCGCAGGGCGAAACCCCGGTCCAGCTCACATGCCACGAGCCGCCCGGCGGAAGGAAGAGCGAGCGCAACCGCCAACCCGCTGTAGCCGGTGAAGACGCCGACCTCGAGCGCTTGGCGGGCATCCAGCAGTCGTACGAGCAGTGCGAGGAACGCTCCCTGCTCCGGCGCGATCTGCATCTCGACGCGGTCGGGGAAATCGCGGCGCGTCTCCTCGCGACACCGCGCCAGGACCGGGTGCTCGCGCACCCCGACGCCGAGGATGTAATCCTGCAGCTCGGGTGTGATCTTGTTGGCGGTCCCCAAGGCTCAGAACTCGCGGATGAAGAAACGCGTGGAGCCGCCGAAGCGCGGATTCACGACGTTGCTGAAGATGGACCCGAACGTGTAGCTGAAGCCCACCCGGAAATTGTACTCGAAGTCCGACTGCAGCTCACGCTGCCGGGTCAGGATCTCCTCCTCCGTGGCGTCCCCGGCTTCCAGGTTGATCTGGTCGCGGATCCGCGCGATACCGAAGTCGACGTCCAGCGCCAACCCCTTGAAGAGCCGGAAGTCGACCCCCCCTTCAGCGACCAGCCGGTTCTTCCCAGGGTCGTTGAGGAGCTGGACGGCTTCGACCGCGGCGCGCGACGACCCCCACGGCTGCCGGACCTCGAGGGCCACCTGGAAGCGGTGATCCGGCAGCGTCTCCTCGGTCTTCAGAAAGACCGTCTCCTCTATGTAGTCGATCACGTTGAGCCCGACCGAGTAGACGAAACGCAATTGGCGACGCGTGGACTCGGAGTACGGGAACAGGTTGTACTCGATCGCCGGCGCGAGGCGGACCACCAGATCTTCGTTCGAGAACGAGGAACGGGACACCGAGCCCTGGCCCCCGATGCCCCAATGCTCGCCGACGCTCCACGAGGCGAAGACCGCGGCGTCGTAGCTTTCCGTGGTGCTGGTGACCGTGGTCGTGTCGCTCGTTTCGAAGTTGTTCTCGGTATAACTGGCCGACACCGAGCTGAGCAGCTTGAAATCCTCGGTGACGCGATTGGCCGAGAGCGCTCCGGACACGAAAAGAAAATCCGTCAACTCCCGCGCGAAGTAGCTCCCGTTCCCGCGCACGCGAAACACCCAGAAATTCCACGGATCGCTCTCGGGCGTGGCGACCCCCTGCTCCCCGAGGGCTTGCTCGTACTCGACGCGGATTTGATCCGCGAGCGGCGTGCGGGCCACGTACCGCATGAGCCCGAGCTTGATCTGCCTCGCCACCAGCGACAGGACCTGCTCTTCGGCCAGATTTGCACGCGTGGAGGTTTCGAGCCGATCCTCGATCCCCTCGAACTCCTCGCGTCCGATGAAGTCGAGCGTGAACAGAAAGCCGCCGGCACCCGTCTGCTGCGACGTGATCAGGAGATGGACCTGCGCGTCCTCCCGGTCGCGCGTGTAGTTCACGAACGGAATCTCACGCCGATAGAAGTCGAAGTTGCAGAACCGGCTCTGACAGTCCAGGAACACCCGCAGCGCCTGTCCGCCCGCCTCCTCGCCCGCAGCATCCCCACCGGCCGGCTCCTGCGCTCCGACGACAGGCACGAGGGCCTGTCCGAGGACGAACAGCAATACGGTGGCAGCCGCCGATCGAATCACCCGGTAATTAGTCTTGCAGCGCGGCGCGACCGAGAGACGGCTCAAAAAAACTGGTCGATCATGATCGGGTTACCGTCCGGGTCCTCGAGGACGACGTGGGCCGGGCCGCTCGACTCTTCATCCGCCTCGACGGCGAGCTCGATCCCGGCCTCCTTGAGACGCTTCTGGAGCTCGCGGACATCGGTGAACTCCTCGACGCGATCCAGCGTGCGCCCGGAGAGTCCGGGGTTGAACGTGAGAATGTTCTCCTCGAACATGCCCTCGAACAGGCCGATCAGCGCCTCCCCGTTCTTCAAGATCAAGTAGTGCTCCTCGGCGGAGCCACCCGTCACTTCGAACCCGAGCTTCTCGTAGAAGGCGCGCGAAGCGCTCAAGTCCTGGACCGCCAGACTGACCGAGAATGCGCCGAGATCCATGAGCTTCCTCCTGAAATGGAGCCGTTGCACTACGTGCGTCCGGCTCAGATATGCAGGCTCCCGAAGATGGCCACGCATGGAGTCGCGGCCAAGGGGCGAAAGCGCGCCGCCAGCTCGCGATCTGGCGATCGATCGGGGAGCCGGTAGGTTGGCGCCCAAGGGTCCCGAAACTCCAAACCGGGCGGACCGATGACAGACTTCGTCGCATACATCGACACGAATCAAGATCGCTTTCTCGCAGAGCTCGAAGACTTCCTCCGCATCCCGAGCGTGAGCACGATGCCCGAGCACGCGGCGGATGTGCGCCGGTGTGCGAGCTGGTTCGCGGATCACGTCCGCGAGACCGGGATCGACGACGTCGAGGTCATCGACACCGCGGGCCACCCGATCGTGGTTGGCGAGCACATCGTGGACCCCGTGGCCCCCACGATCCTGCTGTACGGGCATTACGATGTACAGCCATCGGAGCCGGATGAGCTGTGGACGGCACCTCCCTTCGAGCCGTCGGTGCGTGACGGTCGCCTGTACGCGCGTGGCTCGGTGGATGACAAGGGTCAGGTCCACATGCACCTCAAGGCGGTGGAAGCACGCCTTGCCACCGGTGCGGGGCTCCCGGTCAACCTGAAGCTGGTGATCGAGGGCGAGGAGGAAGTGGGGAGCAGTCACCTTGCGGACTTCCTGGTTTCGCACGCGGACCGACTGTCCTGCGACGCGGTGTTGATCAGCGACACCGCCATGTTCACGCCCGAGCTCCCCTGCATCACGACGGGCCTGCGAGGCATCGTGTATACGGAGCTCAGGGTGCGCGGACCGGCGGGCGATCTCCATTCGGGCAGCTACGGGGGAGCCGTGGTCAACCCGGCGAACGCCCTGGCCCAGATCATATCGGGGCTCAAAGACGCCGAGGGCCGGGTCACCGTGCCGGGGTTCTACGATCGTGTCCGAGAGATCACCGAGCGCGAGCGCGAGGATCTTGCGCGCCTCCCCATGGACGATGAGGCGCTCCGCGCCGAAGTCGGGTCCACCGACTTGGGCGGCGAGGCCGGATTCACCTCGCTCGAGCGACTCTGGTATCGTCCGGCGCTGGACGTGAACGGACTCTTGAGCGGCTTCACGGGTGAGGGTTCGAAGACCGTGCTCCCCGGGGAGGCGATGGCAAAGGTCTCGATGCGGATCGTCCCCGATCAAGACCAGGAGGAGGTCTTCGAGCGCTTCGAGGCACACGTGCGCGAACTCGCGCCCGCAGGCGTCACGGTGGAGGTAAAGCGGTACCACGGCGGGTCGCCCTGGGTCGCCGATACGAGCAGCCCCATCTTCGATGCCGCCCGGGAAGCCCTGAAGAAGGGTTTCAAAGAGGAAGCCGTGTTCATCCGCGAAGGCGGTTCGATCCCGATCGTGCCGCTCTTCGAGGAGACGTTTCTGGCTCCCGCGCTGCTCATCGGCTTCGCGTTACCCGGTTGCAACGCGCACGCCCCCGACGAGTGGATCGACCTCGGTGTGTATCGTCGTGGAATCGAGGCGCTGGCGAACCTGTACGATGAGATCGCGACCCGGGGAGTCCGCGGGTGAGCGAGTTCAAGCCGGCTGATGACGGTTACGCGGACCGCGTGCGGGTCAGCTTCGAGCGCCAGGGGGTGATGCGTTTGCTCGGCGCCCGTCTCACGCGGGTCGACCCCGGCTTGGTCGAGATCACGGTTCCCTTCCGCGAGGACCTCACCCAGCAACACGGACTGTTCCACGCCGGCGTTTCGACCACCGTCGCGGACAGCGCCGCCGGGTACGCCGCCTACACGCTGTTTCCGGCCGATGCGGCGATCCTGGCCGTCGAGCTCAAGATCAACTTCCTGTCACCGGCAAGAGGTGAAGAGCTGATCGCGACCGGTCGCGTGTTGAAGCCGGGCCGCACGCTGACCGTCAACGAGATGGATGTGCACTGCGTCCAGGGCGGTGAGCCGATCCTGTGCGCCCGCGGGATCCAGACCACGATCTGTCTGTTGGATCGACCCGACCTCACGGCGGGGTGAGCCGGGCAGGACGGGGCCGGCCAGATGGGGCCGGACGAGATGGGGCCGAACCGGACGAGATGGGGCCGGGCGGAGCAAGGGCCTGAGGGCTGGCCGGTCAGCGCCCCTGCGCAGACATGCCTTGCGTGGAGGTGCGTAACGCGGCGGCGACGCTCGACACCTCACCCGTGAGCAATGCCCGCCACTCGTCGTCCTCCCGCTTGAAGCTCATTACCTCGACCTTCGAGACATCGATACCCTCGATCGACATCTCAAGACGAGTGACCACGTGCGCGGTCTCTCCCTCCATGACGCGGCCGATCACCTGCAGGTCGGCGTCGTCGAGCATTTCACCCATCGCGGGGGCCTGCGAGAACATCGCGCCGATGAAGCGCTCGAAGAACTCGGTGTTCGGCAACGCGTCGATCGCGGTGGGGTTCGGGCTCCCGAACAGGGCCCGCCGGAACTCACCCGCCTCGGGCAGCTCGATCACGGGCTGCAGCATGTCGCGAAACTCGCTCAGCGCATCGGAGTGCATCAGCGAGGACAGTCGATCCCAGTCCCGCGAGCGCATGGCAGACGTGAAGGCGCGCGCTGCCTCCTCCGGACCACCATCCCCGGCCAAGCTGACCGGCTTCTCGGCCGGACCACAGGCGGTCGCCGCTGCAAGAAGTGCCATCATACGCACGACGGCTCGGCTCCCCGCCCAGCGCCGCCCTGTCATCGCGTTCGCGTCCACCGCTCACCTCCCGTGTTCCCGTCCCCATCGGGCTTGAGCCCGTCCCGTCAGCCGGGAGACTCGCCGGTTGTGAGCTCGAGCGCTGTCGAGATATCCACGCACCCATGGAGTGTCCGGTAGACGGGGCACTTGGGGTGGTGCATATCGTGTGCCCGCATGGCGGCTTCCGCTTGATCCGGCGGTACCCGAAGCTGGTAGCCGACCCGAATCCGGCGGATGACCAACACGCCGTCATCCGTCTCGATGTCGCCCTCGACCTCGGCGACCAACCGTCCCTCATCAGCCCTGATTCCACGCGCTTCCAGCGCGCCCCCGAAGGTTCCGGTCAGTCACCCGCCCGCCGCCGCCACCACGTAGTCCAGCGTGGTGGCGATGTCCTTCTCGGGCTCGACTCCGTAGTACTTCGCGATCTCGCTGTGAACCCCGAACTCGACCGGATCCTCCTCCGCCGGGAGGAAGGCGCGGCGATACGGACCTCTGTCTCTCTCGATCCTGACCTTCGACAGGTACACGACTTCGCTCATCTCATCCTCCCTCTGAGTGGAGATTGCGCCCCGTTCTCGCCTCGACTTGGCCGATTACCGCCAGAAAGCTGTGGATGATCCGGAGGGTGAGCCCCCAGATCGTGTAATCCCGGTACTCGATCGTGGGGAAAACCCGGTCCGCGTCCTTGGTCCGCACGCGCAACTCCGATTGATGCTCGGGGTCGCGCAGCACGGCGAGCGGGATCCATATGTGATCCTGGATTTCAGGATTGGGCTCGATGCGCGCTTCCACGTCGAGCCAGGACACGAAAGGCGTCACCGCGATGCTTGGCAGCTGCCGGCTGGAAGGATGGACATCGTCCAGGCGCCCGAGCACCCGGCGCGGCGGGATCTCGAGTCCGGTCTCCTCGCGCAGCTCCCGTAGTGCGGTGTGAACCAGGTCCGGATCTTCCGGGTCCGCACGTCCGCCGGGGAGCGCCATGTGTCCTGACCACGGATCACGTTCGGCCTCCGCGCGCCGCACGAACAGCGCGTCCACCTGGCCAGCCTGCCGCAGTACCAACATCACGGCCGCACGCTGGTCGGCCTCGCCATCACCCACGATGGTGGGTCGGTGGGCGCCGAGGGCGGCCTCGATCGACGTACGAGCGTCCAGGCCTCCTTCCATCACGGCCCCGCGACCGTCATCGACCCTCCTCCGCCTCGCGGAGGAGAGCCTGGTAGCTCTCGTACCGACTGGGTGCGATCGTCCCCGCCTCCAACGCCTCCCGAACCGCGCAGCCTGGCTCTGCCCGGTGGATGCAGTCAGCGAACCGGCACTCCTCCGCCGGCCCCCGGAACTCGGGGAAGCTCTGTCCCAGCGCTAGAGGATCGACGTCCCAAAGCGCCAGATACTGGAGCCCTGGCGTATCCGCCACGTAGCCGCCCTCGCCGAACGGATACAGGGCTGCGGCAACCGTCGTATGGCGGCCCCGGCCCTTCCTGCGCCCTACCTCGCCCACGCGTAGATCCAGCCCGGGCATCAACGAGTTGAGCAGGCTGGACTTGCCGACGCCGGAAGGCCCGGAAAAGACTGAAATTCGGCCGATGAGTCGCTCGCGAAGCTCCTCGAGGCCCAGACCTCGCTTGGCGCTCGTAATGAGTATCTCGTACCCGGCCGCCCGGTATGGCTCGAACTCGGAGGGCAAGGCCGTCGGACCGTCTGGGGCGCCCGCCGCCAGATCCGCCTTGTTGAGGACGACGAGGCCATCGAGCTCGTTCAACTCGGCGAGCGCCAGTAGCCGGTTGATCATCGAGAAATCGGGGCTTGGCGCGGCGATCGCGGCCACGGTCACCACCTGGTCCACGTTGGCCACGATGACCTGCTCCCGCCGCCGGACGACCCCGTGCCGAGAGAGAGCGGAATGCCGCTCGAGCAGATCTGAGACCCTGCAGCTCCCGTCGTCCAGTCGTTCGACTCGAACGAGGTCGCCCACCGACACCTGCCGTCCGACCTTCTGCTTCACACGCCCTCGGAGCGAGCACTCCAGCCACTCCCCGCCGTCCATCTCGACGTGGTACGTGCCGGCGACGATCCGCATGACACGTCCCGTCACCGGCGCCTCGCACGGCTCATGGGAGGTGGGTGGGGCGTCGGCGCATCGACAGCGCGGTTGAGGTTGCCAGAGAAGGGGTCGGGAGGAGAAATGGTCGGCGTAGGTTGGCGCTATGAAGTCTCGGTGGATGCCGTCGCGGAGGACGCCTCTTCGCCCGTCCTGGCCACGAGCTCCTCCAGGCAATTCCACCCGAGGAGCGCGCACTTGATGCGCACGGGGAACCTGGAAACGCCCGCCAGGGCACGCAGATCGCCCAGATCGTTATCGGCGAGCAACGCTTCCTCTCCGTGGAGCAGGCGTGTGAACTTGAGCGCCAAGTCTCTGGCATCGTCGAGCGTCCGTTCCTTGAGCCGGCCAGTCATCATGGAGGCGGATGCCTGGCTGATCGAGCATCCTCTGCCTATGAAGCGGGCCTCCTGGATGAGCCCTTCCTCGATCTTGAGCCCGAGTTCGATCACGTCCCCGCATAGCGGATTGTTCATCGTGATCGTGTGCGTCGCCCCTTCCAACGCCCCGGTGTTCCGCGGCCTGCGGTAATGATCGAGGATGACTTCCTGGTACAGCGTGTTGAGCGAGCTCGGAATGCCTCGATCGGGGAACGCCTGGCCGGTGGGATTGCGGGTATCGCTCATCTCGAAATCTATCGCCCTGGTCGGATCATGCCGCGCTAGGATACGCCTCCGAAGACCTCGGCCGCCATGGCCAGCCCATCGATCAGCGCGTCGATCTCATCGCGCGTGTTGTAGAGATACAGACTCGCGCGTGCGGTCGCGGCGACCCCCATGTGATCCATCAACGGCTGGTTGCAGTGATGGCCCGCCCGGATCGCGATGCCGCGCTGATCCAGGATCGTCGACAGATCGTGCGGGTGGATGTCACCGTACGTGAAGGAGAAGACTGAAACGCGGTCGTCCGACGGCCCGTAGAGCCGGAGCCCCGGCACCGCGCGCAAGCGCTCGAGCGCGTACGCTGTCAGCGCCTGCTCGTGCCCCAGAATCGCATCGAACCCGACATCATTCAGGAAGCGAACCGCTTCTCCGAACCCGATGACGCCGGAGATGTTCGGGGTGCCTGCCTCGAACTTGTGCGGGACCTCGGCCCACGAGGATCCATCGAGCCGGACCTCGGAGATCATCTCCCCACCGCCTTGGTAGGGCGGCATGCCCTCGAGCAGCGCCCGACGCGCCCACAGCGCGCCGCTGCCG
>JBDHAD010000005.1:0-74583 GCA_039588215.1 Gemmatimonadota bacterium
GGCGACCAGAAACGCGTTCTGGGCGTCCAGCACGTCGAGAATGGTGGCGGCGCCTTGGGCGTACGCGTCTCGCACCAGCTCGAAGTTCTGGCGCGCGGCATCGGCGGCCGCGCCAGAGAGGTCGATGTTCACGTACGACGCTCCGGCCCTATGGAGGGCGACGCGGGCCCGCTGCTCCACCCGCTCCGCAACGGCGCCGCGCTCGAACTCCAGCCTCTCCACCTCACGCGACGCCTGACGCGTGTCCGCGGCGCGCTTGCCCCCCTCGAACAGGGGCAGCGAGCCGACGAGGCCCACGCTCCAGCTCACATCGTCCAGCTCGGGGAACCCGAAGCCGAGGCTGTCCAGCGCCGCGCCTCCTGCGAAGCCCGCGCTACCAGCCCCGCCGCGGTCCAGCACGTTCGTGACCTCGGCCTGGAGCGCGAAGCTCGGGAGCCAATAGGCGCGCCGAGTGGAGCTCAGGAATCGGTTCTGCGCCTCGATCGCCTCGCTGAAGGCGCGGAGCTCCGGAGCATTGGCGAGCGCCTCCGCCGACATGAAGCGACGGAACACGTCGAAAGACCATTGATCGTCCGCGTACGGATACAGCCGCGCCACGAAGGACACCTCCGGATCCGTGAGATCCGCCTCTTCGGTGGCGAAGGGCTCTTCCAGGGGGCGGTTCAGGATGCGGTTGAGCTCCATCTCGGCCACGTTTCGCTCCGCCGAGCCACTGATGACTGCCTGCCGGTCGATCGCGATCTGGCTCTCCCACCTGAGGACCTCGGCCGGCCGGCCCGCGCCGATGCGCTCTCGCAAACGGGAATCCTCCAGGTTGGTGCGGGTGAGTCGAAGGTTCTCCTGCTGGATCCGCTCGAAGGTCTTGGCCCGTAGAACGTTCAGGTAGGCCGTCGCCGCCTCGAGAGAGATGTCCAAGGAGAGGGCGTCGCGATCGTATTCACGGGAGTCTTGGAGCGAGCGCTGGGCGGAATAATTCGCCCATGCCGACTCGGAGAACAGGAGCTGGCTGAACGTTGCCGAGCCCGACAGGGTGCGCTCCGATTGCTGTCCGAAACTGGCCGACGCCCGGTCATCATCGATCACGGCCCCGAGCGAGGAGATCTCCAATTGGGGGAGGAGCCGGGCGCGGGCCCGGGTCACCTCCGACTCGCCGCCGGACACGAACCGGTTGCGAGCCGCCAGGTCGAGGTTCACCTGGATCGCCTCGCGCACGGCGTCGCCGAGGTTCAACGTCCGGGCGACTTCCCGCGCGCGCTCGTTGATGAGCACTGACTCCGTTACCACGTCCCAGGGAGGGTAGGTCCCTATGGCACGCGCGGTCTCCATGTTGATCGTGAGCTGGGCGGGGACCGTGAAGTCCGTCCTAAGCTCACCCGCGTCCTGTCCCAGCAACACGCTCTGGACGTTCAGGGCCAGCCGGCGGGCAAGGCGATCGAAGAACGCATTGGGCGTGCTGGTGGCCAGGAAGCCGCGCTCCACCTCCCGCTCATCCAACCGCGCGAAGCTCGGAAGACGCCGGTCGATCAGACCGCGCACGAGGTGATCGAGCTCGCCGGGCGCCCACGAGTGCAGAGGGGCGATGTACACGGCTTCGGTGCCCGCTGGAATCGCGTCGAGGGCGGCCTGCGCAGACGTCACCGAGATCACGTCGAGCTGAAGATTCAGGTGGGCCGCCGCCTCGGGAATCCCGTCGCCGAGTACCGGAATCGCGTCCATCACCCGCCCGCTCATCAAGACCGCCATCCGCTGGAACGGCACAATGTCGAGAAAGGCGCGGATATCGGTCTCGAGCGTGAGCGGAATGGCCAGGTAGTTGAGGTTGGGGATGCCGCTCTTGCCCCCTGCATCGGGCAGACCCTGGGCATCGGGGTCAATGACGACCGGGGCCAACGCCGGTTTCGGCAGGCTCTCGCGCTGGGTCAGCTCGTGCGAGGCCAGGACTCCCAGTCCGATCACGATGTCCACATCGGGGGCCGCGAACAGGAGATCGATGGCCGCCCCGACGCCGGCCCGCGTCCAGTCGGCGATCAGAACCCGGTCATCGGGGACCACCGCGCCGAAGTCCTCCCGCACGAGCTCCTCGATCTCGCCGCGGAACAGGGGGAGAAGCTCGTCGTTTCGCTCCCACGGTCCGTCGATGACGATCCCGATGACGACGTTCGGCTCCGCCGTCGGCTCCGGTGCGGGCGGCTCCTGGGCGCTCACCGACGCCGGCCCGACGAAGAGCAGAGAGAGGACGAGAACGAGCAGGGAGAGGAGGACCAGCCTGCTCCTGGGATGGGGCGGCTCGCGTGTCATGGCACCAACGCCATTCAGAGACAAGATTGACGACGCTTCGGGGGAAGACGAGTTACTCGCCCCGAACAGGTAGGAAAACTCTCACCCAGCAGGCCATCTCGGAAGGGGTTACGAGTCGTTTCTTCTCGCGGAGCCTTCGGGTTCGGTGGGGCTGTTCAGCTTTCGCGCTGCGCCTCGAGCTGTGCCCAGGAGCGAGCGACCACCTCCTGATCGTCGCGTTGGTTTCGCTTCGACCGCCGAGCTCCCCTATTAGCGCCCCTGGCCCGGCCCTAGATTTCGACAGCTCAGACTCGCGGCGTTGGGTGGATGAGTCGACGCCCATTCGAGGGAAAGGTGAGAGTGGCCACGATCACACGGGATCTCGGCGTCGACATCGTGAGGATCGATGGGCTCTAACGCGTCCTCCCCCCCGGCCGACTCACGCAAAACCAGCTCGAATAGACTGAGGGCCGCTATCCGACGGGTGACCGTCGTCGGCGTCATGGCGGCGCTCGGGACAAGCAAGCCGGTCGCGGCGCAGGACGCTCACTACTGGACCTTTCAGCATGGCCCCAGGGCGGCGCTGCTCGGCGGCGCCATCATCGGCAGCGTCTCCGACATTGGGGCCACGTTTTACAACCCCGGGGCGCTCGCCCTCGCCGATTCGCTCGCGTTCGCCTTCGTCGTGAACCTGCTCGAGGTGGAGAACACCACGCTGAAGGATGCCGCGGGCACGGGCATCGATCTCGGCTCGACGTTTGCGGGCCCCATCCCGAACATCCTGGCGGGCAAGATCTCATCGGGCTCCGATGGGAACAATGTGATCACCTACTCCATCATCACCCGCCAACGAGGACGGACCGATGCGATCGCGAGGGTCCTGCTCGCGGAAGAGACGATCCCGCCGGACCGGCAGCTGTCCGACTTTTTCGGCCGCGCTCGAGTCGAGTCCTCGTTCTCGGAGTGGTGGGCCGGACTGAGCTGGGCGCGCTCGATCGGACCGCGGATCGGGGTCGGAGCCACGTGGTACCTCGCAGCCCGCAGCCAACGAAATGCCACCACCCTCGCGGGGGAGGCATTGGACGTAGCGGGTGGCGGCCTGGTCGACGTTCGGTTTCGCGATTTCGAATACTTCAATGTCCGGACCCTATGGAAGGGCGGCCTGTTCATCGATTATCCGAGGATCACCGCCGGCCTCACGGTGACGACCCCTGGCATCCGGTTGGGCGGGGGCGGCAAAGCCACGTCGGAAAACCTGTTGATCGGACAGGATGAGGATGGGGATGGCCGACCCGACACCGAATTCGCCGCCGCGCTCCAGAAGGACCTCGCCTCGACCTACCGCACTCCTCTCTCTGTCGGTCTTGGGGGAGCATGGCGCTTCACGTCGACCACCCGGCTTCACGCGAGCACCGAATGGTACGATGCCGTGGGTCGATACGACGTGCTCGACACGGGAGGGTTCGAGGCGCAGGGCTCAGGGAAACAGGTGCCCTTCGAGGTGATCGACGCACGCACCACGGTGTGGAACTACGCGATCGGCCTCGAGCATGAGTTCAGCCCGAAGTTCAAGGGGTATGGGAGCTGGTCGACCGACAACAGCGGCCGCCCCGACGATGCCTTTGCCACCGACCTGTCGATCACGAACTGGGGTGTCCGCTTGCTCTCGGTCGGCGCCGATCTCCGGATCGGTCAGCGGAGCCTCACCCTCGGCATCGGTTACGGCTGGGGAGGCAGCACCTCGCAGCAACTGGTCGACTTCCTGGAGGCGACAGCCGGAGACCTGCTCGGCGAGCCCACCTCCGCCCCGTTCCGGTACCGGACCGTGCGGCTCATCAAACCAGCCGACAACCGGTTGCCCGGTCGCTCGAATGGTGCCCGTTACTGCCCGGCCACGGCATACAGCAGATCCACGTACGCCTTCTCCACCTCCGCCAACCCGGCCACCGTCGAGCCCTCGGCCGGGTGGATCACCATGTACTCGTTGGGGGCGTGCGCGCCCGAGCCATGGCCGAGCCCCGAGAACACGAGCGGAAGCCCGAGCCGCTCGGTGAACTGGTAGAACGGCGCGCTCCCGGCCAGTCGCGGCATGACCGTCGGGGTATGCCCGTACTTGTTGAACACGCCGATCGTCTGAGCCGCCGGATACCCCTCCATCGAACGCACCACGACATCGGGGAACCCCTGTTCCACGAGGTAGTCCTCGATCTTCTGCTGTGCCTCGTCAGGGTCGATCCCGTACGGGAGTCGCGAGTCGACCTTGGCGGTCGCCATGTGGGGAAGGATCGTCTTTGCGCCGGGTCCGTCGTACCCGCCCCAGATCCCGTCGATGTTCAGGGTCGGCTCGTACAGGTACCGCAGGATGGCGTCGCGACCCGTGAGCCCGTCGATCCAGTGATCCAGGCCGAGGGTCTCCTGCTGGATAGCGTCATCCCAGCCATCCACGAGACCGTTGATCAACATCTGCTCTTCTTGCGTGGGCGGACGGACATCGTCGTAATAGCCGGGGATGAGGATCGTATTGCCGTCCTTGCTCGTCATCGACGAGAGCGCCTGCACCAATCGCCAGGCGGGCGCATCCACGATCGCCTTGTAGGAGCCGTGGATCTCGGCGTTCTCGGGCCCGCCCCAATCGCCGCCCTTCGACTCCACCTCCATGTAGATGATGCCCTTCACGCCCATGCTCATCCGCATCCTGCCCTGCGCGCCCTGGTTGTTCATCGGGAACAGCGCGCCGTCGGCCTCGGCGAGGCGGTCCGCGTACGCGTCGACGATCTGCGGGTAGTGGACGGAGCCGATCTCCTCCTCGCCCTCGGCCGTCACCATCAGGTTCACCGGCAGCCCGCCGGTCGTCTCGATGATGGATTGGACCGCGTTGAAGAACGCGCGCTCGGGCCCCTTCTGGTTCGTGGCGCCGCGTGCCATGAGGATCGTGCCCAGCTCGCTGTCGATGAGGTTGGCTTCGAACGGCGGCGACTCCCAGTCCTCGAGATTCACGGGTTGGACGTCGTACATGAGGTAGACGAGCAGGGTCTGCTCGGCGCCCGCATCGTAGTACCCCCACACCCCGGGGTGGCCGTCGGTCGGGACGAGCTCCGCCTCGGCGAACCCCATGCCCTCGAGGTCGGAGCGCAGCATCTTGGCCATCTCCTGGATGCCGTCGTTCTGCGCGCTGATCGACCGCTGGCGCATCCAGCGCTGCAGGTTGCCGATGTGGGCGTCCAGGTTGGCGTCGATGTGGGCGTACACCTCCGCGTGCTCGCCCGTGTACGCGGTGATCGACGACGCGTCGAACTTCTCGTCGGTCGTGAACTCGAACGACGCGGTGCTGGGCGCCGCCATATCCGTCGGGCTGGACGAACGCACTTCTGCGGTGCCGGAGGGCGATTCGGAGTCGGGGGCCTGGCAGCCTGCCGCGGCCAAACCGAGGCTGATGGCGAGGGCGGGGAAGACGGTGCGCGGGCGGGAATACGGCGTCGACGACATGGTACCTCCTACGGCTACAAACACGGGTGGTGTGGACAGCGACGGAAGGTCGTGGGGATGGCCGATTTCGACAAGCCCCTCGTGAGGGATCCAACCGGGCCAGAGAGGGCCGGCCGGCTCGCGGGACCTGATCCCCCGTCTACGGGCCCCGCCTAGGTCGCGCTGACTCGTCGACTATCGCCGTGCTCCGACCATGCGCTCGAGATCGGCGATCCGTCGGGAAAGTCCGGCTGTCAGCAGATCGGCCCCATCCTCGGTGACCAGCACCTCGTCCTCGGTGAACACGGAGATCCCGCGGTCGTGGTTGTAGTACCAGGGCTCGACCGTGAACACCATGCCGGGAGCGAGCGGGGTGTCGGGAAGGCTCGGGTCACCCGTCGACAGCCCCAGGTGGTGCCCGAAGAAGAGACCGGTCTGCATGTATGGCCGGTGCTCCGGATGGATTACGGATTCCGCGACGGCTCGCAGCTGGCCGAAGGTGATGCCGGGTCGGACCGCGGCGATGATCGCGTCGGCTACCGCGATCTCCATTGCGAGGATCGTCGCCTGCTCGGTCGAAAAGCTGCCCGACACCGGGAACGTGCGCCCCACATCGCTCACGTAATGATCCAGCTCGCACCCGACATCGAAGATGACGAGGTCGCCATCGACCATGGCCCGATTCCGGCGATCGTAATGCGCCGCGAGGATCCGCCAAGGCCACAACGAGTTCGGGCCGGACTTGATGATCGGCGAGAACGCGACCCGCTGCGCGCCCCTCTCCTTGCAGGCGGCCTCGAACACGGCCTCCAGCTCACGCTCGGTGACGCCCTCGCGAATCGACCCTGCTGCCTCGCGGATCGCCTCTTGTGTGAGCGCCGCCGAACGTCGCAGGGCTTCGATCTCGGCCGGGCTCTTGACCATCCGGACGCGTGCGATTTCGGTGTGCGCGTTCTCGATCCTCAGCTCCGGGTACGCGTACTGGAGGTGGTAGAGCGAAAGCAGGAGCGGGTCCCAGTCGGGGATCAGCGACGTCTCGACGCGGCGAATCTGCCCCGGCCGGCCGGGGTTGAACCGCAGCGTGCGCCGGCCGTCGGCCCACGAGACGAGAAGGCGGTCCAGCTCGGCGATCGGCAGCACGACCGCGATCCCGGAACGCTCGGCGATCGTGGGGTCGTCGGCGAGCGGTCGGCCGGGGAAATCGTTGGGCCGGGTGGCGCTCTCGAACCGGAAGTCACCGCGCGGCAGGAACAACGTCGTCGAACCGTTCTCCGTGTCGAGGAACAGGGCGGAGCTTGGAAGCTCGAGTCCGGTCAGATAGAGGAAATCGTCCGCCTGGCGAAACGTCTCCCCGTGGCTGAGTCCGTGTGCGCTGAGGACGAGCAGGCCTCCACCCCCCGAGTCGCGTAGCGCCCGTATCACGGCTTCCCTGCGTCGCGCGTACTCTTCGGCCGGGAACTGAAGCGAGGTCCAATCGAAGAGATGCTCGACCGCAGGCTGTTGCCGGGCGGGTGTCGCGCCTGCCGGGTCGGGCTCCTGCGCGGCCACCTTGGTCGCCCCCACGGGGAGGTTCGCTGCCGCGACGGCCAGGAGTGCGAGCGTGAAGGCGAGCGGTGACCGGGCCGCCCCCAGATTCCGCTCAGCGGTCGGTTGACTTCGCAGCGATCCGCACGGTCCTGTCACGCCCCACCTCATCGTGCCCCGCTTCATCATGCTCGCATTTCCATTCCTGTGCCCCTCCCGGCGGTCCAAGCTAGACCGTGGCGGGACGGCCGGCGAGGCGAACGCCGCGCAACTAAGCTCCGCGTGCTAAGTTGCCGTCAGGAACCCACGAAGGAGAATCCACATGGCTCGCAGTCCACGCCTCCGCCATCGCCGTTCGGCCCGACAGTCAGCTGTCGGCGTCCCCCCGCGCGGGCTCCCGGTTCTCGGGCTGCCCGTCTTCCTGGGGGCGGTCCTGGCCGGTTGTGCGGCTGAGCCCGAGGAGCGTGCGTTCGTCGAACTGCTAGGCACAGACACGATGGCCATCGAGGTCTTCCGCCGATCGGCGGACGGGCTGAGCGGCGAGATGCTCGCCCGCAGCCCGGTGACGCTGGTCGGGCGCTACGAGGTCACGTTCGCGCCGGACGGATCGGTCTCACACTTCGGGCTGGAGTGGGAGACGCCCGCGGAGAATCCGGATGGGCCGGCACCCTCCAGCATCACGATCGAGGTGACCGGGGACAGCGCCACGATCATCAGACAAAGCGAGGGCGAGACCGTCACCCAGCAAGTCGTGGCCGCACCGCACCCGGTACCGACCACCGGTCGGGTGCCCCTGGCCGTGGGGCTGTTCGAGCACGCCGTACAGCTGGCCCTGGCGTCCGATTCGGGCGAGGAGCCGTTCGGCTTCACGATGCTGTGGCCCATGCGCGGCCGATCCTCCCCTAACGCCATCAGCCAGCGCGGCCCCGGCGAGATGTCGCTGGACTTCTTCGGGAATCCGCTCATCGCGCGCGTGGACGCGAGCGGCCGGATCACGTCGATCACGGGCGGCGAGACCACCATAAAAGTCGAGATCGAGCCGATCGAGCCGCCCGATATAGCGTCGCTGGCGGCCGGCTTCGCCGCGCGCGATGCACGGGGAGAGGGTGTGGGGACTCCCTCTCCCGGGGCGACCGTCACCGAGAGTGGTGGCGGAGCGACCTTCGAGATCGCCTACAGCCGCCCGGCGAAGCGCGGGCGTGAGATCTGGGGAGGTCTCGTCCCATACAGCGAGGTGTGGCGCACGGGCGCGAACGCCGCCACGCAGTTCACCACCGATCGCGACCTGGTCATCGGTGATGCGGAAGTGCCGGCCGGCGCGTATACCCTGTGGAGCATCTACACGGCCGAGTCGGCGACGCTGATCATCAACTCGCAGACTGGCCAATGGGGCACGGCGTACGACGAGGCGCAGGACTTCGCCCGGGTAGAGATGAGCGCGCGAGGGCTCGAGGAGCCCATGGAGCGTTTCACGATCTCGATCGAGCCGACCGAGGACGGAGGAATCCTACAGCTGAACTGGGACCGCACCCGCTTCACAGTGCCGATGCGGGTCCGTTAGGATCGCACCGGTAGCCCGCCTATCGGCCGGTCGGGCGTTTCCGACCGGCCGATACCTAATACCCGATGGGGAGATGGCAATGGCGTTCCACATCCTCCGCGCACCCCGGATCGGACCGCGCCGGATAGGCGTGGTCGTGTCCGCGCTCCTCTTGTGCTCTGCGGCGACGGCGGCCGCGCAGATCGTCAAATCGCCGCCACCGCCGGGCGCCACCACGCACACGGTCGTGCCGGGCGAGCGCTATCGGTCGAGCGCGTTCGGTCGCTGGCTATATGGCGACGACTACCGCGAGGTGTGGATCACCCCGATCGAAGTGCCGGTCCTCGATCTCGATGCCGTCGGCGGCGGCCTCACACCGATCGATACGGGTGGGTTCGGCCAGTCGGTCACGCTGGAGTTCGTGGGGGCCGACGGGCTGGAATACGCCGTCCGCTCGATGGACAAAGACCCGACGAAGCGGCTGCTCCCCGAGCTCAAGGGCACCTTCGTCGAGAAGATCATCCAGGATCAGATCAGCGCGCTGCTGCCTACGGCGGGGCTGATCGTGGATCCGTTGCTTGAGGCGACCGGGGTCCTCCACCCCCTGCACCAGCTCGTCCTGGTCCCGGACGATCCGCGGCTGGGAGAATACCGCGAGGAGTTCGCCGGCCTGATCGGGATGCTGACCGAACGTCCGGAGGAAGGCCCGGACAACACCCCCGGTTGGAGCGGATTCCGCCGGATCAGCGGAACGGACAACTTCCGCGACGCCATCGAAGAAGACCCCTGCGATCGTCCCGACGCGCGAGCGTATCTCAAGGCCCGGCTGATGGACATGGTCATCGGGGACCGCGATCGGCACGCGGGGCAGTGGAGGTGGGCGGAGGAGCAGCGGAGCGATTGCCGGGTCTGGATTCCGATCCCCGAGGACCGCGATCAGGCGTTCGTCGACTACGACGGCTTCGTCATGTGGATGTACCGTAGGACGCGTCCGCAGCAGACGAAGTACGAGGCCGACTACCCCCATATCGGTGGGCTCACGTTCAACGGGTGGGAGCTGGATCGCGAGGTCCTCGTGGAGCTGGAGTGGCCGGTCTGGGACTCGGTCGCGTTCGAGATCCGGCGTGACCTGACCGACCCCGTGATCGAGGATGCGGTCCGCCGTCTCCCGGAGGAGCACTTCACCCTCGTGGGAGAACGCCTCCAGACCGCGCTCAAGCAACGGCGCGACGAGTTGGCCGGGGCGGCGCGAGAGTTCTATGAGATCATCACTCGATGGGCCGACATCTACGCGACGGACGAGGACGAGTACGCCGAGCTCGAGCACTTGCCGACCGGTGAACTGAAGGTCCGTATCGGTCTGCTGGGGGAGGACGACGCCACACGCGCACCGCCCTATTTCCGACGAACCTTCGACCCCGAGGTGACCCGGCAAGTACGCCTTTACCTGCGGGGTGGCGACGACCGGGCCGAGATCCTCGGCGACGGGGATCGGATCACGGTGCGCATCATTGGAGGCGGGGGCGACGACCACTTCGTGAACGATTCGCGCGCCCCGGCCGGGAAGGTCCACTTCCACGACGACCGCGGCGACAACGTGTTCGACACCGGCCGTGGCGCCCGCGTGGATGAGCGCCCGTTCGAACGCCCGCCCTCTAAGGACCTGGCGCACCGGTACGCGCTGGATTGGGGCGGAAACGTGGTCGGGTTTCCGATCTTGGGCTACAGCCCGGACCTCGGCTTGTGGTTCGGGTTGCGCAGAGGGGTGGAGCGCTACGGCTTCCGAAAGGTGCCGTTCAAGACGTACCACCTGTTCAGCGCGGGGATCGCCACGGTCGGACCCGAAGTGCTCCTCGGGTACGACGGCCGCTTTCGCGAAATGTGGTCCGGGGTCGATGGCCTGATCCACGTCGAATACACCGGGATCAATAAACTCCGCTTCTACGGGTTCGGGAACGAGACCCCGGCCACGGAATCCAGCTCCTTCTTCAAGGTCCAGCACCGCGAGCTCGAGATCAGCCTCGGTGTGGAGTGGCACGCGGGTGAGGACCGGGGGGGCGATCCGGCGGCCGGCACGGACCCGCTGCGACCGACCTTCAAGATCGGCTTCGGCCCGGTCCTCAAGCACTCGAGCGCCCCGACTGACGACAACGCCGATCGATTCATTGGAGGCCTGGACCCGGCCCCGTACGGGCTTGGCTCGTTCGGGGAGGTGGGCGCCCAGGCCTGGTTTGCGATCGATACGCGCGACAACACCGGTTACGCGAAGCGAGGAGTTCTCTTGCAGGGAGGCGGTGCCATCTATCCTGAGATCTGGGATGTCGAGTCCACCTTCGGCGAGGTACATGGTTCCGCTTCGGCGTACTTGACCGCCCCGATCCCCGCTGAGCCGACCCTCGCGCTACGCGTCGGTGGGCAGAAGGTGTTCGGGACCGTCCCGTTCCACGAGGCCGCGTACCTGGGCGGCCGGCGGTCGCTGCGTGGCTTCAGGACCAGCCGTTTCGCGGGCGACGCCTCGCTGTACGGGAACGCCGAGCTTCGATTCGGGCTCGTCAGCTTCAACATGCTCGTTCCGACCCAGCTGGGGCTGTTCGGCGCGGCGGATGCGGGTCGTGTGTTCTTCGATGGCGATCCCGACGACGCCGACACGTGGCACACGGCCTTCGGAGGGGGCCTGTGGCTGGCCTTCATGAACCGGCTTCAGTCGTTGAGCGTGGGGATCATGGAGGGGGACGACCTGACAGGGCTCTACATCAGCGCCGGGATGGCTTTCTAGGCGCCGTCTTCTGCGGTCTGCGTGGAGCTGCTAGTCATATCTGTTGGGCCGATATCGGGATCGGGTGGGTCGCCGTTCCGCCTGTCCTCCCGCCCGTCGGGCGGGCGTCGCTCGTAAAGGCTCAGCCGAGCTCGCCCGCCGCCACCTTCGTCCGCAATGAGCAACGAACCCTGTGGAGTGAACGTGATCCCCTCGGCTTGACGGTGCGCCCCGTCCGCGAACGCTTTCACCGACTGGACCTCACCCGCTTGATCGACCACCGCGATGGCCTCCTCTCGGGCGGCCACGATAAAGTAGTGCCCTGTCTCGGGGTGTCGCTCGATGCCGGAAGGGGAGAATCGATTCCCGGGTATGCCCTCCGTGAGCGCCGCTCGGGAGATCCGGATCACCGAGTCGCTCGCCATGGCGCGCTCGTCCACGGACCACCGGTAGATGTTCACGGATTCCCCGAGCTCCGGATCCCGCGCCGTCTTGCACAGGAGGAGCAGGGTCCGATCCGCCGGCTCGTAGGCCAGACCCTCGACCTCACACCGCCGCCCCACGCCCGTGCCGTAGGTGTTGAACAGCATTCGCTCGCCGTCCTCGCCCTCGGGGCTCTCGTACAGGCGACCGTCGCTCGAAACCAGGTAGAAGTGGTCCTCGACCACCGCGATGCCCTCGAAGTCATCCACCGCGGTGACGTCGCCGAGGGCAAACGCCTTCACGAGCCGGCCTTCGAGAGGGTCGACTTCGTAGATCACGCCTCGCTCATCGTCGTGGGCGAACAGCCGGCCATCGCCCGAAGCGGCCAGACCGGAGATCTCGCGTAATCGGCCCGGGAGCCTCCACTGTGACTGCGGTCCGCCGGCCAGCGTGTAGTCGGACAACGTGGCCGGGTTCTCCTGCGCCTCGATGGCGGGATTGGAGCGGCACGCCAGGAGGGCGCCCGCGAACAGGGCGACGCGAAGGGGGGAGGGAATCTCGCGGCGGCGCGGCACTATTTTTCGAGCTTCAGGTTGCGAAACTCGGCCGCGACAATGCATTGGCCCACCCGTTGGCGAAGCGTCGCGATCAGGTCCTGCCCGGAGGCGTTCTTCGGCAGTCCGATGAGAAACTCGAGCGTCCATTCACCTTCCGGTGTGTCCGAGCTCTCGGCGAGCTGGTACTGCTTGGTGCCTTCCTCGAGCACTTCCTCGATCGCCTCGATGCACTCCTCGGTGTTGGGGGCGAGAACGACCAGTAGCCCGTTGTACTTCTTCGCGACCTTGCCGCCGCCGGCGATCTGCTCGCGCAGGCGCTGTCTGCGCTGGACGATCTCGGTGAGGCTGTCAGGCGTGAGGGCCGCGAGCGCGTTGGGGTCGCCGATCGTGAGGTTCCCCGATCCGGCCCCCGGCGTGCGTCCCGCGCCCGCCAGCACATCACCCAGGCGCATCTTCGGCGCACGGCCGAGCTGGTCGGCGTAGATGTTTCCGATCTGGAACTTCCACATGAACAGGACGAGGTAGTTGAACAGCACCGTGGCGACCGCGGCGATGCCCAGCGCCTGGACCCCGGCAGCCAGCGCGGTTCCGATCGCCAGGAAGATGTACACCGCATCCTTCGTGTCCTTGAGGGTGTTCCGGAAGCGGACCGCCGCGACGATCCCGGCGAGGCTGAAGGCAAGCGCCACGCTGTCCTGGACGACGATCACGAGCGCTGTGACCGCGATCGGGAGGATAATGACCGTGTGGACGACAGACTCGTCGTAGCCCTGCTGCTGGCGGGTGATCATGTACACCCACACGACGGGGGCAAGCAGCACCATGCTCCCGACCATCGCCAGGGTCGCGAACAGGAGTGATTCGACCGGCCCGCGCATCGAGCCTTCGCTCACGCCGACCGGATCGCCACCCCCCAGGAAGCCCCGCTGTGCCAGGTCGCTCAGACGCTCACCCGAGAACGAATCGAGTACCACCGGGAAGAGGAGTGCGACGCCGTACAACAGTGCCGCGGCGATCATGTAGTAGCCGGTGAGGCGCAGGAAGGGAGAGCCCAGGAAACCGGGGCGGCGGCTCATTCGAATCGGACTCCATGCAGGTGTTTGCGCGGCTTGCGGCCCGCAAAGACAACGCGCCACGAACGGTGTCGGTTCGCCGAACGGTTGCAGAGACGCCCGGGGATGTCAATATAGCGGGGCCCTGCCTGCCGCCCCGCTGCCCAAAACCGGAGGGTCTCGAAAATGACGCCGACACCGTCTCCAGCCACCGATTTCGAGCGAGATCTGCTCGAGCGAGTCGATTTCGACCACGGGTGGGGGCTGATTGAGCGCTTCACGACCCTGGTGCGCGAATCCGGCGCGTCGGAGGAGCACGAGGCCGCGGAGTACATCTCAGCGCAGCTTACCGCGCTGGGGATCGAGCATGAGGTGCACGAGCCGGTCCTCTACCTGTCACTGCCGCGTGAGTCCTGGGTCGGGGTGGACGGTGACCGGATCCGTGCGAAACCTCCCTCGTTTTCGACTTCCACGCCGGCACAGGGCTTGTCAGGGACGGCCATCTACGTGCCCGCTGAGCGAATGCGCGGCACGGGCGACCTGTTCGAGAGTCGCCAGGGGCCGGAGCTGCCCGACGTGGCGGGCAAGATCATCGTCACCGAGGGATACGCGATGCCGCTGACGGTCCAGCGCTTCGAGGCCGCGGGCGCGATCGGACAAATCTACATCAACCCGGGGGAGAACATTCACTGGGGGATCTGCACGCCGATATGGGGAACTCCGACCGCCGAGAACTTGGGCGCGAAACCGAAGACCCCGGTCGTCGCGATCAGCAGCCCGGACGGCGAGCGGCTTCGAGCCATGCTCTCCGGGCCCAGGGATACACCGACGAATACCCATGTCGCGCTGACGCTGCATGCCCAGCTCGAGGAGGGCTGGTATCCCTGCAAGCTTCCCGTCGCCACGATTCTCGGCGTTTCGGACGACTTCCTGCTCGCACACGGGCATTACGACTCCTGGGACGTCGGGATCGGGGACAACGCGGTGGGCGATGCGACCCTGCTCGAGCTCGCGCGGGTGTTCCACGAGGGCAGGGAAGGGCTACGTCGCACGCTCAAGGTGGCCTGGTGGCCAGCGCACTCGACGGGTCGTTATGGGGGATCGACGTGGTTCGCAGACGCATTCGCCCTCGAGCTCCGAAAGCGGTGCGTCGCCGCGGTGAACATCGATTCGCCCGGGTGCTGGCACGCCACCGCATACGAGGAAGTGATGTGGATGGCCGAAGCCGAGGCCCTTTGCCGCGACGCGATCCGCGACGCCACCGGGGCGGAGGCGATCGGCCAGCGGCCGCTACGCGCGGGGGACTATTCCTTCAACCAGATCGGGCTCACCTCGTTCTTCATGTTGCTCTCGAACATCCCCGCCGAGGAGCGCGAGACGCTTGGCTTCTACCCTACCGGCGGGTGCGGGGGCAACATCGCCTGGCACACGGAAGACGACGTTTTCCATGTAGCCGAGCGCGCGAACCTGGAGCGCGATCTCGCCGTGTACGTGACGGCGCTCACGCGCGTCCTGAACGCGGAGATCCTCCCGTTCGACTTCCGCGGCACCGTGGAGGAGTTGGGTGAGGCCCTGAGTCGGTACGCGGTGGCGGCCGGCGAGTGGCTGGACCTGTCGCCCGCCCTCGAGGAGCTGGCGGGGCTGCGTCGGGAGCTGGACTGGCTGTACGACGAAGATGTCCCCATCAGCGGGAACGGAGGGCCTCCGATGGGCGAAACGGGGGTCGCCGTAGGGACTTCCGAGTCGCTCAGCGCAGAAAGCTTCAACGCGATCCTGATGGAGCTTGCGCGGATCCTGGTGCCGCTCGTTTACGCGGAAGGCGAGCGGTTCGACCACGACCCGGCGCTGCCACGCGCCGTGATCCCGAAGCTCGCCGGGGTGAGACGGCTCGCCGCCGTGGCGGAGGTGGATCCGGACCACCTTCCGTTTCTTCAGACGGGGCTTCGCCGGCGGGTGAATCAGGTCGCGAACCGGTTGTACGAGGCCGCGCAGGTGGTTGGCCGGGCGCGCTGGTAGAGCGCCGGATGTCGCTTGTCCCGCCCATTTTGGCCGGCGTGCTCCTCATCGCCGCCGGCGCTCACGCCCCGGTGTCTTCGCCCTCTCCAGCGGTGTCCCCCCCCTCTGCGGTGTCGCCCCCTCCTGCGGCATCGTCCGACACGGTGGTGATTCGTCTCGGTCCCGATGCCGCCGACATCACGCAGCGGGTTCCGGCGCTGGATGGGACCGTCGAAGCGCACGCGATACGCCTCGACGGCCAGTACCTGGAGCTCGTATACGCGGGCGTGGCCGGAGAGCCCGTATCCGATCCCGATCTCGGACTTCTGCCCGGCGCGTACCATCTCCAGGTCGCCGAAGACGCGCCGATCGACCTGCGGTATCGGGTCACCGGCCGACTCGACCGGATCCCGCTGTTCGTTCCGTCACCCGAGGCGCAGATGGCCGCCGGCCTCGTGACGCTGCGCGTCGAGCTGGCCCCCGATTCGGCCTCGAGTCTGGATCTCGGGACGAGCCTGCCGCGCTTCCAGCGGAACGCCGAGGGCGCCCTGGTCGCGAGTCTCTCGAGCGTCCCGACTTTCGTGAGGCTGGACGCGTCGGGCGGCCTGTCTTTCGCGCGGGCCGCGGACCTCGCGGCGGTCGCACTGCTCCTCCTCGCGGCCGTTTGGGCGTGGCGCACGGCCCGCCGTTCCGAAGCCCTGGGGGGCGCGGGGACGCGCCCTAGTCGGCCGGACGAAGTCGAATGACTACAGGCCTCCTGATCGTAATCGTGTCGCTATCGGCTCTCCTGGTGACCGGCTCGATCCTCGTCGCCGTGCGTCACTTCTGGAAGCTGGAGCAAGAGCTGGACGAAGGGATCGCGCGTCTGCTCGCCGAGCCCGAACCGGAATCCGACGCCGAACCGCCATCACCCCGGCCGGCATCATCCGAGCCGAACCGAACCTCGCAGGATAGCGAGAACGGCGGGGGAAGCGCCTGACCCGTGGGTCCGATCTTCTACCTGGTCCTCGGGATCTACCTCGTGATCATCATGTGGATCTCCGTGTGGAGCTATTTCCACACGGAGACCGAGGTCGATTTTCTCGCCGCCGGTCGCTCGATCGGCCCGATCGTCGGCGGCGCGGTGCTGGCCGCCACGCAGATCAGCGCCGGCACGTTCGTGGGCACGGCGGGGCGCCACTACCTGACCGGGGTCTCGTGGTGGTTCCCGTGGCTCGGGCTGTGGACCGGGTGGCTCGTCTCGGCATTCTTCGTCGCTCCGAAGCTGAGGCGGTTCGGGGCGCTCACGGTCCCCGACTACATATCGGTCCGCTACGGGAGCGACCGCGCCGGGGCTTTGGCGGGCGTGCTGATCGTGGTGGCCTACACGATCTATCTGGTGGCCCAGTTCCAGGCGGGCGGGGAGATCGCCGAGGTCGTATTCGGGATTCGCCCGATCACCGCGATGCTCCTCATCGTGGCGAGCACGGCCATCTACACCCTGCTGGGCGGCGTACGCTCGAGCTCGTACATCGAGTTCCTACAGACGCTCATCATGGTGGGGGCGTTGCTGGTGGCTGTCCCGGTCCTCCTGGACCAGGTCGGCGGTCTGAACCACATGGACGCGATCCGCAGCTCGTTCCGGTTTCTGGAATCGCTCGACGACCGGCTGATCGGCTGGTACTTCCGCCCGCTGGAGCTGCTCGCCTTCGCGGTGGCCTTCGGGCTCTCGATCGCGGCGGCGCCCTACGAGTTGACCCGCTTCTACTCGATGCGCGACGAGCGCACGGTGCGCCGCGCCATCTTCGTATCGATCGGGTTCCAGGTCGTGATCAGCGTGTGCATCATGTCGATCGGTCTCCTCATGCGGGTGCTCTTCCCGAGCCTCCCTTCGCAGGATCAGGCGACCGCGGTCATGGCGTTCCAGGTGCTCCCACCGGTGGTCGGAGCGCTCCTGCTGGTGGCCATGTTGTCGGCGATCATGTCGACCGTCAATTCCGTGCTGCTCGTGACCGGCGCGGGCGTGGCGCACGACCTGTACGGAAAGTTCTTCCGGCCCAATGCCAGCCAAAAGCACCTCGTGAACGTGAACCGGGTCGCGATCGTGGTGCTAGCCATCATCCCGGTCTTCTTCGCGCTCCAGAAGCTGGGAGACGTGCAGGGGATCGTGCTCGAGCAAGCCAAGTTCATCGCCTCGTTCTTCTTCGTCCCGGTCGTGATCGGCCTCAACTGGCGACGCGGGACGGCCAAGGGTGCCGTCACCGGCATGCTGGGCGGTTTTCTGGCCTGTCTGCTCTGGGAGCTGTTCGCGCAGGAGCGTCTCTTCCCCCGCTTCGGGGTCGATGCGGTCGAGGTGGGAGTGCTGACGAGCCTGGCCCTGTTCGTGGTCGTATCGCGGTTGACGAAGCCTTCCCCGACACAGCAGCTGGAGGTGTTCTTCGGGGAGGATTGAGGCGGTCAGGTCGCCGACAGGCAGGTGGCGCGCCCGCGCACCAGCGGACGCACCGAGCGCTGATCCCGAGTCGGGCCGACGTAACGTTCGGACTACTCTTGCGGGTCGACGTCGACAGGCGGGAACGAGAGGTCCGGCCGGATCAGGCCTTCCATGACTTCGATTCGGCGCGTAAAGGCGAGCGCCTTCCCGAGCAAGGCGTCTGCGTCTCCACCCACCGTCTCACGGATCTTCGCGGTGCGGGCTGCGTATTCGGCCTCGCTCTCCGCCGACAGGGCCAGGCTACGGCTCCTGGCCCCGTAGCTCGGCGAACGCCTCGGATGCTCCGGCGAGCTGGGCCCGCAGCTGTTCGAGCCGCTCGTACGCGTCGCGTCCTGGCGGCTGGTCCGCACGCGAGATCATGCCGTTCAGGTACTCGATCTGGCTGATGAGCATCGGTTGCGGGTAGCTGCCGCCCTCGTCGACGAGCGTCGCCTTCAAGCCGATCAACTCCTCGCGTAGCGTCTGCATCGCCTCGGCTGGCTCCCCCGCTTGGGCGGCTTCCTCGAGCTCCTCGAGCATGGTGTTCACGCCCGCCGCCAGCTCTTCCGCCTCGACCAGTGTCTGTGTGACCTCCATGCCGAGCTCGAACTGGGCCTCGAGGTCCTCTTGAGTCACCCCCTCTGCCACCACCCGTGGGTCGATATTGATTTCGAACCCGTGCTCCTGCGACCAGTCGCCGACGTTGAGCCGCGCCGTGTACGCGCCTGGCGGAACCAGGGGCCCACGATCAGCCCCTTCGGGGCCTGCGTGACGGAGATCCCAGCTGAACCGGTGCATGCCCGCCGACGCCTGCACGCGGGAACTGCCGCCACTGCCACGACCGAAGCCGCCACCGGCATCACCTTGCTCGGTCTCACGAACCTCGCCGGAGGTGCCTTCGAACCGCCGCACCAGCTGTCGCTTCGCGTCGAGGATCTCGAGCGATACCTCGTCCTGCGGGGTGGAGCCCAGGTAGTAGTCGATCGTGGCGCCAGGCGATGGATAGTGGGGAGACGCCGGATTGCGAGGACCAGACCCGGAGGGGGTTCGGTATCGCATGCGGTACGCGAGCCCAGGCTGGAACAGGTGCGCATCCGCCCCCGCGAGCTCCGGGCTCCGCTCCGGCGAGAGTGCGTGCAGGGGCGACACGTTGTCGAGGATCCAGAACGAGCGGCCCATCGTCGACAGCACCATGTCGCCACGGACCAGCTCGATGTCGGTGATCGGAGTGGCCGGGAGATTGAGCTGGAGGCACTGCCAGTGGGCCCCATCGTCGAACGAAACGAACATCCCGAACTCGGTCCCTGCGTACAGCAGGCCCTCCCGGTCCGGATCCTCGCGCACGACGCGCACGGGGTAGTCGGCCGGGATCCCGTTGCTCCCGTCGGTGAGCCGGGTCCACGTCTCGCCGTAGTCGGTCGTCCGATACACGTAGGGGGCCCAGTCGTCGAGCTGGAACCGGTATCCGGCCACGTACACTTTGCCCGACCGGTGCGGTGAGATGGCGATCGCGTTCATCCGCCCCTCGGGCGGCATGTCGGGAGGCGTGACGTCCGTCCAGCTCTCGCCCCCGTCGCGTGTCACATGCACCGGACCGTCGTTGGCCCCCGCCCAGATCTCGTCCGGATCGTGCGGCGAGGCCTCGATCACGTACAGCGTGCTGTAGTGCTCCTCGCCCGTGATGTCGCGCGTGATCGGACCTCCCGAGACGACCTGCCGCTCGGGGCGGAAAGCCGTCAGGTCGGGGCTGATCCGCTCCCACGTGCGCCCCCCGTCGGTCGTGCGGTGCACGTACTGCGACCCGTGATACACAAGGGCCTGGTCGTGCGGCGACACCTCGATAGGAACCGTGCGCTGAAACCGGTACGGGAGGTCTCGCGGGTTGTGGCCGTACAGGTTCACGGCGCCCACGTAGTACTGCTGCTCCTGTCCCGTTCGCGCGTTGTACAGGCCGAAGCGCCCTTTGCAGTTCGCGTACACGACGCCCGGGTCCCCCGGCTTCGGGACAACGGGGCCCGTCTCGCACCCGCCGATGTCTTTCCACCAGGCCTCCGCGCCCCCCGGCGCCGATTCGGCCGGAGGCAGGCTGGGGACCGCGATCGTGGAGTTGTCCTGCTGCCCGGCGTACAGCCAATAGGGGAAGTCGTCGTCGACGTCGACCTGGTACAGCTCCGCGGTCGGCTGGTTCTCGATCGTCGACCAAGTATTCCCGCCGTCCAGGGTCACGCTGGCGCCGCCGTCGTTCGACTGGACCATGAGCCGCGGATCGTCGGGGTTAATCCACAGGTCGTGGTTGTCGCCGTGCGTGGTCGAAATCCTCTCGAACGATTCGCCGGCGTCGGTGGACTTCCACAGCCGCTCGTTGTTGACCCACACCACGTCGGCGTCGGTGGGGTCGGCAGTCACGTTGGTGTAGTAGAACGGCCGCCGCATCAACTCCATGGAGCGGTCGTTCACCAGCCGCCACGTGACCCCCTGGTCGTCCGAGCGGTACAGGCCTTCGACCGGCTCGGGCGCCTCGACGACTGCGTACAAGCGATCGGGGTCGGCCGGCGAGACCGTGAGATCGATCTTCCCGATCAGATCCGGCGGTAGCCCCTTCGTCATCCGCTCCCACGTGTCCCCACCATCGGTGGAGCGCCAGATGCCGTCCTCGTCGCGTGCCCCGCTGATGATGGTCCACGGCTTCCGCTCACCCCGCCACATGGCCGCGTAGATCAGGCTCGGGTTCGTCGGGTGCAGTTCGAGGTCGATCGCCCCCACGCTGTCGGAGGCGAACAGCACCTTCTCCCAATTCAGGCCGCCATCCTTCGACCGGAACACGCCCCGGTCCTCGTTGGGTCCGAACGGGTGTCCGAGCGCGGCGACGTATACCAGGTCCGGATCCTCGGGGTGCGTCTTCACCGCCCCGATCTGGCCGGTCTCCCGTAGCCCCAGGAAGGCCCAAGTCTCGCCCGCGTCCGTCGACTTGTAGATCCCGCGCCCGGTGATGACGTTGCTCCGGATCCCGTCAGAGCCGGTACCGACATAGATCACGTTCGGGTCGGAATCGGCGACCTCCACAGAGCCGATCGATCCGGTCTCCAGGTAGCCGTCCGTGATCGGGCGCCACTCCTGTCCGTAGTTCTCCGTCTTCCACACCCCCCCACCCACGGTTCCCATGTAGAAGGTGTAGGGGTGGCTGCGGTGGCCCTCCACGGTCGTGACGCGCCCTCCCCGCGTGGGGCCCACCATCCGGTACTGGAGTCCGCCGAACAGGACTGGGTCGACGAGAACGTTCCGGTCCTGCGATGCACCCGATCGCTCGGCCGTCGTCCCGGTAGGGTTCGCACGATCCTGCGCAAGCAGCGTGGGCGCGGACCCGATGGTCACCGCGAGTGCCGCGATGGCGGATCTGACGATAGCGGAGCGGCCCCAATAGTACATGATGTTGTCCTGTATCAATTTACGTTTGTTGATCTACAGCCCATTATCGTATGCGATGTCGCGGCGGCAACCCGTCCGGAAGCTGCTGCGCCGGTCGCGCTCGCGGGGCTATGTTATCGGCCCCAGCAATCTCGCGTGCGGACTCGACCATGGAAATGTGTCGGCCGAACCCGGAGCCGGACAAGCAGCCCTGGTCGACAGCGTTTCGGAGGTGGGTATGACGCACATTTCGCCCAGCAACCCGCGGGACGCTGCGGCGTTCGGCTCAGCGCTTCTCCTCACCGGTTGGCTCGTGCTCGTAGCTGGCGTCAGCCGCGCGCGCGCCCAGTCGTTCGAGGACGCACGGGGCGACATCACGCTCGCGCTCACCGGTGACGCGATCATCACCCGCGCCCTGAGCCCGTACCGGGAGCCCCACTTCCTCACCCTGCGCGAGCTCGTCCGGGGTGCGACCGCGGCGTTCACCAACCTCGAGGTGTTGTTCCACGACTACGAGGAGGACGTGATTCCGGCGGCGGCGTCGGGCGGCACCTATATGCGGGCGGAGCCGAGACTCGCAGGCGAGCTAACCTGGTTCGGATTCGATCTGGTCAGTCGCGCGAATAACCATTCGATGGACTTCGGGGTCGGCGGGATGCGAGCCACGACCCGCGCGGTGGAGGCGGCCGGTCTCGTGCACGCGGGAGTAGGGGAGAACCTGGCCGAAGCGCGCGCACCGGCGTACCTGGAAACTCCAGGTGGACGCGTCGCCCTCATCTCGATCGCATCCACCTTCGACGATGCGATGAGGGCCGGGGAACAGCGGAGGGACATGCGGGGACGACCAGGGTTGAGCCCGCTCCGCTTCAGTCGTCGCTTCGTCCTACCAGAGGACCGCTTCGCGTCCTTGCTCGATATCCTGCGAGGGTTCCAGCCGGGCCTGGGCGATGATACCGATGCATTCTCCTTTGGAGGTGCTCGTTTCGTCCGAGGAGAGGAGCTGGCGCAGGAGACGCGCGCCAACCCGGAGGATCTCGAGCAGATCGTACGAACCGTGCGCGAGGCCGCGCGTCAGGCGGACTTCGTCCTGGTGACCAGCCACACGCACGAGTCTGCGGGCCAGCGAGAGATCCCGGCTGACTTCCTCGTCGAGACGGCGCATGCGGTCATCGATGCGGGCGCGGACGTGTTCGCCGGGCACGGCCCCCACGTGCTCCGGGGCGTCGAAATCTACCAGGGCAAACCGATCTTCTATAGCCTCGGAGACTTCATCTTCCAGAACGAAACGGTCGAGCTACAGCCGTCGGACAATTACCAGGCGTACGACCTGCCCCCTGACGCGCTCCCGGGCGAGTTTCAGGATCGTCGCATAGAGCGCTCGAGGGGTGGGGGCTTCCCCGGGGATCCGGCGTATTGGGAGGGGATCCTCGCCCTGACCGAGTTCCGGGGCGGGGCGTTGCACGAGGTCCGACTCTACCCGGTCACGCTGGGCCACGGACTGGATCGCCCGCAGCGCGGCCGACCCCTGCTGGCGACCGGCGAGGGCGCGGGTTCCATCCTGGGGGGATTGGCCGAGCTGTCGGAAGCGTTCGGGACCCGGGTGAGCTTCGAAAGCGGGATCGGCGTGATCCGGCCCTAGGTGTCCCCGAAGCGTCCCTCAGCCGATGGGCGTAGCCGCCCCCGGCTTCCTGGGGACGGGGTACGCGCGTCGCGAGTGCGCCAGCCCGAGGGTCACCGTGCTCTCTGCCGCCGTGAGGGCTGCGAGCACCGGATTCACGACCGGGATTCCGACCCGCTCCTGGAGATCCTTCGCCGCGTCCAGGAACCCCATCGTCATGCACCCCAGGACGAGTGCGTCGGCGCCCGCATCCACCGCGCGTAGCGCTTCCTCCTCCAACGTGTCGAGGACCTCCTCCGCACGCTCGCGCAGCTCCAGGACGGGGACGTCCACCGCGCGCACGTCGGCCAGGAACGATTCCAGGCCGTAGCCGCGCATCTGACGCCTAATCGCCGGGACTACTTCTCGCACCACGGTCAGAACGGCGAACCTCTCGCCCAGCTGCGCGGCCACGTGACCGCTCGCCTGTCCGGGTCCGATCACGGGGATGTCGACCAGCTCCCGCGCCGGGGCCAATCCCGGATCGCCGTAACAGCCGATGATGATCGCGTCGAAGCCCTCGGCCTCGAGTCCAGGGGCCGCCTCCAGGAGTCCGGGCACCGCGAGGTGCTCTTCCACCGAGGACTCCACCGACGCGGGTCCGGACGACGTTTCCCGCACCGTGACCTCGGTACCGGTGAACGCGTGCGCGGAGAGGAACTCCTCGCGACGGACCAGCTCGTCTGAGCCAAGCGGTCCGAGCGACAGTGAGCCCGGCACGAAATAGACGATTCTCATGGTTCTTCTCCCACCGATGCTGTCGGTGCTCTCCACCTCACCGACGATAGTCGAGAGGCGGCGGGCGGTCACCCACGAGCGAGACGTACGTGAAGTTCGGGCCTCGCCGACGCTCGAGCTCTGCCCAGGCTTCTCGGATCGCGTCCGGCTTCTGGAACAGATCGATCGCGGTAAGCGCGAGGGTTTTCGCCGCTACGAGCATCCCTTTCGTGCCGATGCTCATCCCCCCGGCGGCCACGGCCTGCCAGCTGTGCGCAGACGTGCCGGGCACCCACGTCGCGGTCGACAGACCCGCGGTCGGGACGACCCAGCTGATGTCCCCCACGTCGGTCGATCCGCCCGCGGATTGGATCCCGAACTCCCGGATCTCGGCCTCCGAGCCCAGTGGCAACGACGGCCCTCCTTCAAACGTGGCCTGGATATCCCGCGCGAAGGCACGCTCGGCTTCCGTGTACTCCAGCCCGCCCACCGCGCGCAGGTTCGCGTCCATGATGTGCGACACCGTCTCGTTAGGCATCAGATCGTAGATTCCGTGGATGACCTCGTACTCCATCGCCGTGCCGGTCCCGAGCGCGGCTCCCTCTGCGGCTTTCGCCACGCGCTCGAACAGCGCCACGACGGTCTCCGCGTCAGGGTGACGCACGTAGTAGTACACCTCCGCGAAGTCGGGCACGACGTTCGGGGCGAACCCACCTCCGGTGATTACGTAATGGATGCGGGTCTCCTGCGGGACGTGCTCGCGCATCAGGTTGACCATCGTGTTCATCGCCTCGACGCCATCGAGTGCGGACCGGCCTCGCTCCGGCGCGCCGGCCGCGTGCGCCGAGTAGCCCCGGAAACGGAACTTGGCGGACTTGTTCGCGAGCGACGTCTCCGCCGCGGCACTGTTCTCGTCACCCGGGTGCCAGTGGAGCACGAGGTCGACATCCTCGAACAGTCCGTCGCGGACCATATACACCTTGCCGGCTCCCCCCTCTTCGGCGGGGGTCCCGTACAGGCGGATCGTCCCCCCCTGTCCGGACGACTCCAACCACTCCTTCACGGCGATCGCGGCCGCCACCGACCCCGTTCCGAACAGGTGGTGTCCGCACGCGTGCCCGGCGCCACCCTCGATCAACGGCTTCCGCTCGACCGCCACGTCCTGTGAGATGCCGGGGAGCGCGTCGTACTCCGCGAGGATTCCGATGACCGGCGTTCCACTCCCGTAGGTGGCGACGAACGCGGTGGGCATGCCGGCCACCCCCGTCTCGATCGCGAAGCCCGCCTCGGCGAGCTCCCCCCGTAGAAGCGCGGAGCTCTCGGCCTCCTGGTACCCGACCTCGGCCAGCTCCCAGATTTGGCGAGCGACTTGTCCGTACCTCTCGGCACGCGCGTCGATCGACGCGGTGGAAGACGGCTCCTGCGCGGCCAAGTCCGGGGCCAGGTACGCGAGGAGGGAGAGGGCGGGCCAGGCTCGCGCGGCGATGGTGCGAATGGACATGCTGGATCTCCTGGGCATCGTGTCGGGTCAGTGACCGCACAAAGTCGGCTGATCGCGGCTCCCGGTCCAGCGCCCGAGAACATTCACCGACGCCCGCTGGTATTAGGGCTCGGCGCCGGGCCGCGGTCACCGGATCGGCAACGTGTCACGGCGACCGCAAGTCCAGCCGGGCAACAGGTCGAATCGCGTAACGAGGAGGGGGCCAGTGAAAACAAGAGCCTTGCCACGACTCGCGCCGAGTGTCGTCGGTCTTTGCCTGTTGTTGGGCTCCTGCGAACCTTCGGGTGGTCAGCCGCCAACCCCGAGCGCCGCCGAGATCGAGGCCAGGATCGCGCGGGTCGAAGCCGGGCTCCTGGGTCCCGTCCAGATCGCGGGCCGCGACCCGGACCCGTTTCTGCTCCTCGATCGCCTGGCTTTCCACCGCGTCCCGGGCGTGAGCGTCGCCGTGATCCACGGGGGCCGGATCGAGTGGGCACGCGGATACGGGCTGGCGGACATCGGATCGGACCGACCCGTGACGACCGAGACGCTGTTTCAGGCCGCCTCGATGAGCAAGCCAGTGGCCGCGCTCGCGGCCCTACGCCTCGTCGAGGAGGGGCGAATCGATCTGGACGAGGATGTTGGCGGGCGCCTCACCTCCTGGCGGGTGCCACGCGACGAACCGTACCGGGACGCCCCGGTCACGCTCCGGCGGCTACTCACCCACACGGCCGGGCTCACCGTGGACGGGTTTCGGGGCTACGCGGAGGGGGAGCGGGTGCCCAGTGTCGTCCAGGTGCTGGACGGGTTCGAGCCGGCCAACTCGGCAGCGGTCCGCGTCGACATCGAGCCGGGCACGCGTTGGCGATACTCGGGTGGCGGCTACACGGTCGTGCAGCAGCTGGTGGAGGATGTGACCGGACGCGGCTTCGAAGGCGTCATGCGCGAGGTGCTCGACGCGCTCGACATGCGGACGAGCACCTACGAGCAGCCGCTCCCGGAGGAACTTCGCGATGCGGCGGCAAAGGGGTACCGTGCCGACGGAACGCCCGTAGTCGGTGCCTGGCATACATACCCGGAGAAGGCAGCCGCCGGGCTCTGGACCACGCCTTCGGATCTCGCGCGGTACGCGCTCGAGGTCGGCGCGTGGCTCGAGGGCGCGGATGACGGGGTGCTCTCGCCAGCGATGACCTCCGAGATGCTGACGGCGGGCCTGAACGGATGGGGGCTCGGGCCAAAGCTCGAGGGCTCGGGCTCCGATCTCCAGTTTGGGCACGGAGGCGCGAACGAGGGCTTCCGCGGAGGGTTCATCGCATACCCTCGGCGTGGGCTCGGGGCCGTCGTGATGACAAACGGAGACAGCGGCGAGCCTCTGGTGCAGGAGATCCTGTACGCGATCGCCGCCGCATACGACTGGCCAGGGTATGCGCCACGGACGGTGCAGGGCCTCCCCATGAACGCGGATCAGGCGCGACCCTATATCGGCGGATACCGATTGGCCGAAGCTCCGGATATGGAGGTGACCATACGCTGGCGAAACGGCCGCCTCGAGCTGCGAGTCGGAGACCGTCCCGCCAGCGAGCTCGTGCCGACCGGGAGCGATCGCTTCCTGATCATGACCGACGGCTCCTGGCTCCGATTCGAGCGCGACGGGTCCGGTCGGATCGTGGCGGCGAACGCGTACGGGTCCCGCGCGACGAAGCTGCCGGCTCCGTGACGCCTCACCCCCGGGAACGACCGGCGCGCAGGCCATGCGCGTGTCCCAAAGTGTCCCGGGGCTGGCGTCTTGCGAAGCCCACCGATCCCGTAAACGGGCGTTTCGCAAAGACATACCCGGAGTAACGCGCTGGCAGTTCGCGAGCCGGCGGGGCGAAAGTGGACAGCCGGGCGATAGATCCCTAAATTATATCGAGTCCGGCGAGCACCTTCCGTCGGATCGGGTCCCTCAGTTGGGACCACCCACGCGGTTGTTGTCGCCGAAGGAGCAGCCACTCCGCAGGCGTCCGCTGTAGGTGGTAGAGATCCGCAGTAAGGCTATCCCGTTTCACGGTGCACTATGGCGAGCGCGGTAGGCACCGCCATGGCGAGCATCTAGAAGAGCGGCGAAGCTACCCGAATCCCGAGGCGGACCCATGCGAGTCTTTCATGGCCCGGGGTGGGGTGGGGACGAGAGGGGAACAATCAGTGCGGTGGGCACGGCATCGTCATGTTCTCCCACAGCCACCGTGTTATTCCACCTGGACGTCCTCATGCAGAGGCGGAGGTCGTGCGCGTGCCCCTTGCAGGGGGCATGATGTCCCGTAGGCACCTGCACCTTGTCCTCGGGTCTTTGATCGTTGCGAGCGGGCACGGGGGAAGTCGGACCCGGGGAGTTCGATGTCGTGCGCGCAAGCGCGTCAGAGGGCAGGCGCTTATAGAACTCGTCCTGGCGATCCCCATCCTCTTCGTGATCGTTTTCGGGATCATCGAGTTTGCCGCCGCGTGGCAAACGTATCAGCGCGTCACGAATGTGGCCCGGGAAGGTGCTCGCTTGGCCGCCATTCCGCTTAGTAGCCAGGCACTTGTCGACGCGACGGTCCAGAGCCTGATTACCGCGAGCGGTCTGAACCTCTCCGATGCGACGATCTCCTACCGGTGCAACGGCCCGGCTTTGTGCGCTGGACTGGGGTCGGCGGGTACCCTTGACACGGTCAACATCGACTATACGCATAAGTGGCAGGTCATAGGTCCGGTTCTGGACCTGATGTGCCCCGGGTGCGGTACGAGCTACACGACCATCACGCTGTCTACGCAAGCCGTTGCACGGAACCAGTAGCGCGGAGGCCGGTCTCCGTATCGGCGTATCGGACGAGGCTAACCCGAAGAACGAGGTTGACACCGATGAAGATGACACCCTTTCGTGGCTCACGGGGGGTTGGGGATGAAAGGGGAGCGATCGCCGCGTTCATGGCGGTAGGGATTGCCGTCTTTCTCGGCATAGGAGCCATCGCCGTCGATTTGGGACACATGATGAACACGCGCACCGAGTCCCAGCGGGTAGCCGACTTTGCGGCACTCGCCGGGGCAGCCGCCTTCGTGCAGTCGCCCGGCCCCAGCGTTGCAACGGTGGCTGAAAGCAACGCGCAATACCTCGCCTCTCAGAACACCGTGGACGATGTGCCGGTGGCACTTCAACTGGGTGGCGTGGACGTAATCGTCGATGTGCCGAACGAACGGGTGCGCGTCTGGGTGCGGAACACGGCAACGCGGGGTAACCCGATCTCGACGATCTTCGCCCGCATGTTCGGGGTCAACACGGTGGACATTCAGACAACCGCCGTGGCCGAGGCCGCGCCGGCCACCGACGTCAACTGCCTGCTCCCGATCGTGGTTCCGGATCGTTGGGACGAGAACACGAGTAATCCCCCCGCAGACCAACCGCACGTTTATGATCACAGCACCGACGACTACTACGAAGCATGGAACCCCGACGGGAGCAACGTCGCTACGTTTACGGGCTACAGCGACGGGGACAATGGGGCGCCGATCATACTCAAGCCCGCCGGCTCTTCCTCCAGCTTCACCGATGATTGGTACTACGTATGGCGGATCGGGAACAATACCGGCGGGAACGACTACCGAAACGCCGTGAAGACCTGCGCCGATCCCTCCATCACCTACTCGATCGGTGACTCGGTCTGGAAGGAGCCCGGGAAGATGAACGGGCCCACGGTCCAGGGATTCCAGGATCTGATCAACCAGGATCCGCTCGCTACTTGGAACAGCACACTAAACTGTGTATCGAGGCCCGGTGCGCCGACACCGTGCGTAGCGAGCGTGCGTCTCCGCGCGGCGCCCATGTTCAACCCGACCGAGGATATTCAAAACGGCGCGAAGCCGTTCCACATCACGAACTTCTCGGCGATCTTCGTCGAGTCGGTTCAAGGAAACAACGTGCACGCGGTTTGGGCGGGTTACGGCGGCGTCAACCCGAGTGGAGGCGGCAGTGGCTCAGCGGGGCCCAACTTCAAGGTTCTGAGGCTTATTGAGTAGCCCGCCTGCCGAGTAGTCCCCGAAGAAAAGCAAGGGCCCCGCTAAGGCGGGGCCCTTCGACCATCCAGCAATATCTGGTCTGCCGGACCGCGACCGGACCTGGGTCCGACTCAGGACACGGGCCGCCGGGGCAGACTTCGCGCGAGCGGCTCGGACAGCTCCGAGCCCGTGGTTCCCGACCGCGAAGCCGACAGGAGCGCGTCGGTGAAGTCCTGACGCTCTTCGAGTAACGCGATCCTCGCGTTCATCGTCTCGACGACCTCACGCATCCGCGCCGCGTCATCGTTTTCGGGCACGGCGCGCCGCTGCTGCGCCATGATCTCGAGAAGATCCCCGAGACGCTTGGCGAGCGGTCGGAACAGGATGACCCCGCCCGTGGTGAGGATCAGCGTCAGCAAGACGAGCATCGGGGCAATGTCATCCATCGTTACGCTCCTGAAGACCGGGTGGAGGTGAAGTTCGGGCCGTTGGCTCGATCTCCCCTACGAACGCGCTAGGTAGCCGGTTTCGATCTCCGTCACTCTGGACATCGATGTGAGACGGCCCCGCCGGCGTGATGCCGACGGGGCCGCTGACGTTACTCGACTGGCTTTTGTCGATGCGGGATCGCTATCCTCTCGCCTTGAGAAGATCCCGGATCTCGCCGAGCAGCGACTCTTCCGCGGAAGGCTCGGGCGGAGCCTCGGGAGCGGCCTCTTCCTGTTTCTTCATCTTGTTGAAGCTCCGAACGACCATGAACACGGAGAACGCTACGATCAGGAAGCTCAGGATGGCGTTGATGAACGCGCCCCAGTTGAGCGTGACCGCGCCCGCCTCCTGTGCCGCCGCGAGGGTGGCA
This sequence comes from Gemmatimonadota bacterium, assembly GCA_039588215.1. Taxonomy (GTDB): domain Bacteria; phylum Gemmatimonadota; class Gemmatimonadetes; order Palauibacterales; family Palauibacteraceae; genus JBDHAC01. The sequence goes on from JBDHAD010000005.1 coordinate 30,170, forward strand.
TACGGCCCGGCCGGATCACCCTGCTGGAGAACCGCGTGAAGCTGGGAGAAGTCGACGTTGCCCATCGCCATACCGATCGGCGGCATGATCACGTCGTTGACCAGCGAGGTGATGATGGTGCCGAACGCGGCGCCGATGATGATGCCGACAGCCATGTCGAGCATGTTGCCCTTGATGGCGAACTCCTTGAACTCCTTGAGCATCTCGGTGCTCCTTTCGAATACGGGTCGTTGAGGTCTGACCAACGTGTAACAGACAACCGCACCGCGCGAGGGTCACATCCCGGCCGACACCATGTGGTCCCAGGTGACAGTGAGCGGGCCACTACGCGCGTGCGCGTGACTCATGTGACCCCCGGGCCCCGCTCGTGTCCATGAGGGTGTAGCCATGGCAAACGAATACGACTCGGTCGCCGACGAAGCGCTGGTCAAGACGGTTCAGGAGGCGGGAGCGGGAGATCTGAGGGCATTCGAGGTCCTCGTCCACCGCCACCGCGGCCGGATACTGGCGAACTGCCGCTACATGACGCGGTCGCCCGATGATGCCGAAGATCTCGCCCAGGAGGTGTTCACACGAGCGTTCTTCGGCCTCAAGAACTTCCGTGGGCAGGCGGCGTTCGGTACGTGGCTTCAGAGAATCAAGGTCAACCACTGCATCAATTTTCTGAAGAAACGACAGCGACAGCCCGACCGCGTGGATGCGGACGCGCCTTCGGTACAGGCACACGAGGCCATGCGGAGGGAACCGAAGGCGGAGCGCCGGCTCGCGGCGACGGAGGAAGGGCAGTGGATCGAGGCCGTTCTGGATGCGATGTCGGAGACTCTCCGTGTGCCGCTGCTGATGCGCGACCTGGATGGCTTCTCGTATCAGGAGATTGCGAAGGAGCTCGGGATCGGATTATCGGCGGTCAAGATGCGCATCAAGCGAGCGCGTGAGGAGTTCCGCGAACGGTACGGGGAGTTGACCGGCGCGGAGCCCGCGGCGCACGCGCAGTCATCACCCGACGAGGCCGGGGTCGGTCAAGGAAATGACGACGGTGTGATCAAGGGAGGGGGGGAGGGGGGATGACTGAGGGCGAACGCCCGCCCGAGGGCGTCGAAGGGATGGACGATACGGGTGAGCCGATCCACCTGCTTGGCAGCTTGGCCCTGGAGCCCGAGCTGGGCTTCATGAGTCGGCTGCGGGGACGGATTCAGCGCCGGACGCTCGTGTCCGACGTGGCGACGTTCTCCTGGTCTGCGATGGCGCACGCACTTCTCGAGTACATGCTCGCACTCTTTGGTGTCATCGGCGGCGAGCAGGATAGGAGGGATAGCTGATGCAGGAGATCCAACAACGCCTGGGGGAAGCGTTCCGCCAGCTCCTGGACTCGATCATCGACATGACGCCCAGGGTGGTCGTGGGCATCGTGCTGCTTCTACTGGCGCTCTTGGTCGCCAAGGTGTTCGAACGGCTACTACGCGGCTTCCTGGTCCGCGTGCACCTGGACGCGGCTCTCGAGAAAGTCGGGGTCGACGGGGCGCTCGGGCGCGTCGGCCTCAAAACGAAGATGTCTCAGCTGTTGCCCCGGCTGGCCTACTTCCTCCTGCTGCTCCTCTTCTTACGGACGGCGGCGGATGCGTTGGAGCTCGGCGCGATATCCAGCGCCGTGGGCTCCTTCTTCTCGTACCTGCCGAACATCGTCGCGGCGGTCCTCATCCTCGTTCTGGGCACGATCGCCGCGCAGGCCGCCGGCGGAGCCGTCACCCGCGCAGCGGAGAACTCCGGCATCGAGTTCGCCTCGTCTTTGGGAGGCGTGGTGACCGCCGTCCTCTTCTTCGTGCTCGGCATCATGGCGATCGGCCAGCTACGGATCGACACGGATATCGTCCGGTTGGTCATCACGGGCCTGCTCGCCGGCTTCGCGCTCGCGTTCGGACTCTCCTTCGGTCTTGGCTCGCGGGACATCACGCGCAACATCCTGGCGGGATACTACGCGAGGAAGACGTTCCGGATGGGTGAGGAGCTGGAGATCGCGGGAGCGCGCGGTCGCCTCAGCGCGATCACCCCCACGCAGACGATCCTCGAGCATGATGATGGGATCGTCGCGGTGGCCAACAGCGCCTTCCTCGAGGAGGTGGCGAGGCAGTGACGGGGCCCGGCGACCGAAGCGATGTGACTTTTGCGCCGCGCCGCGATCCTACCGTAGGGCGCAAGGACCGGGGCGCCCGTAGTGTGGCGCGAGCCCCGGTGGCGCGATGATCATTCAGAAGCGACAAGATACGGAGGTCACAAGCGCATGATTCGGACGTCAAGGAGGGTTTGGGGAGGTGCGGTCGCGACGGCCCTGATCGGAGCGGCTCTGTGTTACACGACGAGCCCGGTGCAGGGGCAGGACGATGAGAAGGAACTCGGCTGGTTCTACACGGCCGAGGTGTCGCTCCTCTTTACGGGCGGAAACGCGGAAGCGAACACGTTCGGGCTCGGCGCGGGACTACGAAGGGTTTGGGATCGGTCCGAGTTCAGATTCAATGCCGGGGGGCTGCGCAGCGAGTCCTCGAAAACCACGCGCACGGCCGTCGGCACAACGACCGATTTCCAGTTGAACGAGCAGTCCGACAGCGAGCTCACGTCCGAGAACTACTACGCCCGGGGCCGATACGACTACGCGTTCTCTGAACGGTTCTTCGCGTACACCGGCGCCGGATGGGAGAGAAACACGTTCGCGGGCTTCGACAACCGTACGTCGTTCGCGGGCGGACTCGGAAACATCTGGGTCGAGAAGGAGCGCACCCGCTTCCGCACGGACTACGGCATCACGTACACGGTCCAGGATGACGTGGTGGACACGGGCTCGGGCTCGAACACGTTCGCCGGTGCCCGCTTCTCGTGGGACTATTGGCAGCAGCTGTCGGAGTCGGCGAGCTTCATCAGCGTGCTGATCGTGGACGAGAACCTGAACGAAACCGATGATCTGCGCGGCGACTTCACCAACGCGCTCTCGGTGGCGATCAGCGACAACCTGTCGTTTCGAACGAGCCTGCAGCTCTTGTGGGACAACCTGCCGTCGCTCGCCGGCGTGCCGCTCGAGCAGCCGCTCGGAACACCGACCGGCGACACGGTCTTCGTACCGCTCGACAAGCTGGATACGGTCCTGAGCGTGGCGCTGGTGGCCAACTTCTGATCCACCCGCAGTATTTTGTCAGGATCCACCCGGTCAGACCCGGCCCTCGTGGCCGGGTCTTGTCCATCCCGGGCCTGTTTCTCAGAGTGTCGGGATCGCGTTCGGCAGGGAGGGGTGACATGGTGACGTGGAAGCGCACGAGGGGTGAGTCTCGGCCTGGTGACTGTAGGCCTCGGCCTGTCCCGCGGATCGGAGGCTGGTTGGTGGTCGCGTCGCTGGTGGCGCCGGGGATGGCCGGGGGGCTCACGGCTCAGCAGGGGTACGAGATCATCCCTCGCCCCGCCGTTCTGGAGCCGCTCGACGGGGCGTTCACGCTCGATGATCGGGTCCGGGCCGTTCTCTCCCACCCGGGCGACACCGAGCTAGGTGCGGCGGCCGACTTCTGGCTCTCGCGAATGCGGGCCGCAACCGGATTCGCGCTGCCGATCGCGGACGATATCGAGCCCGGCTCACCGCGCACGGTCTCGTTCGTCATCGATGACGCCGTTGGCGAGACCGGTCCCGAGGCCTACGAGCTCCACGTCGACCCCAGCGCTATCGTGCTCACCGCGGGCACGCCGACCGGGATCTTCTACGGGGCACAGACGCTGCGACAGCTCCTCCCCGTCCAGATCGAGATCGCTTCCGCGGGCGCTTCGAGCGGACCGCCATCTGCCGCGCCGCCGCCGGCCGGCGACACGCCAGACGCGAGCTGGTCGATCCCGGCGGTCCGCATCGAGGATGCTCCACGCTTCGAGTATCGCGGCATGCACCTCGATGTGGGGCGTCACCTGTTTCCAGTCGGGTTCATCAAGAAGTACCTGGATCTCCTCGCGCTCTACAAGCTGAACAGGTTCCACTGGCACCTGACCGAGGATCAGGGTTGGCGCATCGAGATCAAGAAGTACCCCCGTCTGACCGAGGTCGGCGCCTATCGACGGGAAACGGTCCTCGAAAAGAACTTCGATCCCTACATCGGGGACGGCATCCCGTACGGCGGTTTCTACTCGCAAGCCGAGGTGCGTGAGGTCGTAGCGTATGCGGCAGAGCGTCATATCACCGTCATCCCCGAGATCGAGATGCCGGGGCACTCCCTCGCGGCGCTCGCGGCGTACCCGGAGCTGGCCTGCACGGAAGGTCCGTTCGAGGTCCGAACGCTCTGGGGCGTGTCCGACGACGTGTACTGCCCTAGCGAGGCGACGTTCTCGTTTCTCGAAGACGTGCTAACCGAGGTGCTCGAGCTGTTCCCGAGCCGCTACATCCACATCGGCGGAGACGAGGCGCCCAAGGTGCGCTGGGAGGCGAGCCCGACAGCCCAGACCGTGATGGCACGCGAGGGCCTGACGGACGAGGAGGAATTGCAGAGCTACTTCATCCGCCGGATCGAGCGCTTCCTGGTGGATCGCGGGCGCCGGCTGATCGGGTGGGATGAGATCTTGGAAGGCGGACTGGCGCCGCAGGCGACCGTCATGTCCTGGCGGGGAACCGAGGGTGGAATCGAGGCGGCTAGACAAGGACATGACGTGATCATGACCCCGTTCAGCCACGTCTACTTCGATTACTATCAAGGTCGCGATCGGAGCCAGGAACCGCTCGCCATCGGGGGCTATACACCGTTGCAGAAGGTGTACGACTTCGAGCCCGTTCCCGCCGACCTCACACAGGAAGAGGGTCGGCACATCCTCGGCGCACAAGCGAACGTGTGGACGGAGTACATGAAGACGTCGGAGCACGTCGAGTACATGGTCTTCCCACGTCTCCTGGCACTGGCGGAGGTCGTGTGGTCGCCACGCGCGTCCAGGAGCTGGCCGCATTTCCTCGGGCGTCTTCCCATGCAGCTGTCGAGGCTGGGCGCCTTGGGCGTCAACTACCGTATCCCCGATGTGATCGGGCTGGAGGTGGACCGGCTCCTCCTCGCCGACCGGGTGACCCTGAGGCTGGACGCGCCCGTGGCCCGGGGTGAGATCCGGTACACGACCGATGGCTCGGAGCCGTCGGCCGAATCTACCCTGTACGCTGGTCCGGTCGACCTCCCGATCTCCGAGGGCGGAGTCCCGGTTCGGGCCCGCGTCTTCCTCCCGGACGGACGAGCCGGCCCGACGGCGACCGCCCGGTTCACGCGTGCTCGACTGCTGGACCCGGAGGTCGTTCCGGAGGAACGACTCGTTTCGGGCCTGCGCTTCGCGCTCTACGAGGGAGAGTTCGCCTCGGTCGAGGACCTCGAGGGAGCCGTCGCGGGTGTGGGCGGAAGAGCGGGTGGCATCCGTCTGACGGGGCGCGAACCGGAGGAGGGTGGATTCGGCCTGCGGTTCGCCGGGTACCTCCGTGTGCCCGAGGACGGAGTCTACTCCTTCCGGCTCACGTCCGATGACGGCAGCCGGCTCTCGATCGGCGGCGAGCTGACCGTCGACCACGATGGCAGGCACCCGGCCACCGATCGGTCAGGCGCGGTGGCGTTACGAGCCGGGTTGCACGCGGTGGAAGCGAGGTACTTCGATGCGGGGGGGCGGCGTGTGTTGGAGCTGGAAGTGAGCGGCCCCGGCGGGGACTGGCGCCCGCTTCCGGCCGAGTGGCTGTTTCACACGCCTTGATGCAGAACGCCGGTTGCCCGGCCAGGATGCCGCCGGCCGAGCCGGAGCGCCGCTCGTCGGGCTAGGGCTCCGGCCTGGTCGACAGCAGATCGCCCAGGTGAGCGCGCACCACGCGCCGGGTGACTCGCTGACCGCTTTCCATCCCTCCCACGAGGAACAACTCGGGCCCCACGATCGCGATGCTGCGGTGGTCCATGGTCGCGACCGAAAGGTCGGGTAGCGTCAACCAGCGACCACCCCGGACGTCCCACGCGAACGCGCCGGCCCGGGGCTCGGACGGGACACCGTCATACCCGAGACCATCGTAGTTGTACGGGTTGTCCGTCCCTCCCACGAAGAACACCCATCGATCCGGGACACCGGCGGCGGCGGCCCGATACAACGAACGCCCCGGGTGCGGCGGCAGGCGCCGCCATCGGATGAGCTCAGGCTGATCCGGATCGATATCGCCCGCCCACGCCGAGCTCTCGATACGAAAACGGGGTTGTCCGTCGGGGAGCGTACGCGTGCCGTCGATGTACACGAGGGTGTTGCCGGCAATGGCTCCGGCGTGCCCGAAAACGGGCGTTCCGGGAATCGGCGTCGCCGCTATCCAGCGATCGGCACCCGGGTCGTAGATCTGGACGTCGTCCACGTTGTCCCGATCGTGCCATCCCGAAACTAGGTAGACGAGCGAGTCTCGCCACACGCCCGAGACCGCGTCATCCACTGGCACCGGCATAGGAGCGCCGGCGCTCCATTGGTCCGTCTCGGGGTCGTAGATATCGACGTTGGAGAGAGAGCGCTCGCTCCCATCCTCCGCCACCGTGTAGCCGCCGAACAGGTAGATCTTACCACCTACGGCCTGTGCCGTGGCGGCGAGACGGCCCTCACCGGGCACGGCGCGTACGCGCCGCCATTCCGCCGAGCCCACATCCCAGCGCATGGCGATGGACGGCCGTCCGTCCCACGCCTTCGTCGAATCGATGCCCAGGAACGTGAATACCGCAGGCCCATCCGCCGTCCGGACGGCGGCGACGGCGTTGTTCGCGACCGGGGTCGGGAGCGGGGGCGCGTCGCCCCAGGCAGGTGCGGCCTGAACGAGGGCACCGAGCAGTGCGATGGTCGGTGTCATCTGAGTAGCACCTCGCTGCTGGAGTTCTTCAGCGAGCCGCCAAGGTCGTTGCCGGTTGCTACCGGCGCCACACCTCGGTGTTCGGCTTGAACACCGCCCACGCGAACCAGAAGTGGTTCCCGTACGCGATCGGGGTGAGCCGCTCACCCTCCAGCGGGCCTTCGACAGCGCGACCGGCGAGATCCCACGTCGATTCGGTCTCCCGATCCTGGAATCGGTCGCCGACGCGCTCGAAAGTCAGGCTGCGATCCCCGAGCGTCCGTTCGTACACGGCGCTCTGGCCGATGTCACGGCCCTCTGCGATGAGTCGCTCGTCCAGCGCGCTCGAGGCGCCCGGCGTCCAGAACACAACGAACTCGGTGCCCTCGAACTCCGTGTTGATGACTCGGGCCTCGGAGAGCTCGGAGAACGGGGCCGCCCAACCCTCGCCGACGTCCAATCCGACCACCCTCTCCATGGGTGGGAATCGACGGTCAACCTGTGCATTGAAGAACGGGCCGATCGGGCCGTTCTGCGAATCGTACCCCGCGTACGGATTCAGTCCGTACCGGCGGTCATGGCCGGTGTCGCGGGATAGCACGCGGATACGGGGGTGAAGCTCGAGTGCCCGCTCCCAGGAAAACGTGCTGGCGGGGAAGAACTCGAGCTTGGTGCCGAGGAGCGTCCCTACGATTGCCTCACCAGTCGCCTGCTGCCACCAGGTTTCGGTCTGGCGGTCGTACATGACTAGATCCGAGAACCGCAGTCGCCCCGTGGTGCCGAAGTCGAGGACCCGCTCACCCACGCGACGGTCGAAGACCAGCGCCGTGTTGCACAGGGGGCAGAAGGTGACGGAGAGTGGCCGCCCCCCGACCTCGTCGTTCACGATCTCGTGCCAGATCAGGATCTGGAACGGGTAGGCCTTCACGGCGCCGTCGTGCTCGACGACGAGCACCGGTTCGGTGGGTCCCAGCCAATCGTCCGCCTCGTCCGCTGAGACGAACTTCGGCCGGTCGATCGACGGAATCCCGTCCTTCGGCGGCCCACCCGAAGCTATCTCCTCGATCGGGACCGAAATGCGCGAGAAGTCCGTGGCCCAACGCTCGGCGTCCCGCACACCCAATCTCCTCGCGACGCTCGCGGAGTCGGACGATGCGCCCCCATCTTGCGCGCACGCCGGCAACACGGCGAGCGTCAAGGCGGCCAGCGAGATAACGCCTGTTCGTCCGACCATTTTGGCTCCATCGAAGTGCGGGTGACCACGACCCCTGAAATATGGGTCTCTGGCACACGGCGTAATGCCGACAACGCGGCCCGGGACCCGTTGCCCCGCCGGGTGAACAAGACACGAGGAGACGAGGTTCCAGACAAGGAGGCGCCGGGGCCGGCTGGAACTCCAAGCAGGTCGACGTGTCCATGGAGACTCGATGGCGCGGCGGTGATTGATCGCGGAAGGCCGGATGACGGATCGAGACGACGTAGGACAAGAGCGAGAGAAGAAGGCGGAGTTCGAGGCCGAGGCCCTCGTGCACGTCGATTCGCTCTATGGCTTGGCTCTCCGTCTGACCGGGGGCGACGCCTCGCGAGCCGAGGATCTGGTTCAGGAAGCGTTGCTGAAAGCATACCGCGCCTGGGAGGACTTCCAGCTGGGGACGAATTGTCGCGCCTGGCTTATGACCATCCTGCGCAACACCTTCATCAACGACTTTCGCCGCCAGCAGAGGCGGCCGCAGACGGTCGACTTCGAAGATGTGGCCGACCGCTCGGTTTTTGCCGAGGTCAAGGATCTCGACCCCGCAGGCGAGTTCTTCGACCGAATCATCGGCGAGGAAGTGATCAACGCGATCGATGAGCTACCCGACGAGTTTCGGATCGCCGTGGTCCTCTCGGATCTGGAAGGTTTGAGCTATCAGGAAGTCGCGGAGATCATGGAGATTCCGGTCGGGACCGTGAAGTCGCGCCTGTTCCGAGCCCGCAAGCGCCTCCAGGGGCGCCTGTACGCGTACGCGCGGGAAATGGGCTACATCTCATGAGTGACCGAGAGATGATCAGCTGCGAGCAGGCCGTCGAGAGAGTGTACGAGTTCCTCGATGGCGAGCTGGACGCCGAGACGATGGAGCAGGTTCGAGAGCACATCGAGGTGTGCAAGCGGTGCTACCCGTACTTCAACTTCGAGCGGATCTTCCTCGATCACATTCGCAGCAAGGGTCTGCGGTCCGAGCGTAGCGAACGGCTCGAAGCGCGTATCCGGGATGCGCTGAGCGACCTGTAACCGGACGGGCCGCCGGAGTCCGTCGGCGACCTGTCCAGGGCCGAGCTGTCTTAGTGCCGCTGACGAGGGCTGCGCGCGGCGATCGGCATCCGCACCCGTGGCCGTGAGGGTCGAGTCGTCAGCGCTTCGTGTTCCGCCTCCATCTCCGCGACCCGTCGCTTGACATCCACGATGCTGTCGGGGTTGAGCGAGATCGAGTCGATGCCGGCCTCCACCAGGAACGTCGCGAAGTCCGGGTGATCGCTCGGAGCCTGACCGCAGATCCCCACCTTCCGGCCATGACGGTGCGCTCGATCGATCAGGTCGCGGATCGCCCGCTTCACAGCCTCGTTGCGCTCGTCGAACAGGTTTGCCAGCTCCGCCGAATCCCGGTCCACTCCCAGGATCAACTGTGTAAGGTCGTTGCTCCCGATCGAGAACCCATCGAATAGCTGCGCGAACTCCTCGGCCAGGATCACGTTGGACGGGACCTCGGCCATCATGTAGACCTCGAGGTCGGACTCACCGCGCCGAAGGCCGTTCTCTGCCAGAACCTCGAGCACGCGCTCGGCTTCCTCGAGCGTGCGGCAAAACGGAATCATGATGAGGACATTGCGCAGTCCGATCTGTTCCCGGACACACCGAATGGCCTCGCATTCCAGCGCGAAGCCCGCCCGGTAGCGATCGCTGTAGTAGCGGGCCGCCCCACGGAATCCGAGCATCGGGTTGCTTTCCGGGGTTTCGAACTCGTCGCCCCCGATCAGATCGGCGTACTCGTTCGTCTTGAAGTCGCTCATCCGCACGATGACCGGTTCTGGCCACTGCGCTGCGGCGATCTTGGAGATGCCGCGCGCCAGGTGGTCGACGAAGTAGCCCGTCTTGGTCTCGTAGCCTCGTGTCAAAGCCGCGATCTCGGCCCGGACTTCTTCGTCACCCAGGTCCTCGTAGTGCACGAGTGCCATCGGGTGAATCTGGATGTGGTTGCTGATGATGAACTCCATCCGCGCGAGCCCGACTCCCGCGGAGGGAAGACGCCACCAGCGGAAAGCGGCGGACGGGCTGCCGATGTTCTGCATGATGCGCGTTCTCGTGGTCGGGACGTCGTCGAGGTCCACCTCGGACTCGTGGTACCGAAGCACTCCTCGGTAGACGTATCCTTCGTCGCCTTCCGCGCACGAAAGCGTCACCTCTTGACCGTCCTTCAAGACGTCGGTCGCATTCCCGGTCCCGATGACGGCCGGCGTCCCGAGCTCACGACTCACGATCGCCGCGTGGCACGTCCGACCACCCGAGTTCGTGACGATCCCGGCCGCGCGCTCCATGATCGGCACCCAATCGGGGTCCGTCATCTCGGTCACCAGGATCGCCCCGTCCTCGAAGCGGTCGATGTTGCGGGGATCCTCGATCACGCACACGCGCCCCGTCGCGATCGCCTGACCGACGCTGAGTCCGACCACGAGCTCCTGCCCGGCCTCCTCCAGCGTGTACGTCTTGAGCACCCCCTCGTCCAGGCGCGACTGGACCGTCTCGGGACGTGCCTGGACGATGAACAGCTCACCCGTTTCCCCATCCTTCGCCCACTCGACATCCATCGGACACGCGTAGTGCCGTTCGATTCTCGTAACCCAGCGGGCGAGCTGTAGTATCTCCTCGTCCTCGAGCACGTAGGCGTCACGCTCCGCAGGCTCGGTGGGCACCTCCAGCGTCGGCGTCTCCATCTCGTCCCCGTAGACGAGCTTGATCTCCTTGGTGCCCAGGGTGCGGTCGATGATCGGCGTGACGTGGCCGTCGTCCAGCAGGGGCTTGAACACCGTGTATTGATCCGGCGTCACGCTCCCCTGCACGACGGTCTCCCCGAGGCCCCACGCGGCGCTGATCAGCACGACGTGCGGGAAGCCGGTCTCCGTATCGATGGAGAAGCACACCCCGGCGCTCGCCAGGTCGGAGCGGACCATCCTCTGAATCCCGACCGAGAGCGCGACGTTCAGGTGATCGAAGCCCTGCTTGGCTCGATACGCGATCGCACGATTCGTGAACAGTGAAGCGTAGCAGCGGCGACACGCGTCGAGCACTTCTCTCGCACCCGAGACGTTCAAGAACGTCTCTTGCTGCCCCGCGAAACTAGCTTCGGGAAGGTCCTCCGCCGTCGCGCTGCTCCGAACCGCTACGCCGAGTTCACCGACGTCGTTCTGTCGACTCAGCTCGGCGTACGCTTCGCTGACCGCTTCGGCGATCGAGGCAGGGAACTCGGCGTCAAGGAATAGGTCACGAATCGAGGCGCCGACCTCAGCGAGGGATCGAGCCCCCGTCTCGAAGTCCTCGAGGTGTGAGCGGATCGCGTCGTGCAGCTCGTTGTGATCGACGAAATGCATGTACGCGGTGGCGGTGAGCGCGAAGCCGTTGGGCACCCGGATGCCCTCACCCTGGAGCGCTCGGATCATCTCGCCGAGCGAGGCATTCTTGCCCCCGACCCGCTCGACCGAATGGCGATTGATTTCCGAGTACCAGAGGATGTACGACATCGCAAACCGCTTCCTGGCGAACCCTGCCACCCCGTCCCGGGCAGCCGGGACTTCAGCCGACGTAGCGGAGCAAGTGACGTTCCCCACCGCGGGTGCGGCTTAACTCATTGTGCAGAAATGACATGCGCCCACACTCAGCCGGGAGCCGCCCGGCCGAGTGTAGCGCGCCGAAACGAGGTCCTGTCGCACCTGCGCCATAGGAAGCGCAGCAGCCTCCTCTACAGGAGCTCGAGTTGGTCGGGTGGCGGATCGGCGGCGTGGGCGGGCGACGCGGCGTCCCGCTCGGCCCACTCGGAGGGAGTACTGATCGGGTGGCCGAGTGGCTCGACGCACTCGGCGTCATCGTTCGCGATGCGGTTCACACGTGGGCTGACCGGCACCAGCTCGACGGCATCGGATGGCAGCGGCTCTAGCAATGGCGCCAACTCCGCGTACAGGCGGGTCCCCGGATCCAGCCAATGGGGCACATCGGCAAGGGCGAGGATGACGGGCATGCGATCGTGGACGGGTCGCAGGAGATCGTTCGCATCCGTTGTGACGATCGTGCAGGATTCGATCGGGCCTCCCGGGTCACCGGACCAACGATCCCACAGACCCGCGAACGCGAACGGCCCGCCGCTTCGCAGCCGGACCAGATACGGTTGGCGGCGCCCCGCCTCGGTCCGCCATTCGTAAAACCCGTCGGCGAGCACGAGGCAGCGGCGCGAGCGGGCCGGTTGCTCGAAGGCGGGTCGACTGTCGAGCGTTTCGCCCCTCGCGTTGATGAGCGTCGGGAGCTCACCCGCGTCCCGCGTCCAGCTCGGTATCAACCCCCACCTCAACGTGTCCATCTCGCGCCCGCCCTCCGGCCGCCGACGAACCACGGCGACGGCCTCGGTGGGAGCCACGTTGAAGCGCGGCTTAGACGGCGCCGCCCGCACGTGATCGATCTCGAATATCTCGATCAGGTCGGGAACCGGAGTCTGCAAGGTGAAGCGTCCGCACATATCGGAAATGTACGTCCGAATCGGGATTGGGGCCGCCCGCGCCGGTTGTCTGTAGAGCCGAATCGGTCAAGGCCGTTGCGGGTTGTCGCCCGCGGACCGAAGATCCCCACGGCATGCCGGCTCCGATGCCGGGTCCATGCCTGGCCGCGAGCGAGACCGCGGCACCCGACCGACATCCGTGGAGTCTCACATGCGCATCGCGCTCGTACAGCAGGCGGCGGGAGAGGCTCGGGCGCGGAACTTGGCCCGCGCGCTGGATGCCATGGGGCGGGCGAGAGAGCTTGGGGCGGATCTCGTCGCGTTTGCGGAGCTGGCCATCGACCGCTTCTTCCCTCAGCACGAGACCGATCGTTCAGCGGCCGATATCGCGGAGCCCATCCCGGGGCCGACGGCGGACTGCATCGCCGCCCGGGCCGGAGAGTTGGGTCTGGTCACGGTCTTCAACCTGTACGAGAAGGGTGAGGATGGTGGGTTTTACGACAGCTCTCCCTTGTTCGATGCGGATGGGGCGCTGCTGGGCGTAACACGCATGGTCCACATCACCGATTACGCGTGCTTCCACGAGCAAGCCTACTACGCGGCGGGTGACCGTGGTGCGCCGGTGTACGAGACGGCGGTGGGTCGGGTCGGGGTCGCCATCTGTTACGACCGACACTACCCCGAGTACATGCGGCGGCTCGGAGAGCAGGGGGCTCAGCTGGTGGTGATCCCGCAGGCGGGCGCGGTGGGGGAGTGGCCCGAAGGTCTGTACGAGGCCGAGGTGCGGGTGGCCGCGTTCCAGAACGGGTACTACGCGGCCCTTTGCAACCGCGTGGGCGAAGAGGATCTTCTCACGTTCGCGGGCGAGTCGTTCGTGGCCGATCCCGAAGGGCGAGTGATTGTTCGCGGAGGGACATTGGTGGAAGAGATCATCGTTGCCGATCTGGACCTGGCGGTCTGCGAAACGTCGACCGCCCGCAGGTTGTTTTGGCGCGACCGCCGCCCGGAGCTGTATCGTGATTGGGCCGCACATGATGCTTCGCGTTTAGGCATGTAATGAATTGCCACAAATGCAGTTATACATGATGCCGCACGAGGGGCTCTGAAACGTGGAGATCCTGGTCATCCTCGCGGCAGCCGTGCTCGGGGCAGGGGTGACGGTGCGCCTGATGCTGCCGCGGCTTGTGCCTCTCTTCGTCTTCTACCCGGAGCCGCTGGAGCCCCAGGAGAGCCACCCACGCTATTGGGGCTTCCCCGACGCGACGGAAGTGCGCATCCCGACGCTCGACGGACCGCTCCTGCACGCTTGGTGGTTCCCAGCGCTGTCGGCGCAGCCGAGCTCGGGCGCGGCTGTGTACTTCCACGGCAACGCCGGACACCTCGGTGATCGTGGTACCGTCGCGGCCGCGCTCGCCGGTCTCGGGCTCGACGTCCTGCTCCCCGACTACCGCGGGTACGGGCTGAGCGAAGGAAAGCCGACCGAAGAGGGGCTGTACTCCGATGCCAGGGCCGTCTACCGGTGGCTGGTGGACGAGCGCGGGGTGGAGCCCGGGCGCCTGTTCTTGATGGGCAACTCTCTCGGGAGCGCGGTCGCTGTGGACCTGGCAACCCAGCGACGGATCGCCGGTCTGGTCCTGCTCGGTGCGTTCACGAACACTCCCGCGATCGCTCGGTACCGGCTTCGTTGGCTGCCGTCGTGGTTCCTGGAGTGGGATGAGACGCGCTTCGACTCCCTGGAGCGCATCGGTCGGGTGCGGGCTCCCCTGTTCATGGCCGTGGGGGCGGACGACGACATCATCCCGCCGGACGAGGCGAGGCAAGTCTTCGAGGCCGCTCGCGAGCCGAAGCAGTGGTACATGGCCGATGGCGCCGGCCACAACGACATCTTCGCGCACGAGGGACTGTGGAAAGAGCTGTACCGCTTTACCCACGACGTGATCATGAGCACCAGGGGCGCGGGCTGAGCTCGCGAGCCGTCACGGTCCTCGCCATCTCCTCGATCCACGCAATGTCGATGACCGCGTGCGACCGGACGGCGCCCTCGGTTTCGGAGTCCGGACCGGGTGTACCGCTGAGCCTGGCCGAGGAGCGGGTCCGAGCGATCTCCGACCTCCGATATGACCTGGAGCTTCGGATCCCGGAGGCGCTCGCGGATCCCGTCGAGGGTCACGTCGCGATCCACTTCCAGTGGCGTGGTGAGGGACCGCTCCTCCTGGACTTCGCCTCGAGCCCGGATGGCGTAGGATCCATCCTGGTGAACGATCGGGATTCCGTCGAAGTGGATCTTCGCGACGAGCACCTATGGATCCCCGGCACGCTTCTGGGATCCGGGGAGAACCTGGTCGAGATCGAGTTCCAGGCGGGCGACGGCTCGCTCAACCGGAACGAGGAGTTCCTCTACACGCTGTTCGTTCCCGACCGCGCCCGATGGACGTTCCCCTCCTTCGATCAGCCTGACCTGAAAGCCCGTTACGTCCTCACGCTGCACGTGCCCGAGGGATGGCGCGCGGTGGCGAACGGGGAGACGCTGGAGGAGGTGGTCGAGGAACCACTGCCCGATGGTCCGGGAGGCACGACGCTCCGCTTTGCACCGACGGAACCCCTCAGCACCTACCTGTTCGCGTTCGCGGCCGGTCGGTTCGATGTGGAGGAAACGGTCCGCGACGGTCGGCGGCTGCGGCTCTTCCACCGCGAGACCGACTCCGAAAAAGTGGCGCGCAACCTGGACGCGATCTTCGATCTGCACGCTACGGCACTCGCCTGGCTGGAGGACTATACAGGGATTCCGTATCCGTTCGGGAAGTTCGACTTCGTGGCGGTGCCGTCGTTTCAGTACGGCGGGATGGAGCACGCCGGAGCGATCCTGTATCGCGCCTCCAGCCTGTTTCTGGAGGAGTCGACCACGCAGGCCCAGTTGTTGGGTCGAGCGAGCGTGATCGCGCACGAGACCGCGCATATGTGGTTCGGCGATCTCGTGACTATGCGGTGGTTCGACGACGTGTGGATGAAGGAGGTGTTCGCCAACTTCATGGCCGCCAAGATCGTGAATCCTTCGTTCCCCGAGCTGAACCACGACCTGCGGTTCTTGCTCGCTCATTATCCGGCGGCCTATTCGGTGGATCGGACAGCGGGTGCGAACCCGATCCGTCAGCCGCTCGAGAACCTCAACGAGGCCGGGACGCTGTACGGGGCGATCATCTATCAGAAGGCGCCGATCGTGATGCGGCAGCTGGAGCGCCTCGTGGGCGAGACGGAGCTGCGGGACGGACTCCGGAAGTACCTCAGCACGTATCAATTCGGGAACGCGAGTTGGCCCGACCTGATCGACATCCTGGACCAGCGGTCGCCGCTGGACCTCGCGGCGTGGAGCCGGGCCTGGGTCGAGGAGCCCGGGCGACCGACCATCACCGTGCAGATAGCTCGAACGGCCATCGGAGGCCGGGAGGGCGACGGAGCGGAAGCGCCGCGGGTCACGGTGCGCCAGAGCGATCCCATGGGCCGCGGTCTCGTGTGGTCTCAGCCCCTCGGCTTCACGGCCGGGACCGACGAGGGTAGCATCACGACCGATGTGCGTCTTGGAGGGGAGGCCGCCTCGTTCGAGTTGGAGACGACCGAGCCCGACTTCGTGCTCGCGAACGGGGCCGGGGCCGGGTATGGGCTGTTTCGGCTGACCGAGGGAAGCCGGGAGCATCTCCTGCGAGCTCTACCATCCATCGGGGAACCGATCCCTCGCGCCGTCGCGTGGCTTTCGCTGTGGGACGAGCTACTCGAGGGGAGAGTGTCTCCGAGCGCGCTGGTGGATATCGCGCAGCGCGCGATCGAATCGGAGACGGAGGAGCTACTCCTCTCCCGAATCCTGGCCGACCTGGAAACCGCCTACTGGCGCTTCCTCTCGCCGGCCGAAAGGAACTCGGTGGGACCCGTGATCGAGCGGCTCTTGTGGTCGGGTCTCGAAAGCGCGCCGACCTCGACGCTCAAGGCGACCTACTTCCGGGCCTATGGGCGCCTGGGCTTGACCGGCGAAGCGGTCGGTCGCCTGCACGCCATCTGGAGCGGTGAGCAGGAGATCTCCGGGCTTCCGTTGTCCGAGCCCGATTATGTGGGGCTCGCATACCAGCTCGCGCTTCGCGAGGTGCCCGGGGCGGAGGACATTCTCGCCCGCCAGGAGGAGCGAATCGAGAACCCGGACCGCAAGGCTCGCTTCGCCTTCGTGCGGCCGGCGCTCTCGGCCGACCCGGCCGTCCGTGGCCGCTTCTTCGAGTCGCTGTCCGATCCGGCCAACCGCGAGCGCGAGCCGTGGGTGCTCCAGGCCGTCGGGTATCTCCACCACCCGCTGCGCGCCGATCACGCCGTACGGTACGTGCTCCCCAGCCTCGAGCTCTTGGAAGAGATCCAGCGAACCGGTGACATCTTTTTCCCCAAGCGCTGGCTGGACGCCACGCTCGGGGGGCATTCATCGATCGAGACGGCGGAGATCGTCCGCGCCTTCCTCGCCGAGCGCCCCGACTACGCACCGCGGCTGAGGGCCAAGATCCTCCAGTCGGCCGACATGCTCTTCCGATCCGCACGTCTCCGCGGCTGACCCGGCCCGCCGGGCGCGCGTCGTCCCTTGGACGGCTAGCCTGGTCGCCCTCATATCGCTGACCCACCTGTCCGCGTGCTCGATGGGCTTGGCTCGGTGGCCGACGTGGAGCGAGTGGCGGCAACGTGCCCCCGAGCTCGGCCGTGACCGTTTCGGCCCTCGTGTCCGGCCTACGACACCCCTGAGACCCCGTACCGCTCGAGCACCCAGTCCACCGCGCTCGCCAGATCCGGTGCGATGGCGGCGGGCTCGACATCCGCGGGGTGCGGCTCGCCCGCCCGATTCACCCAGACCACGTCGAACCCGAGCTTGGCGGCGGGCCGAACATCGTGAAACAGACTCTGCGCCAGGTGTAGCATGCCGCCTCGCTCGCCCCCCACTTCCTCCAAAGCTCGATCGAAGTGCGCCCTCGCCGGCTTGTAGCTCCGGAGACTCTGGGCCGTGACGAGCAGATCGAACGTGACGTCGAAGTGCTGCAGCGTACCCGACAGCAGGTCATCATCGATGTTGGACAGGATCCCGAGGCGGAAGCCGGCCGCCGTCAGCCGGACGAGCGACTCGTTCGTGTCGTGGAAGGGAGTCCAACCCGGGATGCTCGCCGGCACAGACCCCGCGCGCTCTCCGCTGATCTCCCACTCGTTCCGTCGCGCGAGCTCGAGTGTGACCTCGGTCAGCAGCTGGCGATACGGCCGGTATTCGCTCGTCTTGAGATCATCCTGGATCGCGTAGAACGAACCGAGCAATTCGTCGTCCGAGAACGAGGCGGACCCGGGGCACGCTCTCCGCACCGCACCCGCGATTCCACGGTCCCAGTCGATCAGCGTGCCGTAACAGTCAAAGGTCAGTAGCTCGGGTCGCATCGCTTTCTCAGACCTGCTTCTTCAGCGTCGCCGTCTCGGGGTCGTCTTCTCAGAGCTCGATCAGACCAGCGCTCCCGAGCGCGTCGGGATCGTCGTCCAGCGGCCCGTTCGGTCCGCCCCTGCGCGCCTTCGCGCTTGCCTCCTCGATCGCGACTTCGACTAGCGCCGTAGCCGTGAGGTGTCCCGCGGGTGCCGGTTCGTAATCCACGCCTTCCTCGCGTCCCGGGAAGTAGCGCCGCACCATGCGCTCGAGGAGCCGCGCTTTCTCGCCGGGATCCTCGACCAGACGACCCTGGCCGAAGCACACGACGCTGCGGTAGTTCATCGAGTGGTCGAGGGCCGTGCGGGAGTACACGAGGTGGTCCAGGTGCGTGACGGCGACGCACACCGGCGCCCCGCCGGCGAGGTGCCGCATGGCGCGCCCCTTGGTCGATCCGTGCAGGTACAGCCGGTCGACGCCGTCGGGCTCGTCGCTCGCGCGCGGCTCGAAGTGGTAGGACATCGGGATCACGAAGGGCTGTCCGTCGATCACGAACCCGAGGTGCGCCACGCGCCCGGCGGAGAGAATCTCCGGGATCTCATCCGGAACGGACCGTTCGGGGTGGCTCCGTAACCGCGTCCGCGTCGAATCCGGTTCGCCTTCTGTCATGCCTTCCTGCCGAGAGGTCACTACCTTTTCCTCCATATCGAGCCTCGGGCGCCGCAAGCTAATCGCTCCCGGAATACACAGAAACCGCCGCCGTGACAGAACCTCTCAACCGCTTCGCCGGAGCCGCGCTGGACCGCGCCACCGACCGGCGCACGGACGCCACGTGGCTCGCACGGCGGCTCGGGGACTCCAGCAGCCGCGTGGTCCCCGTGTGGGAGGCGCACAGCCTCGTGAGCCGGGAGGAGCCGCTTCATCCGATCCTCCTACCCGCCGATCACCCGGTGGCCCGGGACACCGGCGCAGTGGGCCCGATCTTCCTGGGGCTGGACGAAGTGGGAGCGCTATTCGCGGTCGGGGTCCGAACGTCGGGGAACGATCGCCCGCCGCTCGAGGACCTGGGCGAGTTCAAGAACCTGCACCGGATAGGCGCGCTGCTCGGTCAGGAAGCGGGCGCTTTGCTGGCCTACGCGCGAGCGATGGTGGCCTGGCACGAGCGGCACCGCTTCTGTGGCACGTGCGGGCAACCGACCGAGAGCGCCGAGGGCGGGCACCTCCGTCGCTGTACCGACGACGCATGCCGGTCCGAGCATTATCCGCGCACGGACCCCGCCATCATCGTGCTCGTGGAAGACGGGGACCGGTGTCTTCTGGGGCGGAAGGCCGAGTGGCCACCCGGTATGCACTCGACCATCGCGGGCTTCGTCGAGCCGGGTGAGAATCTGCGGGAGGCAGTCATCCGCGAAGTGTTGGAGGAGACCGGGATCGAGGTCGGCGAGGTGGCGTTCCACTCCTCGCAGCCGTGGCCGTTTCCGTCTTCTCTCATGCTCGGCTTCATGGCCACGCGCGTGGGGGGCGAGCTCCGAGTCGACCCCATGGAGTTGGAGGACGCGCGGTGGTTCGAGCGCGCACGCATACGGGAGTTGGTCGTTGCGGGGGAGCTGAGGCTCCCGGGGCGGGTCTCGATCGCGCGGCGACTGATCGAAGAATGGTTGGGCCCGGAGTGAATCGCATGCGAACGACCTCGCTCGTGACCTGGCTCGCGCTGAGTGCCGGGTGCGTCACGAGCGGGTGCTTCCGCGAGACCGATGTCGGGAGCCGTGCGGCGCCCGCCACGGGATCCGTCACCGTCGAGACCGTCGCCGAGGGGTTGGTGGTGCCGTGGGGCATCGCGTTCACACCCGATGGCCGGACCCTCGTGACGGAGCGGCCGGGGCGAATTCGGGTCGTCGAGGATGGGGTCCTGCGTCAGGAGCCGTGGATCAACCTCGAGGGCAGCGTCGGTGCGACAGGCGAAGCCGGGCTCATGGGGATCGCGGTGTCGCCCGACTTCGCAGAGACGGGACATGTGTTCGTTTGCGTCACCCAACGCAGGCGGGTCCCCGGAGGCGCCGCGAACGACGTGATGCGCTTCTCGGATCGGGCCGGAAGCGGAACCGAGCCCACGATCATCGTGATGGGCCTGCCGGCCGCCATGTTCCACGCCGGGTGCGCGCTCGCCTTCGGACCCGACGGGATGTTGTACGTGACGACCGGAGATGCGCGTCGACCGAGCGAGGCCGGGCGGCAGGGGTCGCTGGTCGCCAAAGTCCTCAGGTACACGCCCGAAGGGGAGATCCCGCCCGACAATCCGTTCCCGGACTCGCCCGCCTGGGCGTCGGGGCTGCGGAACGCCCAGGGGCTGGCGTGGCATCCGGAAACGGGGGACCTGTTCGCGACCGAGCATGGACCGAGCGGGTTTCCCGATGAACGCTTCCGCCGGAACGACGACGAGGTGAACGTGGTCCTGCGAGGGGCGGACTACGGATGGCCGGCGGTCTCCGGCGCTCGTGGTGGAGATCGCTTCGTCCTGCCTCTCATCGTTTGGAGCCCGGCCGTGGCTCCATCGGGAATCGCATTCTACGAGGGGCCCAACGACGCGTGGCAGGGGAGCGTCTTCGTGGGGACCCTGCGCGGACAGCAGCTTCAACGCCTCGTGCTGGCCCCGGCTTCCGGGAGAGTGCCGTGGAGCGTCGCTCGCGAGGAGGTCTACCTGGATGAGGAGTTTGGGCGCATTCGGGCGGTGGGGATGGGCCCCGACGGCTACCTCTACATCACGACCAGCAACCGGGACGGACGCGGCGCGGTCACCCCGAGCGACGACCGCCTGCTGCGCTTGATCCCCGTGCCCTGAGAATCGTGGATTCACTCGACACCGTCATCGCGGGGACCGAATGGTGGGCAAAGGGGGTTCGATGTTGAGGGTGGTGCCTCTGCGCCTCGGGCGGATGACAATGGATCCGAGTAGAGCAGCTGCCATGCCTTTCAAGCGCGATGTTCTTCGGCTCACGATTCTCATTCTGGCTCACGTTCACCAGCCGGTCTCTGCGCAGTCCGGATCCCCGATCCAGGCTGGGGAGAACATCCTCGTCAGTGGAGACGCACCTGGCCTGCCACACGTCGAGCCTCACCTATCGGCCAATCCGACAGACCCCGATAACCTCGTCGCCGCAACGATCGTAATCGACGACACCGGGGCGTGGACTTGCGCCGTGTTAGCCACATTCGATGGCGGCAAGGCCTGGGTGCGGACCACTCCGATGAGGCGAGAGCTCTTCGAAGATTGCGGGGATCCATGGGTCGCCTTCGCGCCAAATGGAGATGCCTATTTCTCAGCCATGATCGGGCAGGACTCATTGGGGCAGCATTCGGAAAGGACGTTTGTATTTCGGTCCGAAGATGGGGGTCGTTCGTGGTCCGCACCGACTGTGGTGCCTCTCGGTGAGGGAGGCGCGTCAGTAGATCACCCCTCTATCGTCGTCGACAATACCGGTGGCCCATCGTCTGGTACCGTCTATGTCATCGCGACACAAGCTTACCGGCCCAGGGCCGAACAGACCGACTATCATCACCACCCGATTATTCTGAGCCACTCTTCCGATCAAGGAAAGTCCTTTTCACCGCCGACCAGAATCCTCCCCACGAACCTGGTTCATCAGGCGGGTACGCCCGTCGTGCTGTCGGACGGCACTGTGGCCTTCACCTTCTATGACTTTGCCCCCTGGGACCATAGCCGTCTGTTGGAGACGCGGCGCATTTGGACCGTTACGTCTACCGATGGCGGTCGCACCATTTCGCTGCCGGCCTTGGTAGCGGAGATATCGAGTGATCCTCAGTTCGCGACCCTGGCTGTGGATCCATCTTCCTCGAGTACATTCCGCGACCGTCTGTACTCGGTGTGGACGCGTTTTGAGGCGGCACCGCGAGGTATCTCTTTGGCCTATTCGAGTGATCGGGGGAGAACGTGGTCGACCCCGACCGGGGTGGACGATGATGACCGTGACGAGACTGAGCAGCGTATCCCGGTGATAGCCGTCAACCGCGAGGGCGTGGTCGGTGTTGCGTGGTACGATGCTCGCCGCGCCGCCTCGAGCACCTGTTTCGATGTGTTCTTCGCCGCCTCGTTGGATGGTGGCGACACCTTCCTTCCCAATGTGCGGGTCTCCGATACGGAGTCGTGTTCCGATCCCAACGTTCCGGGAAACGTCATGGGCAGCTTCGACGCAGCTCGAATATGGCCGGCAGGTGGCCACTACTTCGGCCTCGCGGCCGATCTCGAAGGGGTCTTTCACGTCCTGTGGGCCGATAGTCGAGCCGGTGTCTTTCAGCTCTGGACGACGACCCTCACGGTGAACGCCGAATCGGCTCGTCCAGCAGAGTAGGAACGGCCTCGGCAGCGCGGGCCCGGATCGAGACGACAGTCGTCGATGTCAAAGGCGTCGCGTCCGGATTCACCTCGATGATGGCGCCGCCCGCGTGCGCCGTGACCGTGGCCAAGCTCGCGGCCGGTTGCACCACCGCGCTCGTCCCCACCACCAGGCATGCCCCGGCGCGGGCGGCGAGCCCGAACGCCTCGGCCAGGACGCGCTCGTCCAGCGGCTCTCCGAACCAGACCACGTCGGGTCGTACGAGGGTACCGCACGCGCGGCAGGTCGGGAGGGTCTCCGTCGAGGTCGCGTCGATCGGGTCGCGGTGCGGGTAGCGTTCGCGGCACCGCGTGCACCTCACGCGAAACAGCGACCCGTGCAGCTCGATCGGCTCCGCCCCTGCCCCGGTGGCCGCCTCTTCCGCCGCCAGGCCATGCAGACCGTCCACGTTCTGGGTCACTATATGAACCCCCTCGCGCCGGAGAGCCCAGCGGGCGAGAGCCAGGTGCGCGGCATTCGGCCGGCAGGCGGCGACCAACTCCCTCCGCCAACCGTACCACTCCCAAACCAGCCGTGGGTCGCGCGCGAAGGCCCCGGGGGTGGCGAGCTCCTCAGGGCGGTGTCGCTTCCACAGTCCGTCGGGTCCCCGGAATGTCGGGACCCCGGAGTCCGCGCTGATCCCGGCCCCGGTGAGAATGACCACGTCCGACGCGTCCTCGAGCAATCCTCTGGCTCGCTCGATCTCCGCTTCGCTCATGGCTCTCTCCCTCGCTCGGCGCCAACCCGCCCTTGCGCTCCCGGGGCCCCGGCCTGAGCGACCGCGCGTCTGCGTCCCAGCGCGGCGGTGCTCCCGATGATCAGGGTGGCGCCGACGGCGCTCAGCGCGTCGGGCCGCTCCGAGAAGAACAGCAGTCCCCACACGGCCGCGAACACGATCTGGAGATACCCGATAGCCATCGCCCGCCCGGCCGGCTCGAGCGAGAGACCACGCGTCATGCAGAGTTGGGCGACGTGCGTCGTGACACCGACTCCAGCCAGGGCGAGCCAGGCGATCGGAGACGGCCACACCATGTTGGGCGCGGCCGTCGGAATCGCCCCGACCGTCGTAACGACCGCGAAATAGTGCACGATGACGAGTGGGTGCTCGGTGGCGCTCAGCCGGCGCACGGTCACGTACGCGCACGCGCTCAGGATCGCGCCGGTGAGCGCGATGCCCACGGCCAACGGGTCCAGACGCGCGCCGTTCCCGCCGAACAGGAAGTCGGGCCGGGCGATCAGGAGGACGCCCGTCAGGCTGGCGACTACACTCCCCGAGTCGCGCAGCCGAATCGGCTCCGCGAGCACGATCGCGGCGATCACCGCCGTGAAGACGGGGTTCGTAAAATGGATTACGGTAGCTGCTGCAAGTGGAAGGTGTACAACCGCATAGAAGAACGCGCTCAGCGCCGCAAACCCGAACAGCCCGCGGACGATCAGAAGTCGCGGCTGGTTGCCCTTCGCCGGGATCCCCATGACGCGGAGCGTGCCGTAGCTGAGCGCTACGGTGAACACTCCGCGCAGGAGCACGATCTCCTGGCTGGGGATCGTGCGCCCGACCGCCTTCGCGAGGGCGCTCATGAGGCTGAACGAGAAGGCGGCCGCCACCATGAAGCGGAGGCCCGGCGACAATCCCTTCGCGATCACCTCCCGGTCAGGTCAGATGGCGCCGGGCGCCCGGTCCACCGCGCCGCGCGCCGGGAAGGATCCGGGGTGCTCAGGCGGAGATCCCATACCGGGCGGCGTGCTCCATCGCGTCCACGAAACGGTCGAGCTCCTGGAGCGTGCTGTAGACGCTCGGCGAGATCCGCAGGCCCTTGAACTCGGGGTGGTTGATCGGCGTCGTGTAGATCTTATGCCGCTGCCACAGCCACTGGTTCAGAGGACCGGGCTCGATCCCATCGATCTCGACCGTAGCAATCCCGCACGCGAAGCCGGGCTCCAGGCTCGTGTGCAGCCGGATTCGATCGTGCTCGAGCAGCTGCCTCGCCCAGTAGTCCCGCAGATAGACGAGCCGGGCCTCCTTGCGCTTCCCTCCGATGAGTTGGTGGAAGGTGAGCGCCTCGCCCACCGCGAGGAAGTTCGCCTCCGGGTGGGTTCCGATCTCCTCGAACTTCCGGATGTCGTCATCTCTCGCGGCCGGTGCCGCCATGAGCGGCCACACCTCGGGGATCTTCTCTCTCCGCACGTACAGAAGCCCGTTTCCGATCGGTGTGAAAAGCCATTTGTGCAAGCTCGTCGAGTAGTTGTCGCAATCCAGGTCCGAGATCTTGAAGTCGAAGTGGGCCAGGGCGTGCGCCCCATCGATGATGACCGGGATGTCCCTCTCCCGCGCCATGGCGACCACCTCGCGCACTGGGAGGATCTGCCCGGTGATGTTGATCATGTGACACATCAGGATGATGCGCGTTCGGTCGGTGATGCCCTCCTCGAAGCGTCGCACGACCTCCGCCGGGTCCTCGGCCGGTATCGGGATGACGATCTCACGCAGCACGACGCCCTCGCGCCGCTCCCGCTGCCGGAACGTGGTCAGCATGCGACCGTAGTCCTGGGTCGTGGTCAGGATCTCGTCTCCGGGCTCCAGGTCGTACCCGAACTGGAGGGTTTGAAGACTCTCCGAGGCGTTGCGGGTGATGGCCACTTCCTCGGAATCGACACCCCATTCCCGCGCCAGCCGCTGACGCACGCCCTCGCGCTGTGGCTCCAGGATGCGCCAACCGAAGTAGACGGGGAGCTGGTTCGCGAAGTCCAGATCGCGCTTCATCGCCTCGAGCACGTGTGCGGGGGTAGGGCTCACACCCCCGTTGTTCAGGTTCACCAGCGACCGGTCGATGGTGAACGCTTGCTGGATGCCGACCCAGAAGTCCTCCTCCTGCGCGATCTGGTCCGGTGAGCCCGGGGTTGCGGCGAGCTCACGCGCCGCAACAAGCGCATCGCTCCACCGAATAGGGACGGTGGCCAGGGTGCCGGCCGCGAGTGCGGGACCACCGATGGTGCCGAGGAAGTTGCGACGGGTGTACATGGGCCGACTCCCGCTAAAGGCTCGAGTCAGATGGCGCCTACCCTCGGGGCGGCGGCCCCGCGGCTCTGGACGGCCGAGACGTACCTCCTAGAATACTGCTCATCCGGGCGCATGGCAGCAGCGATAGGGCGACCCTCCGCGCCGGAGGCGGAGATTCTGAAGGCGTGGTACGGCGCCAGAGGAGGGAGAAGGTGATGAGACGACGACGATGGTCTTGGGCGGCGGTCCGCAGCCTCGCGCTGGGCGTGACGGCCGCGACATTCGGAGGCTGTACGTCCGATTCGATCATCCAGGTAAAGCGCAGCACCGGCCGCATCGACCGTTCCGAGCTGGTCGGGGCCTACGTCGGAGCGACGATCGTCTTCGTGGATGGCGCGGACACCACGGACCTGAGTGCCAGCGGAGCCTTCTTCAACCTGACGCTGGGGGAGAGCTCGGGCGTCGCGGGTCACCTGTTCATACCTGGTGCCGGCGCCGGTGGGGCCGACATCGACGCCGATATGACGGGAGCTTGGACGTTCGATCTCGTGGGGCAGATCGTCCGCTTCGTCCAACAGGCGGACACGTTCGTGCGAGAATCGGAGTGGCCGGCATCGCGCGACGCATTCGCCATCGAGCTGCGGGGCACGTCTGTGCCCGACGGAGCAGATCCCGGTACGCCCGGAATAGAGATCGTCCTCCGCAAGGGGTAGCCGGAGGCACTCTGCTGCAGGCGCGGGGGCACCCTCCCGCGTCCGAGCGCTCGCTGCGGAGACCCGCCGCTCCCCGCGCCGGCGTCGCGGCGACCAGACTCACACCGCGCGTGCGTTGACACCGCTCCGCCGCTAAGCGGAGATTGCCGGCCACGTGTTCTATACCCCACACGTCGTTGCCACGCGTGGGCCGCGTGCCGACTGATCCTCTCGGTGGGAGTGGTCGCCGGCCCACATTTCACATCTCAGACAGAGGTTCAGGCGCCGATGAAACTCCACGACGTCCACCACGGATCGCGCCGCGGCCGTGGAACGAGGGGAGCGGGGCTCGCACTCGCGCTCCTCGTCGCGGGACTCCCCGCAGCGGCCGACGCGCAGCAACCGAGCGACACGCCCCAGCCACCTCCGTTCTTCGCCATCCAAAACGCCCGCATCGTCACCGTATCGGGCCCCGTGATCGAGAGCGGAACGGTCGTGATCTCCTTCGGGCTGATCGAAGCCGTGGGCAGTAACGTGCTGATCCCGGCGGAGGCCTGGGTGATCGATGGCTCGGGAATGACGGTGTACCCAGGGCTGTTCGACGGGCTCTCGTCGCTGGGGCTCGAACAGGCCCAGACGGGTGGCGACCAGGCCGGCGGCCCCGGTGGCGTCTTCGGCGGCGGAAACCAGCCGATCTCCGAAGGCCCGGAGGACCGCCCCGCGACCACCCCCTGGGTGAGTGCGGCGGACATGCTCGACCCCGAGGACAATCGGCTGGCAACGTGGCGCGAGGGCGGTTTCACGACTGCGTTGACCGTCCCGGACGAGGGGATCGTCACCGGACAGGCGGCGGTGATCAGCCTGGGGGGCGACGCCCAGGAGATGATCGTCAAGACGCCCGCGGCCCTGCACGTGACCATGAATCGCGCCGGCGGCTTCCGCTCGTTCCCCAGCTCCCTCATGGGCACGATCGCCTACGTGAAGCAGCTCTACGCCGATGCCAGGCACCAATCGGCGTACGAGGCGGCATACGAGGCCAATCCAGCGGGGCGTGCGCGGCCCAAGTACGACCGCGCGCTCGCACCTGTCCAACAATCGATCGCCGACGGGTGGCCGACCGTATTCCTCGGCAACGAGGTCAAGGAGATCCGCCGGGCGGTAAAGTTGGGTGAAGACACCGGCGCCCGCGCAGTCGTGGCCGGTGCGCACGAGGCGTACGAGATCGCCGACGAGCTCGCGGCCAGCGGCGTGCCCGTGCTGGTGAACCTCGACTGGCCCGAGCGGAGCCGAAGCGCCGATCCCGAAGCGGATGAGGCCCTGACCTCGCTTCGTCGACGCGCCTACGCACCCACGACGCCCGCCCGGCTGCACGCAGCGGGCGCGACCTTCGCGTTCTATTCCGGGGATCTCGGGAGCCCGCGCGAGGTGATCGAAAACGTGAACGTGGCCATCGAGAAGGGACTCCCGGCGGATGCGGCTCTACGCGCCCTCACGCTCGGTCCGGCCGAGATCTTCGGCGTCGCGGACCGACTGGGCTCGATCGATGCCGGTAAGATCGCCAACCTGATCGTGACCGACGGCGACCTGTTCGATGAATCGACGAAGGTGAAGATGGTGTTCGTCGACGGCCGCAAGTTCGAGGAGCGCGAGGCCGAGCGACCCACGGCCCCGCCCACGGTCGACATGACCGGTCGTTGGGTGCTAACCATCTCGACCCCGCGCCAGACACAGGAGATCACGTTAGACCTCGAGATGAGCGAGGACGGAACGCTCACCGGAGACATCACCACCGACCGCGGCGACGCCACGATCATCGACGGCTGGGTGAGCGGTGACGAGTTCGGCTTCACGGCCATGCAGCCCATGGGTGGCCGCACTGCCGAGGTGGTCTACACAGGCACTGTAGAAGACACGGAGGTCAGCGGCACCGCCTCGTTCGGCGGCCGCTTCTCGAGCGAATTCACCGGTACCCGCCCGGGAGAGGGACAATGAGAAGCTTCAAGATTCAGATCGGGCGGGGTGCGGTACCCTGGCTCGCCGCAATCGGGCTCGTCGTGGGCCCCGGGACGCACCGCGCCACGGCACAGGACCAGCCGGTGCTCATCCGCAACGCGACAGTGATGACCGCGACGAACGGCACGATCCAGAACGGCTCGGTCCTGTTCGAGGACGGCCGGATCACGGCGGTGGGACCGACCGCCGACGTCGGGGCGCCGGGGGACGCGCAGGTGATCGACGGGACCGGTAAGTACGTGATCCCGGGGATCATCGACGCGCACTCCCACCTCGCGGCCGACGCGATCAACGAGGGGAGCGTAGCGGTCTCAGCGATGGTCTCGATCATGGACGTGATCGATCCGACCGACGTCAACATCTATCGGGCCGCGGCCGGAGGAGTGACGGTCTCGCACGTGATGCACGGGAGCGCGAACCCGATCGGCGGACAGAACGCGATCATCAAGCACCGCTGGGGCGCCGACGCCCAGGGGCTCCTGTTCGAGGGAGCCACGCCCACTATCAAGTTCGCGCTGGGCGAGAACCCGAAGCGCTCCAACTTCGGTGGCGCACCCGGCGTGGAGCCGCGTTACCCTGCGACTCGCATGGGCGTGATGGACGTGATCCGACAGGCGTTCATCGATGCGACCGAGTACAAGGCGAAGTGGGAGGACCACGACGCGAGGGTCGCGAGCGGTGACAGGAACGCGATCCCTCCCCAGAGCGACCTCAAGCTGGATGCCCTCGTCGAGGTCCTGAACGGCGAGCGCCTGGTGCATTCGCATTGCTACCGGGCAGACGAGATCCTCCAGCTCATGCGGGTGGCCGAGGAGTTCGGCTTCCGGATCGCGGTGTTCCAGCACGTGCTGGAGGGCTACCGGGTCGCGGACGAGATGCGCGAGCACGGAGCGATGGCCTCCACGTTCTCCGACTGGTGGGCCTACAAGGTGGAGGCGTACGAGGCGATCCCCTACAACGCCGCGATCATGACCGAGCGCGGGCTCATCGTCTCGCTCAACTCCGACAGCGCGGAGGAAGTCCGCCACCTGAACCAGGAAGCGGCCAAGACGATGAAATGGGGCGGGATGACCGAGGACCAGGCGCTCGCGATGATCACGATCAACCCTGCCATCCAGCTCCGGCTCGACGATCGAGTGGGCTCGATCGAGGTGGGGAAAGATGCCGATCTGGTCATCTACGACAACTACCCGCTCAGCTCGTACGCGAAGGTCCGCACGACGTTCGTCGATGGCGAGGTGGTGTTCGATGTCGACGCCGACCGTCAGATGCGGGAAGCCGTGGCGGCGGAGAAAGCAGAGCTCAAAGGCCTGCTGGGCGAGACCGAGACTGAGGGAGGTGTCCGATGACTGCGCGCAGACTGCACATCGGGGCGCTCTTGCTCCCGCTGGCTTTCGGGATCTCCGGAGGCGCCAGCGCGCAGGAGAATGAGCTCACGCCGATCCAGGACACCTACGCGATCGTCGGTGCCACGATCCACACGCTCTCTGACGGCGTGATCGAGAACGGCACGGTTCTAATGCGGGGTGGCCGGATCATCGAGGTCGGCCCCGGGCTCAACGTTCCGTCCGACGCGGCGGTGATCGACGCGACCGGGAAGCACGTCTATCCCGGGATGATCGATGCCTTCAGCCGGCTGGGACTCACGGAGATCGGAGCGGTCGCCGCGACGAACGACCAAAACGAGCTCGGGAACTTCACACCGCACCTGAACGCCCACACCGCGATCCATCCGGCGAGCGAGCACATACCGGTCGCACGCGCGAACGGGATCACCCACACGCTCGCGGCTCCCGGCAGCGGGGGAGGCGGCTTTGGCGGGGGCGGCGGAGCCGGCAGCATCGATGGGCAGGCGACCCTCATCCACCTGGACGGGTGGACGGTCGAGGAGATGCAGATCGAGCGATCGGCTGCCATGGTCGTCAATTGGCCGACCATCCGGACGGGGGGCGGACGGTTTGGCGGTTTCGGTGGGGGCGGCGGAACGCGCTCCTTCAACGAGGCCAAGAAGATCTACGACGAAGCCGTGGTCAAGCTGGATGACTGGCTGACGGCGGCCCGTCACTACAAGCAAGCGATGGACGCCGGGTCGACGCGGATCGACCGGGATCTACAGCTCGAGCACCTGTCTCGTGTGTTCGATGGGGGCTTGCCGGTCATCATCGTGGCAAACCAGAAGCGCTCCATCGAAGGTGCGATCGAATTCGCCGAACGACATGGGTTGCGCATGGTGCTCGCGGGCGGACGCGATGCGCGCGAGGTGAAGGAGACCCTCGCCGAGAGGGAAATCCCCGTGATCCTCGGCCCCGTCCAGACGTTGCCGGACCAGACGGACGACCCGTACGACGAGCCCAACACGCTGGCGGGAGATCTCTACAGCGCCGGCGTCCAGATCGCGTTCGCGACGTTCGACTCCTCGAATTCCCGCCTGCTACCCTATGAAGCCGCGAATACGGTCTCGTTCGGACTGCCGCAGGAGGCGGCGCTCGAGGCGATCACCCTGAATCCGGCGAAGATCCTCGGCGTCAGCGACCGACTCGGCTCGATCGAGGTCGGAAAAGTGGGGAACCTGATCGTCACCGACGGAGATCCGCTCGAGATCCAGACGGAGATCGAGCACGTGTTCATCAAAGGCGTCCCCGTGGATCTCGACAACAAGCACCGGCGGCTGTGGGAGAAGTATCGGGCACGACCGCAGAAGGCGAAGCCGGTTACGGTGTCGGAGGCGACGCCCTAAACAGGCGCGAGGGCGGCAGGTACTCCTTAGCTCGCAGCAGACGCGCGCTGAGGTGCGATCAGAGGCCCGGGTTGGCGAGTCGGATTGTTCGGCTCGCGGCCCGGGCTTTCGCGCGTCCGAGCGCTCGCTGCGGAGACCTGCCGCTCCTCGCGCCGGGGCGCCGCCGTAACCTCGCCCCGATCTTCACCAAGGTGGGAGGGGAGGCGGGCGAACCCGGAGTGCGGAGCGGACCCGGCCTACGAATAGAAGGGGCGGCCCTGCCAGGACCGCCCCTCTGGTGTCAGGTGACCCTGTTTTGGTCACGGTGTTGGCTACGGTACGTCGATCATACGGACTGCGTCGGTTCCTTCGATTGCCTGACCGTCGAAGGTCTCCCCACTGAGGGTTCCCTCGGTGGACGCACAGTCGAGTCCGGTATCACCCAGACGGAAGTGGAACACCAGATCGATGTCCCCGTCGCCGTCCACGTCCTCCTCGTGGCGGCGCGGCAACCCCGTATTTTTGTCGATGTGCGTCTCGCCGGCTCCCTCGAAGGTCACGGTGGTGTGATCCACCGTGGTCGCGTCGAAGTCGTCGGTCGTCAGTATGGCGACCGCGATGACTCCAGGCGGGTTGTTGCAGTTGATCGAGTTCGGGTCGCTACCCGGCTTGATGTCGATGTCGACGATGAGAGGTCCGCACACCTCGAACACCGAATTTGACACTAGTTGGCGATAGTCAGGATCGGTGTTATTGGATTGAGATGCGGGGAAGGTGTTCAGGCCTACGACGTTCCCGCCGGCGTTGATGGCCAGCACATGTCGACCGTTATCGTAGTTCTCGCACAGGACAGCACCGGCGGAGAGGTTGACGAAGTTGGCGAACGACGAGGACGTCGAGCCTACCCCCGCCAGCATTCGGTCGCACACCGGGATGCCATCTCCCACGGCGGGTGGAATCGTGATTCCACCTGCAGCAGCATTGGAGATCCCGGCCTGTTGGAACGGCGACAGACCCGCAGCGAAGATGGCCGGACCGAACCCGATGCCACCGGGTCCCGAGAATCCGAATGTCGCCAACACCACTCCGCCGCCTGTGCTCGCAAAACCGGCCAAAGCGTTCGCGCCCGAGGCAAGGGCGGGAGCGTTGAATCCACATCGGTTGTCGGACATCGCGATCACGCACTGAAAGTTGTCGCGAAGGTCTTGAGCCGTCGGCAGAGCGACATCGCCGTCGATCAGCGCGACCGAGCCGAACCTCCCGTCCGCGTTCAGCGTGGTGACGGTATTCTGGGCGCCAAAGACGCCGGTCAAATCGGTGCAGTACGCCAAGACCCCTACGGCCGGCCCACTGCTGGCGAGCGAAATCGGAAGGTCAGGAGCACTCGACGTAGAGATCTGGTCTACCGGAGTCCCCACTGCCTCCTGGCCTTCCGTGGAGAGCTGAGGCGCATCGAGCGGCCCCTGGCTCCTCTCGCTGCAGCCGATGACAAAGACTCCAGCGAGCAACAAGGAAGAAAGTTTCGTACGCATGGTTGCCTCAATGCGGTAAAGTGAGTGAGAGACGGGTCGTGAGCCGTCAGAGGTTGACGGCCCTCGCTTCCCGTTCCGGTTCGGCAGCCAGTTACGGAAAGCCGCTGGGGTCTCGGTCCACGCGGTAGCCGGTGGGCCTGTGAGACCACGCAACGAGAGTGCCTCCGCTCGCCCTGCGACCGCAGGCGGGAACCTGTCGGTCGCGAGCACGTACGCTGGGGTTGCCAAACATGTGCGCCCCCTGTGGGCTGCGTGTTGGGGTGCTGTCAGGCCGGTGTGTTGCTCAAGCAGTCACCGGCCTGGCAGCTTTTTCTTTTCAGGCGGTCCGGGTCCGCTGATCTTCGTCCGAGGCCCGGCGTTTTAGCTCAGCTCAGGACGCTTTGTGCACCTCCGGTTAGGGTCTAGCTAGGACACGGCGCCACTATTTGTCGAGTATCCGCACAGAGTCGCAGCCTTCGATCGGCGTTCCACCGTCTGTGGCGCCGTCGATGCACGCCTCGGTGTCACCCGGAGCGAGCCCGGTCTCCTTCTGACGGTAGTGCGACACGAGGTCGGTGAACCCGTCGCTGTTCACGTCCTGCAGGTGGTCGGCATACGTGACGGGATCCGTCAGGTCGTGTGCCGGCAAGGCTCCCGCGGGCCCGAAGGTGAGCGTGGTGACGTCCACGTCCGTCACGTCGAAGTCAGCGCTCCCGAGGATGGCCACGGGCACGACGCCGTTGCTCTTCGGGTTGATAGAGTTCGGGAAGCTGCCCGGCTTGATGTCGATGTCGACGATGATCAGCCCGCAGTTACTTGACACGCCGGATACCCAGCGCACTTCGTTCAGGAGCAGATTGTACTGGTTCCCTGCCGCACCTCCAGCGCCCCTGAATCCATGGAAGTGCTGGTCGGGCCCGGTCGCCACGATGCAGCCGCCACTGAACTGGCCGTACAATCCGACGACGCGGGTGAACAGCATAATGAACGGAGACAGGGCCGGATCCCAGGCCGAGAATCCGATGTGGTTGTTCACGAAGCTGTTGTTGATCCCATCCGTCAACCCCGGAACGACTGCGCTGATCGCCATTCCGGTAGAGCCGGTGTCAAAATTGAACGCGGTGATCCCCGGGGCGAGATCCGGCAGGTTGCCCGGGTCCTCGAAGATGACACCACCGCCCAGCGCCATATAGGGAAGAAGGCGGGTGTTCCAGTCGGCGTTGATCGTGGCGCTGGAGATCCACGTGAAGATCAACACGTCGTAGGCGGCCCGCAGCTGAGCGGGAGACAGCGCATTGAAGGCCGCCGCGCTCACCGGGGTGAACGTGCACACCAGGTCCCCGGACGCGCAGATTTGGGCTGCAGCTGCAAATCCGGAGTTCGCGCCTACACCCGCGATGTCGATCGTGTGGGCGCTGGAAGGTGCAACGGACGCTCTGACGCTGGGACCCGTGGGTCCCACGTCGCCGAACTGTACCATGGGTTGGTCCGCGGCCGCCCGGTCGGCAGACGCATCGGGCCCGGAGACGCCTCGCTCCTCGCTGCACCCATAGGCGAATAACGCGATTAGCAACGTCGCTCCGAAGGTTTTGTGCCTACGCATTGTCTACTCCAGGAAACGAGTGAATGGGGCTTGGTACTCAGTGAGATGCAAGGTCGACCCACCCACTCAGGAGAAACCGCTGGCGTCTCGGTCTCTCCGACGCCGGGTTGGCCGGTGAGTCCGTCCAGCGAGCTGGCCTCCGCTCGTGTGCTGGGCCGACGTGGGAACCTGTCGGCCGGAAGCGCGTAAACTGGGATTGCCAAACACGTGCGCCCCCTTGTGGGCTGCGTGTTGCGGTGCTGTCAGCTGGTGTGTTCCCGCAAAGAGCCGCCAGCTGGCAGCGTTTCTTTTCTACGTCTACCGTTGTCCGGTCCCGCTCATCCGGCCCCGAGACCCGGCGTTCGAGCGTGGGTCAGGAGCCAAACTGTAGTGACGTCCTGACCGTCACTCCCACAGGTCGTGCAGGAAGCGCTGCAGTCACCCTGCGCCCCACGCGTATAAAAAAGGCACGCAACCGAGCGGGTTACGCGCCTATGTTGTCTATTCGCGGCTGTGTGAATCGCGCGGCGTCGGGAAACCGCAGAAGCTCGAGCGGACTACGGGGCAGACGGAGAACTACACGAGGGGCAAGCCACTCAAGAGGTATACCGCTTTGGATTTTGATGCTCACGCCCGGAGACCCTCATAACAAGCCAACCCGCCCCGAGCCACATCCCGGCATCACGTAAAGAGACTTGTTCACCGAACTCTCCCCTGTCAAGGATGCGAGGTCGCGAGGCTTGTAGCGTTGTACAGCGATCCGACAGCGTTTAGGTCCCCCCAAGGTCGTCTTCTTCAGCTGGACACGCCGCTGTAGGCGACCGCCGCGCGCGCGAGGATCTCCGCGAGCTGGCAGCAGGAGTCCACATCCACCCACTCGATGGCCGCGTGCGCGCCGGCGCCGGCCGGGCCGATGACGACCGTGTCGATGCCGGCCGCCGCGAGGAGTGCGGAGTCCATCCAGGGCGCGTCGCCCACGACCTCGGGTGCCTTTCCCAGCACACGGGTCGTCGCGTCCGCCACTGCGCGCGCGATCGGAGCGTCCGGGGTCGTCTCGAACGGCTGGCGGTGGAAGATCGTTCGCTGCTCGGCCTCGAACGTCGGGTCGTCGGCGCGCAGCTCGGCGAGGATGGTCGCGATCTCTTCCTCGACCTGTTCACGCGTCTCGGGTGGGACGGTGCGCCGTTCGATCTTCAATATCGACTCGGCCGCGTAGGTGCTCAAACCGGTGCCTCCCGCCAGGAGCGCCGCGTGCAGGGAAGGGGGACCGAGCAGGGGGTGCCCATCGCTCGCCCGCAGATGGCGCTCGAGTGCCTCAAGCCGGTGCAGTACGCGGCCCATGCGCAGGTTCGCGTCGATTCCCTCCTCGTACCGGCTCCCGTGCGCGGCACGCCCGAGGGTCCGACCCTCGAGACAGGTGAATCCCCGGTGCGCGACGCAAAGCCGCAACGCGGTCGGCTCGGTCACGATCGCGGCGCCGGTGGGGTACGCGTCGATCACTTCTTCGGTGCCGAGGCTGGCGTATTCTTCGTCCGCGACGGCTGCCACCACGAGATCGCCCCGCAGACGGATGCCGGCAGCGGTCAGGGCTCTGGCGGCCTCGATGCAGGCGGCGAGGCTGCCTTTCATGTCGTACGCCCCACGGCCATACACGCGGCCGTCCCTGACCTCGGGCGCGAATGGCGCTTCCATCCCCTCGACGCCAACCGTGTCGTAGTGCGCGTTGAGCATGAGACTGGGGCCATCCCCGTGTCCGCGGAGTCGACCGACGACGCTCGGCCGTCCAGGCGCCCGGTCCAGGACCGTGACCTCGAGGTCGCTGTCGCGCAGCGCGGCAGCCGTGACAGAAGCGACCCCGGACTCGCCGGGAGCACCTGGAACCAGGGTGGGATTCACCGAGTTGATCCTGACCAGCTCTTCGAGCGTGGAGGTCAACCGCTCGCGGTCGATCGGGATATCCATGATCTGTCTCCGTGCAATTCAGCGGCCCGTGACTCTGAGTGACGCCCCGCTCGCTTGACCCGTGTGATAGTTAGCCGTAGGCGTTTGGAGTCCTAGTCAAACACGGCCGGAGGGAACCATGTGGCAAGATCTGGATGTCGTCGCCGCTCGCCCGGGCACCGGGCGCCCCCGCCGCGCGCTGCGATCGTCGGCCGTCGCGCTGGCGCTCCTGGCCGTGGTCGCCGTGGCGGTTCTGGCCCAGGAGCCGGCCGCGGCGCAAGCGGCTGCGTGTGATGATGCATCGAGGGCCTCGGGTGTCCGGCTGCACGGTCGTGTCCAGGACGTCGAGACCAAGGTCCGGATCCCGGGCGCTCGAGTGCTCGTCGCGGTCCCTCGGGCCGGCGACGCCTTCCGACACGACACGCTGGCTATCGACGCCGACGAGAGGGGGGAGTATGAGCTGTGCGGGTTGCCCGCCGCGTCCAACATCCGATTATGGGCCAGCTACGAGGATCACCGAAATCAGAGCCAGACGGTCCGGCTGGACCGGGAATCGGTGCGGGAAAACCTGCGCGTTTCACTCGGGACGCCCGCCCGCGTGCTTCTGGGCTTCACCGACGCGGAGGGTGCCCCGCTGCGTGATGCTACCGTTTGGCTGGAGCCGTTCGGTATCGATGAGGAGACGGACGGTGACGGGCGGATATGGCTCCGGAAGCTCGTCCCGGCCCGGCACCTTCTGACGGTTTTCAAGGACGAGTGGGAGGCGGCTCCGATTGTCCTGGACGTGGAAGGTGGAGCAGAGGTCGAATTCCTCCTCCGCGTCGTGTCGCGCGTCGGCACCCCCGACACCCTACACATGGCTCGCTCCGATCACGATCCGTATCTGGCATCCGTAGGCTACTACGATCGCATCGAGAGTGGCGGCGGGTATTTCCTGACGGCGGAGGACCTGGCCGAGAAGAACCCCCGGACGCTGGAAGACCTCTTCATGTTCGATGCCCAGATCGCCAGGCGCCTCAGCCGAAACACGATCGGCTTCCTGGACGGTCGAGAGATCCGCTTCGCGTACCCGAGCGTGAGGACGTTCCTGAGGGAGTACTCGGTAGAGAACGTTCGTGCCATGGAAGTGCACCGCTGCGCCGAAGCACCGCCGGAGTATCGCTGGCGTGCGTTCAGCTTGTCCGACTGCACCGTTCTTCTGGTCTGGAGCTGGCGCTAGTTGGCCGCCGGGTCGGGGCTCGCGGGCTCCGGGCTCGCGGGCTCGGGGCTCGCTGTCTCCGGGCTCGCGGGCTCGCGGTCTGCAGGAGGCGGACCGCCGGGCGGCTCCATCTTCCCGAGACGTCGCAGGTTCTTGACGACCCTCGCCGAGAGCAGGCCTACCATGATGCTCAGGCCCGCGACACCAACTCCGTCGAATACGGTCAGCCCCTCCCCGAAAGCCACGAACGGGAGCGGTCCGATCAGCACCGCCACCGTGTTGAGCGTGAGGAGTAACACCCGCGCCTCGGTCGGCCCGAGGATGCCGTACCCCAGCTCGAACTCTCGATACACGTGCGTCTCGAGGTACACGTTGATCGAGAGGATCAGGTAGGCGATCGAGATCCCCAGCCCGACGGAGAGCAGCATGTATGGGGACAGCCCCAGACCGAGGCCGATGGCCAGCGTCGAATAGGCGTCGAGCAGGTGGTCCAGATAGTACCCGTACCGGGGCCGCTCGATCTTTCGGACGCGAGCCAGAGTGCCATCCAGGCTGTCCCCCAGCCACTGGACGATGAGGAAACCGCTGGCGCCCCACAGCCAGGCCGCTTCACGGTTCGACAACGCGTAGGAGACAGCCACGCCGGTCGCGGCGATCAAGCCCAGGACCGAGAGGTGGTCCGGCATCACCCACGCCGGAAGCGCCCGGGCTGTGCGAGGTAGAAACCAGGCCTCGAAGCCCGCGAGCAGAAACGGATACTCGCGTTTGTGCTGTCCTTCGGCCGGTGCGTCCATGGTCCTCAGGCCAACCTTTCGCTCCGGCGTCACCCGTTCGGACGCGCCAGACGCGTTACTGGTTCGGCCCTACTCGGTGCTCGTCCACCCTCAGCTACCG
Organism: Gemmatimonadota bacterium; assembly: GCA_039588215.1. Lineage (GTDB taxonomy): Bacteria > Gemmatimonadota > Gemmatimonadetes > Palauibacterales > Palauibacteraceae > JBDHAC01. The sequence continues at coordinate 68,092 of JBDHAD010000005.1, forward strand.
GTTCAGCGCCTCGAGACGCTCGGCGACCGTGCGGTTGTCGGGGAACTCCTCCTGCAACGCCATGAGCGCCGCGCGGGCTGAATCCGGCAGGTCGAGCATGCGATAGGCGTCGGCGGCGTATACGCCGCTCAGGAGCCGGGAACGAGGATTATCCGGCGTGAAGGAGCTCAGGGCCCTCAGCGCCGCCTCCGGATTGTCTCGATCCTCCAGCAATGACTGGATGTGCAGTAGCTGGGTGGCGGGGTCCTCGGGTCTGCGGCGAACGAGCTCACCGATCAGGCGCGCCGCATCGTCGGCCCGACCGGCGGCCCTGTCCTGCACGGCCTGGTGATACAGCCCTGCTGTCAGTAGCCGCTCGACATCGGCGGGCTCCCCGTCACGCGTTCCGACGCCGCCTGCGTACGAGTACACCAGCTCCCCGCCGTGCTCGCCGGTCTCGTACACGAAAAAGAGCCCCGCAAGGCCGGCGGCGGCAGACCCGATCAGGAGTCCCTTCCGGAATCGAGGCAGCGCCAAGCCGGCGATCTCGATTGCGGCGATGAGCAAGAAGAGATTGCGGGTTCGCTCGCCCCACTCCTCGTGCTCGACCACGGCCTCGCGCGCGCCGGGGATTCGCTCTGCGGGTCCGTGCGCGTCATCGCCCGATTTCGCGGCAACGACCGCGAACAGCGTCCCGGCGAGCAACAAAGTCACCGCCGCGGGGCTCGTGAACTTCCATTTCCCGGTGAGCGAAGCGAGACGGAAGAGCACGCCCGCTACTAGCAGCGCGATCGTGAAGTGAACGAGTATCGGGTGGAACGAGCCGATGTCCGGCATGCATCCTCTCCAGGCCCGGTGGGCCTGCTCCAGTTGGTTCGAGGTTGACCGGGCACGCCAGTCTTTGCGAGACCCATGCGTCCGATCCGCCGAATCTTCGGGCGGATTCGAACGACCCGAAGATAGCGCGCAAAGTCGGGACGAGACTAGCGCATCGCTCGGCTCATGTACAACGCCACGCCCATCGAAAGAAGCGCGATTCCCAGGAAGACCGCGTCGAGCCCCCCCAGGGCCAGCAACGCGCCGCCGATCAACGGGCCCAACGTCTGGCCCAGCCGCAACACGCTCGCGTTTACGGCAAGGATCGCCGCCCGTTGCTCGTCCGAAACGAGGCCCATCAACCACGTGAACAGCGAAGGGATGGCCATCCCGTTCGCCACCCCGAACAGGACGGCCGGCAACGTCAGCATCCAGGGATTACTCGCGAGCGCAATGGCCGTCATCACGACGGCGTATGCGACGAATCCGAGAGCCACCAGACGAGTCTCGGAGATGTGGCGCGACACCTGTCCGAGCCGGGCGGCAGCCACGGCGCTGGAGAGTGAGCCGAGTGAGAACAGGAGTCCTATCGCGAGCGGGGAAGCGGCGAACCTGCGATCCATGAGGATCGGAAGGAACGCGAGGTACGGTCCGAAGATCACGATGAATGCGAAGGTCGACGCGAGGAACGCCGAAACGACTTGCCGGTTTCTCGCCGCCGCGACGGTCTCTGCAAGGTGTTGACGCAGTCCGATCTTCACGACCGGTCCGCGCGTCTCCAATCGGAAGGCGACCAGAACCGCCACCGGGAATGCCGCGAGGGGGAGAAGAAACGGGGCGTACCACGCGATCCCGGTCAGCGCCCCGCCGATCGCCGGGTAGCTGGCCGTACCCACGCTCAAGACGCTGGAATTGTAGCCCATCGCGGTGGTTCGTGTGTGGCCCGTATACAAATCGCTCAGGATCGTCATGTTGAGCGCGCCGAGTGCCGCGCTCCCTACCCCCTGCAGGAGCCGGAGCGCGAGGAGCAGTTGGAAATCCCTCGCGAGCGCACAGGCACTCCCGGCCAGCGCGAACAGAAGCAGCGAAGGGACGAGGACGCGTTTCCGTCCCCACCGGTCGGCGAGCACACCCAGCACGGGGGCCAGCACGACGCCAGGCACCGTGAACACGCTGATCAGCAGGCCCACCTGCCGACTCGAGACCCCGAGGGCGCGCGAGATCTCGGGAAATGCCGGGGTAATGCTGGAGACGCCCATCACCGCGATCAGCGTCACCGCGAAGATGACGCGCAAGTTCGGATCGCGGGTGAGTCGGCTGTTCTCTAGGTTCTGAGCGGCCGCTGCCATGCTGCCCGTCACGTCTGTGCCCGGGTGGCTCTCCATGGCGGAGATCCTAGCGACTGGAGGTTGATCATGACACGGTTTTCGTCCGCGCTCGCACACCCCTCGGCGTCTCGCTACCGCGTACGTCTCGATCGCGGGTCGCGTTTCGTCCTCGCGGCCCTCGTCGCGCTAGCGGCGCTCGTGATCGCGTCGCCAACGGCGCTCGCTCAGGAGGCCGGGGCGCGGGAGCAACAGAAGGAGCTTCCGTCCGTTGAGGACAAGACCGATGGAATGACGCACTGGGCCGGGTTCTTCGACCTGTTCTGGGATGAGGACGAGGGGAAGCTCTACCTCCAGGTCGACCGCTGGGGCGAGGAGTTCCTGTACCAAGTCTCCCTGCCGACCGGTCTTGGGAGCAACCCGGTGGGGCTCGACCGGGGACAGCTGGGCGGGACGCATGTACTCAAAGCGGAGCGCGTCGGCCCCAAGGTGCTGCTGGTCGAGCCCAATTATGGCTTCCGGGCGCTGAGCGAGGATCCTGCCGAGAGACGAGCCGTCGCCGAGGCCTTCGCGCCTTCGACCCATTGGGGATTCAAGATCGTCGCGCGGACGGACGATCGGGTGCTGGTGGACGCGACCGACTTCTTCCTCCGGGATGCACATGGCGTCGTACGCACGTTGGACCGCTCCGGCCAGGGCAAGTTCACGCGGGACTCTTCGCGGAGCGCCTTCTATCTGCCGCGGACCAAGTCGTTCCCCAGGAACACGGAAGTGGAGGTCTCGCTCACCTACAAGTCCGATGCGCCGGGACCGCTGGTCCGCCAGACGGCGGCGAGCGGAGAGGCGGTCACTCTGCGGCAGCACCACTCGCTGGTCGAGCTGCCGGAGGATGGATACGAGCCACGCCGCGCCGATCCGCGGGTCGGGGCGTTCGGCATCACCTTCCACGACTACGCGTCGCCGATCGACCAGCCGGTCGCGGTTCGATGGGTGTCGCGGCACCGGCTCGAGAGGGCGGACCCGACTGCAGAGCGCTCGAGACCGATCGAACCGATCGTGTACTACCTGGACCCGGGGGTGCCCGAGCCGATCCGCAGCGCGCTGATCGAAGGCGCGTCGTGGTGGAACCAGGCGTTCGAGGCGGCGGGATACATCGACGCTTTTCAGGTGGAGATGTTGCCTGACGGAGCAGATCCCATGGATCTCCGGTATAACGTGATCCACTGGACGCACCGTGCGACGCGGGGCTGGTCGTACGGCTCTTCGGTGACGGATCCGAGAACCGGTGAGATCCTCAAGGGCAACGTGAATCTGGGCAGCCTGAGGCTGCGACAGGATCACCTTCTCGCCGTGGGATTCGGATTCGAGCCTGGCTCCTCGGACTCGGGCGCCCTGGACGAGGCCCCCGCGTCGGCCTGGTCCACCGCGGGGCCGCCAGCGCAGCCCACCGGTCGGCGGTTCGGGGTCTGCGACCTGAGCGCCGGACCTACGTTCAGCTATTTGGCGGAGGTGGCGGCGAACGGGAACGCGGCCGAGATGGCGCTCGCTCGCATCCGGCAGCTGTCCGCGCACGAAGTCGGCCATACGCTCGGTCTCTCGCACAACTTCATCGCGAGCACCTACGAACGGGCGAGCGTGATGGACTATCCCGCCCCGCTGGTTCGCATCACGTCTGACGGCGAGCTCGATGTCTCACAGGCGTATGACGTCGATATCGGCGAGTACGACAAGTTCGTGATTCGCTGGCTGTACAGCGACTTCGCCACCGGCGTCGCGGAGGCGGGCGCGCTCGACGCGATCGTCGAGGAAGGGCTCGCGAGCGGGATACGCTTTATCTCGGACGCGGACGCGCGACCGCCCGGGGCCGCGCATCCATTGGCGCACTTGTGGGACAACGGCGCCGATCCGATCGGGGCTCTTCGTGACGAAATCGAGGTTCGCCGGATCGGGCTCGGCCGATTCGATGCCCAGCTGATCCCCGAAGGTGAGGCCCTCTCATCGTTGCAGGGGATCCTCGTCCCCCTCTACCTGCACCACCGCTACCAGGTCGAGGCCGCGGCGCGAAGCGTGGGCGGAGCCGATTACAGCTACGCGGTCCGCGGTGACGGACAACCCGGGGTCGCGATAGTGCCGGGGGAGCGCCAGCGCGAGGCCCTGGATGCGGTGCTAGAGACGCTGACCCCGGACTTTCTGGCCCTTCCAGACCGGGTCCTCGACCTGATCCCGCCTCGGGCGTTCTTCACCGCTGATCAGGAACTGTTCGCGAGCGGGACCGGCCCGACATTCGATCCGTTCGGCGTCGCAGCCTCCGCGGCGGAGCTCACGGTCAGCTTGTTACTCGAATCCAGTCGAACGGCCCGTCTGGTCGAGTTCCACAGCCGGGACGCGACCAACCCGGGGTTGGACGAGGTGTTGGATGGGCTGTTGAGCGCGACGTGGCGCTCCGAACTTCCGTCCGACGCATATCTGGCGCGGGTGGCGGAGACCGTGCGCGGAGTGGTTCTCGAGCAGATGCTGGATCGCGCCACCGGTGGGAGGGGTGCGGCGCCGGTGCGGGCCATCCTGGCCGCGAACCTGGACGAGCTCGCGTCGTGGTTGGAGGCGCGTCCCTCACCGACTCCCCACGAGCGTCTGGCGGCGAGTGACATCCGCCGCTGGCAAGAGCGTCCATACGACCACGCCGAGCGTGCTGAGCCGGCGTCCTTGCCGCCGGGAAGCCCGATCGGACGGAACGGGGTGCGCCCTTGAAGAGGGGTTCGGCGGGGCCGTCTGGCCTCGCCATTGCAGTTAGGAAGGCAAATGGGCGCGAGAGAGGCTATTCTTAAAGGCTGCGTCATGCCGAAGTGTCGGCCTGACCGCACGGTGGAATCGGGATTGCGGGGGTAAAAGGTGACGATGGGCGGAAAAAGCTGCAGGATTCTCGTCCTCGGGGCGATGGCGGTCCTGGCTTCCTCCCCGGCGGTCGTCGGTCAGGCGCTGGTGGTCGTCAACGCGCATGACTCGCAGGCGGTCCTCGTCGACCCCCTCACTCAGAACATCCTCGCCCGTCTTCCGACCGGTCCCGATCCCCGCGAAGTGGCTCTCTCTCCGGATGGACGCTACGCCTACGTGACCAGCTACGGGCGGATGCGAAGGATGGGCATCGCCGCAGACGGGACTCCGTTCGGCGACAAGCCCGAATCCGTTGATGCGACCACACCGCTGGATTCCGCCGACGTCGCCGGCGTCACCGTCCTGGACCTCGCGAGCCGAAGCGTGATGTCCGCGTTCTACACCGGTCCGTACGGACGCCTGCACGGGATCTGGGTCGGACGTGCGGGCCGGCGCCTGTGGATGACCGCGGAGGCCGATAGCGGGATCGTCGAGCTGGATGCGCATACCGGAGAAGTACTGATGTTCTGGAAGACCGGGAGCGCCGGGAGCCAATCCGTTGTGATCGGTCCGCAGAATCGACGCATCTACGTCGCGAACGGGTCATCGGGCTTCATCACCATGATCGATCGCGTCACGGTTGTACCGCGGCGTGTGGCGACGGGGCCCGCGCCGGGGGGGCTGGCGCTTTCCCCCAATGGCTCGGAGCTGTGGGTGAGCGACCGCAGTGACAACAGCGTCACGATTCTCGGCACCGCGGGTCTCTCGCAGATCGCCCGCTTTCCGGGCGGCGGCATCGATCCCATCCGGCTCCAGTTCCGTCCCGACGGGCTCGAGGTCTGGGTGCTGAACCGGGGCAGCCGCAACATCACCGTACTGGATGTGGCATCCGCCTCGCTCCTGCACACGATCGAGCTGGCTGCCGAGCCGCGGTCGATCGCCTTCTCCGCAGACGGCCAGCGAGCCTTTGTCACTGCCCCGAGGAACCACCAGGTCTACGTGATCGATGTTCCTGCACGCGCGGTGCTGAGCTCGTTCCGGACCGGCTCCGCGCCCCACGGGCTCGCTTGGAGCACGTGGGGCGGAGCGCGCGCCGCGGGTTCCTCGCGCTAAGGCGGCCGCTGCAGCGAGCCTCCTCCCGTGCGATCATCCTCCCTGCGCGGTGATGCGTGCCGTTTGGGTCGGGAACGACGCGCTTACCATGACGTATTCCTTGGGAGTCCTGCGCCGCGGGGGTCGCCCCGACGGCCATAGACTTTGCCCGAGAGAGCTCGTACGCCCTGTGGGCGAACGTGTGAAGGAGCGTCGTGTGGGAAGAAACCCGGGTTTGAAGCTTCCGATTCTGGCCGCCTCCCTGGCACTCCTGTCGGGTTGTTCTGATTCGACCGGGCCCGACTCCGGCGTGCAGGTGTCAATCACGGGAGGCCCCGGTCAGGTGGTGCAGGGGAATGTCGTCACCTACACGGCCGAAGTGCGCGACGCGGCGGGCGCCATCATCGGC
>JBDHAD010000006.1:0-68970 GCA_039588215.1 Gemmatimonadota bacterium
TGCCGTTGGCGGCGGAAATGGGCCAGTTGGACAAAGGCGAAGGCAACGCCACCGACCACGATGGCGGCACCGATGATCTCGGCCAGGTTGGCTAGCGTACTGAGCTCCATAGGCCCCCTTTCCGTCGTTCACGCTCGCAGCATCAAGTTCGCCGAAGGCATGAGGAGAGGGCAAGCGGTGGGGGCGCGGCCTGATTCGATTGCCGACGCGGAACGGTCCGGCCAAGTTCCGGGCGGGTCCCGCCAGGCCCGTAACCGGAGTCTTCACGCCATGACCGATCGCACAAGCCGGTGATTCGCCGACCCCTCTCGCTCGGGGGGCTTCTCCTGTGCCTGCTTGCCGCCACGCAGCTCCGGGCACAGGCCGACCGGATCCCGCTGTTCAACGGCCAGGATCTCTCGGGGTGGACGATCCACGGCACCGAACGGTGGTACGTCGAGGATGGCGAGCTGGTGTGCGAGAGCGGCCCGCACGAAGCCTACGGCTACCTGGCGACCGCGGCGACGTACCGCGACTTCGATCTCACCCTCGAGTTCAAGCAGGAGGCGGACGGCAACAGCGGCGTGTTCATCCGCTCACACCTCGAAGGGACGCGGATCAGCGGGTGGCAGGCGGAGGTCGCACCGCCCGGCCAGCACACGGGAGGCATCTACGAGTCCTACGGACGCGGCTGGCTGATCCAGCCCGACCCGGAGCTGGACTCGGTCCTGAGGATGGGGGAGTGGAACGAGCTGCGGGTCCGCGTGGTCGGGGACCGCGTCACGACCTGGCTCAACGGGGTCCAGATGGTCGACTTGAGCGACGAGCGCATCGGAGAGGCGGAGGGCTCTATCGCGCTTCAGATCCACGACGGCCCCACGACCGATGGCCCGGCTTCGAAACGGCGTTGACACGGGACCTCAGGGTTCCGAGAAGTATCGGATGATCTTCCCGCCCTTCATCACGAACACCACGCGGCCCAGCATGTCGATGTCCCCCAAGGGATCCCCCTCCACGGCGATGAGATCCGCCTGCAGCCCATGGGACACGGCACCGATCTGCTCGTCGAGACCCATGGAGCGAGCGGCGAGACTCGTGGCGGACACGATGGCTTCCATCGGATCCTGACCGCCCTCGCGCACCCGGTACGCCAGCTCCTCCCAATTGCGCCCGTGCGCGCCCGCCACCGCGTCAGTACCGAATACCACGTTCAGGTCGGGCACGGTCAGCGCCTCCCGGAACGCGGCCAGCGCCGCGGGGACGGCATCCCGCATCTGCTGGAATCCCTCGGCCGTGTAGTTGCCGACACCGAGAAAGCGCTCCTCGTTGTCGAAGTAGTTCTGGAAGACCAGGTGGATGTGCGGGTCGAAGTACACGCCGCGCTCGGCCATCAGCTCCAGCGTCGGCCGGTCGAGGAGGGCGCCGTGCTCGATCTGCGTGCAGCCGGCCGTGACGGCCCGGCGGGCGCTCTCCGGTCCGTGCGCGTGCACCAGGCTGCGGAGGCCGTGCGAGCTCGCCTGGCCGCATGCCGCCGCCAGCTGCTCTTCGGTGAGGGTGGGGCCGCCCCCGTCCCGGATGCTCTCGGACGCGAAGATCTTGATCACGTCGGCACCCGCTTCGGCGAGGCTGTCCACGAACGCGCGAATCTCGTCCGGTCCCCCGGTGCGCGCCGTCACGGACCGCAACGAGGTAAGCACGCGGGGACCCGGAACGCCCCCTGCGGCGAGGAAGTCCCGCAGGGGGCTATCTCCCGGGGCGCCGACGCTCTGGGCCGTCGTCACCCCACTCATGAGCGTCGCGTACGCGTTCTCGACCCCGTACAGGCTCTCCTCCTGGAGAGTTTCGTCCGGGTTCTCCCCGTGGATGCGGCCCGTCTCCCGATCGAAATGCCACCCGAGGTGCACGTGCGTATCGACCAGTCCGGGCAGGAGTGTGGTGCCGGAGAGGTTGTAAACCGCGCCGCGTCCACCTTCGCCAGTCTCCGCCATCCCGATGATCAGGCCGTTCTGTACGATCACCTCCTGGTCGGTGACGACGTTGCCGCGGCCGTCCAGGATCCGGTCCGGGCGCAGGATGATGGTTCGCGGCCGGAGGACCGTCTCCTGGGTGAGAGCCGTCTGCGGCCCCTCACCCTGTTCACTCTGATCGGCCGGGGGAGCGCACCCGGTCGCTGTCCCGAGAGTGAGAATCGTCGCGGCAAGTGCGGCCGCGATCCGCGGCGAAGGTGTGGGGGAACGTGGCGCGATCATGCTCCTCGTCCTCTCAGTGAATGGCGTGAGTGCGTCTGGTCCATGCCGTGTGGCGGTCCAACCCGAGTGCGCGTGTATCACGTCGCGCGGGCGGAGAACTCGTTCCCGATCTCCGACGCCGCGCGGATCCCGAGTGCCGCCATGGTGAGCGTCCCGTTCGTGCACCCCGCGGTGACGAACGCGGGTGCCCCGACGACGAACAGGTTTTCGTGGTCGTGGCTGCGCCCGAATCGGTCCACGACGCTGCGCGAGGGGTCGTCTCCCATGCGACAACCCCCTCCCGGGTGCTCCTGAGAGCTGCCCGGGCGGACGGAGACCACCTCACCGCCGCCCGCAAGCGCCACCGAGCGAAACCGTTCTGCGATCGTCTCCTCGCTGTACGCGCGTAGTGCCGTTGAGTCGGCGTCGTCGCGAAATCGTACACGGGGGAGCGGATCCCCCCAGGGGTTGGTGGTGGCCGGGTCGAGAGTCAGCTCGCTTTCCCGGGCCGGGAGAACATCGTAATACGCGCGAAGCCGGGCCGTGCCGCCTCCGAGAGCGCGGGTCCGCCAATCCTCGAGCAGGTCATCCCCGAGCAGCAGGCGGCGCTCATCATCTCGGAGCCGCGGTTCCCGTCCCACGGCCGACTCCCAGATACGGAAATCGTGCCGGAGGTACCGCGCCGTTTCGGTCGACCGCATGAAGCGCTGCGACACGAGGCTGTGTTGGTTCGCCATCCCCGCGTACAGCTGGAATGGCACGTGTGCGAACGCGTTCACGGCCCGGTGGCCCGCCAGGTACTTCCCGACCAAGCCAGAGCGGTTGGCCAATCCATCGGGGAACCGGGAGTCGGCCGAGAGCAGCAACAGGTGCGGGCTCCACACGTATCCCGCCGCGATGACGAAGGCCTGCGCCTGGATGTGAACCGATTCTTCGGGATCGTCGCGATTCACGGCCTCCGCACGCTCCACCCTGTCGGATCCATCTGCGAGGACCAACCGCCGGACGAGCATCCGGGTGAGGAGCTGAGCCTGGCCGCGCTCCTCGAGCCCGTCGAAGGTGAAATCCGGTGAATACTTCGCACCCACCGGACAGATCGGCCAGCACGTGTCGTTGCGGCAGCAGGCGGCGCGGTCACGGTACGCGATCGAGTTCTTCGCCGACGGCATCGCCCAAAACGGCGTCCCGCCCGACTCTCCCCACTCCTTCAGCCGAACGAGGTTGTAGCTGAGCGGTAGCGGGGGCATCGGGTACGGGGCGCTGCGTGGGTCCAGGTCAGGGGGGCCCGGCTCGCCCGCCACCCCCATGCGCTCCTCGGCTTCCTGATACGCGGAATCGAGCTCATCATAGGTCAGGGGCCAATCGTCGCCGAGGCCATACAGCGAGCGAACGCGGAGGTCCTCCGGGGAGAAGCGGGGCGTGACAGCGCCCCAGTGCATGGCCAACCCCCCCACGAGAAAAGACGGCGAGTAGCCGTGCGGCCGGCCGATCACGTCCTGACCATCGAGGTGGTCGTCCGGCCATGGGCTGTCGCCGTAGTTCACGTAGCGCCGCCACCAGTGGGGGCGCTCACGGAGTGGGATAGGACGGTCGCCCGCCTCCAGCACCGTAATCGACGCTTCCCGCTCGTCGGCGAGCTTCTCCGCCACCATCGCGGCGGTGATGCCCGAGCCGATGATGCAGACGTCGGTCTCGATTACGCGGGTCATCGGGCCGACCTACGTCCCATCCGCGCGGGGAACGGGCTCGTCAGGTGCGGCTGCGAGAGGCCGACAGGTGAAGGCGCCGATCCGGCGCTCGTAGCATAGATCCGTCGCCTCCGAGGTGCCGTAGAACCATGCCAGCATTCCCACCGCGACATGCTCGGCCCGCGCTGGCTGGCCGGGGAGCTCGTCGGTGCCAGGGTCGGTGGCAGACAGCTGACGCTCCAGCAATTCTCGTTGCCGCGGGACGTCGAGGCTGGTGAATCCCTTTCCGAAGCGCTTCTTGGCTTCCAAATCGAGGGCCTCGAGCTGCGCCGTCCACCTGGGAGCGGGGTCGGGGGGACCGTAACGAATCTCTTGAGATCCGTATCCGTGCGGAAGTTCCGCGACCGGGTCGAAACCGTCCAGCCATTCCTCGAAACCGAGGATCGAGCGTTCCAGGCGTTCATCACCCAGCTCGGAAGGGAGGACGAGTCGACTCACCGCGCGAACCAGCCGGGCGTCAAGCGCGGCTCGAGTCGAATCCGCTGGTGGTTCCGCACAACCACCGACCGCGACACCGCCAAGCGCGACTGCAGACCTTTTGAGGAACGTGCGACGGCCCAGGTCATTCATGACTCTCCTCCCGATCCTTCCTGATGTTCGTCGGCACCTGTGTTGCTCGACGGGACCTGGCTCGTACGCGCTCCGCGTGTCAGTACAGGATGTGTCGGCTGCGCAGTAACTCCCTCACGGGATGAAGTACAAGGGGTTTGATCCTGTACCTTCGATCGGGAACGAGCAAGTCGCTCTGTCCTCCGTCGGCGTCCTGTGGCTCTTCCGCGCGGCTGGGCTCGATGATGCGCAGGCTCAGGAGCGCCTCGAAGATGTAGGTGCTCTGCTCACGAGACATTCGAAAGATGCGCCGATGTTCATCGAGAGTGAGCGAGTAATGCAGGAGAAACGCCTTGAGTGAAAAGGAGTGTGTAAGATCGAGGCTCGAAAGAAAGCGGAAGTCGAGGGGCTCGAGAGGGTTCACCTCGACACTGTCCGAGTCCGAATCGACGTCTACCGACCGAAGCCAATAGAACAGCGCGAGCATCACACTCTCCCCACTCTCCCGGTACAGGGCGTCGAAGTACGCGTCGCTCAGGAGTTGTTGTTTTCTCTCATCCGTCTTTGTACGGCGCAGCCGTTGTCGGAGGATCGGGGAGAGCTCGCTCGGTTCCCTGAAACGCAACGTCATCCCGCTCCGGCGGTGCCGATTAGCGATGATCTTTTGGACTGTCGCCTGGTTGGCGGTCGACAACTGGTATGTCGTCAAGCAGCTCGCCGCGCCCGCGGCCGTCTTGCGCACGAACTCCCAGGAATCGCTTCCGACCGCTGCAACCCACAGAACCCGCGTGTCCGTCCGCGAAAAGAAGATCAACGCCCGCTGGATCAACCGGCTGCCCCCGGGCATCTGAAGGAGCAGGTGCTCGAAGTCATCGATCGTGACGACAACCGGGGCTGCCGATCTGGGCGCCGCGAGCAAACGCTCCTCCAGCTCTCCGAGTGTGCCGGCCTCGGGTTCCGTGCCCAGTGCTCGCGCCAGGACCGCCGCCAGCTCTGATTCGTGCTGGATTCGGTCCACGAGTGCGATTTCCCGGACGTCACATTCGTCGAACACTTTGTCGCGCAGGGCGTGAAGGAAGCTGGTCCGACCGCTGCCAAGAGCACCGGTGAGCGCGATGGCTCCCGGATAATGTCCAGTCTGCCAGCCCGTCAGATGGTTTCGAACTCGGACCAAATCTCGTGCACGGCCCTCCAGCAGCGTCGGCTCGCTCAGGGGCTCCAGTGTGAAGAGCCGTCGGTAGACCAGCGGAAGCTTCTCGCGAAGCTCCTTCGCACTTGTGATGACCTCGAGTGCACCTAGCGTAGCGCCGTCGGCGGCTTCCACCACGCCCACCGCCGACTGCCCGTGCCGGATGAGCGTTCGAACCCGTCGGCGCAAAGCCCTTCCGACCCGAGCTCCACTACTCCATCCGGTCGCGCTCGACTCCTTGACCCGCCGCCAGGCTTCCCGCCTCCAACGGCTGAACCGCGTCTGGGCTTCGACCAGACGCTCTTCGATGATGCCCTCCGCGCGAACCTGTTTGACGAGGTCGGCCCAATCCTGCTGAATCGTCGCGAATACCGCGTCTGTGAATTGACCCCACGGAGTGCTCAGGGTCGCCAACAGCTCATCGAGCGTGTCGGAAGAGCGCCGCAGCGCGTCGTCCGCAAGCTGCTGAACAGTCGCCACGATCTCTTCGGACGTTCGCTCGTGCCCCTCCTCTTCCAAGCCCCCCGAACCCGCGCTGCCTCCGTCGGTGAGCTCATCGATGGCGGCGCCGAAGTTGTACTGAACGATGTTCTGGATCTGCTCGGTGCCGCCCCAGACTTGCACGATCTGGTGCCGCAACGGGTCAGCCGGTTCTGCGAGAACCGACGGCCACCCCGGTGAGAGCGCTCCCCGCGCGATGTCGCGAAGCTCGATGGCGACTTTCCGCTCATTCAGCAACGCGTCTTCGCCCCCCTCCTCGGCACGGGGTCGAAGCACATGTACGACCACCAACTCGGGGAGCTCGTCTATCAACTCACACATGCGCTCCCACTCGATCTTCCCCGGCTCGGAGAGAGCCTGGTCCGAGAGCGTGATGGTCTCGCCAAGCCCACGAAGGCAGCCATGCATCTCCCGGACGATCCGGTACTGAATCGCCTCCAGGGTCTTCGGAAAATCGATCGTGGTAGGACTCGAGCGGGCCGAACCGAAGGCCCCATCGGCCTCGACTCTGGCCCGTCGAATGGCGTCCTTCAGGGTCTCGAAGGTGGAATGGACCGGTGACAGCGTCGCATCCGCCACGCCCTGAAGGAGGGCCTCTTCCTTCTCGATATAACGCTCGCGAAGCCGGATCATGCGATGTGCGAGCCCCAACCGGTTGGCGACCCGCTCGTGCCATTCCGTCCACGAGGCTTGTCGCGTGCGGATCCGTTCGTGGGATTTGGTTACCTTGTTCTCCACACGACGCTGGTCCGGCGTGAGCAGGGCCGTGCCGCAGCGTTCGAAATCACCTCGCGCTTCTTCCCAAGCGACCGTCCACTTCTCGTCGTTCGTGGTGGGCAGCTCGAGGTCGATCTCGACCACTTCCGTCAAGGAGCGTTGGAGCGAGTCCGCGATGCGCCGCCATTCGGCCAGGGCTCCACTCCCCGCGGGCGCGGCGGGCGCGGGCGCGTCGGCGACCCCGCGGACTTCAGCACCGATGGAGACCTCCACAGCTGCCGGGGACTCTGCGGTCGCGGGCAGAGTCCCGGGAACGCCTTCCTCGGCGGGCTGAGCACGCGGCTGGGCTGATAGGATGGCTACCGCGGGATCGTGGAAACGAGGTCGATCCAGCCTGACCTCGAGGTCGTAGACGTCGTTGGTCCAGCGTGCGAGTGCTCTTTCCAGTTTTGCGACGTATCTGGCTACGGCCCTTTGATGTCGCTCGTGCTCGGCGCTGAACTGACGAGGCAAGCGGTGGACGAGGTGGTACTCCAACACCTGACGCAGGGGCACCGTGCGCCCCTTCGCGCGTAGCTCTCGCAATTCCTTGCGAAACAGTCGCCTCATCCGGTTCGCGACCGACAACCCGATGCGCCCGAAGGCGCGACGTCCGCGAACGAGCCGTTTCTTGACGCGTCGACCGGCAGAATCTTCCGGATCGGGCGTGAACAGGTCCGGCGACTCCGGCAGGACCGCGGTCTCCTCCAGGCCCTCCGCTAATCCGGCGAGCGCTTCGATGAGCTCCAACCACGCCGCACCTATCGCGCTTCCGGACGAAGCGGTCTCGAGCACTGAGTGAATGCGACACAGCACGAGATCGGCGACCGCTTCGCGATACGCGCGGACCCCCTGCCAGAGCTCGCCGTCGATGACCGACTCGACGTCATGAGGGATCGAGTTGCACAGCTCTGCGTGAGCCTTGGCCACCTCCCGGACCGCGCTCACGATCGGCGAAAGCACTCCGTCGATGGCGCCCAGTTCATCCCTGACTTGGGCGGCTGCGACACCTTCCATCTCGGCCAAGCGAGCTGACAGGCGGGAAGCGGACTCGACCCAGCCCGGCTCGGGGGGCGCTCGAGGTGTCAGACCGCCCGCAGCGCCGAGAGTGGCCGGCTCGTTCACGGCGAGGTCGCCCCGGCTTCGGTCGCGTCACGCGGCTCGAAGTCGGCCCTTTGTCCGGCCATCGGCCACAACATGCCGTGGCGCAGGAACTCGATTTTCGCGGCTTCCGTGACGTCGCTGGCAAACGCGAACTCGTAGCGGGCATCCAGCACGTAAGCCTTGACGACCAGATGGATCAGAAAGGTCTCCTTGAACTCGTCCTTCACGTTCACGACGATAGGCTTGTCCAGGTAGACGTATTTCGAGTTCGTAGCTGCGCTGTGTGCGATGGACTTGGCTTCGGTCACGTCCACCCATCCCGGCAGATACAGGTCGACCACGACCTGGCAGTCGAGCGCTCCCGCATTCGCGTTCGCAACCTGCTCCTCCACGATTTGCGAGTTGGGAACCGTGACCAGGTTGTCATCCGGGGTCACGATGCGGGTGGAGCGCATGCCGATCGAAACGACCTCTCCGTAGGTTCCTCCGACCCGAATCTTGTCTCCCACCTGAAAGGGCTGATCGAAGATGATGATGAGCCCGCCGATGAAGTTCTTGAGCACACCCTGAGCGGCGAACCCGATGCCGACTCCGAGCGCGGCGGTGGCGGCTACCAGACCTGCCCGATCCACGTTGAATACGCCGGCTACCACGTAGTACGCGGCAAGCGTCCAGATGAGGAGTCGCGCGATCGGGATGAGCTTCTTGAACAGCAGCCGTCTCGCAGCCTGCCGCTCGGCCGTGGTCTCCAGCAGCCACACACTCACCCGGACGAGCAACCCCGCCAGGAGGAGAATTACGAAGGCCCAGAAGATACGCAGCCCGAGGTTTCTCGCCTCTCGTGCCGTCTCGCGCACATCGATTCCGGGGATTCCTTCGGTCGCCGTGTCCTGCGGCGAGTCAGCCGATGTTAGCTCGGCATCTGGTCCTCGGTCGGCGGATCGCTGCAACGCATCCACCGAAGCCGTCAGTCGAGTTACCTCGGCGCGGAGGCTATCCAGCGCTCCGGCTACCGGGTCTGCTGCGCCTGTTTCGGCCTGCTGGTCCGCCCCAGCCGTCGGTCCCGCGGGGAGCGCAGCGGAGTCCGCCGACGTGGGCTGGAGAGGAGAAGAGAGCTCCACGACGTCCGATTGCTCGGAGGCACGTTCCTGCGGTGTGTCAGGACTCGGGCTGCATGCCCCCAGTGCGAGCACGCTCACCGCGAACGCGCGCAGTCGCATCGAACTGATTCTCACGCTGAATCGCTCCGCTGTTCCAGACGGCTGGTGGGGTCGTCTTGTGAGGGCACACCGCGACGCGGTAGCGACCTCGGCTTGCGGTCTTGATCTCGATCGCCAGTGCCGGCTCGCTCCAGGCAAGCTGGTTTAATTTGCTCCTTCCGGACTCTTCTCCGCCAGTGAGGCCATCCGATAACGGGCCAGATCCGGCTGGGCGGGTTTGCCGCCTTGCGACCACCCGGCCATGTTGCCGCAACACGCCGACCCCCTTCACAGGAGATACGTTCCGATGGCCAATTCCGCGCCGCTCCTACAGGCCTCCTCCATGCGTCCGGCCTCGCTGACACGGACACCACGTGCGCGTTCCGTCCTCTTGGCGGGTGTACTCGTCGGATTCGGTCTCGACGTCCTCGTCTCCACGGATCTCGGGGCTTTGCAGCAGGACCCGGCTGCGATCGACACGACAGCCGCCTCGACGCAGCAGGAGCCCGACAAGTGGGACATCACGGCAGGACACGGAGTCACACATACCGTGAGCTTCACCACGTCGGAGGGGACGTGGATGAACCTGGACGTCAGCCCCGACGGAAACACGATCGTTTTCGATCTGCTGGGCGACATCTACGCGTTGCCTATGGCGGGAGGGACCGCAACGCGTCTCACGAGCGGCCCGGCCTTCGACGTTCAGCCACGGTTTAGCCCCGACGGCTCGAAGATCAGCTTCACCAGCGATCGGGCGGGCGGCGACAACATCTGGGTCATGAACCGGGACGGCTCGGAGCCCCGCCAGGTGACGGAGGAGGACTTCCGCCTGCTCAACAACGCCGCCTGGACCCCTGACGGGCAGTACGTGATCGCTCGCAAGCACTTCACGAGCGGGCGTTCGCTCGGCGCCGGCGAGATGTGGATGTATCACGTGAGCGGTGGAAGCGGGCTTCAGCTCACGAAACGGAAGAACGACCAGCAGGACGCCGGTGAGCCCGAAGTCTCCCCCGATGGGCGCTACGTGTACTTCAGCGAGGACATGAGCGGTGGATCGACGTTCCAGTACAACAAGGATCCGAACCGCCAGATCTACGTGGTCCGCCGGCTGGACCGGGAGACCGGTGACCTGCGGAACCTAATCACCGGGCCCGGCGGGGCAGCGCGTCCCGAAGTCTCGCCCGACGGCCGCCACATCGCCTTTGTCCGACGGGTGCGGACGAAGAGCGTGCTCTACGTGTACGACCGTGAGACCGGCGCCCAAACGCCGCTTTGGGATGGACTCGATCACGACCAACAGGAAGCGTGGGCGATCTTCGGCGTGTACCCCAACTACGCCTGGACGCCCGATGGGGAAAGCCTCGTGATATGGGCGCAGGGTGGGCTGTGGCGGCTGGACATCGAGTCGCGCGCCGCGACTCGGATCCCGTTCGAAGCCGAGGTCGAGCAGACCGTCACCGACGCGGTCCGGTATCCCGCCGAGGTAAGCCCCGAGCGCTTCGAGGCGAAGATGATCCGGCAAGTCATCACTTCACCCGACGGCGAGTGGTTGCTGTTCGGCGCGCTGGGTCACCTGTGGAAGAAGCGGCTCCCGGACGGCACGCCGGTGCGGCTGACCGGGGACGACCATTGGGAGCACGAGCCCGCGCTCAGCCCCGATGGCAGTTGGGTCGCCTATACCACATGGAGCGATGCCGACTTCGGCGCTATCTACAAGGTCCCCCTCTCCGGGGGCACCCCCGTCAGGCTCACGACGCGACCCGGGTATTACTTCACACCCCGCTTCTCGCCCGATGGCAGCCGCATTGTGTACCGACGCGGGACGGGCAACGGGGTGCTCGGAACGCTGCATGGTGTGGAGACGGGGCTGTACTGGACAGGGGCCGACGGCGGCGAGGCGCACCTCATCCGCGAGGGCGGCCGCGAGCCGCGCTTCAGCCCGGACGGCGAGCGCATCGAGTTCCTGACCGGGGGCGGGCTCGAGAAGCAATACAGAAGCGTCCGACTGGACGGGGGTGACGAGCGCACCCACTTCACGCTCAAGTACGCGAACACGATCGTGCCGAGTCCCGACGGCCGGTGGGTGGCGTTCAACGAGCTGTTCAACGCGTACGTCGCACCCTTCCCCCGCACGGGGGGCGCCGTGGACCTGAACAAGGACACGAAGGCCATCCCCGTCCGGCAGGTGACACGCGACGCGGGTACCTCGCTGCACTGGTCCGGGGACAGTCAGAGCCTCCACTGGGTGATCGGGCCGGAGTACTACACGCGCGACCTGCGAGACGCCTTCGTATTCGTGCCCGGCGCACCCGAGGAGCTCCCGGAGCCTGATACCGCCGGGCTTGCGATCGGGCTCACCGTCGAGACCGACGTGCCCGCCGGGACCGTGGCCCTCGTGGGCGCGCGTCTCATCACGATGAACGGGGACGAGATCATCGAGGACGGAACGATCGTGGTGGACGGGAATCGCATCGCCGCCCTCGGATCGGCCGCTGCCGTATCCGTGCCCGCGGACGCGGCCGTGATCGATGTGCAGGGGAAGACGATCATCCCCGGCATCATCGACGCGCACGCGCATGCCAGCCACTTCTTCACCGGCCCGATACCGCAGCAGTTCTGGCCGTATTACGCGAACCTGGCGTACGGGGTCACCACGGCGCATGACCCATCCGCGACGACCGAGACCGTGTTCACGCTGTCGGAAATGGTGGAGGCGGGCCTGATGGCGGGACCGAGGATCTTCTCTACAGGAACGATCCTGTACGGGGCCGACGGGGACTTCAAGGCGGTGATCAACAGCCTGGACGACGCACGCTCACACCTGCGGCGAATGAAGGCGGTGGGCGCCTTCTCGGTGAAGAGTTACAACCAGCCTCGGCGCGAGCAGCGGCAGCAGGTGCTGACCGCCGCCCGAGAGCTCGAGATGTTGGTGGTGCCGGAGGGAGGGTCTACCTTCTTCCACAACCTCACCATGGTCATGGATGGACACACCGGGGTGGAGCACAACATTCCGATCGCCCCCCTGTACGAGGACGTGATGCGGCTGTGGGCCGAGACGGACGTGGGGTACACGCCGACGCTGGTCGTAAGCTACGGCGGGCTTTCAGGGGAGTATTGGTGGTACGAGCACAGCGACGTGTGGACGAAAGAACGGTTGCTCAACTTCGTCCCGCGCGGGGTCATCGACCCTCGATCGCGTCGCCGGCAGAAGACGCCGGACGACGACTACCACCACATCACAGTGGCGGCGCAGGCCAAGAAGCTCGTCGACCAGGGCAACATTGTGCAGCTGGGCGCGCACGGGCAGCTCCAGGGGCTCGGGGCACATTGGGAGCTGTGGTCGTTCGTGCAGGGCGGGATGACGCCACACGAGGCGCTCCGCTCCGCGACGCTCCACGGCGCGCAGTACCTGGGCCTGGATGGAGACCTTGGCTCTCTCGAGCCGGGTAAGCTCGCCGATCTGGTGGTCCTCGACGGCAACCCGCTCGAGGACATCTACGAGTCCGAGAATGTCCGTTACGTCGTGGTGAACGGGCGCATCTACGATGCGGAGACTATGGACCAGATCGGCAACCATCCGCAGGCGCGGCAACCCTTCTGGTGGGAGCGCGACGAGCTGAGAGACGATTGGCTGTGGCGAAACTGATGGCTGTCGCAGCACTGGATCCTCCCGGACGCTACTCAAGGCGAGGAACGCGAGGCACGTAGAGATGGCACTCGGAGTCCACTGGGAATGGAGAGGTTTCGGTCAGGGGTCGGAGAGGCTGCTGGAGGCTATCGGTGGCCTCGAAGACCTCTTCCCGCTCCAGGACGTCGTCGACCGGTACCTCTGGATTCCGCGACTCACCGTCAACGTCAAGTTGAGATCGGGGGTCCAGGACGGGCTCAAGTTCAAGCGTCTCCTGGCGAGAGCCCGCGAGCTGGAGCTTTGGCACGAAGACCCTGACGAGCTATACGACTTCCCGCTCGACTCGACGGCCTGGGAGCGCCTGGCGTCGGAGCTGCGGAAGGTCGGCCTGACCCTTAGCGGCGGTCCCGGGCAACCGACCGATCTGTCCGCGACCCTGGACCATCTCAGGACCCTGGACGAGCGGATCGCGGTCGTCGAGGTCCACAAGACGCGTCAGGCGTGGCTGTGGCCCGGACCGCCGGGCACCGTAAAGGTGGAGGTGGCGACGATCACCTCGCCGGAGGACGTCCTCTCGATCGGGCTCGAGAATTGGGGCGACGAGGAGGAGCCCGAGGAGGCGAGTGCGGGACAGGCGGCGTTGTCGGCCGCGATCCTCGAGCTGGATTTAGGGGCCGAAACCCTCCGGCTGCTCAGCTACCTGGACGCGACCGAGATCTGGGCGCGGGGGCAAAGCGTCCTGCGCTAAGCAGGGACCGTCCCACCTCCCCGCTCACGTGCACGGGGCCTCCAAAGCACACTTTTTTGTCCCCGCGGCTCCGCGAACAGGAGCATGTCTTGGATGGGGATAACCTTTCAAACGCAGTACTAGCAGTCGTTTACAATCACGTCGACGCGCGAGGTCCGTCTCTTGCCCACTTGACGCACGCTTGATTCCGCTGGCCGACCTTTCGAGCGGGTTCACTCCTCGTCTCACCGAGGGGGTCTCGCCGCTCAAAGGAGGTTCAAATGTCCAGCACTCGACGGTGCGTCCTCCCATTGCTCCCGGCGCTTCTCTTGGCGGGTGGCGCATCCCGTGCGGCCTCCCAGACCACTGACGCGGCCCCGTGGAGGTTCGCGGTCGGAGAGTCGCTCGAGTACGTGGTTGGACTGGGACCGATCAAGGCGGGCCGCGGGCTACTGGCCGTGGAGGCCTACGAGAGCTATCGGGGCGTACCGGCCTACCGCGTCTCGCTCACGATCGAAGCCAGCGTGCCCTTTGTGCAGTTCAAGGATCACATGACGAGCTGGATCGCCACCGACCCGGTTCGATCGCTTGGGATTGAGAAGGCGATCCACGAAGGCGGCACACGCTTTCGGCGTCGGTACGAGCTCGACTACGAGCGGGGCGCCTATCGTGGAGAGGAGTGGGACGATCGGAGCGCCTCGTACGTTCCCATGATTGGCTCGCCGGGATCGGCGGCGATTCCGAATCCGGCCCTGGACGAGGTAGCCTTCCTCTACTTGCTGCGGCTCCTGGCCCTCGAGCCCGGCGCTCGGTACGAGTTCGGCTCGCACTTCCAGCCGGCCGGGAACCCGGTCGTATTCCGGGTGCTCGGCAAGGAGAAGGTCCGCGTACCCGCCGGTCGGTTCAACACCATCGTGGTGGATCCGGTGGTGCCGGCTATGGGGATCCTCAAACGGGACGCCGGCGCCAGGGTCTACGTGAGCGACGATGCCAGACGGATCATCGTGAAGCTGACGACCTCGACCAGGTTCGGGACGATCGCGCTGCACCTGCGGGAGTACACCGAGGGGACAGGCGCGGTGGTCAACGCTTCGAGGCCGTGACCACACACCCGTGACCAGACGCCGGTATCCAGGCACCTGCAATCAGGCACCCGTGATCAGGTACCAGTCAACCGCCACGCCGACGAGCCAGTGGACCAGGGCTACGTACCAGATGGAGCCTAGCCGGAGGCTGGCCCAACCCATGATGAGCCCACCCGGGATGGCGGAGAACGTCTCGGTCATGGGCCGCCCGAAGTGCGCCAGCACCGAGAGGGCGGTCTGAAGAACGTTCGCGAACCCCTCGCCCAACCGATCCTTGAGTCCGAACAGCAGAACGCCTCTGAAGAGCACCTCCCACGCGCCGTAGTAGAGAAACATGAGCCCGGCGTACGGCAGGAACGTCTCACGGGTCACCGTCGGTTCGAGCGGATACACGGCGCGCATCGCGGCCGATCCGGCGCCCACCTTCCCGGCCAGGAGGGCCAGCGGTATGCCGATGACGAGCACCGCGAGACCGACACGCCACCTCCCCAGCCCGAGGCCGAGCTGGACGAGCGTCCGACCCGAGACGGCTCGTGCCACCGCCACCGGGAGGAGTCCCAACAAAACGGCCGAGATCAGGTAGTGAAGTCCGGTCGGCAGGGGCCGCCGGGTCACGATGGTCCAGCCTCGCTGCGGCGAGAACGTGCCGATGCTGTCTGCTCTTCCCATGTAATAGAAGAGGAACAGGAGCACCACGGCCGTCAGCGTAATCAGCTCGGCTTGGTGTCTCGAGACGAGATCTCGAGCTGCCGGGAATCGGTATCGGGCGCGGGCAATCATCTGATCCTCCACCGCCAAGAGACGTCGGCGGTTGTTAACACCTCGCGGCGCCCGCCGCGCGCCGTCAGGAGGCGCGCGGGTCGGGCGTAGCGAACCAGCTTCGAGCGTGGGTCCCGCGTCCTCCCACGAAGCCCTCTCGTCTCAGCCACGCGACGGTCTCTCCGATGCCCTGGTGCAGCGGCCGGGGATCGTAGCCGAGATCTCGACGCGCGGGCGTGATTTCGACGCGGTAGTCTTCCAGGAACGTGCGTATCCACCCGCTCGTGAGTGACACGCTTCCACCCAGACGGCCCCAAGTCTCCGCGAGACGGGCGCAGAGGAGTGCGGGCCTTGGCGGCACCGCGATCATGTGGCGATGCACGCCACTCAGCGCGTCCACCAACCCGAGCAGGCCCACGAGCGAAACGTTGCCGGGACCGCCGAGCACGTAATGGGTCCCGCGGCGAGCCCCTCGGGCCGCGAGAATGATCCCGGCGGCCACGTCCTCCGCGTGCACGTAGTTGGCGAGCACGCCACCGTCGGCCAGGCGGACGCGGAAT
The DNA here is from genome assembly GCA_039588215.1 of Gemmatimonadota bacterium. Lineage (GTDB taxonomy): Bacteria > Gemmatimonadota > Gemmatimonadetes > Palauibacterales > Palauibacteraceae > JBDHAC01. Next base: position 16,013 of record JBDHAD010000006.1, read on the forward strand.
CTCCCGTTCAGGTACATCGCGATCAGCTTCGAGACCCCGTTCGCGTCGGTCAGCGGACCCGGCCCATATACACGCGTGGGGTGCACGATTGCGGCGTGTCCTCCGCTGTCGGCGTATGACTCGACCAGCCGCTCTCCGGCGAGCTTGGTCTCCTGGTACGGGGTATGGACCCAGTCCAGGCTCGTCCCGGGCGCGCGGCCGTGGGGGGGCCGGGTCACCATCGTGGAGACATGCACGAAGCGCGACACGGACTCGCGCTTGGCCGCGTCCAAAAGCCCCTGGACCGCCTCCACGTTCGCAGTGCGGAACTCCTCCGGATCGCGACACCAGGCGCGCGCCAGGGCCGCCAGATGGAGCACCGTGTCGGCCCCACGCATGGCCGCCCCGACCGAGGTGGCGTCGCGGATGTCGCCTTGTACGATTTGCAGGCGGTCGCGGAGCGTAGGGTCCAGCCCGGCCGGATCGCGCACCAGAACGCGAGTGGGCTGGTCTTCCGCGATGAGCTTTCGGACCAGGTAGCGGCCGATGAATCCGGTCGCACCGGTCACGAGCGTCATGCCACCCATCGTTGCCTCCTTCCTGAGCGTCGGGCCCATAGAACCGGTATCGGGACTTGCTCTGATGACGATGTGTTGCGATCGGGCCGGGCTGCAGAGGGCCGTAGCCAACGCAGCAGCGGCGGCGCCACGAGGAGCTGGATCGCGAGGGCCCAGGTCACCCCCGCCACGGCGTCGGCCGCGTAGTGGCTCTGGGTATAGATCGTCGAGCAAACGACACCCAGCGCCTGGATCGTGAGGAGGGTCGCGAAGGGTTTCGAGAACCAGCGCCACGCCAAGAACGCGATCGTGACGGCTCCAACGACGTGTGAGCTCGGAAACGCGCAGCCCCGCGAGTCACCAGCCCCCTGAGCCGTGGTAACGAGCTGATAGAAGAACCCGCCTTGCAGCTCACCCGAGTAAGGCTCGAGCCGAAAGTGGGGTCCGTCCACGGGAAGGGTGAGGTAGATGAGGTAGCACGACAGGTACGCGAGCATCAGCCTGAACACCATGTCACGTACGGCCTGTGTGCGCCCCGCAAGCGCAACCGCGATGGGCGGCAGGTAGATCGTCGCGTAGTAGGCGAAGTAGGAGACGTGCATGACCTCGCTGAACCAGACCCGCGGCATCGCGGGCATCCATTCGGCGGCGATCTGCATCCCGAACAGGCGCTGATCCAGGCCCGACACCAGGGCGTCGAATGTCCCCGTGTGGCGCAGGGGGAAGAGAAGGTCGATCTCCATCCAGAACACCGGGATCAGGAAGACGGGATAGAGCTCACGTACAGCGCGCATATACCGTGGTGGACGCTTTGGCATGCGTCGCAGGGCAAGCGGTAAGAGGCTCGCGGTCCCGTGCGCTACCGCGGCCCAGACCGCGTAGTCTGCGATCGGCCAGCACCCGAGCCAGATCAGTCCGAGCAAGGTGTTGTAGACGACGACGACGCGATCCACGGGCAGCACCTGGCCGGCGGCGGACGCGTGGGATGCCGCGGGGGCGGTCGACGAGAAAGCCAGCCGGGCGACCCCGGTCTGACTGTTCACAGCCATCCCATCCCCCGGTACCAGCGCGCGGTCTCGGGAATCCCACGCTCGAGCGGAAACACGGGTCGGAAGCCAGCCTCCCTGATCGCTCGCGACGGATCGCACACCCACCGCAGCGCACACAGCTCGCGGATGCGGTCCCGGTTCAGGATCGCCGCCTGCTTCCTGAGTCTGGCGATCCCCTCCGCGGTCACGGCGATCGTTCGAGCGACAAACGCCGGGATGCTGATGAGGACCGGATGCGTACCCATCGTATTGGCCGCGGTCAGCGCGAAACCACGCCAGGTCACGGTTTCGGGGTGAGCAAGCACGTACGTCCGACCGACGGCCGCCTCGGCGGTGGCGGCCGCGATCAGCCCCTGCACCGCATCCTGTACGAAGAGCATGCTCACTTCACGATCCCAATCGCCCACCGTCAGCGCGGCGCCGTGGCGAATGAGCCGAAACACCTTTAGCACCGCCCTCTCACGCGGACCGTAGACCGAGGGGAAGCGCACGATGGTCGCAGGGACGGATTCCGCGTGGGCGTGGACGACCGCCTCGGCCAGCAGCTTCGAGTTGCCGTAGTGAGACAGGGGGAACGGAATCGTGACGGGGTCGAGATTGTCCCCGTTCCTGCACGGGCCCGAGGCCGCGATCGATGAAACGTACACGAGCCGCGGTGCGGATCCATTGTGCCGCTCGCAGGCCTCGAGCACGTGAGCCGTTCCCTCCGTGTTGACGCGATAGAGATCGGCCGCCGATGCGGCTTCGGTGAGGGCGGCCAGATGAAAGACGACATCCGCTCCGGCGAAGACGCGCCCGATCGAGACGGGGTCGTCCAACCCAATCGGCTGCCAGTTGACCGGCAGCCCTTCGACCCAGCCGCGCGGGGCTCCGGTTCGTTCCACGCAGGTGACTTGGTCACCTCGTGCCAGTAGCGCCTCGACGAGGTGACTTCCGATGAAACCGGCTCCGCCGGTGACGACCGCACGCATGGTGACCTTCCCGTTCGAGTACACCGAGCACCAGCCGCCCCCGGTTAGGCCGGGAGCCACCCGTGACACGGTCGAGAGGTCTGGCGACCTCGTGGGAGAAGGACTAGCGGAGCAGGGTCAAGAGCCGGTCAAGCGATGGTGGTGAAACAGCTGGCGGCGGGTCGGACTGGGGGGCGGTGCCTGAACGAGTCCTCTACCCGAGAGGGCGGCACGTTCCTAGGTTCTGGGTCCGCTGCCTACAGGGAAGGGCCTTTCCGACGGAGGTGAACCACATGAGAATCGGAATCCTGGCCATCAGTGCGCCGCTCGCTCTTGTACTGGTCGCCGCGTCCATGGCCGGACCCGAGCGGGCACCGGCCGATGCGCAACAGGCGGTCGACACGGTGGTCGTCAACATTCGACTGGGACCCGGTGGTGACCCCATTGCAGTCCCCGATCCGGTCCGCGTCGACACGGGTCAGGTCGTGGTGTGGGAGAGCAATCTCCCGGCCTGGGAGGTGAAGATCCCCTCGCTGGACGAGCCGATCGGGCCTGGGGGACGCACCGGCATTCGGGGCCGACCCGGGGACCGCCAGGGCGGTCGAATCCGCACGAACGCGAGACAGGACATCAACTACAAGTACTCGATCTCGGTCTTTACGGGGAACCAAGTTCGAACCAAGGATCCGGAGATCGACGTCGGACCCGGTTGATTCGGGGCGAGCTTCCGCACCGGGCGCGCTGACGCCCGCGCCCGGTGCGCCTCGCTCCCAGTCAGTTCGAGGGCTCGGTCAGCCGCATGAAGACGGAATCCTCGCGTAGGCTCTCCCACCACCAGTCGTTCGCGATGTACGATTTTCGGTCTGGGATCGCCTCCAGGAACCTTCCGAGCAAGGCCAGAGCCTCCTCGCGCGCACCGATACGGAGTCGAGCGTTAGCCTCGTAATAGTCGGTCCAGGGGTTGGTCGACGTGGTCTCGCGAGCGCGTCGAATGACGGCCCGCGCGCTGTCCACGAGCCCGTTCTGGGCCAGCACCGCCGCTACCTGTAGCTCGCCGTTTGGCCAGCTGGCGATCGAGAACGCTTCCAGAATCCCCGAGAGCAGGGTCCACGCAGTGTCCGTGGCGGCTTCCGCTCCCGTGCCGCCTGCCAGGATGACCAGCTTGGCGGCCAGAAACGCGACCTCGGCCGGGTAGCGCCGGCGCCCCTCATCCGTCCATCGTGCGGCGCGTTCCACCTCGGCCAGATCCAGCCACACCTGGGAGAGCGCGAAGAGGATCTCCTTCTCCGCATGAATCAGGAACGGATCTGCCTCGAGCGCGCGCTGGGCGGCGATCGACGCTTCGGTGAAGTCGCCCGCGGTTCGTTGCAGTTGGGCGAGCGCCACCCAGGCGCGCGCCCTGGTCGGGTCACCGGCTACGGCTGCCCGGAGGTCCTCATCCGCACCCCGTCGCAAGTCAGGCACCTCGGTAGAGTCCGCGATCCAGGTCAGATCGTTGCGCAGGCTTCCTCGCAACTCGAGTGCAGGCGAGTAGCTTGGCTCGATTGCGAGGGCTCGCTCCGCGTGAGCGATACCGGACTCGAGGATGTTCCTATCATACCCACTTCGGGATGTCGCACCGAGTCTCGCTCGCGTTGACGCGATCCAACCTCTTTGCACGATCGGTTCCCGCCAATCCGGATCGAAGGACTCTGCCTCCTGGTGAAGTCGATCGGCTTCCTCGAGCGCCCTTTCGGCCCCTTCCGTATCTCCCAGGCTCCAGCGCAACGTGTCCGCGTTCTCCCGCATCCGCTCAGCCTGTTGGAAGCGACTCCACGCCTCGTCGCTGCGCGTCCCCGCCCGAGTCTCGCGAACCTGCAACTCTCGGCCCAAGTGCTGCCCCAGCAGACGCCCCGCCTCGGCGACAATGTCGTCACGGAGGAGAAGGGGGTCCTCACCACTGCGTTCGAAGCGCTGGCTGAACAGGCTCTCACCCGAGTTGCCATCCACCAGTTCCATCGTGGCCGTCAAGCGGTCACCCGAACGCTCGATGCTCCCGCCGACCAGGCTTCCGACATTCAATAGCCGCGCGAGACTGTCGAGTGGTATGTCCAGGACCCGGTATGGCTTCACACCGTTTCGCGAGATGACGCTGAGTGGCTCGACCTGAGTGAGTTCATGGATCAGTGATTCCGTGATCCCTGACGTCAGGTACGCGAGCTCTCCTCCGGGGCTGAAGTCGTCGAAGTACAGGACCGCCACGTGGGACGCATCCAGCTCGGGGGGGCCGCTGTCAGGAGTTCCGGGTAATCCTCCGCTGCGCACCAGCCAGATGATCATGGCTGCCAGGACCCCCGAGGCACCGAGCGCGACCAATAACCAGCGGGCGCGACGTCTCCCCGTGGGTACCGGGACACCGGCCGCGACGGGAGTCGACCCGGGCAGCATCGACGTCGCGGTCAGCGGCGTCTGGTAGTCCATTCCCTCCAGAGCCTTCACGAAGTCGGTGATCGTGTCGAATCGATCGGCCGGTACTTTCGCGAGCGCTCGCGTTACGGCATGCACCATCGGCTGCGAAACGGTCGGTCGCGCAGTCGAAATCGAGGGGATCGGGTCGACGGAGTGGCGGACCATCACCACCTGTGGGGGCCCGGTGAACGGCGGCTCCCCCACGAGCATCTCGTAGAGAACGCACCCGAGACTGTACTGGTCGGCCCGGGCATCGAGGTGACCCGAGCCGGTCGCCTGTTCAGGACCCATGTACGCGGGTGTGCCTACGGCCAGGCCCGTCTCGGTCAACTTCGCGCCACCCGCCGCATCGAGGGCTCGCGCGATCCCGAAGTCGGTCACCACGGCACCGCCCTGTGGGAGGAGGATGTTCTCCGGCTTGATGTCCCGGTGGATGACGCCCTGCTCGTGCGCATAGGCGAGGGCATCCCCCACCTGACGGGAGATCTGTACCGCGTCCGCGATCGGCAGCTGCTGTTCACGACTCAGTCGATCGCGGAGCGATTCACCTTCCACGTACGGCATGACGTAGTAAAGGAACCCCTCCCGCTCACCCGAATCGTGGAGGGGAAGGATGCGCGGGTGCGTAAGACGTGCCGCGATCTCGATCTCACGCAGGAAGCGCTCGGGGCCCAGACTGGAGACGAGCTCGGGGCGGAGAATCTTGATCGCGACGTCGCGACCGTGCTTAAGGTCCGTCGCCAGGTACACGATGGCGTGACCGCCGTGACCGATCTCTCGATCGATCGCGTACGAATCAGCGAGCGCAGCCCGGAGGTGATCCAGTTCGACCGACATGCTGCCGCGAGTGACGGGTAGACGGAGACGAGTCGGGAAAGTGGTCCAGACGGGCGGAGCAGGGCAAGCTGCGACCCGCCGTATCGGCGTGCGATTTCCGGGCTGCGCGTGCATACTGGCCGGGAATCCCGAGCCCTTGTTTTCAATCGACCGGGGCCGGGGCCCGCATCCCAAACCGGGAGATCACATGCTGGCGGCGATCATAACCGCCGTTTCTGTGGCGTTTCTGGCTCAGCTCGCCGCTGCCCATACGCGAACCGTGCGAGCGTTCCGCCGGCGGGCGGCCGAGCGTCCCGAGCCACTTTCCGCATATCCGCCAGTTACGGTCATCCGACCCGTGAAGGGGACGGATGTGGAGCAAGCGGAGAACTTCCGCGCGGCTCTCGACACGGGGTATCCCGGCGAGGTCGAGACCACCTTCGTGTTCGAGGACGAGAATGACCCGGCGTATCCCCTGGCCCGCGACGCGATCGAGGCGCACCGGGCATCGGGAGGTCACGGCAACGCCGGGATCGTGTTCGCGGGGGAGCCGCCCGCCGGACGCACCGGGAAGATCAACAACATGATCGTCGGGGTCGCGGGGGCCACGGGTGAGTTCATCGCCTTCGGAGACTCCGATAGCCGACCGGACAAGGAAGTGCTCCGTAACGTGATCGAGCACCTCGTCGGGGACGCGAGCGCGGGCGCGGGCTTCGCGCCGCCCATCACGCCCGGCCCTATCCGCACGGCCGGAGATGTCGGGCACGATGTCGTCCTGAACGCCCTCCTGGTCGCCTACATGGAGGCCCAGATGGGGCGACACAGAGAGCTCCCGTTCCTCATGGGTCAACTCATGGTGTTCCGGAAAGAGGCGCTGGATGCGATCGGTGGCGTCGAGTGCGCCGATGGACAGCTGGTGGACGACATGTTCCTGGGCGCGCGAATCGTGGACGCCGGCTACCGCAACGTCCTGGGGACGCACGCCCTGCACATCATCAACTACGATCTCGGCTTCGGGGAATTCGTCCGCCTATGGCGACGCTGGCTGTTCTGCGGGCGGGGAGGGATGCCGTTCAGCTTCGTGCGGCCGTTCGTGGCTCGCGCGGTGAGCACCTTCCTGGCGCTCGGGTTCGCCGTCGCAGCGCTAACGGTCGGGCCCGCCTGGGCTGCCGCGCTGCCGGCATTCCTGCTGCTCTGCGAGGGCCTCCACTACATACGGCTCCACCGTCTTCAGGGAGGGGCGCCGGTGCCGTTCAGGTACGCGTGGATGGCCTGGATGCCGTACGTGATGACGATCCCGATCGGCATCTCCATGCTGCTAAAGCCGGAGCTGGACTGGCGCGGCCACACCTACCGCGTGGACTTCGACGCGAAGCTGGCCGGCTCGACGCGCGAACGGCCTACGGCGACGGAAACCGGCTCCGGTCCAGCCCTGGAATGATCCTCAGCGCGTTCTCGTAGTAGACCTTTCGGAGCACCTCGTCGGGCAGCGCCAATCCGTACATCTTCCAAAACGCGTGGTACTTACGGTAGTAGTCGAAGTACTCGTCCTCGGTCTCGAGAACCCGGAAGTAGACCGGGTATTCCTCGGGGATCCACGCATCCTTCCCGATGAGGATCCGGTCCTGATAGCGCTCGAAGAAGGCTCTCGCGGCCCGCGGCTGTCGGCCAGGCTCGTAGATTACCGCCCCGAGCCCGACGTTCATGTTGGGCAGCTCGTCCAGTAGCTGTCCCAGGCGCCCCAGCTCGTTGCCCATCCATGCGAGGTGCGCGGCGATGAATGTCGTGCCGGGGTGCTTGCGAAAGATGTTCAACTGTTCGGAGATGAGCTGCTCCCACGAGGGCTCCGGCGGGCGCTTTCGTCTCGGACGCAGCTTGAGCTCCAGCCAGCGCTCGTTCAGGCTGTCCTGCGGCTGCCAGAACTCGGCCGGGTCGGCTGTGTGGATGAGCACGGGTATCTCCAGCTCGCCCGCCTTGGCCCACACCGGGTCGATCCTCGGGTCATCGACCGGGACTCGCGCGCCCGACGCATCCGTGATCCACATCCCCAAGCTCTTGAAGATCTTGAGCCCGCGAGCGCCGGCTCGAACGTCCTCCTCCAGGCGGGTCGCGGCGAGGGTGCCGAACTCGGGATCATCGATCGTGCTGAAATCCACGTTCGCGAAGACCACGAATCGTCCCGGGTATGCGCTCTCCAGGTTCTGGATCTGACTCGCGAGCCGCTCGCCGTTGCCGCCGCTCAGGTTCACGCCTACCGCCAGGTTCAGGCGGTCCATCGCCGCCACCATGGCGTCGAGCGAATCGCGCGACATGCGACCGTTGATGTGGAGGTGCACATCCACGAACGGAAACCTGGCGCGTGGGATCGAATGCTCGGGTACGACGAGCGTCGAACGCGGCTCGTACGCCGCAACGGTCATGTCCGGCACGCTGTCCGTGGCGGGCGGCGGCGGGCCCCTCCAGCGCCGTGATTCCTGAGCCGCGGAGGACGAGGTGAGGGTGGCCAGCCCGCACGCGACCAGCAACAGCCCTCGCGCCATCGCACCACGTAGAATCGGGTAAACCGCGTTCGTTTCTTGTCGTCGCATGGCGGTTCGGTTTTCGATTGCCGGCTCGGGTCTCGGTTCGGCCTCGCCCGTCCCTCTGGGTCGAGAATCGGAGAATCATGCTGACCCGCGGTCGATGATGACACCCCATGGGGGCCCGGGAGTCCCGCCCATGCCGAGCGCACCGGGGTGAGGCCCACGCGGCGGGCCCGAATCGGGCGTGTTGCCACCGATCGACGGCTCGCCGCTTGCAGATCAATACTGCGTTATGGATCTGACCGATCAGAGGCCGCTCCGAGACGGGCTGTCGGACGCGTGGTCGCCGCCGCCGGTCGTTCGCCAGGCCATCGCCCTCGGGCTGGGCGTCTACGTCGTCTGGCTCGCGGTCGCGTATCGATACCACTTCATCGATGGCGTGAACCTGCTCATCCACGAGGCGGGCCACGTCTTCTTCGGGTTCTTTGGCGATGTGCTCGGCACGGCGGGCGGGACGCTGCTTCAACTCCTCTTCCCGATCGCCTTCGTCATCTACTTCTGGCGGCGTGCGCAGCGTTTCGAGGCGGGCATCTTAGGAGTGTGGGCCTCCGAGAGCGCCATGTACACGGCCGAGTACATGGCCGATGCGCAGGCGCAGGCGCTTCCGCTCGTGGGGGGGCACATCCACGACTGGAATTGGCTTCTCAGCCGTGCGGGGCTCCTGGGGGCGTGTGAGGAGCTGGGCGCACTCCTCCACATCACCGCGAGCGCAGTCGCGATCGGTGCCGTGTGGTTCGTGGCGCGGGAAGCCTGATCCCGTCCATGAGGATCCGAGCGGCGAGCGATCAGCGGTCCTCACTGACCCTGGCCCAGGCGGTACGCCAGATCTCCGCCACCCTGGCCTCATGCGCCGGGCTCTCCCGAACCCGGTCGAACAGCCCTCCGTCATACAGGCGGAAATCGACGCCGTTGGGGGAAAGCACGAAGGCATGGTCGTGCCACTCGAGCGACGCCGCCGAATCGCCAATCCAGGCGAAGTAGATCGCAAGATCTTCCGCCAGCTGCGAGCGGGTGATGTCGCTCATCGCGCGGCTCGCGGCAGCCTCCCGGGCGATCCGAGCCACGGAATCGATCGCTGCAGCCGCCTCCTCTTCGCGCCCAGCTGAGTGGAGGCAAAGCGCTCGTACGGCCGCGAGGCCCTCCAGGTCCTGACGAAGACACTCCTCCGGTCGCTCCAGGAGCAGCAAGGTGTACGCGATGAGGACCTTGGGCAGGGTGAGGCTCGGCTGGAGAGCAAGCGCGTTGCGCGCTTCGTCCAGGGCGAGCGCGTATTCGCGGGCCGCGATGGCATCTAGGGCGAACCCGATTCGCCGGCCCGGTGCGATCGGGTCCAGCTCGATCGCGCGCTGCGCCTGCGCGAGTGCCTCCGCGTGGCGTCCCGCCCTCGCCAGGATGTGCGCGTACCACCCCCGCATGTCCGCCGAGTTCGGCCGCAGCTCCACGGCGCGCTCGAAATCCGCCAGCACCTGGGTGGCCGGGGCACCCGCCTTCGTAGCCACGTAGCTGCGGGCGCCGTACGCCTCCGCCAGCTCTGGATCGAGCTCCAGAGCCGTGCTCGCCAGATCGAGCGCGCTGGCGAAGCGCTCATAGGGACCGAGATCGAGATCGTACCCGTACGTGATCGAGAGGCCGTACGCCGAGCTCAGACCTGCGTACGCGGGGGCGAAGGACGGATCGATCTTCACCGCCTCGCGGAACCCGGCGATCGCCTGCTCGAGCGCCTCTTCAGTGCGGGCGTGAATGGCTCGCCGCGCCCTCAGGTACGCCTCATAGGCGTCTGTGTGAGTGGTGCGGGAAGCCCTCCCGATCTGGCTCAGCTGGGCCACGTTCTCGACGAGCGCGGAGCTCACCCGTCCGGCGATCTCATCCTGAAGGTCGAAGATGTTCTCCTTCGGCCGCGTGTACGTGTCCGCCCACAGGATCGCGTCGGTCGCCGCAGCCAGCAGCTCGACCGTGACTCGCAGCTGGTCATCTGCTTCGCGGATGCTACCCACGAGCACGTGCTCGACACCCAGGGTATCCCCGATCTGTGGCAGGCTGAGGTTCGTGCCCCGGAGTGCGACCACAGAGGTGCGCGAGATGACCTTCAAGCCTTCGATGCGGGCGAGCTGAGCGATGACTTCTTCCGTGAACCCATCACTCAGATTCCCCTCGTCGGCGCCCCCGAGATTGTCGAATGGCATGACCGCGACCGACGCGGCGTACTCACCGCGTGACCCGCGAGCGCCGCCGGCGCCAGCCACGACGGCCTTGCCCCCGCTGATCGAGGCCTCGGACCCCACGCCCGTGTTCCCCAATCCGAGCAGGACCCAGCCAGCCGTGACGATCCCCAACAGAGCGAAGGCGGCCACGCCCCCCAGCAGCGCGTTCCGCCAAGAGAGTAAGCGACGGGCGCCGGTAGGTGGCTGCCAGCCTGCGCGGGCCTCCGGTCTCTCGGCACCGGATGGGGCCTCGGAGGATGAAAGTTCTCCCCCCGCGTCGGTCATCGCGCGGGGCGGCGCGCTTCTCTGGATGACCGCGGTGGCCACGACGATCGGGAGGCCGATGATGAGCAGGAACAGGGCGAGTGACGGGGCCCATGGCGGTAGGTTCAACGCGCCGGCGAGCGTGTCCACGACCTGGAGGACCAGCCACCCACCGACCAGGTAGATGCCGAGCACCTGCCAGGCGGAATGGCGGTGGATCTCTCGAATCAGCTGCTTGAGACGGGACATCACCACTCCGCGTCAGTGCGCCGAGGCCAACGACTGGCAGAGGAAACTGACCGGTGGCCCTGACTCCAGCAAGCCAAGCGATACGACCGCGAGCCGGTCCGTGCACTGCTGCTGCAGAGCTTCGACGCTTCGTGGCGCCGGCGAAGAAGAGCCGGGGGACCGCTTTTTGAGACGCCGGAACCCGCGTAGACTCCTTCCAGCCGTGATCGTGCCTCACCGCGGCCCCGACCCGTGAACAGTCGAGGAGAGACGACACTCATGAGCGACAGCCACGCGCCCGCCATGATCCAGCAGCACTCGGCTTTCTGTGCCCTCCGCGTCTTGCGTGCCCTCCGCGTCTTGCGTGCCCTCCGCCACGCTGCCTCAGTGCCTGCGTTCGTGGTGCCGTTTCTGGTCGCTGGCGCTTCGACCGCTTGTGCTCGAGCGCCTTCCTCGAGCGACGACCTCCAGACGCGCGCCGAACGAACGAGCTTCCGGGAGACCAGCTCCTACGCCGACGTCGTGACGTTCATGGAACGTGCTGCGGCCGCGCACCCCATGCTCCACTTCACGACGTTCGGGTACACGTTCGAGGGCCGGGCTCTGCCGCTGGTCGTGGTTGGGGACGTGGCAAGTGCCGACCCGGCGACCGTCCGCGCCTCGGGGAAGACGGTCGTGTACCTGCAGGGCAACATCCACGCGGGGGAGGTTTGCGGGAAAGAGGCGCTGCAGATCCTTCTCCGCGACGTGGTTGAAGGCCGGCACCAACAGTGGACTGCGTCGATGGTGCTTCTGGTGGCCCCGATCTACAACGCGGACGGGAACGAGCGCGTGGCCCTCACGAACCGGGGTCGCCAGAACGGCCCGATCGGGGGCATGGGGCAACGGCCCAACGCGCAGGGCTACGACTTGAATCGCGACCACATGAAGCTGGACTCGCCCGAAGCGCGGTCGCTAGCCAGGCTGTTCACGGAATACGATCCGCACGTGGCGCTCGACCTGCACACCACGAACGGAACCCGCCACGCGTACCACATCACGTACGCCCCACCCCTGCACCCGAACACTCCCGTCGCCATCGACCGGCTGCTCCGGGAAGAGCTCCTGCCCCACCTGACCGACGAGATTCGGGAGAAGCATGGTTGGGAGTACTACTACTACGGCAACGCGTTCGCCCCGCAGGGAGCGGAGGAGCGGGGATGGTACACGTTCGATCATCGCCCCCGCTTCAACAGCAACTACATCGGGCTCCGCAATCGCCTCGCGCTCCTGAGCGAAGCGTACTCGTACGCGACCTTCGAGGAGCGTGTCCTGGCGACGCTCTACTTCGTCGAGGAGACCTTGGACTACGTCCACGAGCACGGCGAGCAGATCCGGGCCGTCACAGTCGCAGAGGACGCCCGCTCACTCGTGGGTGGCTCTTTGGCGCTGCGTGTGACCCGCGCTCGCTCGGATGAGCCCGTGGACATCCTGATGGGCGAGGTGGAGGAGATGCGCCACCCGCTCACGGGCAGACCGCTGCTCCAGAGGCGCGAGGGTCAGCGAACCGAGACGATGAACGAGTACGGGACGTTCGCGCCCAGCGAGTGGGAGACGGTCCCCGCCGGTTATCTGATCCCACCCGAGCTGGACGAGGTGATCGTCCGATTGCAGGCCCACGGAGTACGCATGGAGTCGAGAGTTGCTGGTACGGCGACCGTCGAGGGCGAGGTGTTCCAGATCGACTCGGTGACCACCGCCGAGCGCGTGTTCCAGGGCCACAACGAGCAGACCTTGTTCGGACGATACGAATCTCGAGAGATGCCCGTCGCGGAGGGCAGCTGGTGGGTGCCAGCAGATCAACCGCTCGGAAGGCTCATCTTCTCTCTGCTCGAGCCACGCTCGGACGATGGACTCGCGGCCTGGGGTTTCCTCGCGGAGCACATCGAGGACGGCGGTACGTATCCGATCCTGCGTGCCCACGCGCCGATTCGCTGAGCGTTTCGAGCCAATCCTGGGCGGCTGAAGGGCCGCCTCGATGCGAACACTAATCACGGAGAGCGGATGATGAACCTGAAGGGTACAGTCGCACTGGTAACGGGTGGAAGCGAAGGTATCGGCTGGGCCATCGCAGAGGCCTTGAAGGCGGAGGGCGCCAAGGTCACGATCACGGGCCGCCGCGCGGACGTCCTGCGCGATGCCGCCCGCGAGCTTGGGGTGGACCACATCGCCGGCGACGTGGGCAGTGAGACCGATGCCGTGCGTACCGTTGCCACGGTCGTGGAAAAGCACGGTCGGCTCGACATGCTCGTCAACAACGCCGGTTTCGGAATCTTCAAGCCACTGGTCGAGATGCAGCTCGGAGAGCTGGAAAGCGTGTATCACACGAATGTTTTCGGTGCGTTCCTGATGGCGCGGGAGGCCGCGCGTCAGTTCATTAAGCAGGGCGGCGGCGAGCTGATCAACATCTCGTCCACGTCGGGCCTAAAGGGAGGACGCGGTAGCACCGCCTACAGCTCGTCCAAGTTCGCGCTCAGGGGCATGACGGAGTGTTGGCGAGATGAGCTACGTCGTCACGACGTTCGCGTCATGCTCGTGAACCCGAGCGAGGTCGTGACGGAGTTCGCCTCCAAGGCGGGGTATACGCGGGACGATTCCCCAAAGAAGCTGCGGCCGGCCGAGATCGCCGACGCCATCGTGGGCGCTCTCAAGATCGATGACCGCGGCTTCATCCCCGAGTTCTCGGTGTTCGCCACGAACCCGTTCTAGCTCGCGCATGGCCGTTTCCTGCATTCGCTGCGGTCGTCATTACGACGTCACGCTGTTTCAATTCGGACGCACCATCATGTGCGCCTGTGGGGAGCGGGTCGCGCGGGACGTGGAAGAGCGCACCCTCGCGCCCCCCTCGAAGCCCCGATTCTACTGCGATGCCATGCTGGGGCGGCTGGCCCGCTGGCTGCGAGCCCTAGGGTTCGACACGGCGTTCGATGCCGGGATCACCGATACCGATCTCGTGCGGCGGGCATGGGAGGAGGAGCGCTGGATTCTCACGTGCGACCGGCGTCTACAGGAGGAGTGGCGCGTGAGCGGCTGTCTGGTGCTGCGGGGGGAGGAACCGCTCACGCGACTCGAGGAAGTCCTGTCACACTTCGGGGTCGAGGAGCCCAAATGTGTGTTCACCCGCTGTCTCGAGTGTAACCAGGTCCTGGAGGCAATCGACGCCAACGGGGTGGAGCGCGTGGAGGTCCAGGTTCCGGAGCGTGTGCGCCGGACGCATCAGGAGTTCTCGTACTGCCCCGGGTGCGGCCGCATCTACTGGGAAGGCTCCCACACACGCCGGATGAGACGACGGCTGGAGGAGTTCTTCGAGCAGGCTGCGGCTCGGGACTGATTCGGCCCCCGGGTGGCGACCGCACTTCCACCTGGGGTACTGTGGCACCTTGTCAGATGCGGTGAGACAGCTCCAACCACGTTCAAGGAGATCGGAGATGGCCAGACCCGGAATCGCGGTGGTGGGACTATCATTGATGATGGCCAGCGCGCCACCGGTCGTCTCGGCGCAAGGGCGCCCGGACCCGGCCATGCTGATTGCAGCTCAGCGCGAAGCCATGAGTCAGTTGGCCTTCATGGATGGAGAGTGGAAAGGCTCTGCCTGGACCATGCTACCGTCCGGCGAGAAGCACACACTCACCCAGACGGAGCGGGTCGGCCCCTTCCTGGACGGAGCGGTCAAAGTCGTCGAGGGGCGTGGCTATGAAGACGACGGCAGCGTCAGCTTCAACGCGTTGGCGATCATTTCCTATGATCCGAGCACGCGCGCGTACACCATGCGCTCGTACGCACAGGGCCACGCCGGTGATTTCGCCCTCACACCCGTGGCAGACGGCTTCCAATGGGAGATACCCGCCGGACCCATGACGATACGGTACACGGCGGTCATCAAGGATGGCACCTGGACAGAGGTGGGTGACCGCATCTTGCCCGACAGGGAGCCGATTCGATTCCTCGAGATGACACTGACCCGCCGGGGCGATACGGACTGGCCGGCTGCGGGGGTGGTCAAGCCGCGGTGAAAGGCCACCGTCGACTCCGAAAGTGAGAGCCAACGGGGTCCCGGCCGACTCGTCTTGCCAGGATCCCTCCCCGAGCAGCGCGGCACGGTCGGCCACTCGCCCGCGCCGGGCGCTTCAAAACGCGTCCCCAAGAGCGCGCTCAACCTCCGCGCTCCAGTCGGTAGAAGAGGTCTCCGCCGGTCGCCCGACCCGTCTCTCCCTGCAGGGTCCACTTGCCCGACAGGAGATAGCGCAGCCGAAATGTCGATGCGTGGTCGAACAGGCCTATGCCGTAGGAAACGTATAAGCGCGGCGACAGGTACGTTCCGGCTACCAGCGATGCATCTTCGAGGGTTCGTCCGGCTTGGATGCCGAACTCCTCCAAACCGAAGCGGGTGCCGATTCGCGCCGCGAGGAGGTTCCCGCCTCTGATTCCGAGCGACGTCGCGGCGTTGGCCAAGCGGTTGCCTTCCGCGCTCGAGGCATCTCCGATTCGGCGCCCGAGGATCATGTACGACAGCGCCTCGCTCTCGGTCATCGGGGGCTCGGAGTACAAGGTGAGCTCGGGAGCCTTCAGCGTCCCGCCGATTCTCAGCCCCGCTGTCACATCTTCATTCTGGATGCGGCGAAACGCCTGGATGTCGAGGCCCGGGTTGTCGATGGGTCCGCCCCCGTACAGGAACCTTCCACGGTCGATCGTCAGGTTCTGCCCGTAGGCCCGGTATTGACCCTCATCGATCCTGAGCTCTCCGCTCGCCGCCGTCGTGGAGCGGGGCTCGTCCGTCACCGAGATCGTTCCCGCGAAACGGGCGGTGAGCCCAAAGCCATCGAACTCGATCTGTTCGCCGAGACTCACCCGAACCCTCGTGTGGATCGCCGGACCCCGAGCGACGGCGGCGGTGTCGTCGACGAACATCGCATCCTCGGACACGCGAACCGCGAATTCGGGGATCTCCCGCAGCCGAATGTTCGCCCGGGGGATCTCGATCTCTCCCGTGACATCCACTCGCTCGCGCGTCGCAAGGACGTCGAGCAGGGGCGATACCGCGACCTGTGCCTCCGAGGTGTTCGCGACCTCGAAGTCACGTCCTTCGATACGAAGCCGCAGGGGCGTCTCCATCTCGAGAGCGGTCCCCGCGGTGCCGGTAATCGAGACGGTGCCGTCCGACGAACGGGCACCTCCCTCGATGTGAAGCTGATCCGGCTCCACGCCACGGATAGTGAGCCCGATGTCCGTGAGCTCGAGCCCGAGCTCGGGAATCCTGGCGCGGCCCTCCACCAAGTCCAGTGATCCGGTAGTTCGAGGCCGCTCGATCGTGCCATCGGCAGCGACCTGGAGGCGCAGGGTGCCGTCGAGGTCGGACAGTGAGGGTGCGCTGGCCTCGAGTATCCCAAAATCATCGAGCCGCACAGCGACTGTCCCGGACACGGGTTGGGACTTGAGCTCGGCGCCCGGCATGGCGAAGTCGGGGAGGGAGAGTGCCGCTTGGATCGAGCCGATCTCGCGAGCTCCCTCGTCGGTGAAGCTCGCGTTTGCCTCGGCCTTCAGCCCCCGTTCATCGGCGACGGCGTCGAAACGGGGCCGTCGCACCCTCAGGGTCCCCGTATCGTCTCGCAGCGGATACCCGATGCGGATCTCCGGAGCCTGCACGGCGAGCGCTGCGCCCACGGGTTGACCCGGCGAACGGTCGGCCGTCCCGGACAGGGCGATCGTGCCCTCCACTCGCCATTCGGGCGGCAGGTAACGCTCGAGCCGGGAGAGTGAAAAGCCGCTGAGCGCCAAGCGCCCGGCCACACCCCCGTCACGAGCCCAGGACCCGCTTGTGCACAGACTCGCGGGGTCCGAGAGCAGGCATAGCGAGTCGATGCGCGCTCGGAGCCCGCTCGCCTCGATCGTGGTCGGGCGGGCGATTCTCCAGTCCCCGAGGTCTGTCCGCGCGTCGAGCCGCGACAGGGTGCCGGTCCATTCCGACCCCGGGGAAAGCCCACCCGTGAGTTCGAGCTGTACGTCACCCAACTCGCTCCGCAGTTCGCCCGAGATCATGTGGGCTGCGCGGGTCCCCGAGCTATTGATGGCGAGGCGGTTCACGCTTCGATCACCGATCTGTAGTCCGCGGGCGTCCAGCTCGAACGCCACGGGCGCCTCGGGGCGCAGGTTCACGTCGGCTCCAGCGCTCACGCGCTCCGCGGCATACCCAGCGACCGAGACGTCTTCGGCCTCCAGCGTGCCCTCGAGGACCGGTTCCAGGCGCGTACCTCCCAGATGACCGCGAGCCCGTACTGCCCCTGACGCATCGGGAATCGCGAGACCGAGGTCGGGCACGTCGAGCTCGAGATCGAGCGTGATCCGAGGGCCGTCCAGCTCACCTGCTGCGCGGGCCGTCGCGGCGCCCCACGCCGACACCAGGCGCTCGAGGCGCCAGCGCTCGCCCTGCACTTCGACGGCGGCCGAGGCGTCGAGCCGCTCCCCTCGCAGCGTGCCTTCCAGGCGATGCAGATCAAGTCGGCCTTCGAGCCCTCCGGAGACCGAGCGCCCCGACACACCCGCGCTGAAGCTCAGCTGCCCCGGCCAGCGGGCGGAATCGGGCACCAGCGAGGCGATGTCCAGTCGGTCGCCATCCATGCCGAACGTCCATCCGACGACCGGACTCCACCGCACCTCACCTTTCCCCCGGATGCGTCCCCCCAGCACCGCCGCGTCGAGCTCGGATACCACGAATCGGACGGCGTCACCCCGACCCCCGATCGAAAGACTCGCATCCGGCAGCCCCCGGCCGCGGATCGACCCGTTGGCCCGGACGGTGTACGCATCGGTGGTCCCCTCGATCGAGGCGCGTCCTCTCGGGCTGGTGGCAACGGGCTCCCCGCGCAGGGGCCATTGAAGGAACGCCCACCGCGCCGCGAGATCGAATCGGGGTGCCGCATCGCCGAGGTTGACCGATCCTGTGGCCCGCGCGTACCCCGGGGCGCCAGGCACCCGAATCTCCAACGAGTCGAGGACCAACTCCGCCCCGCGGCGCTCGGCGGTACCTCCCCCCCGAATCCGTCCCCAGCGTTCGGAACGCACGTCGAAGGATCCTTGCACTCGCAAGGCGGTGATAGACCCCCGGACCGACACCTCTGTATCCAGAGCGAGCGGCTCCAGGGCTGGGCTCAGGTCGGAAGTCTGCAGGCCGGTGAGCGAGACTCGGGCGTCTACGCCCAGGTCGGAGATGGCGTCCCGAACCCGGGCGTCCACACGCGCCCCGAAGGGGGACTCCGCCTCCAGAACAACGACGAGATCATCGAGGTCGCCCGAGATCGATCCCCAGCCGTGCACCATCCTGTCGGCCGGGGTCAGCGCCCTCCAGGAGCCCTCTACGTGAACAGGATACGTTCCCTGCGGCCGGATTCCACCGCGTACTACGAACCCGCCGGTGGGAGCGGCGACCATGAGCCGCTCGAGACCCAGGCTGTCGCGCGTCGCCGCCACTTCGGCCTCGACACGATCGATGTCGATGGGCTCCGCCTCCCCAGATCGGAGCAACCGGAGGCGGCGGACGCTCACGTCCGGCACGGAAACCGCGACCGGAAGGCGGATGTCGGGCAAGCTCCGCGCAGTATCGCCGACGTCGGGGCGAGCTGGCTCGGCCGCGTCGATCCAACTCACCTCGACGGCAGCGAGGGAGAGTTTGGAGAGAGCCAGCTCCCTCGCCAGCAGTCGCATGGGTCGCCACTCGACCCGAGCGCTATCGATTCGCACCACCCACTGCTCGCCTACGGCTCTAATCCCATAGACGGCGAGCGGGCCTCGCAGTCTGCCCTCCACCCGGCCGAACTCGACAGGAATTGGCGAGCGGGCGGCCAACTGGCGCAGCAGCCACTCTGCCCCGGGGCGCGTGGACGTCAGGGCCCAAAACGTCATGGCGCTGGCAGCCAGGATCGCGATCGCACCGACGAGGATGACTCGAGCCAGCCGACGCCGCGGGCGCCCTCTGGTACCGCTTCCAGTCCCCGATGTGACGTCGTCGATCGGATGTCCGCCTGTCGCGCTGTCGCCCTCGGCGGGGCTACGTCCCGATCCAGTCTCGTCGCTCACAGGTCCGGCCCGATCGTGAAGTGTAGTCGAAAGGGCGACCCATCGCGGCTGATGGCGAAGGCCGCATCGAGACGAATTATTCCGACCGGTGACAACCACCGGATCCCGCCTCCGAGGCCCCGCTCCAGGCGTCCCTCGAATCCGTCCAGCGCGTTTCCCGCGTCGAAGAAGGCCGCGATGCCCCAGCGTTCGAGGGGGAGAAACTCCACTTCGGCGCTTCCTGCGAGCAGCGAGTTTCCGCCGATCACATTCGCCTCTTCGTCGAGCGGCCCGAGCGCTTGGTACCGAAAGCCGCGCACGCTCTGATCTCCCCCGGCGAAGAAACGCGCCGTGGGGGGGAGCCGTCTGAAAGCGGGGGTGAACAAACGGCCAACGTCGGCCCGCGCAAGAAGACGTATCCGGCGCCCCACCGGCACAATGAGCTTGCCGCCGACAGAGAGGCGTAACATGGTGGTGCTCGATATCACGGCTTCGTGCCCGGCCTCGATCCGGGTGCGAACGCTGTATCCTCTGCGCGGGAACGCGGGGTCGTCGGCTTCGGTCCGTGACCATGCCCCACCCAGCGTGAGAAGGCTCGCCCGCCCGTCATCGACCCCCACCTCGAAGCCTTCCTCCACGAACGACAGCGACAGCACCTCACGCCAGGCCCCCCTGTCGTGTCCGACGCTCGCCACCAGGCGGAGTGATCGGCTCGTGCTCGTCTCGGTGTCGAGCCTCGCGACGCCGGCCGAAAGACCCAGCACCCGCGTGCTCGGGTAGACACTCGGGATCAGGTAGCTGGTGGTGATACTCTGCTCGATGACCGAAGCCGTGACGCGGCCTTCTGCTCGGTGACCGCGGCGGTTCAACCTTCGGAGCTCGATCTCGAAGCTCCCACGCGGACCCGTATTGGTGCCGTAGCCGACCCCGATGCCGTAACGGTGCGTCGGACGCGGCAGCAGCGTGACCTGGATGGGGATTTCGAGGCCCTCCGCGAGGTCCCGTCGGGGCACGACTTCGACGAGCGAGAAGTAGGGTCCGCCGCTCAGCCGAGCCTGAAGTCGCAGCAGCGCATGCAGCTCGAAGGGCGCGCCTCTTTCGAATGTCACATATGCCTGGAGGAGCTCGGGATCCAGTACGTGCTGCTCGAAACGAACCTCTCCGAACCGGAAACGAGGACCCGTGCGGAAATCGAGGAACACCACGGCGGTGTCGGCCTCCCGATCGATCCTCAGCTCATGTCTCTCGAAGCGAGCGTCCAGGTACCCTCGCTCGAGGGCCGCATCCACCAAGGACCGCTTTCCCTGTTCGTAGAGGCCCTGGTGCAGGCCCGAGCCCCGAGCGAGCGGAAAGCGTTCCACCGCGTCGATGAGGGTGGGTTCCTCCGCTCCCTCGCCTCCTACCTGAACGGTGACGCCGGTGAGGATGACCCTGGCGCCGGGGTCGATCGTGTACCGCGCGGACCACCGGTTCTCGGTGCGGACGATCTCCGGCCAAACCTCGACGTGGTAGTGGCCGAAGGGCTCGAGCGCGAGCGCGATCTCGCGAGGTGCGCGTGCGTGCAGTCTCGCGACGCGCTCATCCGTGAGGCGCTCGGCCAGGGATTCTCGGGCAATCGACAGGACGGCCAGCACGTTCTGACGCAGCTCGCCGCTCACGCCGGCGAGCTCGACGTCGACGCGTGACTGCCCACCCGCGCCGCTCGCGACCACAGCGGTCAGGGCCAGTGAGACGAGCCCTGTAGCGGCAGGGCGGTGGAGCCCTTCTCTCATTGGCAATGGAACCGACTAGAGGCGACCTCAAGATCCACCGGCGAAGATGGCTTCGCGGTCTACAATTTCGCCGTGGTGGATCACCATGTCGATGCGCTGCGTGTTGGCGATCTCCTCGATCGGTGAGGCCTCCAAGACGACGAGGCTTGCCACGCTGCCCTCCGTGACACCTACCTCGCGCCCGAGGAACTCTCCCGCCCTGGTCGTCGCTGCGGAGAGCGCCTGCCACTTGGTCAAGCCCGCCTCGACCATGATCGCGAGCTCGCGGTGGACCGAAAACCCCTGAATGGTGCCCCAGTTGCCGGAGTCCGTCCCGGCCAGGACGTTCACGCCGGCGTCCGCCATCGCCTTCACGGAGCTCAGGATGGTCGCCCGCCGTCCCTTCGCCTCCGCCGCCATCTCCTCCGCGTGGGCCCGGACCTCGTCCGTCCGGTATGCCTCTATGATCCGTTCACTGGTGAGCGCCCGCGCGAGCGGATTGTCGAGAACCGTCGTGTCGGTCACGAAGGCGCGGAAGTCGGTCTCCACGGCGAGGGTCGGTATGCTGGATACGCCTCTGGACGCCATTAGCTCGGCCAGCTCCGTCGGGATCACCTCGGAAAACGGAACGTGGGTCACGGCCGACGCGCCCAGCTCTACGGCGTCGCGCACATCGTCCCACGTGTTGATGTGGATGACTGTCCGGATGCCGTTTTCGGTGGCTGTGGCGATCGCGGCCGCCAGGGTCTCCCTGTCGATCGAGGGCATTCGACCGGCGGGCGCATAGACGATTTTGACCACGTCCGGTCGCTTGGTGGCCAGGTCGGCCACGACCCGGCGCGCGTCTTCCGGCGAATCCATCACCCGCGTGGGGGTACCGTATTCGGTGCAGTGCCCCTCGGTCGCCGTGAGACACGACAGGCTAGCGTACAGATCCGCTCCCCCTACCTCCCCGGCCTGCTGCCGTTCCCGCAGGGCGTAAAGGGATTGCTCGCTTCCGAACAGATCCAGGAAGGCGGTCACACCCGCGTACAGCATGCGGTTGGCGATGACGGGGGTGCCGGGTCCCTCGAAGGCGTCTCCGGGCGCCATGTTGCCGTACGAGTGCGTGTGAAGGTCGATGAGCCCGGGGATGACCCACTTGCCGCCTAGATCGACCGTCTCTCCGGCGAAATCCGCGGGGGCGCGCTCGGGGCTTCCGGCGATCCGCCCGTCCAGGATCAGCAGATTGCCGTCACGCACCTGCTCCGCAGCGGGGTCCACGATCCGGGCGTTGGTGAGAAACAGGTCTTGCGCCGTCACGCCCGACGCGACCCACAGAATCAGGACGAGGGTGGCCAGGATGGCTCGCTTCATCGCTTGGGCTCCTGGTTGGGCGTTGGCTGTGTGCTACGAATCCGTGGACGTTGCCTCGGCTGCGCTCGCTCCGCTGCAACCGTGCGTTCTCTGTTACGCGCGGGCCGTCCGCCGGTTTCGCCCGCCTTCCGAGCCCACCGCCGAGACGCTACGCTTCGGCGCATGGATTTCATCTTCGAGCAGATTCGAACCGGCGGCGATCGGAACTTCGGCTATCTGATCGGTGACCGCCCGGCGGGCGTCGCGGCGCTCGTCGACCCCTCCTACGATCCCGCCGCTCTGGTCGAGCGCGCCACCACCCAAGGGCTCGAGGTCGAACTGATCCTCAACACGCATGGACACGGGGATCACACCAATGGGAACGATCGGGCCAAGGAGTTGACCGGGGCTCCCATCGCCGCGCACGAGAGTGCATATCCGCCCCCGGAGGTCCCGCTGGTGGACGGTCAGATCCTCCAGCTCGGGTCGTTGGAGCTCCGGATCCTCCACGTGCCGGGACACGCGGACGACCACGTGCTGGTCCACGTCGCAGAGCACCGGGTGGCAATCACCGGTGATCTCCTGTTCGTGGGCAAGATCGGGGGCACCGGCACCGAAGACGCGGCGCGCGCGGAGTATGGAAGCCTGCATCGGGTCCTGGAGGAACTTCCCGACGACACCACGATCTGGCCCGGGCACGACTACGGCTGCCGCCCCTCCTCGACCATCATGCTGGAGAAGGCGGTCAACCCGTTTCTGCGCTGCGATGACTTCGAGAGCTTCCTCGAGCTCAAAAGACGGTGGCCGGTCTTCAAGGAGGAACACGGCCTGGCGTAGGGACCAGACTCAGCGCGCCCGGCCCCTACGCGTTTGGGAGCTGGCCCGCCACCGCTACCGAGGGTGGGTCACCCCGGCGGCTGGCGCATCACGCCCGGGATATCCTTGCGGCTCGGTAGCCAGGTAGCGGGTACCTTACGCATTCGGATGCGGGCATCGACGACGCAGATCCCGTCGCCCGGCTCGCGGACGATGACCGGATTCAGATCCATCTCCACGATCTCGGGGAGATGCTCCACTAGTGCCGATACTCGAAGGATGGCCTCCTGCACGGCCTCGACATCGCCTCGTGGGCTGCCCCGGTACCCCTCCAGCAATTTCGCGCCGCGTACCTCGCCGATCATGGTCACAGCGTCGCGGTCCGAGACGGGGTGGATGCGGAACGCCACGTCCCGCATCAGCTCCACGTAGATCCCGCCAATCCCGAACACGATGAGCGGCCCGAAGACCGGATCCTCCGTCATCCCGATGATGACCTCGTGCCCGCCTTCGATGAACTGCTGAATCAGTGCGCCCTCTGCGTCCGGCGCGATCGCGGTGACCGCCCGGTATGCCTGGCGAACATCCCGGGCACCGCGCACGTCCAGCGCCACGCCATCCACATCGGATTTGTGTACCACCGAGGGCGCGAGGACCTTGAGAGCCACGGATCCGCCGAGCTTTTCGGCGATGGCAGCGGCTTCATCGGGTGAGCGGGCGATCCCACCCCTGACGGTCGTGAGACCGAAGGCGCCCAGGACCTCGTTGACCGCATCCGGCTCCAACCAACCACCGTCTGGACCGAGCGCCTCCAGCGCAGCATCCACCACGGCGTGTGCCTTGGCCGACTCCACGTCCTCGAAGGTCACGTGCTCGCCTTCGGGACGATCGCGCCACTCCCCGTATTTCACCGCGGCGGCAAGGGCTCGCGCGGCGGGCTCCGGATAGGGGTACATGGGGATTCCACCCTGGCTGGACCCCTGTCCGCGAGGCAATCCGCCGGACTGCATGATCACGCCCAGGAGCGTCTTGTCCTGGCCATTGGTCTCCGCCACGCTTCGTACCGCGTCGGCAACGTACTCGCCGCTGCCGATCACGGTCGAAATGTAGATGACGATCACCGAGTCGACCTCGTCGCTGTTCAGGAGCGCACGCAGACACGCGGAGTACTGATCCGGCTTGGCCGAAGCGATCATGTCCACGGGATTGGTCGTCGACGCTGCGGCCGGCAGCCACTGTCCCAGCTCGCTCTGGAGCTTCTTCGAAAACTCCGGTATCTCGAGCCCGTGCGCCGAGAGCGCGTCCGCACACAGGATCCCGAGGCCGCCGGCGTTGGTGAGCACCGCAACGCGTCGGCCCGCCGGAACCGGTTGGTGCGCCATGAGGGTCGCCAAGTCGAACATATCGGGGAGCGACTCGGCCCGGATCACGCCCGCGTCCTGGAACAACGCTTCGACCGCCACCTCCACGTTTGCCATGGATCCCGTGTGGCTGGCGGCGGCCCGGGCCCCGGCCGCGGATCGTCCCGATTTCACCGCGATGATGGGCTTCTTGCGGCCTACGCGGCGTGCCAGCCGTCCGAATCGGCGCGGGTTCCCGAACGACTCCAGATACAGGAGGATCACGTCGGTCGCCGGATCGTCCTCCCAGAACAGGAGGAGGTCGTTCCCACCCACGTCCCCTTTGTTGCCGACCGACACGAACGACGAGATGCCGATCCCGAGCTCGGCGGCCTGCTGGATGATGGCCAGGCCGAGGGCGCCGCTCTGGCTCGACATGGCCACGTTGCCGTCGATCGGGAAGATGGGACCGAACTGGCCGTTGAGGCGGACCTCCGGATCGGTGTTCACGAGACCCATACAGTTCGGACCCACCATGCGCATGCCCGCCGCGCGCACGGTCTCGACCAGTTCCCGCTCCAAGGCGCGGCCCTCTTCGCCCGTCTCGGCGAACCCGGCCGAGATCACCACGATGGCCTTCACGCCTGCGTCGGCGCATTCCTGGACGACGCCGATCACGTACTTGGCCGGCGTCACGATGAAGGCCAGGTCGACCTGCTCCGGCACCTCGCCGATGGTGGGGTACGCCCGCACGGAGCGAACCACACCCGCGCTCGGATTCACCGGGTACACGGGTCCGGCGAAGCCGGTGCCGAGGAGGTTGGCGAACAGTTGTCCCCCGATCGAAGAGGGGTCTCGGCTCGCCCCGATCACGGCCACCGATTTCGGTCGAAACAGTCCGCTCAACGAGGTCGAGATCGCCCACTTCTCGTGGTCCGCCTCTGCCCGGCGGGCGGCCTCGGTGTATTGGGTGGGGATCTCCAGCTCGAACACGCCCTCGCCCAGCTCGCGCCGTACGTCGTAACCGGAGTCGCGGAACACGCGAAGCATCCTCTCGTTCTCCGCCAGCACGAATGCCCGGAAGCGGGAGACGTCGTGCATACGTGCGTGGGCGGACAGGAGCCGGAGCAAGTGCGTCCCGATCCCGCGCCCCTGGTAGGCGTCCTCTACCAGGAATGCGACCTCGGCGACACCGCCGGTCGTGTGGGGCTCCGCCTCTTCAACGCCGGCGGGCTCCTCCTCCTCGATCAGGTCGTAGCCACCCACCGCGATCATCTCATCGTCGTGGATCGCCACGAAGGCCATGCGGCTCTCGTAGTCGACGTGCGTGAAGTAAGAGAGCTCCTCCTCCGTGAGCTCGGGCTTGACCGTGAAGAAGCGGAAATAGGAGCTCTCCGGGCTCACGCGCTTGATGAAGCGCGCCTCGAGCTCGGCGTCCTCGGGCCGTATCGGGCGTATGCGAACCACGGTCCCGTCTCGGAGCGCGACATCGACGTCGAACTCGCGCGGGTAACCGGGAGCTTCGGTCTCCATCTCTATCGTAGCCACGGGAATCTCCCCGGGTCATGGCGCCCGGGACGATGCCTCGCCCGGACGCTCGGCGGTACGTTTCTTCAGTGGGCTCGAAGTGGCGCACGAGCCACCGTCACCCACCCAAGCTGCCGTGGTGTATGACCCCGATCAAGGTGCAATTTTCGTGCGCCCGACGAGGTGCACCGGGGCCTCTGAAAGGAGGACTCCAAAGCTGAGCGCGGCCGCCACCGACTGGGTCCCGAAGGCGTTGATGAGCCTGGCTCCGGAGGCGATCAAGAAGACCCAGTTGGGGCTCTTCGTGCCGCTTGCTCACCCAGAGCTCGGCGGGCACCTTGCCCCTCAGCTTGAGGATCTGGCCGCGTGCATAGAGCGCAATGCTGGAAGAGAGCAGAACAATGAGACAGCCCATTCTCAAAGATCCAGATCAGTATCCAACGGAATCAGTAATTCACTCACGCATTGGAGACGCCAAACCACTTTGGATCGCCTTTTTCGAGTACATCCATCAAACGCATCCGGATTTTTCGCAGGAATGGAGATACTACAAAGACGGCAAGAACTGGCTCTTGAAGGTCGTCAGGAAATCAAAGACTGTGTTCTGGACGTCGATTGTAGAGGATGCGTTTCGAATCACCTTCTACTTTACCGACAAAGTGGAAGAAGCGATCAATGACGCTGACATTTCAGATGAATTGAAAGAGCAATTTGCGAATGGGAAGCGCTATGGGAAGCTGCGTGGGCTGACTATTACCTTTCGCGATAATATGGACATAGAGTACGCCAAAACGCTGATAGCGATTAGGCTCATGAGGTAAGCTGAACGGCCCTATCTCGGCTGCTTTCCAAGCCTGGGGTCACCCGTGAAAACGGTCTGACGACTGCTGCTCTCTAGGATTCGGGTCAGCACTCCTCGCTCTCTACCATGGGAGGTTGGCTCGCGGGTCCCAAGCCGATGGCCACGATCTCACCTTCCTCGTTCAGGACCCATCTGATCAGGAGAGCCTCTTCCATCCCGCTGAAGTTGGCGGTCCGCCAGTACTGACACTGACCGTTGCGCAGCTTCCAAGTCTCCTCGACGACCTCGACTTCGATCCCGCCCCGCTGGAGGATCGTCCCGCTGTACTGCGCCCAGCGCTCCGGAGTCGAGAAATTCGCCTTTGCCGCCTGCGAGCTGTGCGCGATGAGGCTGTCGGCAGCACCATCGTAGAGCCACGCCGTGTATTGCCGCGCGAGCGCGAGGCTGTCCACGGCCGCCGCCTCCTCCTGCGCGTGAGCGAAAGCAAGCGGTGCCAGCAGCAGCAGGCCTGTAGACAGTGCGATACGTCGTGTCATGGTCGGGTACCTCCGTGTAACGTCCGACGGGACTCCCCCTGGAGTCTCCGCGTGAACGACCTCACCCTATGATGGCGGCCAATGCGCGTGGTGTATTGAACGTTTGAAACCGGGTTAGCGACCGGACCGCGACAACACCACGGCAACCGTCATATCGGCCGTGACGTTGGCGGTCGTAATGAACATGTCGGGGATCATGTCGAGTGCGATGAGGATGCCGATCCCCTCGACCGGGAGCCCCAGTGAAAGGTATACCGGCGTCATGACGAACAAACCGCCACTCGGGATACCGGGCGAGTAGAAGCTCAGCAACCCAATGGCGGCGGCGATCACGGCGATCTCGGCGGGGCCAAGCTCGATGCCATATAGCCGTGCGATGAAGTAGGTGCCCGTGGCCCGTACGATCGGTGACGAGAACTTGAAGATCGACACCGCGACCGGGAGCACCAACCCGGTGACTTTCGCTGGGAGAGCCAATACCTCGGTGGCCGCCAGCATCGCGGGCAGGGACGCGAGCGAGGATCGCGTGCTGAAGCCCACGACCTGGGCCGGCGCGTACGCGCGCAGCAGGCGTCCGAGCGGGATCCTGCCGGCGAGTGCGGTGAAGACGTACAGCGCCAGGATCGACACCACGACCAGCCCGCACGCGATGAGCACGAAATAGCCAAAGGCACCGACCGCGGCCGCACCCATGCGCGCGGCGAGGGGCAGGACGAGCGCGAACACGCCGATCGGGGCGACGTCCAGGATCCAGCCGATCAACACGAACATCGAGTCCTTGACCGCCGCGAAGAAACGGAAAATGACGTCGCGCGCATCTTCACCGGTCCGGCTCAGCGCGAAGGCGAAGGCTGAGGTGAATACGATCAAGGGAAGCATGGCGGCATCCACGGCCGCCTGGAACGGATTGGCAGGCACTAGATCCACCAGCCAGTCGCGAAACTGTGGCAGCTCCACGGCTGCGGGTGTGGGCTCCCCGGTGGTCGCACGCAGCGATTCGGCCGTGGCCGGATCCAGATGCAGCAGGGTGAGCAGCGGAGGCGCAGCGAGCGCGGTGAACAGAGAGATCACCGCGACCATGAGGACGAACAGCCCGATCGTGCGCGCGCCCACCGTCGCCACCGTGCGGCTCTCCCGCTCCCCCGCGATCGCGACCACCAGCAACGACACGACCAGCGGGACCACGGTCATGCGGATCGCGTTCACCCACAGCGTGCCGACCGGCTCGACCCAGCCCGGGATCGAGCGCAGAAGACCGTCCTCCGCGAACGAGATGACGAGCCCGCCGGCCAGCCCAAGACCGAGCCCGATGAGGACGCGTGTGGTGAGTGACGTGCGGCGAAGCCAGCCGGGGGTGTCAGTCTTCGGCACTTAACCCATCGCGTCCAGGACGAGGCTCAAGCTCGACCGAGCACCCGATTAGGGCACCAATGGGGGGCTCGAGGTCCGCCGGATGAAGGCGGCCAGCGTCTGCTTCCATTGCGGCAAGAGGCTTTGCTCCACGTACATCATGTGCCCGGCCGCGAAATCCGCCCGCTGGATGTTGTCGCGCAGATCGGGTGGCAGGCCCATCTGGTCCATCGTCCAAACGGCGGCGAAATAGGGCGTCGCGAGATCGTAGATCCCGTTGACGAGCAGCACCTCCAGGTTGGGGTTTCTCCGAATCGCGGTCGCCAGATCCGGCGCTACGTTGGGTGTCCCCGAGAACCCGAAGCCGCCTCCACCACCGCGCTCCCACTTCCACGGCCTCGCCATCCCGCTCGGGACGTACTCTCGGTCGCCGTCGTACCCTAGCTCCCCGCGGACGTACGTGTTGAAGGCAGACGTGTAGGCCGAGCTGATCGCCGTGGATTGCGGGTCGTGCTCTGGTCTGGTCTCGAGAAGGTCGCCCGTGGGGCCGGTGAAGCGGGCGTCGAGTCGCCCCACGACGAGCCCCTGGTCGCGCAACAGCTCTTTCTCGAACTCGGGCGCCGACACGCGCAGGTCGGACTTGTCCAGAAAGTCGCGGCTGAGACCCGTGTACTGGTGCATCTGGTCGATGACGCGGCTGCGCTGAGCCGGATCCACGGCACCACCCGCCAGCAGCGTCGTCGCATAGTCGGTGAGCGCCCACTCCTCGACCTCGGCCATGAACGCGTCGAGATCGGCCGGCGCCCCGCCCGGGAGCGCATCCAGATACGCGGCCGTGACCGCGTACGCAGGGACGTTCACGATGTAGGGGATCTGTGCCCCGGGCGGGAACCGGATCGTGTTGAAGTCCAGCACGGCAGACACGAGCACGATGCCGTTCAAGTCAATGTTGGCGCCCTGCAGGTGCCGCGCGAGCACGGCCGATCGCGTCGTTCCGTAGCTCTCACCGAGTAGATACCGGGGGGAGTTCCAGCGCTCGTTCTCGCTCAGGAAGCGGCGGATGAACTGCGTCAGCGAGCGTGCGTCCTCGTCCAGCCCCCAGAAGTCTCCCCCTTCCGCCTCTCCCGCCGGCCGGCTGAACCCGGTGCCGACCGGATCGATCATCACGATATCCGCCATGTCGAGGAGGGTGTACTCGTTGTCGACGAGCGGGTACGGGGGCGGCGCCTGCTGCCCGACGTTCGGCGTCACCACGCGGCGCGGACCCATGATGCCCATGTGCAGCCAGAAGGACGCCGAGCCGGGTCCTCCATTGTACGCGAAGATGAGAGGTCGCTCGGAACGGTCAGGGACATTGGTCCGAGAGTACCCGGTGTAGAACAGCTCGGCGGTCACGTTCTCGGTATCGTCACGCAGGATGATGCTCCCGACCACGGCGTCGTACTCGATGGTCTCGCCGCCCATAACGATCGAGTGACGGCTGTCCCAACGAGACGGGGTCGGATCGGCCACGGACGCGCCCCCTGCGTTCGGCTCGCTGGCCGTCGGTGCTTGCTGCGCGACGACCTCGGCAGGCTGGACGAGGGAAAGGGCCAGGAGCGTGAGAGCGATCGACTTCCTCATGGATCCTCCGGAGACCTTCGAAGAGTGGGTACGTTCAGGTGCCAGCCCGGATGCAGAAGCGTCCAACGTCGTCTAACGGTCCTGCGGGATCAAGACGCGACGGCGGTCGACCCCGGGCGGCAACGGGTCGGCCACCCGCTGGGGAGGTACCCGTTCGCTCCTACCCGCCGATCACCGCAAGCTCTAGCTTTCTGAGACTTACCGGACGCGAATCGAACCGACGCCTCGCTCCGCTCAGCTCCTGGAGGTGACGCGTGAACAACCCAGAGAGCCTTCCCGGAGGCGGGGCGTTCCGGCTTCTGAGAGATTGCGTCGTTCTTCTCACAATTGGCATCTCCACGGGTCTTGCTGGCTGCGCCGAGGAATCGGCGCGTGTCTGGCGTGGGCCCGGGACGATTCGGATGGCCGAGCGTCTTCAGCAAATCGCCGTCCAGGTGGAGCCGGAGACGCACCCGTACATGACATCCGCTCGGCTTGATTCGGTGGTGACTGTCGAGGCGCCGTCGGACTTCACCAACCGGCTGAGGTTCAACGCGAGCATCGCGAGGGAGGCGCTCCACGTAGGCCGGACCGAAGAGGCGATCGCGCGGTTCGAGGAGCTGGTCACCGAGGTCGCCTCTCGCAGAGCCGAAGTCCCGTTGCCGTTGGCGGTCGCGATCGTCGAAGCGCTCGGCACCGCTCGTCTGAAACACTGGGAGCTGGAAAGTTGTGTGACCGGTCTCGCGACCCTGCCGTGCCTGTTTCCGATCGAAACGGATGGCCACCCATTGGACGCGGACATGGCCAGATCGGCCGCCACGGCTCACGAGTTCGTCTTGCGGGTCCAGCCCGATGACCTGGACGTGCGGTGGCTACTGAACCTGTCTTACATGATGCTCGGTGAGTACCCGGACGGTGTGCCGGAGGAGTTTCTGATTCCCCCCGAGGCTTTGCGGGCCGAGTACGATGTGGGCCGGTTTCCCGACATCGCGCTCGAGTTGGGGCTGGATGTGGCGGGGCACCTCGGCGGAAGCATCATGGACGACCTCGACGGCGATGGTGATCTGGACCTCGTTGCTTCCTCCTGGCACCTGAGTGACCAGCTCCGGCTCTTTCGCAATGACGCGGATGGGACGTTCCGCGATATCACGATAGAAGCCGGCCTGGAGGGCGTCGTCGGGGGCATCAACCTGGTGCAGGCCGACCACAACAACGACGGTTTCCTCGACATTTTCGTTCTGCGCGGAGCCTGGACGCCGCACGGCGAGCCCAACTCGCTGCTCCGGAATAACGGCGACGGCACTCTCGAGGACGTCACGGAACAGACGGGCCTGCTCTCCACCCACCCCACGCAAACCGCGAGCTGGGGCGACTACGACAACGACGGCTGGCTGGATCTGTACATCGGCAACGAGTCGGTGCGCGGTCCGCCCGTTCCGAACCAACTCTTCCACAACAATCAGGACGGGACCTTCACGGACGTGGCCCCAGAAGCCGGTGCCGCCGTGGTTGGATTCGTCAAGGCGGTGGTGTGGGGGGACATCGACAACGACGGGAGGCTCGACCTGTTCATTTCCCGTCTGCGCGAGCCGAATGTACTTCTGAGGAACGAAGGCCCTGACGCGAATGGCCGGTGGAGGTTCTCCGACGTGACCGCGGCCGCCGGCGTGGCGGAGCCGATCTCCAGTTTCCCTGCTTGGTTTTGGGATTACGACAACGACGGCTGGCTGGACATCTTCGTGTCGGACTACAGCGGTACAGCCGGCGACTTGGCCGCCGAGTACCTCGGCCTCCCGCACGGTGCGGAACTGCCGCGGCTCTACCGGAACGCCGGCGACGGCACGTTCACTGATGTCACGGGGCAGGCGCGGCTCGAGAGGGTCCTGCTCACGATGGGCTCGAACTACGGCGACCTGGATAACGATGGCCACGAGGATTTCTACGCGGGGACGGGTGAAGCCGCCTTCGCCGCGATCATGCCGAACCGGATGTTCCGGAACTCCGGCGGCGAGTTTTTCCAGGACGTGACCGAGTCGGGTGGCTTCGGCCACATCGGGAAAGGGCACGGCGTGAGTTTCGGCGATCTGGATCACGACGGTGATCAGGACGTTTATGCGACGATGGGCGGAGCCTACGAGGGAGACATCGCGCGGAACGTCCTGTTCGAGAATCCGGGGCATGGGAACCACTGGATCACGCTGCGGCTCGAAGGCACTCGCTCCAATCGTTCCGCGATCGGCGCCCGCGTGAGAGTCCTCGTGCGGACGGAAGAGGGGTTGCGGGAGCTACACCGGACGGTGAGCAGTGGCGGCACGTTCGGCGCGAACAGCCTGCAGCAGGAGATCGGCCTGGGCCAGGCCATGGCCGTCGAGTCCGTGGAGATCACCTGGCCGGCCACGGGGTCGACCGACAGGTTCACCGGTGTCGAGCTGGATCGGGTCTACAGGGTGCGAGAGGGGGACGGCTCGTTGACGCCCATCACGGTCACACCGTTCCGCCTGTCCCGGACAGGCGGAGGCGCCGACCCCTAAGCGGCTATCACCGCGCCGGCTTAGGCGGCTATCACCGCCCCGGCCACCGGGCCGTCACTTCCCGGGCCCCAGAGGGCACGGCAACCCGGCTCTCCGAGCCCCCGGGCCATCGCACCCGGACCTCCACCGGCTCGGACTCCACACCGAGCACCTGGACCGCGTAGTCCATGGACCAATACCCGGATCCTCCGTGGACCTCCCGCGCCGGACCCAGTCTGTCGGCGTACGCGACGCGGATGACGGCCCCGATCGCGTCCGGGTTTTGTTGCGGCCCGCTCAAGCGCACCGCGAGCCCCGGTCGTCCTCCCACGTTGCGGTAGAGCCGTGTGGCCCCACCGTTCTGTGCCACCGCCAGGTCCGTCCGACCGTCTCCGTCGTAGTCTGCCAAGGCGGCTCCTCGCTGGTCCCCGTGGATCCGGATGCCGGATCTCACGGAAGACACCGCCTCCAAGCCTCCTCTCCCATCGCCGCGCAGCAGGAGACCCAGCCCGGCTTCGTACCGGGGCTCGTCGAGGCGCGTGGGGAAGAAGTTCTGGCTCAAGAAGACGTCCTCTCGACCATCCCCGTCCAGGTCGCCCACGGCTACGCCGGTACCCGGGGCGAACTGCGCCTCAACCGGAAGCGGGGTGGGCTCGAAGCGACTGCCACGGTTCAGCAATAGGAGATGTTCGTACTCCCTGGCCACTTTTCGGGGGACTTCCTCCTGGGGGGCGCCCAGGACCTCCCTCATGTCCCCCTGGCTGTAGGCTTCGAAGGTTGGGAGCCTGGAGCGGATCGATGGCACGGCTACCCGTAGCCGCTCGTAGCTCTCGAGGGGGTGAAGATCACCGCCGGGTTCGCTCTGCTGGGCCAGGACGAGATCCCAGGTACCGTTGCGATCCAGATCGCCATGGTACAGCACGAGGGGCCGTCCGGGACGCGGCCGGTGCCGGACGTTCCTGCCCCACCCCGTCACTACCACGTCCATGCGTCCGTCGCCGTCCAGGTCACCCGTGGTAATCCCGTTCCAGCGTCCCTGGAGTCGGTCCAACCCCCATGCCTCGGTTTCGTCCGTGAAGCGTCCAGCGTCGTTCATCAGGAGGCGGATCGATCCCCATTCGATGGCCATTAGGAGGTCCGGGTCGCCATCGAGGTCCACGTCCGAGAAGACCGCTCCCGAGACCAACCCGATCTCGTTCAGGATATCTTCGTTCCGGCCATCCGATACGAAATCGCCCCGCTCGTTCAAGAGGAGACGCGATGAGCCCGGAAGCGGGTACAGGGCCGGGATCATCCGCCCGCCCACGAAGAGGTCCAGGTCGGTGTCCCCATCCACGTCCGCCACCGCGAGAGGTCCGGTGCGGGTGAGCCCACCCACCGCTAATGGTCTGGTCGGCTCGGCCCCGGAGGCAGGCTCCACGATCAAGGCGGCGGCGACGCTCCGGGCCTCTTCGACCGTTGTGACCTCGTAGCTGGACTGCCCCACCACGAGCACGGGCCGGCCTCCCTCCCCGGGAACCGCGACCACAGCGGTGCGGTCAAGAGTGGAAGGCGTGTCCTCCAGCGTCACTCGGGTGAACCGGTCTCCATCGTTTCGCAGGTAGCCGAGACGGCCACCTCCCCCTGGGGGGACCACGAGGTCCGCGTCACCGTCGCTGTCCACGTCGATCCAACTCACACCCGGTCCGAGGCGGCTAGGCTGGTACGGGAGGAGAGGCTGGAGCCTGAAATCCTCGTATTGGGTCTCAGGATGGGTATGACCCAGGAGGTGTGACTCATCGGAGAACAGGGGAGCCGAGCTGTCCGGTCCGTCGGCACTCTCCTCAGCAGCGGCGCTCTCCGCACCATCATTGCGTCCGGGACCCTCGCCAGCGGCTCCAGCCACACGGCTCGTCTCCTCCTCCAAAACCTCGTAGATCCGGTCGGGGCGCACGCCTTCGATCACGGTCTGACCACCACCTGGCCAGTCCACCTCGAGAGTCATCGAGTCGGCCTCGCCGGCCGCGAACACCAGGCGGGGCGCCGAGCTGGACAGGTAGAAGCCCCCCGCGGTCATCTCCTTCTCCTGGACGGGAACCGGGCCGCCGATCAGGCGCACCTTCGCACCCACTCCCCCCGTGTTGGGGGCCTCCCCCAGGAGACGTACCGCCACCCGGGCGCGAGCGGCATCGTTCCGCAGAACCCTGGCCGGGGCTCCCAGGCGATTGATCACCACGTCCAGGTCACCGTCTCCGTCCAGGTCGCCGGCGGCCATGCCCTGGGAGATGTCCTCCTCGGTGGCGAAGCCCCATTCCCTTCCCACGTCGCGGAAGGTGAGATCTCCCTGATTCCGGAATGCTGCGTTCCGAGTTCGAAGCTCCGGGTAGAGTAGCTT
Source organism: Gemmatimonadota bacterium (assembly GCA_039588215.1). Classification (GTDB taxonomy): domain Bacteria; phylum Gemmatimonadota; class Gemmatimonadetes; order Palauibacterales; family Palauibacteraceae; genus JBDHAC01. Next base: position 51,118 of record JBDHAD010000006.1, read on the forward strand.
CAGCTCCCGGCCGGTGGCCCAACCCTGGAGCGAGGTGATCCTGTCCACCTCGTCCCCGTGTTGGGTGTGCCGCGAGTAGCCGTTGGCTACCAGAAGGTCTTCGAAGCCGTCAAGGTCGACATCGAGGAAGATCGACGCCCAGGACCACTCGGATGCGTCGACTCCCGACAGCTCGGCGATCTGCGCGAAGCTGCCATCTCCACGATTCAGAAACAGCGTGTTCCGCCAGACCTGTGGGTGATCATCGATGACGCCGACAGGCTTGCGGAGCGGCCCGTGTAGGGGCACCTGGACGAGCTTCCGGCGTGGGTCCCGGGATAGCATCTCGGCGACGAAGAAATCCACATGCCCATCTCGGTCAATGTCGGCGAAATCCACCGACATCGAAGCGTGACTGTAGGTCCGGAGCGAGAAACTGGGCGCGGCACCGAAGGTTCCGTCTCCGCGGTTGATCCAGAAGTGGTCCGGATCATCGAAGTCGTTGCAGACGTAGAGGTCCGGATCGCCATCTCCGTCTACATCGTAGAAGCGAGCGGCCAGCCCGAAGTCGTCCGGCTCGTGGTCCAGTGGGCGACCGTCCTCGTCTACGAACGCACCTTCGGTCCAGGAGACGGGCTCGAAGTGCCCGGTCCCGTCGTTCAGGTAGAGGCGGTCCGGTTCGGCTTGCTCCACGGCCACGGACCGCCCCTCTCGTTCCTCCAGCCGGTAGTGGTCCCGAAACTCGGGTGCCACGATGACGGAATCGTCCTGTTTCTCGACGATATCCGACTGGGAGCGCTCGAGCAGACGGAGGACATCGCTGGCGCTCTCCGCTTTGTACGCGGTCAGGTAGAGGTCGAGATCACCATCCCCGTCCACGTCGGCCAGGGTCACGGTCGTGCTCCCGAGGCCCGGTGCGAGGCCGGCGTTGTCGGGTATTGCCTTGAACTGCCCCGTTCCGTCGTTCCGGAAGACGGCGTCGGGCCCTCCAAGTGACGTGACCACGAGGTCCAGATCGGCGTCGCCATCGACGTCAGCCAGGGCCGCTCCAGTCGAGTAGCGATCGCCCGCAGCCACCTCGGCTCTGTCCGTTACGTCCTCGAACCGCCAGCCGCCGAGATTGCGGTAGAGGGCGTTCGGTCCCTGGAGGCGATTCAGGTAGATGTCCGTGAGGCCGTCGCCGTCCACGTCACCGAGAGCCACCCCCGAACCGACGAGCAAGTGCTCGTTGTCCAGGGACCGCTCGACCTCGAGGGTATTGGCGAAATCGATCCCGGTGCGGGAAGGCGCCATTTGAGCGAAGCCCGGATCGCCTCCTCCCCGGACCCGCAACTCACGCCACCGGTATCCGTCGGCATCCTGCCACTCGGACGGAGGGGGCGACGAGCACGAGGCAATCAGGACCAGGAGAAGGCCCGCCCCACCTACATGTTGGGTCCTCACCGAACGAAGGGCCCGATCGCCACTACGTGGCCCGCAGTTTGGCGTTCGCTTCTTCGAGCTCCTGAGTGAGCGTCCGGATCTTCCGCTCAGCCTCCTTTTGTGCGGTGAGGTCGGTGATCGAGCCCAGCACGTGAAGCCCCTTGGAGGTGTGGATCGGGCTCAGGCCGAGCTCCACCGGGACCTCCGATCCGTCCTTGCGTCTCGCGTGCAACTCGCGTCCCTGACCGACAGCTCGGGCGGACGGCTCGCGCATGAACCCGGCGACGTGCGCTTCGTGCACCTCGCGCAGGTGTGACGGAACGAGGAGCTCGATCGGCTGGCCGATCAGCTCGTCGACCGCGTATTGGGTCAGGCGCTCGGCGGCGTGGTTCGCCAGGACGATGCGGACGTCGCCGTCAACCATGATCATCGCGGTCGAAGACGATTCGATGGCCAGACGGAATCGCTCCTGTTCCTGCTTTTGCTCGGTCATGTCCTTGGCCACCGCGTACAGCAATCCCGTCTCTGGTTCCGGGTGCGAGGTCCACAGCAAATGCCTGTAGCCGCCGTCGGCGCAACGGAAACGATTCTCGAACGAGATCGTGGGTATACCCTGCGCCAGCTTGGCGATTTCGCGATTCGTCGCATCGATGTCGTCGGGGTGGATGAGGTCGTTGAACGGCTTGTTCAACAGCTCCTCGCGATTCCAGCCCAGCGTCCGCTCGAAGGCGGGGTTGGTCCTCTTGAAGTAGCCGTCCGTTCCCGCGATGCACATCATGTCGAGCGAGACGTCGAAGAACCGTTGGAACTCGTGCAGTTGCAACATCCGCTGCTCCAACTCCGCTGCCATCTCGTTGAACGTGTGCGCGAGGAAGCCGATCTCGTCCCGCGCCGCGACCGTGGCCCGAGCCGCCAGCTCGCCGTCCCGGATCCGGGTCGCGGCCCCGGCCAGGTCGTGGATCGGTCTGGCGAAGTGAAGACCCAGGAGGGTACCAAGGAGAATCGCGAAGGCCGAGACCGACAGACCGAGCCGCGTGGACTCACGACGGAAGTCGGCGATCACACTCCTCTCCTCCCCGGCATCGAACTTCACGACCAAACCCCACCCCGGCTCTTGGAGGAATCGTGTCGCCGCCCAGACCGGCTCCCCGCGGTAGTCGGTGACGCCCTCCGAGTACCTCGCCTCCTCCCCCCGCAGCGCCAGGTTGGCCGGGTCCATCGGTTCATCGGTTCGGACTACCTCGGCGCCGGCGGGCACGGGATGGCGAACGGGGTGCAGCACACGGGCGCGCCCATCCGCGTCCCGGGCTACGATCATCGTCTCGCCGGTCTCTCCTAGTTCCTGGTAGTCCCCGGCCAATTCGAGCAGCCGCTGGCCATTCAGCACGACGTTCAGCGTCCCGAGCCGCTCGCCCTCGGTAATCAGGGTGGCGCCGAAGCCGACCCGGGGTCCACCGTCCGAAGTGAACGCGACGCCGCGAAAGGAGATGCTGTCTTCGGACTGGCGCGGAGGACCGAACGACGGGATGGAGAGGCCAGGCCCCAGGGCGCGATCTGCGGACGCCACCGGCTGCCCATCGCGATCGTGGACCGCGAGCAAGTCGACGTTGCTGACCGAGCCCACCGCGTCCTCGAGGATTCGGCGGATACGAGCAGATGTCTCTGAGCTTGGAGCCTGATTGTAATCGCGCAGGCTGAGTCGGAGCTGCGTGCGGCTCGCGATCAGGTTGATCTCGTCACGCCAGCCCAAGAGAACGCTCTCCAAGCTTTGCTTCTTGGATTCCGCCAGGCTGTCGAGCTGATCCAGCTTGCTGTTGCGGAGGAGACTGCGGGCGTTCGTGTACATCATGCCGCCGAGGACGAGCATACTCCCCAGTGCGACGGCAACGAGGGCGAAGACGAGCTTGGTTCGCATGTCCACGGGCTGACGATATGGATTGATCACACCGCCGGCCACCGACCAAATCCACCGGCTCGTTTCCAAGGCAGCTCTTTGGCCATCGCCAACCCGAGTCCGCCGTCGCATACTTCCGGTCGGTGTTCCACCTCCAGCCGGAGCAGGCCCATGCGAATCGACCGTCTCGTCGCCACTGTTGCCATCGTCGCCACCGTCGTCGTAGCCGCCACGCCAGCCACGGCCCAGCAGGTCGATCCCACCGCCTTTGACGCGATGAAGTATCGGCACATCGGCCCCGAAGGGAACCGGATCTCGGCGGTCGAAGGGGTGCCGGGAGACCCCAACACCTACTACGCCGGTGCGGCGTCGGGGGGGATCTTCAAGACGATCGATGGTGGCACCTGGTGGGAGCCGATTTTTGATGACCAGGACGCGCTCTCGATCGGCTGGATCACCCTCGCGCCGTCCGACCGCAACGTCGTTTGGGTCGGGACGGGAGAGCCGAACATCCGCAGCCACATCTCGATGGGAAAAGGGGTGTACCGGTCCACTGACGCGGGGAAGACATGGAGCTTTCTGGGACTCGAAAACACGGGTCGGGTGAGCCGCGTCCAGGTCGATCCGCGCGACCCTGACGTCGCGTATGTGGCGGCGCTCGGTCACGCCTACGGACCCCAGCGGGAGCGCGGGGTCTTCCGCACGCGCGACGGCGGGCAGACGTGGGAACACGTGCTGTTCGTAGACGAGAACACCGGCGCGTCGGACCTGGTCATGGATCCCAACAACCCGCGCATCCTGTTCGCGGGCATGTGGCAGATCGAGATCCACACGTGGGGCCGGACGAGTGGCGGGCCGGGGAGCGGGATCTGGATGTCGCGCGACGGGGGAGACACTTGGACGAGGCTCGAGGGAAGCGGTCTCCCCGAGAAGGACGTGGGCAAGATCGCGCTTGCGATCGCCCCGACGAACTCGGACCGCATCTACGCGCTGATCGAGACGGGCGATGGCGTGCCACTCACCGATGGGACGGAGACCGAGAGCGGCGAGCTGTGGCGCTCGGACGATGGCGGGGACACGTGGAAGCTCGTCTCGTACGACCGTAACCTGGCCGGCCGCACGCACTACTACAGCCGCGTGGAGGTGTCGCCGGCGGATGACATGGAGGCGTACTTCCTCGCCGCGCCCTTCAGCTCGACCACGAACGGCGGGGAAAGCACGATCGATCACGACGGCCGCTCGTCGCCCTGGGGCGACAATCACGACATCTGGATCGATCCGGAGAACCCGGACCGGATGATCGTAGCGAACGACGGGGGCGTCGACATCTCCGTCAATCGCGCGCAGACGTGGCGGCAGATCGCCCTCCCCGTGGCCCAGATGTATCATGTCACGGTCGACACCAGGGTCCCGTACTACGTCTACGGCAACCGGCAGGACGGGCAATCGATGCGTGGCCCGAGCCGGACCTTCTATGGGGGTTTCCTCGGCTCTGCCGGCAATATCCCGCGTGGCGATTGGCACGATGTGGGGGGCGGCGAGAGCGGTTTCGCGACCCCCGACCCCGTGAACCCCGACATCATCTGGTCGAGCGCTTCCGGGTCGGGCGCCGTAGGCGGCATCGTGACCCGCATGGATCTCGAATCGCGGCAGGTGCACGACGTGGAGGTGTGGCCCAAGAGCACGATCGGCTGGGGGGCGGGCGAGCTCCGGTACCGGTTCGTGTGGGATCCGCCCCTCACGATCTCCCCGCACGACCACGAAAGGGTGTACACCGGGTCGCAGTACGTGCATGTGACGACGGATCAGGGCCGGAGCTGGGAGGTGATTAGCCCGGACCTCACACGCGACGATACGACCAAGATGGGGCTCTCGGGCGGTCTCACGCCGGACAACATCGGGGTGGAGTACGCCGGCGTCGTGTTCGCGATCGAGGAATCGCCCATCACCCCGGGGCTCATCTGGGTCGGCACGAACGACGGACTCATCCACCTGACGCGAGATGGCGGCGACACGTGGACCGACCTGACCGCGAACGTGCCCGGCATGCCCGAGTGGGGCTCGATCCGCAACATCGAGGCGTCGCGCCACGATGCCGGGACCGCCTACTTCGCGGTCGATGGGCATCAGGCCGACAACCGCGACCCGTGGATCTACCGCACCCGGGACTACGGCCAGTCCTGGGAGCTGATCGTGAACGGGATCCCGAGGAGTCCCTTGAGCTTCACCCGTTCCGTGCTCGAGGATCCCGTGCGTCGCGGATTGCTGTACTCGGGGACGGAGAACGGGCTGTACGTATCGTTCAACGACGGTGACCTGTGGCAGCCGCTTCAGTCCAACCTGCCCCATGCGCCCGTCTTGTGGATGGTGATCCAGGAACACTTCAACGACCTGGTCGTGGGCACCTACGGCCGTGGCTTCTGGATCCTCGACGACATCTCCGCCATCCAACAGCTGACCCCCGAAGTGACCGCGAGCGACGTGCACCTGTTCGCGCCGCGTGCCGAGTATCGGTTCCGGCAGACGGTGCCTCCGTACTCGTCGGGGCAGGATCCCGTGGCGGGGGAGAACCCACCTTATGGGGCGTCGATCGACTACTGGCTGTCTGCGACTGTGGCTGGCGCCGAAGCCGCCGGGGGCGCCGAAGCCGAATCCGCTGCCGGCGCGGACAGCGTGGACATCGAGATCGTCGACGCTTCAGGCGTGACCGTTCGGTCCCTGAAGGGCGGCATGAAAGCCGGGATCAACCGCGTCTGGTGGAACCTCCGCCACGACGAGTCCGAAGAGGCGAGACTCCGTACGAGCCCCCTCCACGCGCCATGGGTGACGGTGGGCAAGGACGGGACGCGCGACGCGGAAGGCCTGGGGACGATCTCGCTCCTCGCCCTACCCGGTAGCTACACGATCAACCTGACCGTGAACGGCCAGGGGTACACACAGCCGCTCGAGGTGCGAAAGGACCCCAACTCGAAGGGCACCGAGGCCGAGGTGCGCGAGAGCTTCGCCCTGGTGAGCGAGCTCCGCGACGATCTGGATCGCGCGGTCGAGGTCATTGACCGGGCCGAGCGGGTCCGCGCGCAGCTCCAGGCGCTTCGGAAGCTGCACGGTGGAGACGACGAGGCGGCTGTCGCGCTCCGTGACGACGCTGAAGCGCTCGAAGAACAGTTCACCGCTGTCGAGGCGAAGCTCTACCAGCTGTACGCGACCGGCCGTGGCCAGGACGGCATTCGCTGGCCGGCCCGCGTGGCGCAGCAGATCGGAAGCCTGGCCGGCAAGGTGCAGAGCTCCGACTTCGCCCCGACCCGGCAGCAGCGGGAGGTCCACGACGAGCTCCACGGGGAGCTGGACGCCATCCGGGCCGATTACGACGCGCTCCTGTCCGGTGAGCTGGCGGCCTTCAACGAGAGGCTCGCGAGGGACGGGTTGGCGGGGATCACCACCGGTGGCTGAACCACCGCACTCCCTCGTGCACCGAGCGAGCGGTCCCCGATCTTGAGTCCGCCGGTGGAAGCGGCGACCGCCCGCGAGGGCGTCACCGGATTGCCGTCCCAGCCTTTTTGGATCAAGTAGGTGCCTGGCCTGTCGGTGTCAATCCGGGACCTCGGAATCCGAAGGCTCTGACACGACGTCAGCCACACCTGCCGTCGCTGGGGAGTTGTGCAGGCCACCGGCGAGAACTGCTGATCCCCGAGAAAGATGGGCTTATGAACGCTTACCCGATGCATGTCGGCGGCGCCCGCATCAAGCGGTCCGCAGGAAAGGTCAGCGGCGACTACCTCTCGCTCGGGTCGGAGCGGTTCTACCGAATCGCCAACTACGACCGCATGAGCCCCTTCTTCATGAGTATCGCGAGCGCCTCCGATCACTGGCTGTTCATCTCGAGCAACGGAGGATTGACCGCGGGGCGACAGGACTCGAATCACGCGCTCTTCCCCTACTACACGGAAGACAAGATCCACGACAACGTGGACCACACCGGATCCAGAACGATCCTGCGAGTCCTTAGAGAAGGGAAGCGGTTCCTGTGGGAGCCCTACAGCCGCCACTGCGGGGCTCTCTACGATGTGTCCCGGAACCTCTACAAGAACGTGTACGGAAACAAGCTGATGTTCGAGGAAGTGAACCACGACCTCCAGCTGATTTTCCGCTACACCTGGACGCTGTCGGACGAGTTCGGGTTCGTCAAACGCAGCGAGCTCGTGAATACGAGCCTTGAGTCGGCCTCGGTGGAGGTGCTGGACGGGATCGAGAACATTCTCCCGTGGGGTGTGGCAGAATCCTTCCAGAACAAGTACAGCTGCCTGGGTGACGCGTACAAACAGAACGAGCTGGAAGGCGAGAGCGGTCTCGCCACCTATGCCTTCAGCTCGCTTCCAGGTGACAGCGCCGAGCCTGCCGAGGCTTTGCGGGCGACGGTCTGCTGGTCGACGTGCCCTCGGGATGCAACCAGGCTGCTTTCCTCCGTGCAACTCGACCGGTTCCGCCGCGGCGATGCCGTGCGGACGGAAACCAGAATGTGCGGACGGCGCGGAGCGTTCTTCGTTCAAGAGACGAAGGACATGGCTCCCGGCGGGCAGCAAGACTGGTTGATCGTCGCGGATGTGGACTACGGGCTCTCCGAGATCGCTTCCCTGAAGAGGATCTTCGCCGAAGCGTTGGACTTGAAGAGCCTGGTATGCGAAGACGTCGAAGAGGGCACGCGGCGCCTGGCGGCCATCGTGGCCCGGGCCGACGGACTCCAACAGACCGGCGACAGGCTCGGCTCCGCCCACCACTTTTCCAATGTTCTCTTCAACGTGATGCGGGGCGGTGTTTTCGAGTCCTCCTACTCCATTCCGGTGGCGGACCTCAGAGATTTCGTTCGCGCCTTCAACCGGAGGACATGGGCTCGGCAGGAGGACTCTCTGAGCGCCCTGGGTGAGCACGTCGAGCTCGATCGGTTGCTGGAAGAGGCCCGTTCGCTTGGCGACCCCGAGTTTACTCGCCTCGTGCTCGAGTACCTGCCGATCTCGTTCAGCCGCCGCCACGGGGACCCCAGCCGGCCCTGGAACCAGTTCTCGATCAACGTCAAGAATCGAGACGGCTCGAAAGTGCTGGACTACCAGGGAAACTGGCGCGACATCTTCCAGAACTGGGAAGCCCTATGCCTTTCCTTCCCGGAGTATCTGGAAGGCGTGATCAGCAAGTTCGTCAACACCTCGACGGCCGACGGCTACAACCCCTATCGCGTCACCAAGGACGGCTACGACTGGGAGATTCCCGAGCCCGGCGAACCGTGGGCGAGCCTCGGTTACTGGGGCGACCACCAGCTCGTCTATCTGCTCAAGTTCCTCGAGCTGTCCCGAAATCACCACCCGGGCGATCTCGAGAGAACGCTGCACGATCGGAGGTTCGTGTATGCCGACGTGCCGTACGACATAAATCCGTACCAGGATCTCGTCGACGACCCGCGAGATTCGATCGCGTACAACACCGATCGCGAGGCGAGGATCGCGGCCAGAGTGGAAGCCGTCGGCTTCGACGGCAGATATCTTGCGGACCCGGCGGGCGAGATCTGCCGGGCGAACCTGGCGGAGAAGCTGCTGGTGCCGCTGCTGGCCAAGGTATGCAACTTCGTTCCCGGGGCCGGATTCTGGATGAATACGCAGCGTCCGGAATGGAACGACGCCAACAATGCCCTGGCCGGATTCGGCGCCTCGATGGTGACCCTCTGCTATGCGCGGCGATATGTCTCGTTCTTCCTCGACCTGCTCGGCAACGCCGAGTCGGAGGAGGTGCTGCTGAACCAGGAGGTCGCGCGCTGGCTCGAAGAGACGAGCAGAATCCTGACCGACCACCGCCAATTGCTCGACAAGGGCGAGCTCGAGGACGCGGACCGCAAGACGGTTCTCGACGGTCTAGGGCGGGTCGCGGACAATCACCGTTCCGGCATCTACGCCAACGGGCTGAGCGGCCGAAGCAGGGGCGTGGCGATCGATGAGCTCGCGGCCTTTCTGCGACTGACTCTGGGATTCTTCGATCAGACCATCGAGCTCAACCGGAGAGACGACGGTCTCTATCACGCCTACAATGTCCTGGGAATCTCGCCGCAGGGCGTTTCCGTGGAGCGACTGAACCCGATGCTCGAAGGTCAGGTGGCGGTTCTGAGCTCGGGATCATTGAGTGCCGAGGAAGCTTTATCGGTCTCGAGGGCGCTGCGGCAGAGCGAACTGTATCGCAGCGACCAGCATTCCTACCTGCTCTATCCGAACAGGACGCTGCCGGGGTTTCTGGAGAAGAACACGATCCCTTCAGCCCAGGTGGAACGCTCGGAGCTGTTCAGAGGGCTCGTCTCCGACGGCAACACCGACCTGGTCGAAGAGGACGTTGAGGGAAACCTCCATTTCAACAGTCTGTTCCGAAATATTCGAGATGTGCGTGCAGCTCTCGAACGGCTCCGGAATCTGGGTTACGGGCACCAGGTAGACGAGGAGTCCGAGCTCGTCAGCCAGATTTTCGAATCCGTTTTCGAGCACAAGAGATTCACCGGTCGCTCCGGGACCTTCTACGGCTACGAGGGACTCGGCTGTATCTACTGGCACATGGTCAGCAAGTTGCTGCTCGCGGTTCAGGAATGCTGCCTGGCAGCCGACGCTCGTGGAGACGAGGCCTTCGGAGAGCTCGCGCAGTGGTACTACGACGTGCGGTCCGGTCTTGGATTCAACAAGGCGCCGGAGGTGTACGGTGCGTTCCCGACGGACCCCTATTCCCATACGCCGGGATTCGCCGGCGCCAGACAGCCCGGCATGACGGGGCAGGTCAAGGAAGAGATCATCACCCGGCTGGGAGAGCTCGGCTTGTCCGTGCGAGAGGGCCGGGTGAGCTTCAACCCTGTCCTCCTGCGGAGAAGCGAGTTCTTGTCGAGCGCTGAGGCATTCGAGTACTACGATGTCGCCGGGAAGCCTCGGACACTCGCGCTGGAAGAGGACACGCTGGTCTTCACCTACTGTCAGGTCCCCATCGTCTACCGGATCTCGAAGGAACGGAAGCTGACGCTAGCTCTTTCCGACGGCACGATCCGCAACCTGGAAGGACTGGTCCTGGACAGGTCCGCGAGTGACGAGATCTTCAGACGATCGGGCAAGATCGTGCGCGTCGACGTGTCCCTCACTCCCGGGCTGGAGAACTAGCCTGACCTTCTCACTCGAGCTCGTGCGACGCGGCCGGGTGCATCTGAATCCGCAAGGCACCCCTCGGTCGGACCTCCCGGGCTGGCACCATCGAGCACCTCACGGCTGCTCATCTCCTGGAGAGGGATGGTCATGAGCGGTACCGCGGCCGAAGATCGGGTTCCGTTCGGGCAAAAGGTCGCGTACGGCGCGGGCATGCTGGGCAACCAGATGTTCCCCGCCGCTCTGGGCGTCTTTATGGTCGTCCTCGTGCAGGGTCTGGGATTCCCGCCGCTTCTGTGGGGGGTCCTCTTCTTCGTCCCTCGACTCCTCGACGCCGTCACCGACCCGATCATGGGCTTCATCACCGACAACACCAGATCTCGGTGGGGTCGACGGCGGCCCTACATCTTCCTCGGGGCGATCGTTGCCGGCACTTCGTACCTCGTCATGTGGCAGCTCTACGAGGAGAACAGCCTAGCCTTCAACTTCACGTATTTCCTGGCCGTGTCCCTGGTCTTCTTCGTCGGTTTGACGATCTTCGCCACACCCTACGTTGCCATGGGCTACGAGATGAGCCGGGACTTCCACGAGCGCACGCGGCTCATGGCCGTGGCGCAGTGGATCGGCCAGTGGGCGTGGGTGATCGTCCCCTGGTTCTGGCCGCTGATCTACGACCCCGATCTCTTCTCGTCGCCGGCCGCCGGGGCCAGAAGCCTCTCGATCTGGGTCGGGCTCGGATGCATGGGCCTCGCGCTGGTCCCGGCGATCTTCGTCCGCAGCCCACCGACGACCGACGCCGACCACCTGCAGGAGCTGAGCCGGGCGAACCTCAAGGAGAACGTGCGCGTCCTCATCAAGGGCTTCGGTCCTGTCTTCCGGTCCGTGCCCTTCAGGAAGCTGTGTCTGGCGACCCTGCTGGTGTTCAGCTCGTTCCAGACCGTCGCCGCCTTCTCGTTCTTCATCGTCGTCCACCATTTGTTCGGCGGTGATGCAGGCGTGGCGGGCGGCTGGCCCGCCTGGTTCGGAACGATCAGCGCTCTCTGCACGTGCTTCCTGGTCATCCCCATCGTCACGTTCGTGTCCCAAAGGATAGGAAAGAAGGAAAGAAGAACACCTTCCTTCTCGCCCAGTCGGTGTCCATCGTCGGCTACATCCTGTTCTGGTGGTGCTTCCGGCCAGGTCAACCCCTGTTGATGCTGGTGCCCATTCCCTTCTTCGCGTTCGGAATCGGTGCGCTCTTCACCCTCATGACCTCGATGACCGCGGACGTCTGTGATCTGGACGAGCTGAACACGGGCGCCAGGCGCGAAGGCACGTTCGGCGCCATCTACTGGTGGATGGTGAAGTTCGGATTGGCCATCGCCGGCGGGTTGAGCGGGCTGATCATGGCTCTGGTCGGGTTCGTCCCGGACGCGCCCGTGCAAGCACCGGAGGCGATGACCGGGATGAGGATTGCCTACAGCCTCGTCCCGATCGCCGGCGCGCTGCTCGCCATCTGGGTCATGCGGAACTACGACGTGACCGAGCAGAAGGCACACGAGATCCGGGCCGAGCTGGAGAGGCGCCGCGGCAAGACCGTCTTCGCTTGAGTGGTTCGCTCCTCATGCGCGATCTTTCACGAGGATGGTCTCGAGCTCCTCGAGGGAGCGGCCCTTGGTTTCGGGTAGGACCAGGACCACGAACACGAGGCCGATAGCGGCAAAGACACCGTAGATCAGGAAGGTGGTCCCGCTACCGAAGTTGGCCAGCTCCCAGGGGAAGACGAGCTGCACGCCAAAGCTGACGGCGGAGTTGATCAGGCCCACGAACGAGATGGCGATCCCCCGGATCCGGTTCGGGAAGAGCTCCGAGAACAGCACCCACATGACCGGGCCGATGGATACGGCGAACGACGCGACGAAGGCCAGCACGCCGAAGAGCACCAGCCACGGACTCATCGCGATCGCAGCGTTGATGAAGTCGGACTCGTACTGCGTGGCCAGTTCGTCCCCCAGAGCGCCTCGAAGGGCTCGCTTGAACGCCACGTCGTTCCCGAACGTGGCATCCTGAAGATCCGCGACGGCCGACACGTTGACTTCCGGCGGCAAGTTCGCCAGAGCATCACCGGTGATCGTGTACGTCGCCGAGTAGAACCCGAATGCCAGAACGAACATGGACAGGGCGATACCGGACAGTCCGAGGTTGAGCAATGGCTTGCGACCGATCCGGTCGATGAACAGGATCGCGACGACCGTGAAAACCAGGTTGATCAGGCCTACGAGCACCGCCTGTGCGAAGGAGGCGTCCGTGCCGATGCCCGACTGCTCGAAGATCATCGGTGCGTAGAAGAACACCGAGTTGATGCCCGTGGCCTGCTGAATGATCGCCACGACGATTCCGATCGTGAGCACGAGCCTCATCGCGGGGGCGAAGAGCTCGATCAAGGAGGCCTTCCTCGTGCCGGCATCCTTGGCAAGGCTGGTGTGGATCTGGTCGAGCTCTTTTCGGGCCTCGGCTTCGCCCACGGCATGGGTGAGGATCTTCCGGGCCTCTACCTCACGCCCCTTGAGCAGCAGCCAGCGGGGGCTCTCCGGCACGAAGAACAGGCCGACGAAGTACACGACGGCGGGCACTATCTCGAGACCCAACATCCACCGCCAGTTGTACTCCTCGAACATGAGGGACTGCGCCCATCCGGCGTCCGACTGGCCCAGCTGCAGGATCAGGTAGTTGGTGAAGAAGGCCGCCGAAATCCCGACGACGATGTTGAGCTGGTTGAACGACACCAAACGTCCGCGCTCGGTTGGTGGCGCGATCTCCGCGATGTACATCGGCGCAATGATCAGCGAGGCGCCGACCCCGAGACCGCCGATCATGCGGGCAATCACCAAGATGACGAACGTCGGGGCGAGTGCCGACGAGATGGCCGAGACGGCATACAGGACCGCAGCCAGGAACAGCACCCTGCGGCGCCCGATCCGGTCGCTGAGCGGTCCGGAGAGCATCATGGCCAGGGTGGCGGTGAGGGTGAGCGAGCTGACGGCCCATCCGAGCTGGATCTTGCTCAGGTCGAACTGTGGCTCTATGAACTTGACGACGCCAGAGATCACGGACGCGTCAAAGCCCATCAGGAAGCCGCCCATCGCGACCGTAAGCGCGACGCGCATCACATACCGGTATCTGCTCATGGGGACTCCTGGGTGATCACGTGACGGACCCGATCACGCGTCTTCCGCAAACCCCTCGAGCTCCTCGGACGCGTAAGGAGACGACGAATGAAAGGACCGAGATCAGCTGCCATCATCGCTTTGGCCATCGCCGGATGCTCCGACCCATCCAGCGACGTGGAAGGTCCGCGAGAGTCCGCCCAGGGTTTGTTGGCCGGGGAGGTCATGGCCATCGCCTATTCGGGGTTCCGGGAAGGGCAGCATCCCGATCGTGGCGATGGGGCCGTGAATCCGAGTGCCGAGGAGATCCTCGAAGATCTCCAGATCCTGGTCGCTCATGACTTCAATCTGATTCGCATGTACGACTCCGGCGAGAACGCGCGCGAGACGCTCGAGATCATTCGGCAACGCGATCTACCGATCAAGGTCCTGCTGGGAATCTGGCTGGACGCCGAGTTCAGCAATCACGAGGGGTGCCCGTGGCTGGATGAGCCGATCCCCGACGAGACGCTGGCCGCCAATGCGCTCGAGAACGCGGCCGAGGTCGAGCGCGCCATCGAGCTGGCGAGGGAGTTCGACGACATCGTGGTCGCCGTCAACGTCGGCAACGAAGCGCTGGTCGAATGGAACGATCACATGGTGCCCCTGGAGCGGGTTATCGCCTACGTGCGCCAGGTGAAGGGCGCCGTCGAGCAGCCGGTGACGGTCGCCGACAACTACGTCTGGTGGATGCGGGAGGGAGCGCCTCTCGCCGCCGAAGTCGATTTCCTCGGCGTGCACACCTATCCGGCATGGGAAGGAAAGACAATCGACGAGGCCCTCGCCTTCACGCTCGAGAACATCGGAGGCGTGCACGAGGCTCTCCCCGACAAGCCCATCGCGGTCCTCGAAGCCGGTTGGGCCACCGCGGCGATCGAGTTCGGCGACCGTGCCAGCGAGACCAGCCAGGCGCGCTACTACGACGAGATGCAGGAATGGGCGAGCGCGACCAATACCACCGTGTTCTTCTTCGAGGCCTTCGACGAGCCGTGGAAGGGCGATCCGAACAACCCGATGGGCGCCGAGAAACACTGGGGCCTGTTCAACGTCGATCGGACGCCCAAGGAAGTCATGCGCTGATCTCGGATGCTGGTCGGCCGAGCGCGGCCACGAGAACGAGAGCTTGCCCGTAGGCACATGGTCGCCGAACAACACGTCGGCGATCCCGTCTCCCTCTGTACCCGGCAGCCAGATGGCCGCAAGGGCGTCGCTCGCCTCGAGTGTCTCGTCGACAACCAGCGGCCGCCCGGAAATCAGCAGTGTCACGACAGGTACTCCGGCGGCCGCAGCGTTCGCGACCACGACCCGATCCTCGGCGCTCAGCTCCAGATCCAGATCATCGCCGTTCATCTCAGCGTAGGGCCGCTCGCCGACGACCACGACGACGACATCTGCGCCTTCGGCGCCCGTCCCGTTCTCCGAATGTGTGACCTCGGTCCCGTCCGAGACCGCCTTCTCGATCGCAGCGAGAATCGTCGTCCCCTCCGTGATCGCCCCCATCCTGCCCTGCCATTCGACTGTCCAGCCGCCGCTTTGCATGCCGATGTCGTCTGCGCCCGGCCCGGTCACGTGGATCCGCCCTGCATCCTTCGCGAGAGGCAGCACACCGCCCTCGTTCTTCAACAGCACCAGTTCGGTGCTCATCCGACCCGAAGCTCGCCTCGAGAGACCGATCCGCGGTCAGCGACCAGTCGTCGTCGAACAGACCTGCGGCGAACTTCACCCGCAGGATCCGCCGAACTGCGTCGTCGATTCGCTCCAACGGGATCGCCCCCTCCTCGACCAGCTCCTTCAGCGTATTGAAGAACAGCTGATATCGGTCGGGCACCATCACCATGTCCATGCCCGCGTTGATCGACGTTTCGATGTCGCTCTTGTAGTCGCCGGGCAGCTCATCGATCGCCTTGAAGTCGGAAATGAGAAAACCCTCGAATCCCAGCTCCTCCTTCACGATCTCGGTGAGCAGCCGTCGGCTGCCCGAGCACTTCACTCCGTTCCAACTGCTGTACGACGGCATGATCGTGCCGACCCCTGCCGCGACCGCCGAGACATATCCCTCCATGTGGATCCGCCGAAGCTCCTCTTCCGTCAGCGGCACGTCTCCGCGATCGAAGGGATACTTCGATCCATCGGGGAGAGTCACGCCCGTGTTGATCACCGTTCCGCCGTCGCCCGCCAAGTGCTTGGCAGTTGCAACGACTCTGCTCGGATCGCTGAGATCATTCCCCTGCAGGCCTCGCACGGCAGCGGCCCCCAGCTCCGCGACCAGCATCGGCTCCTCGGCGAATCCCTCGTAGGTCCGGCCCCAGCGATCGTCCCTGGGCACCGCGACGGACGGGGCGAAGTTCCAGTTGATCCCGGTGGCTTTGATCTCCTCGGCCGTGATGCGGGCGATCTTCTGCACGAGCTCGGCGTTGCGCGTCGCCCCGAGACCGATGTTGTGTGGAAAGACCACGGCGCCGAGCACGTTCGAGTGCCCGTGCACGGCGTCGACACCATACAGCAGCGGAATTCCGAGCCTAGTCTCGAGCGCTTTTGACTGATACATCTCGTACAGCGCCCGCCAGTCCTCGAAACTGTTCGTCGCCGGATCCGAGCCGCCCCCACTCAGAAGGGACCCCACCATGTACTCGCGAACGTGGTCCACGTCCTCCAGAAACTCCTGGTCCGGCTGCGTCATCTGGCCGACCTTCTCGTCGAGCGTCATCTCCGCCAGCAGCTCGTCGACCCGATCGTCAAACGAGACGTAGAGGGCCTGGCTGGAAGGGCGTTCGTCGTGGGCCTGACCGGAAGGCGATTCGTCGGTCGCGCCGCACGATGTGCAGACCATGGCCAGCATGAGCAAGACTATCCGATTCATCCAAAGTCCTCCGAGGAAGGCTGTCGGCACAGCGCCACCGTGCGCGGCAATCTCGCTGTGATGATTCCGTCAAGGCCGCATGCGGCGGCGGGCCATCGTATCAGTCTAGGTGGTGCGCCTTGCCGGCTCCAGGTCTCGGCGCCTCGACCCTCTGGTAGATTCCGCTGGCTACATCGCCAGGGCCGTTCACAACTCGGTGGCGCACAACCGACCTCGAAGGGAACGAGATGACGACAGACAGCACCCGTCTCTCGGTCAAGGAGAAGATCGGCTACGGCCTGGGGGACACCGCCTCGCACTTCGTGTGGGACATGGTCGGCTTCTGGATCCTGATCTTCTACACCGACACCTTCGGGATCTCGGCTGCGGCGGCGGGCACCATCATGTTCATCGCGCGGTTCTGGGACATGGCCACCGACCCGCTGATGGGGGTGATCTCCGATCGCACTCGGACCCGGTGGGGCAAGTTCCGCCCGTACATCCTTTGGATGGCCCTGCCCTACAGCGTTCTCGCGGTACTGGCGTTCTCGACTCCCGATCTCGGCCAGACCGGCAAAGTGGTCTACGCGGCGGTCACCTACCTGCTCCTGATGACCGCCTACACCGCGATCAACCTGCCCTATTCGTCCCTAGGCGCCGTGATGACGTCGGACTCCTACGAGCGCACCAGCCTGAACACCTATCGTTTCGTCTGCGCATTCGTCGGCCAGCTGATCGTCTCCGGCCTGGCCCTGACCCTGGCCCTGTACTTCGGCCAGGGCGACAACGCCAAGGGCTATCGCCTCACCGTCACCCTGTTCGCGGTGATTTCGTTCGTGCTCTTCATCGTCACCTTCCTGTCCACCCGGGAGCGCATTCAACCTCCGCCGACGCAGCAAGATTCCGTGAAACAGGACTTCAAGATCCTGCTGCGCAACCGGCCGTGGGTCATCCTGGCCACTGTCGGGATCGTCTCCTTCGTGATGTTCGCTCTCCAGAACCTCTCCCTGGCCTACTACTTCAAGTACTACATCGGCAGGGAGGAGAGCGTGCAACTGTTCAACGTGGTGGGGAGCGTTGCCTTGATCGTTGCGCTACCCCTCTCCAGGCCCCTCGCCCAGCGGTTCGGGAAGAGAAACGTGTTCATCGGCAGCTCGCTCCTCTCCGGCTCGTTCTTCATCCTGCTCTACCTGCCGGGAGCCGAGAGCCTCGGCTGGATCTACGCGCTGAATATCCTGGGCAAGATGGCCTACGCCCCGGCGGTGCCGTTGCTCTGGACCATGATCGCGGACGCCGCCGACTACGCGGAATGGACGACCGGGCGGCGGGCCACGGGTCTCTTCTTCTCCGCCGCCACCTTCGCCCAGAAGGGCGGCTGGGGCA
>JBDHAD010000007.1:0-57517 GCA_039588215.1 Gemmatimonadota bacterium
CGAATATACCCGAAGAGGTACCGAAGTGCAAGCGCGATTGGTGATCGGTCGAGCGACGATGCTCGGCCTCTTCATGAGCGCTCCGATCCTCTCCGCGCCCGGCAGCGAGGAGCGCACGACGGGAATGCGGGGTCCGGGAATGCGCGGGACGGCTGGGGACCAACCAGTCGCGACCGCTTTCGTGAATGTGAACTTGGTCCCGTTGGACACGGAGCGCGTGCTGGAAGGCTCCACGGTGATCGTGGAAGGAGACCGGATCGTGACCATCGGTCCGATGGAGTCGGTCACGCTCCCCGAGGGGGCGCTCATGATCGATGGCTCGGGAGGGTACCTGATCCCCGGACTGGCCGACATGCACTTTCACGCGGACGGCCGACCCGAGGCGTTCATGCTTGCGGTCGCCTACGGTGTAACGACGGTCCGCAACCTGAACGCGCGCCGGCCGGACTTGGATGTCACGCGGCGCATCGCGGACGGCGAGCTGATCGGGCCGAGCGTGTACAACGGACCCAGCCTGGGTGGGGTCCCTCCCACGTTCATGCCCTTCGTCTGGGCCTCCCGGTTCCTACTCGGGGTCGCGATCGCCCTGGCGGCGCTGGCGGTTGTGTGGATCGTCTCGTGGGCCGCTCGCCGCCGTACGGCACCCTCGTGGCGCCGGGCTCGCGTCCCGATCGGAATCGGGCTGCTCCTGACCGGTGTCGCGGCCGCAGGGTCGGACGTGCCCTCTTCAGAGCCGCTGATCC
The DNA here is from genome assembly GCA_039588215.1 of Gemmatimonadota bacterium. Classification (GTDB taxonomy): domain Bacteria; phylum Gemmatimonadota; class Gemmatimonadetes; order Palauibacterales; family Palauibacteraceae; genus JBDHAC01. Next base: position 744 of record JBDHAD010000007.1, read on the forward strand.
GGGTCCTGGCCGGCGACCGGACTACGCTGTCCCCGGGACGCGCGCGGGAGATTGTGCTCTCCCATCGGGCGCTGGGAGCCGACTTCATAAAGGTGAACCAGTCGCTACGGCGGGACGTGTTCGACGCGATCGTCTCGGCCGCCGCGGTGGCAGGTCTGCCCGTGATCGGGCACGTATCGGGCGATGTCGGACTCGAGCACCATCTCGCCGCCGGGGTCGAGATCCAGCACACGACCGAGATCGCCCCGTACCTGTCGCGGAGCGAGAGGTACGACGACCCCCGGCAGATGTTCGACCTGCTCGAGGTGGACACGAAGCTCGCGCGCGCCGTCGAGCTGGTTCGTGAGGCCGGTGTGGCCTTCACTCCGACCCTGGGTCTGTACGACTACATCGACACCCACCTGCAAGCCGATCGCTTCTACGAGCTCATGGGCCGCCCGGAGGTCCGGCTCATGCCACCGAGCTTCACCGATGACTGGCGCGACCCGAGCCGGAACCCGGTTCTGCGGCGGTTCGAGCCCGCCGACCGCTTGTATGTCTTGCGCTACCTCGATGTCCAGAACGAGCTGGTGCTGGAGTTGTCGCGGGCCGGGGTTCCGATCCTGGCGGGCACCGATGTCACGGCCATCCCGGGCCCCGTGTGGGGGGAGTCCCTGCACCGCGAGCTCGAGTTGTTGGTCAACGCGGGTCTGACGCCCTACCAGGCGCTGGCCGCCGCGACCTGGGTGCCGGCTGGGGTGATGGGTGAGCTCGGGCACTGGGGCACGATCGCGTCGGGCGCGCAGGCGGACCTCGTTCTCCTGACCGGCAATCCGCTGGAAAACATCTCCAGCACCCGCGATCGTGTGGGCGTCATGCTGCGCGGCAGGTGGTATCCACAATCCGAGCTGCAGCGGGTTCTGGATCAGGTGGAGGCCTCATACGCGGTGGAGAATTGATCCTCGACGAGATCATCGAGAACAAGCGAGCCGAGGTGGCATGGCTCCGCGGTGCCGCGGCAGATCTCGAGGCCGCGGCCGCCGCGGTCGATCCGCCTCGCGGGTTCGATGCGGCACTCCGCGCCCCGGCGTCTGTCTCGGTGATCGCGGAGTTCAAGCGGCGGTCACCGTCGGAGGGCGACATCAACCCCTACGCCGATATCGCGGACGTGGCCCGAGCGTACGAACAGGGTGGAGCGACGGCGCTCTCGGTGCTCACCGACGGTCCCTATTTCGGCGGAGAGCTCGGGGATCTGCGGCGCGCTCGGGAAGCCTCCGGGCTTCCGCTCCTGAGGAAGGACTTCATCATCGATCCCCTCCAATTGTACGAATCGAGGGCGGCGGGCGCGGACGCGGTGCTGCTCATCGTGAAGGCGCTCTCCGACGGCACCCTGCGCGAGTTGCGGGTGGGCGCCGAGGACCTCGGCATGTCGGCGCTCGTCGAGGCCCACGATGCAGCCGAAGTCGAGCGCGCCCTCGACGCCGGTGCGCGTATCGTGGGCGTGAATGCGCGAGATCTGCAGACCTTCGACGTGGATCTCGACGCGTCATTGATCTTGATCGAACGGATCCCCGGCGACGTGACCGCGATCGCGGAGAGCGGTGTCAGGGGAGGGGAGGACGTCGCGCGTGCGGGACGGGCCGGCGCGGATGCCGTGCTGGTCGGAGGCTGGCTCATGAAGAGCGATCCGCGCCGTGGCGTAGAGGAGCTGGCCGGTCATCGAAGGCGGCCCCGAGCAGGGCGGGAGAGTGACCCCGCGGCGACTTCCTTCGACGGAGACGAAGCCGAGGACGTGGCGTGGTTCGAGTGAAGATCTGTGGGTGCCGGAAGCCCGCGGACGCGATCGCCGCCGCGGACGCGCGGGCCACGTACGCCGGCGTCGTGTTCGCCGAGCGACTGCGTCGGGTGACACCCGCGGAGGCCGCCGAGATCCTCGCACCCACCCGTGGTAAACTGCGCGCGGTAGGCGTCTTCGTGGACGCCAGCCACGAGGAGATCCTCGCGGCCCGCGACATGGCGGGGTTGCATATCGCGCAGCTCCACGGCGCCGAGTCCCCCGAGCAGTGCAGGGACGCACGCGACTCCGGACTGGAAGTGTGGAAGGCGTTGCGCCCACGATCCCGTGAGGAGCTCGCCACCGGCCTGGAGCGCTACGCCGGGGCGGTGGACGCGATCCTGGTGGAGGGCTTTTCGGCGGCAGCCGCCGGCGGCACCGGAACCGCCTTCCCCATCGAGTGGCTCGCGCCCGTGCGGGAGCGGCTGGCGGGCGATGACGAACCCCGGGGTCCGGATTCCGCGACGGATGTCGGCGGGCGGCCCGATGAGCGGCCCGCGTTCGTGCTGGCGGGTGGGCTGACACCCGAGAACGTCCGCGACGCGATCCGGCGAGCGCGTCCCTCGATCGTCGATGTGAGCAGCGGGGTCGAGTGCGGGCCTGGCGAGAAGGACGTCGAGCTCATCGCACGCTTCGTGAGCGCCGCGCGCTCGTCCTGAGAGCGATCGCCGAAACCGACCCCGAGACCGACCTCGACACCGATCCCCGCACCGCGCTCAGGCCGTCTTTCGCATTCCCGAAAGGCCGTCATATTGCCTCTGCGACCGGTGGCTTCCGTGCCGGTCGCTTCCGGAGACCGTCGGTGGGAGGAGAGTGGCATGATTCGATCGCTCGTTCACGAGCCTCACAAGATAAAGACAGTTCGCCCCGCCTCGTTCCCCAGCCTGGAGGAGCGCAAGAAGTACCTGGCGGAGGCGCATTTCAACGTCTTCAACCTGACTCCGTCGCAGGTCGGTTTCGACATGTGCTCCCTGGGAACGAGCGCCATGACCCAGGAACAGCTGTCGGGGCAGCTGATCGGCGATGAGGCCTACGCGGGGGCCAGAAACTTCGAGCACCTGAAGCAGGCGGTGCGCGATGTCCTGGGGCACACGTACGTCTGCCCCACGCACAACATCCTCGGGTGTGTCAAGCTGGTGACGGCCACCATGGTGCCGGCGGGCTCCGTGCTCCCCTCCAACGCGCGCACCCGGATCGACATCCTCGCTCCACGCGGAGTGGACGTGCCGGATGTGCGGGATCACGGCGCCGACGTATTCACCGGCAGCGTCGATCTGGCCCGGCTGGAGGAGACGTTACAGGAGGCGAACGTCGCGATCGTCAGCCTGCACGCGTTCGCCGACGGGCAGCACCCCTTCAGCCTCGGGAACCTGCGAGCCGTGCGCGCCCTGGCCGACCGATACGGCGTACGGCTGGTCCTGGACGGCTCGCGCGTGATCGAGAACGCCTGGTACATCCAGCGCCACGAGCCCGGTATGGCCTCGCACGGCATCGCGGCTCTGGTGAAGCAGATCGCCAAGACCGCGCACGTCTGCCAGATCGATGGAGCGCAGGACCCCAAGTGCCCCACGGGCGGGCTGCTGGCGACCGACAACCCCGAGGACCACGAACACTTCATGAACGAGGTGGTGGTCTACGAGGGTCTGCACACCTACGGCGGTATGGCCGGACGCACGATGGAAGTCTTGGCCCGCGGCCTCGAGGAGATGTGTATAGAGGACGAGGTGCAATGGGTGATGCAGCAGACGGAGCGCTTCACCGAGCGTCTGCGGGCCGGGGGCATCCCCCTGGAGCGAGGGTGCGACGGCGCCTATGTCCTCGCGGACGCCTTTTTCCCCCACCTCGAGCGTTTCCAACAGGACGCGTTCTCGGCCGCCCTGTACGAGATGTCGGGCGTGCGGGCGGTGTCTCACGGCCGCGTGGGGCGCGACCAGATCGTACCGGTCCAGATCCCGCGCTTGGCCATGACGAACCGGCAGCTCGATCAGGTGGCGGACGCGATCATCAGCCTCTTTCGGCAGCGAGAGACCGTGCCGCCGCTGGAGCCCGCACGAGAGGGACGCTGGCGTGACGAGATGCGATACCGGTGGGTGTACTCCGATCTCGATCCGTACGAGTTCGACACCTACCCCTTCGTAATCCACACCGTGGAGCGCATCGGACGGTTGAGCCGTCGGGAGCGGCGGCGGGCCATCGGCGAAGCGGGATACAACACCTTCCTGCTCCGCTCGGCCGACGTGACCATCGACCTGCTCACCGATTCGGGCACTTCGGCGATGAGCACCGACCAGTGGGCCGCGTACGATGGCGCCCGCGCCACTCCGACCACGTCCGACGAGTACCTGAACCTGGTCCGCGTACTGCGGGAGGCGACCGGCTACGAGCACATCATCCCCACGCACCAGGGGCGGGTCGCCGAGCAGATTCTGTCGGAGATCATGATCCAGCCGGACCAGCTCGTGCCCGGCAACATGTATTTCACCACCACCAAGCTTCACCAGGAGCTGGCGGGCGGGGTGTTCAGGGACGTGATCGTCGACGAGGCTCACGACCCCGAGAGCGACTTCCCCTGGAAGGGGAACATTGCCATGCCAAAGCTTGAGGCTCTGGTCGACGAGCACGGAGCCGACAGGATCTCATACATTTCGTTTGAGCACTCGGTGAACATGGCCGGCGGCCAGCCCGTGTCGATGGACAACATGCGCGAGGTGTACGCCTACTGCTCGAGCCACCACATCCCGGTGTTCTTCGATGCCACCCGCATGGTGGAGAACGCCTACATGATCCAACAGCGCGACCCCCATTACGAGCACACCCGCGTGCGCGACATCCTGCGCGAGATGCTCCTGTACGGGGATGGCTGCACGGTGTCGGGGAAGAAGGATTTCCTGATCAACATCGGGGGCCTGCTGGCGTTCAAGGACAACGACGAGTGGAAGGAGAAAGCGGAAGAGAAGCTCCGGGTGTACGAAGGGAAGGTCACCGATGGAGGGCTGGCCGCTTCGGACCTGGCGGCCATCGCGGTGGGTGTGGAGGAGATGCTGGACGATCGATACATCCGGTCTCGAGTCCGCCAGACCGCGGCACTCGGCCAGATGCTGCTGGACGCCGGCGTGCCCATCGTCACTCCGCCCGGGAGCCACGCCATCTTCCTGGACGCGAAGCGCTTCCTGCCGCATATCGATCAGGATGAGTATCCGGCCCAGCGGTTGGCGGCCGAGATCTACGTGGAAACCGGCGTGCGAGCGATGGAGCGCGGAAATGTCTCGAAGGGGCGCGATCCCGAGACCGGGGATAACTACCGGCCTCCCCTCGAGCTCGTCCGCCTCACCATCCCCCGGCGCGTCTACACGCGCGACCACATGCGGGCGGTGGCCGACGGGATCATCCGACTGCACGAGAAACGCGATGAGATCCAGGGGCTCAGGTTCGTCTATGAGCCGGACAAGCTCCGGTTCTTCCAGGGCCGCTTCGAGCCGGTCGACGCGTAGGCGGGGGAAACGCATCCGATGCCCGACGCGGACGCGCCTTTGACCGGCCCCGGGGGAGAGGGTTGGTTCGGTTCCTACGGTGGACGCTTCGTCCCCGAGACGCTGATCCCCGCGCTGGACGAGTTGAGCGCCGCCTGGGCGACGGCTCAGGCCGACCCAGAGTTTCAGCTGGAGCTCGACAAGCTGCTACGGGAGTTCGCGGGACGTCCCACGCCCATCTACGAGGCGGTGCGGCTCGGCGAGGACTTGGGCGGCGTCCGCGTGTGGCTCAAGCGCGAGGATCTGTGTCACACCGGGGCCCACAAGATCAACAACACGGTGGGGCAAGCGCTGCTCGCCCGTCGCATGGGAAAGCGGCGTATCATCGCCGAGACCGGGGCCGGGCAGCACGGTGTGGCCACGGCGACCGCGTGCGCCCTCATGGGGTTCGAGTGCGTCGTGTACATGGGCGAGGAGGACATGCGCCGGCAGGCTCTCAACGTGGAGCGCATGCGACTCCTCGGGGCGGAGGTGCGCTCGGTCGACAGCGGGACGCGCACGCTCAAGGACGCCACCAACGAGGCCATCCGTGACTGGGTCGAGACGGTACGGACGACGCATTACATCATCGGCTCCGTCGTGGGCCCCGCGCCCTATCCTGCGCTGGTGCGCGACTTCCAGCGCGTGATCGGAGACGAGGCTGCCGATCAGCTGGGGGCGCGCGAGGTCACGCCCGCGGCCGTGTTCGCGTGCGTGGGCGGCGGGTCCAACTCGATCGGGATCTTCACCGCGTTTCTGGATCGCGATGAGACCGAGCTCATCGGCGTAGAGGCGGCGGGCGAGGGCATCGGCACGGGTCGGCACGCGGCGTCGCTGGCCGCGGGAATCCCGGGCGTGCTCCACGGCTCGTACAGCTATCTGCTCCAGGACGATGACGGGCAGGTGGAGCCGGCACATTCGGTCTCGGCGGGGTTGGACTATCCCGGTGTGGGACCGGAACACTCGCAGCTCCGCGACACCGGCCGCGTGCGCTACGAGTCCGTCACCGACGCAGAGGCGCTCGACGCGTTCGAATCGCTGTGTCACCTGGAGGGGATCATCCCGGCCCTGGAGAGCGCGCACGCGCTCGCTCGGTTGACGGCCGAGAGGGAGCGCTGGGTGGGCCGAGACGTCCTGGTGTGTCTGAGTGGGCGGGGCGACAAGGACGTCGCTGAGGTCGCGGCGCTCCTCGACCGGCAGGTGAAAGCAGGTCCCCGGAATCCGTCGGCCTCGGGCTGACGGCCGGAGCCCGTTGGCCACGCGCTAGGAGCCGGATCGTCGCGAGGGGGTCACCCGAAATGGCATTCATCGACTACGTGAGCGAGGACGAGATCCCGCCCGAGGACAGGGTGCCCGATCACGACAACATCGTCCGCGTCCACGGCGTGCACAGCCGCACCATGCGCCAGCACTACGATCTGTACCGCGAGCTGATGTACGCGAAGGGCCCACTGACTCGAGTCCAGCGCGAGATGATCGCCGTCGCCGTCTCGGCCGAGAACCGGTGCCGGTACTGACTGCTGCACCACGGAGAGGGTCTCCGTCGACTGCTCGGTGCCCAGGGGATGACGGCGGAGGAGATGGATGCGCTCCTCGCGTCGTTGTCGGCCGATCGGGAGAATCCCGACCTGACGCCGGCCGATCGCTCGATGCTGGATTACGCCGTGAAGCTGACGCGCGCCCCCGGTGACATCGTCGCTGCCGACGTGAATTCGCTACGCGCGCACGGGTTCGACGACCGTGCGATCCACGACGTCTGTGCCATCACCGCGTACTACGCGTTCGTGAATCGGATGGCCGACGGCCTGGGGGTCGAGCTCGAGCCCGACAGGGAGGGGCCCGGCGGCGATGGCACACGGGGAGCCGGACCCGGCAGTGAGACTCCCGGCGGCGACGAATGATCGAGCTGCGCAGGAACGGACGCCCGGGATTCATCCCGTTCCTGACGCACGGGTTCCCGACGCCGGCCGACACGCCACGGCTTCTGACTGCGCTTGCGGACGCCGGCGCGGACGTCATCGAGCTTGGGGTGCCGTTCAGCGACCCGCTTGCCGACGGGCCGACGATCCAGCGGGCAAGCTGGCGAGCGCTCGAACAGGGAGTGACTCTCGAGCGCACGCTCGAACTGGTCGGTGATCTGTCCAAGGATCTCCCCCCGATCGTGATCTTCAGCTACCTCAACCCCGTCCTGCGGATGGGGGTCGAGCGCTTCCTCGAGCGGGCCGCAACCGCCGGCGCCGCCGGTCTGCTGATCACGGATCTGCCGGTCGGAACGCACCCCGACCTGGAGAGTCGACTGGCGGCCTCGAGAGTGGACCTGATCCCGCTGGTCGCGCCCACGACCTCCACCGAGCGGCTGAAGGCGATCGTCGGGCACGCGTCGGGCTTCTTGTACTACATATCCCGCCTCGGTGTGACGGGTGCGCGCGAGAGTCTGGATGAAAGCCTGCGGACCAAGGTCGAAGAGCTGAGACGCCAGGTCGAGCTACCGGTCGCCGTGGGGTTTGGAATCTCCACGCCCGAGCACGCGAAAGCCGTGGCCGAGATCGCGGACGGTGTAGTCGTCGGATCCGCCCTCATCGCCGCGCTAGGGACCGCCGAGGGAGCTTTCGTGGAGCTAGCCCACGACCTGGCGGCGGCGGTGCACGGCGTCGCCGGTGGCTGAGGAAGCCCCCGGGTCCGAACAGACCGCGACCGAACAGACCGGGACGGAACAAACCGGGACGGCACCAGGAGGACGCCTGACGAGCCTCGCGCGTCTTTTCCTCAAGCTGGGGTGCTTCGCGTTCGGCGGGCCGGCTGCCCACGTGGCTATGATGGAGGACGAAGTCGTGGCCCGGCGCCGCTGGCTATCGCGGACCGATTTCCTGGACATCCTCGGCGCGACCAACCTCATCCCGGGCCCCAACTCGACCGAGATGGCCATGCACGTGGGGTGGCGCCGGGCCCGAACGCGCGGCCTGCTGGTCGCCGGGATCTGTTTCATCGGCCCGGCCGCTCTCATTACGGGCGCTCTCGCGTGGGCGTACGTGCGGTACGGGACGCGCCCGGAAATCGGCCCCTTCCTGTTCGGAATCAAGCCCGCGGTCCTGGCCGTGATCCTGATCGCCATGTGGCGGTTGGCGCGCGTGGCGGCCCGAACGACTCCTCTTGCCGGGCTCGGGGCGGCCGTCGCGCTCGCAGCGCTCGCGGGCGTGAGCGAGATCCTCGCTCTCCTCGCGGGTGGCCTGCTCGGCACCCTGGGGGCGCGCCCCTGGCGCCGGAGGTCGGGCGGCACAGTGGGTCCGCCGCCGGACCTCGCCACCCTCGACGGTGACCCCACCGGAGCTGACGAGACAGCCGACGGGGCTATCGAGGCCGACGATGGACGTACGGGCCCGCCCGCGGCCTTTCTCGCGGCCCCCGTCACAGCGGGGTGGATGGCGGCCGGCGCCCCGCTCTGGACCTTGGGACTGTTCTTCCTCAAGGTCGGGGCCGTGTTGTACGGCAGCGGCTACGTGCTGGTCGCCTTCCTGGAAGGCGATGTCGTGGGGCGGTACGGGTGGCTGACGCGACCCGAACTCCTGGATGCGATCGCTATCGGCCAGTTCACGCCCGGTCCCGTGCTCTCGACCGCGACGTTCGTCGGATACCTGGCGGCGGGTCCCGCCGGAGCCGTCGTCGCGACCGTCGGGATCTTCCTCCCTTCCTTCGTGTTCGTGTCCCTCCTGGGCCCGCTCGTGCCACGCCTGCGCGAATCGGCGTGGACCGCCGCGTTTCTGGACGCCGTGAACGCCAGCGCCGTCGGGTTGATCGCGGCCGTCACCCTGAGCCTCGGGATGGCGGTGCTCGTGGACTGGCGGGCGTGGGCGATCGCCCTGGCGGCCGCCGTCGCCGGATTGATCGGGAAGGTCAGCAGCGTGTGGCTCGTGCTTACGGGTGCGGTGGCGGGCTGGCTGCTGGGGTTGTTCTGACCGCCCTTATGCCCATAATTCGGGCGTGAATCTCGCGCCAGAAGACCAGGACCAAGGCAGAGAGCGGGGCCCCAGCCCGGTGCGGCGCTGGTTTCGTGCCGCTCGCGAGATCTACGAGGGCATGTACATCGCCCCCTACCGATCGGCGATACACCGGGAGTACCTGCGGCAGCACGACCTCTTCCTGCTCGTCGGATTTTCCGACCTCCTCGGCGTTCCAAACCCTGTCCAATTCTACACGCTCGAGCTGTATCCGGAGCTGTTGGAGGCGTTTCACACCTGGCACCTCCGAATGGGACTGGAGCATCCCCCGGAGGGAGGGTTTCGGTGCTGCTGAGCGCGGAGAGAGCGCTCCCGGACCAACCCATCCTGTTCTTCGGGGGAAAAGGAGGGGTCGGGAAGACGACGCTGGCCGCGACGGCGGCGCTCAGCTTCGCGGCACGCGGCCAGCGCACGCTGCTCGTATCCACCGATCCGGCTCACTCGACTGGAGACATCCTGCAGGCGGATCTGGGTGCGGAGCCGCGCCCCGTGATCGCCGATTGCTGGGCGATGGAGCTCGATCCCGAGCGGGAAGCGGACCGATACATCGACGAGGTCAAGACGCGGGTCGCCTCCGCGGCCCCACCCCGCCTGCTCGCCGAGGTCGAGCGGCAGATCGATATCGCGCGCGTCTCCCCGGGCGCCGTGGAGGCCGCGCTGTTCGAACGCTTCACGCGCATCCTGGAGGAGGAGGGGAAGGAGTTCAACCGGATCGTGTTCGACACGGCTCCCACCGGCCAGACATTGCGGCTGCTCTCCCTCCCCGAGCTCATGACCGCGTGGATGACCGGCATGATCCAACGCCGAAAGAAGGTCAGGGCACTCGCCCGCATGTGGAGGAACGTGGCGGGCTCCGCGAAGTCGGACACGGAGCGCGACGATCCGATCCTGGCCGCGCTGGAGGAGCGGCGGGCCCGTTTTCTCCGCGCGCGCCAGATCCTGACCGCCTCGGAGCGGGCGGCGTTCGTGTTCGTGGTGACCCCCGAGCGACTCCCCATCTGGGAGACTGAGAAGGCTGTACAGACGCTCTCGCGTCACGGGATTCCGGTCGGGGCCATCATCGTGAACCAGGTCCTCCCACCCCCCGCGAGCGGGGAGGGCCCGACGGCGTTTCTCGATGCCCGCCGGGAGCGCGAGGCGCGCTCCCTTGCGAGCATCTCGCGCGATTTCGGAAATTGGCCAGTCCTCTGCGTCCACCTGCAGGAGACGGATCCAGTGGGAATTGACGCCCTCAAGGAACTGGCGGCCCGGATACGCCCGGCCCCGGCCGAGTGGGACGACCGAATGGAGGAGCACCGGTGAGCGCCATCGTACTCCTTGTCGTCGGTGTCTCGGCATTCCTCACGGGATACGGCGTGTACTCCCGCTTCATTTCCCGCCGTATCTACCAGCTCGATCCCGATTTCGTCACACCGAGCCACGAGTTCGAGGACGGTGTCGACTACGTCCCCACCAACAAGCACGTGCTGTTCGGGCACCACTTCACGTCCGTGGCGGGTGCCGCGCCGATCGTCGGTCCAGCGATCGCGGTCATCTGGGGGTGGCTCCCGGCGTTCCTGTGGGTGACGCTCGGGACCGTGTTTGCTGGGGCCGTGCACGACTTCGGGACGCTGTGGATCTCGACCCGTCACAAAGGACGCTCCATCGGCACGCTTACGGAATCGATCGTCGGTGACCGTGCGCGGGTTCTGTTCCTCCTCCTCATCTTCTTCCTGCTGCTCATGGTGAACGCGGTGTTCGCGGTCATCATCGCGAACCTGTTCATGGGCAATCCGGGCGCCGTGCTCCCGGTGTGGGGGTCGCTCGTCGTCGCCCTGATCGTGGGATTCCTCATCTATCGAACCGGGGCGGGAATACTGCTGCCTTCACTCGGGGCGCTCGCGACTCTGTACCTGATGATCTGGTTTGGCCAGTACGTGCCGTTCGAGCTGCCGGACGTGATCGGGTTCGAGCCCACGGCGACGCAGTTGACGACCGCCGGGGGTGACGCGTCGGCGGCCGCCGAGGCGGCGCGTGCAGATGGACAGCGGGTTGGTTGGATCGTCGTCCTGTTCATCTACACGTTCTTCGCGTCGGTCATGCCCGTGTGGCTGCTCCTCCAGCCGCGCGACTACGTGAACGGCCATCAGCTGTTCGTGGCGCTCGGGATCATCGGCGCGGGCGTCATCGTGACGAACCCGGAGGTCGTGGCGCCCGCTGTCAACACGAACCTTCCCGGCGACGCTCCTTCCTGGTTCCCGTTGCTGTTCATCACGATCGCGTGCGGCGCGATCAGCGGGTTCCACGGGCTCGTGGGTTCGGGGACCTCCTCCAAGCAGCTCGATAAGGACACGGACGCGCGCTACGTCGGCTACGGTGGGGCGCTGGGGGAGGGAACTCTGGCCGTGACGTCGATCATCGCCTGCACGGCCGGCTTCGCGATCTTCGCGGGACTGGACGGGTGGCACGCCCATTACGGCAGCTGGGCCGCCGCTTCGGCAGGCGCGACCACTGCGTTCGTGAACGGAGTGGGGGTGCTGGCGCAGGGGATCGGGATCCCCACCCGCGTCGCAACGATCTTCGCGGCGGTCGTGGTGATCAGCTTCGCAGCGACGACGTTGGACACGGCGGTGCGGCTGCAGCGCTACATCATCGGAGAGCTAGGCGTCGAGTATGGGGTCAAGCTGGTTCAGAATCGCTGGGTGGCGACCCTGATCGCGGTCGTCGCCTGCGCGCTGCTCGCCCTGGGGCTGGACCGCGGCGCGGGCGGGATGCGGATCTGGCCGTTGTTCGGGACGACCAATCAGCTCCTGGCGGGGCTCAGCCTCCTGATCATCACGCTGTTCCTGTTCCGGCAGAGGCGACCCGTGTGGGTGACGATCATCCCCATGACGTTCCTGCTCGTCATGACCACCTGGGCGATGATCCTGAACCTGCGGAGGTTCGCGGGTGAGAGTCAGACCCTCTTGCTCGTCGTTGGGGGCGCGATCTTCGTGCTCGAGATCTGGCTCCTGTTCGAGGCGGTGGCCGCGATCCGGCGCGTGCGCGGGCTGCGAGACTCGGAGGGGGTAGCGCTGGCGACCTCGATCGAGGAAACGGGATCGAAGGGCTGAGCGCACCGCCGGGAGATAACCGCTCATGGCCGTCTCGGTGACGGTGAGCTTCGTCCCCAAACCGGCCTGACTGCCTCACCGCGGCGCAGGCTCCAGCGAGAGCCTTGGCTACGGCTCGATCTGGAGGCGCTTCACCTGAGCCTCATCCGGCTCTACGAAGATGGTCTGCACGCGCTCCGCGACGACGCTGCCCGGGGGCGATTTTCTCGGCTTGCGCACGTATTTGCGGCGGGTCCAGTCCACGGCGACCGTTCCGCTGTGGCGGGCACCGCTGTGCACGGCGGCGACCGTGGCCGCCTCTAGCAGGTCGCGCTGCGCCGGGTTCTCGTCCTTCCGTCCCCACCGGAGGATCACGTGCGCGCCCTGCACCTGCCGCGCATGCATCCAGATGTCATCGGGAGAGGAGTGGCGCAGCGTCAGCGCATCGTTATCACGTGCCCCGCGGCCGACCCGGATCTCGAGACCTCCCGATGAGCGAAAGCGATGGTAGGGTAGGCGGGGTGCCGGACCCCGGCGCCCGCCTTCGCCCCACCTGGCCGGCGCACCTCCCACCAGCTCCCAAAGCGTCTCGCTCGGGCCGTCGGCCGCCAACGTCTCGGTCGCCGCCCTGAGGTTCTGCAGGCGGCGTTCGTTCTCCGAGATCTCCGTCGGGATCCTCTCGAGCGCTCGCTCGCGCCGGCGGGCCTCGTCGAAATACCGCTCCGCGTTGGCTACCGCGTCGAGCGCCGGGTCGAGCTCGATCTCGCGTGGCGTGCCCTCGAAGTCGGGTAACTCGATCTCGGCGGCGCCCCGCCGGATGGTCGCCTTGTGGGTGAGAATCAGCTGGCCGCTCAGACGGGGTTCCTCCGGCGACTGCGCGGCATCGCGCTCTCGTTCGAGCGCGGCAAGCCGGCGCTTGATGCGCTTGGCACGTTTCGCCAGGGCCGCCCCCAAGCGCGCGGTCTCGTCGTCGGCCCCGACCTCCTGCTTGCCGCCGGGCACACCGAGCGCGAGGAGGTCGTCGAGGCCGCCCGCCGCCTCGGCCGCCTCCCGCATGGCTTCGAGTAGCGACGGCACCTCCAGCGCATTCGACTCGTCCAACGATGAACCGTATGGTTGCGGCCCCAGTCTGCGCTCGAGCAGCCACGCACCCCCCGCGGACCATTCCTCCCGCAACGCGCGGTAGCGCGAGAATGCCTCGAGAAGGGCGGCGTCTCCCGGGTCTGTCGCGGCCTTCCCGAGCACCCAATCGATGTTGAGAGCGCTCAGGTAGGCACACTCCCGAAGTGCCGCTCCCCGGCGATCCAACGGCTCCACGGACGCCAGCGACTCCACCCAGGCCTCCGCATCCGGGGGCGTCGAGGCGCCGCGGCGGGGGTTCGCCGGTGGTGTGTACGTCGCCCCGGGCTCCAACCGGCGCCCACGCGCCAACCGCCGCCACAAGGCGCGGTCGATCCGCCACTCGAGCTCATCATCGCTTTCATCGCCACCGGCCGGTGGCTCCCCTGACGTCGGCGAGAGCAACAACAGGTTCCACTGGTTGGTCTGAAGCTCGGCCGCGATCCTGTGGCGTGGGTTCGAGGCCGCATCCGAGAGCGTCAGCAACAGCGCGCGCTCATCCGGCGGAGCCTCGACCGCGCTCAGGGTGAGCCGCCGAAACCGAGTGCCTTCGGCAGCAAGCGCGGGCTCCGCCGCCAACAGATGCCCCGCCTGGGGGTGCAGCAGCGCGAGAAGCGCCGACCCATCCTCGAAGCGCAGCTCACCCGCCCTCCGACCCGGGTCCAGAGCCAGTGAGGTGGCAGGGGCGCCTTCCCACCGCGCCCGGATCTCGTGCGCGAGGGCGGCTGTAAGCAGCGGGTCGTATCGAACGGGCATCGGGTGCTCGGCGACTCGAAGGGCGGCGATCGCTGGCCTGCGGTGGCCAGGTCGACCGGGTATATTCGTGCACTTGCTTCCACCCCACAAACGGATGTGAGCGATGGCTACGCAATTCGACGCGTCCGCCGGGCGCGAGAGCCGAAAGGCCGTGACCGTCCGCGACTTTCAGCGCATGAAAGCGGACGGTGAGAGAATCGCCGTCCTTACGTGCTACGACTACCTGTTCGCGCGCATCCTGAGCCAGACGGACATCGACGCCGTGCTCGTGGGGGATTCGCTCGGCCAGGTCGTGCTCGGGTACCGGAGCACGCTCCCGGTCACTCTCGACGAGATGATCCACCACACGTCCGCGGTTCGGCGTGGGCTGGAAGGCCCGATGCTGATCCTGGACATGCCCTTCCTGTCGTATCAGGTGAGCGACGAAGAGGCACTCCGGAACGCCGGGCGCGTCCTGAAGGAGACCGGTTGCGAGGCGGTCAAGATCGAAGGGGGCGACGCCGAAACGCTCAGCAGAGTCCGGACCCTGGTGACGGCCGGTATCCCCGTGATGGGCCACATCGGTCTCACCCCGCAAGCCGTCCACAAGCTGGGCGGCTACAGGCTCACCGGCCGCGAGGCGGAGGAGGCCGACCGCCTGGAGGAGGAGGCGCGCGGGCTCGAGGAGGCGGGCTGTTTCAGCATGGTGCTCGAGATGGTCCCGACCGATCTGGCCACCAAGATCAGCCTCGCCCTGGAGATCCCGACGATCGGGATAGGGGCGGGTAACGGGTGCGATGGGCAGGTCCTGGTGCTCCCCGACATGCTAGGTCTCAACGAGGGGTTCAGCCCCAAGTTCCTCCGTCGGTTCGCCGAGCTGGGCGATGCCGCGCGGGATGGAATCGCGGCGTTCGTGGGCGCCGTGAGGGCGGGTGAGTACCCGAGCGAGAGCGAGCGCTACGACGTTGACGTCGCCTGAGCCTCCCCGGGCTCACGTGTTGCAGACCATCGCCGAAGTTCGAGCGTGGCGGGCCCGCCGAAGACGCGAGGGCGAGACCGTCGGCTTCGTTCCGACCATGGGCGCGCTTCACGAAGGGCACCTGAGCCTGATCGACGTCGCGGTAGCGGTCGCGGACACGGTCATCGTCTCTGTATTCGTCAACCCCACCCAGTTCGGACCGGCGGAGGACTTCGAGGAGTACCCGCGCGATCTTGAGCGCGATCTCGAACTAGTGACCGCGCGCGGCGCCGCGACCGTGTTCGTTCCGTCCACGTCCGAGATTTACCCGGCGGCACAGACCATCTGGGTCGAGCCCGGGCCGCTGGGCGACCGGTTGTGCGGACCTCGCCGTCCAGGGCACTTCAGGGGCGTGCTCACCGTGGTGGCCAAGCTGTTCGCGATCGTCGAGCCCGACCTGGCGGTCTTCGGGCAGAAGGACCTTCAGCAGTCGGTGCTGATCCGCGGCATGGTGGAACAGCTCCGATTCCCGATCCGAATCCTGGTCGCCCCCACCGTGCGCGAGCCCGATGGGCTCGCGTTGAGCTCGCGGAACATGTACCTGAGCGCGGCCGAGCGAGACGTCGCGCTCTCGCTGTCCAGGGCGCTGCGGATAGTTCGGGAGCGCTTCGGAGCCGGGGAGCGCGACCGCGCCACGCTCGAATCGCTCGTACGGGGTGAGCTGGAGAACGCCGGCGCCGAGGTCGAATACGCCGAGATCGTGGACCCCGATCGGCTGGAGTCCCCCGATGTTGCGGGCCCCGACGACGTTTGCGCGATCGCGGCGCGCGTCGGGACCACCCGGCTCATCGACAACGCGCCGCTCGCCGTGCCGTCATCGGTCGACGAGGGTGCGAGTGCCGGGCCGGCGGGTCCGTGACAAACACGCCGGGAACTCGGTCTAAGGAGCGAACGTATTCGAAGCGCTTCGTGGTCCGCTGGGTCACGGTGCGAGAGAGATTTAAATCGGAGCGAGGAATGCGCAGAATCCTCTGCAAATCAAAGATACATAACGCGTTACTGACAGATGCTAATCTAGAATATGAAGGCTCGGTGACGATCGACCGTGACCTGATGGACGCGGCGGACCTCGTGCCGTACGAGAAGGTCCAGGTCCTGAACCGATCGAACGGCGCTCGGCTCGAGACGTATGTCATCGAAGGAGCCCGCGGTAGCGGCGAGATTTGCCTGAACGGCCCCGCCGCCCGCCTCGGGCAGCGTGGCGACATGGTCGTGATCATCGCCTACGGGGAGTACGAGGAAGCGGAGCTGGCCGGTCATGAGCCCCGGGTCGTGAAGGTCGATGAGTGCAATCGGCCGCTGCAGCCGCGGCTCGAAGCGGAGGGAACACCGTAGACCCACTGATACGCGCTGCGGGGGAATCGGGCGCGCTCCCGGCCTGGGCCCATCTGGACGAAGAGCGTCTCCGCCACACGGAGCGAGTGGTAGCCCTCCTCGATGGGTGGGGGAGGGAGCTCGAACTGAGCCAGGATGAGCTCGTGCGGTGGCGGGCGGCGGGTCACCTGCACGATGCGCTCAAGTCCACGGATCCCATCGAGCTGCGCGCCTACGTGGAGCCTGCGGATCAGTGGCCGGATCCGGTGCTGCACGGGCTGGCGTGCGCCGCCCGCCTGCGCCTCGAGGGCGTGCGGGACGAGTCGGTGCTGACGGCGATCGCCTACCACTCCACAGGACACGCCGATCTCGATCTGCTGGGGGAGCTGC
Organism: Gemmatimonadota bacterium; assembly: GCA_039588215.1. GTDB lineage: Bacteria > Gemmatimonadota > Gemmatimonadetes > Palauibacterales > Palauibacteraceae > JBDHAC01. The sequence continues at coordinate 17,708 of JBDHAD010000007.1, forward strand.
TCTACCTGGCGGACTACCTCGAACCCGGCAGGAAACGTGACTCCGACCGGGCGGCGGCGCTTCGCGACCGGTTGCCGGGCGATCGCCGCGCGGTGCTTCAGGAAGTCGCTGCGGCCCGAATCAGGTACTTGCTGGAGCAACGCTTGCCGATCCTCGTTACGGCGATAGAGTTCTGGAACAGACTGGCGCGGGAAGAGTGCGCCGGCGGATAGCGCGTTGGCGACCGGCGAGCGGGCGCCGGCTCCTGGGGGACGGCACAGGAGGCAGCGGGGATGAAGCGGCGGAAGACACGAAAAGTCACGCGACGGAAGCGCCTGATCGCCGATCGATTCGAAATGGCGCTCGTGTGCCTGGTTTTGATCGGGGTAGGCACACTGATCGGTTCGTTCTGGATCGAGTGGAGGGGGACCCGGCTGGATCGCACGTCGGCCGCGGATTCTGCCCCCCCATCATTGGAGGCGCGGCTCAAGGTCGAGGTCCTCAACGGATCGGGTGACAAGGGTGCGGCGGGACTGGTGCGAGATCACCTTCGTGCGCGTGGATTCGACGTCGTCTCGGCGGAGAACGCCGATCACTTCGATTACACCGTCTCGTACGTCCTCAATCGATCCGGTCGTCCGGGGGCCGCGCGACAGGTCGCGTCTGAGCTAGGCGTCGACAGCGTCGCGAACGCGATCGAGGCTGATCTGTTCCTCGATGCGACGGTGGTGCTCGGGGCGGACTGGCGGGAGCGACTACCACCGGAATAGCCGGGCCGACGACACCCCCGAGTGTGGACGAGGAGAGATCACAGGTCCGTGACGACGTAGAAGACGTCCACGTCGGAGAACTCCTCACCCGGCTCTCGAGCGAGGATCGCGCGGCAGAGATCCTGCAACAGATCGGCGTTGTCGAAAGCAGCGCTGCGTCTCTGTAACTCATCGTTCATGAAATCGAAGACCGCGGTGGGCTTCTCGACCACACCTTGGTCCCCCGACGGGAACAGGTAGGTGGTCTCCTCGTCGCCCCACTCGTCCTCATCCCACTCTTCCTCTTCGTCGAACTGCTCTCCGTGGCTTTCTTGGAGGGCCCGTCGATTGGCGAACGACGTCTCGATCCTCTGCTTGTCGAAGGCGCTGCACACGAGCTCGACGCTGCCGTTCGCGGCGAAGATCACGCCACCCGCAAGCCCCGGATGCTCGTCGCTTCCCCACAGTGCGATCGATGGGGCACCGAGGGTACGGCTCACGTGGGCGGCTAGGCTTACCGGAGTCTCGTAGACGAACCGATCGACCGATGGGGGACTGCGGTTGATCGCACCGAGCGCCTGCTCGAAGAGCGGGAGCAGGTAGTCTTGGCCACTCTCGAGCGCCTGATCGACGACGCGCTCGTGAAACTCCAGAACCGTCCACTGGCTCCCGGTCGGTCGCATGACGTAGGCGAGGGGAGCCGTCTCGACCCTTTCTACGATCTGTCCGTTCGTGACGAGCGCCGTCGTCGTGCCAAACAGCTCCGCAATCCGAGCCGGGTCAGCCTCAGCCAACACGCCAGTGCAACACACACCGTCCGCCCACATCTCGTCGAGTCCCGTTTCCATCACACGACCTCCTCCTTGAGCCAGATAACGGTGCTGAGTACGCGCCAGATCTCGAGCTGCCAGGCTTTGGGGATATGAGGATAGTGCAGCACTACACGCCACGGTCATGGTGCCCGCCTCGGCGCCACGCGGCCACCGCCAGGATTCAACTCACCTTCGTTAGTTGCATCCGAACCCACATGGGCAGATTGCCCAGTACGACCTGCTCCACTCGCCAGTTAGCGGCGAAACTCGTATCCGCCAGGATTCGACGGTAATCCTCGACGCGACGGGCCGTTCTCGTGACCTTCCTCAACAGCGACGGCCCGATCAATCTCAGCACCCAGTTCACTTGACGCAGGTTGTCTCGGAGGGCGGCTTCGAACTCGTCGGCGTCACAGTCCCTGTAGGGCTCGTAGAGATACGCGGAGCACCCGGGCCTCAGGATTCGATGGATCTCCTCGATACCATGTCGCGGTGCGTCCCACAGGTAGAGGCTGCCCGTACAGGTCACGACGTGGAAGTGGTCACTCTCGTACGTTGTGTGTGCGACGCTACCCACTCGCAAATCTGCGTCGATACCCGCCAGGTTTTGCCGTGCCACACGTACCATCGACGGGGACACGTCAAGGCCGAACAGCTTCATAGTCGGGTCCAACCGATGAATCTCGAGCAACAATCTCCCGGGCCCGGTTCCGGCATCCAACAATCGGCCCCCGGAGACCGCAGCCGTCAGCTCTTCAGCCACCTGATTGTAGAGCGACTGTATGGGTCTTATCCGCATGAGCGTGTCATACAGCCTCGCTCCGGGACCCGGGAGCCGCTCGAATCTGTGTTCGCCGATGCGGAACGTGATGGCCATGGTCGAGTGTGGCTGTCGAAAGCGAAGTCGACGCGTCCTCTTCTTACATACCCCCGTTCTGCGGCATCACCCGGGTACTCGCGCTGTTCCACCTGGCCTGCGGGATCGGTACAGCATGGCGGCGGTTGGAGCGCCGAACAGCCAAAGCCCGGAGATCGGCATGATCACCACTCCGACGACGATCATCGCCAAGAATGCCCACCCCAGGAAGCCGGGCAGGAAGATGCGCGCTCTTTCGAGGGAGTCGATCAAGACCCCCAGGATGATCCAACCGAAACCAGCGTACAGGAACCAGAATGCCTGCTCTCGAACGGGTTGAGCGTTCACTGTGTTTACCAGCCCCTCAGACAGCAGCATAAGCAGGGTACCGCGGAAGACGACGATGCCGAACAGCGTGTGGATCAGACCGATCGCGATGAGGCTCTTACCGATCCATGCCTTCATGGTGACCTCGCGAGTTAGTTTTCCGCGGCCAACCGGGCCAGCCTCAACTGGCCGCACGCGGCTGCGATGTCGCGACCGCGTGGGGTGCGGACTGCGTTTCCTACCCCCCGCTGCTCGAGCCGTCCCGAGAACGCCCGCACGCGGGCACGGGTGCTCGCACGCCACTCCGGTTGGTCCGGAATCGGATTGAACGGGATCAGGTTCACGAAGCAGGTGAGGCCGAACGTCAGGTCCGCCAGGGCATCCGCCAGCGCCGGGTCGTCGTTCACCCCGTCGATGAGCGTGTATTCGAAGCTGATGCGCCGGTTCTTACGCGACTGGTACTCGCGCAGGGCATCGAACAGCTGGAGGAGAGGGTAGCGCTGCTCGATCGGCATCAGCTCGAGTCGCAGGTCGTGCAGCGGCGCGTGGAGCGAAACGGCCAGGTCGAATTGCTCCGGCCGCCGGGCCAGCTCGAGGATCCCCGGGACGAGCCCGACCGTCGACACGGTGATTCGTCGCGCCCCGAGCCCGAACCCGCGGTGCAGGACCTCGAGCGAATCGATGACCGCGTCCAGGTTGGCGAGCGGCTCCCCCATCCCCATGTACACGACGTTGGAGATCCGTCGTGCTCCCCGGGGCCACGCCTTCCCCGACCCGGACTTCGATGCAGCCCCTCCGGCGACGAATCGCTCCGCCTCGCGGTACTGGGCCACGATCTCCGCGGCGCGCAGCTGGCGGCGGAACCCGAAGAAGCCCGTGGCACAGAACCGGCACGCGAGCGCGCAGCCAACCTGAGAAGACAGACACAGCGTCACGCGCTCCCGTGAGGGGATCAGGACCGCCTCGACCTGCTCTCCGTCCGCGAGTCGCCACAGGTGCTTGACCGTCCCGTCGCTCGAGCGGGCCTCGTAGGCAGGCTCCAGCGGCGTGAGCGAGAACTGCGCGTCGAGGGCCTCCCTCAGCCGGCCGGGGAGGGGCGTCATCTCGTCGAAGGCCCGGGCTCTGTGGACGTAGATCCACTCCTCGATCTGGCGGACCCGATAGGTGGGCTCACCCATCTCGGCGAGGAAGCCCTCGATCCCGGCACATAGGCGGTCGGGCGAAAGGCCGATCAGCTCCGGTCGCGACGCTTCGGCGCCCTGGGTGCAAGGCGCCGATGTCGGTGGCGATTCGTGCTGCGACGACTGCGTCGAAGTCGTGTCCGGACTCGAGTGAGGCATGCACTTTCCTTGCTGCCACCGCTGCGAGCGGTGTAGTTTCGGGCCTGTTCTACGCCCCGGTGATGCGCTCCGTTCCGAGCCCGGGGCGCCGCCGAACTCCAGGAGGAGATGTTCCTTCTCTCGTGTCGCAGCCCCTGCTCGCCGACCTGCTTTCACCCGATCGGGTGAAGATTCCGCTCGAATCCACCGATAAGTACGGTGTGATCGGTGAGTTGTGCGCGCACCTCGCAGCCGTGAGCGGCGTGCCCGAGGATGAGGACGAGATCCGCCAGGCCATTCTGGACCGCGAGGCTGTCCTCAGCACCGGGATCGGCGGGGGCGTCGCGATCCCTCACGGGAAGAGCGAGACAGTCGATGATCTCGTCCTCGTAGCGGGCACGACCAAGGACCCGATCGACTTCGACGCGCTCGACGCGAGGCCCGTCAACCTCGTCCTGATGCTGGTGGGTCCCGAGTCGGCGGCCGGTCTCCACGTCAAGATACTCAGTCGAATCAGTCGCGTCCTACGGAGCCGAAACCTGCGGAACAGCCTGGTCGCAGCCACCTCCGCGCAAGAATTCCTCTCGACTCTTCGAGATGCGGAGTCGGATTGAATCGGGCGGCACGCGCCTGGTGGCCCGTCATCGCCTGGATGAGCGTCATCGTGTTCGCGACGAGCGTACACGTACCTCTCGGCGCGCTCACCCGGACAGAGCTCCCGCTCGACAAGGTGGCTCACCTACTGTTGTACGGCGGGTTGGGGTGGACACTCGGTCGTGCGATGTGGGTGTCGGGGTACCGAGTCGCACTTGCGGTCTGGCTGTGCCTGACGGCTGGCCTGTTGTTCGGTGGCGCGGACGAATGGCACCAGGGCGCTCTGCTCTCACGCGAAGCGTCGTTCGCGGATTGGCTGGCGGACGCGGCAGGGGTATCGCTGGGTCTTGCAGCATACCTGTGGCCCCGCTGGCTGGATTGGAAGCACGCCCTGAGGGTCGAGACTCCAACCCGCGAGGGGTCCGGGAGCGTCTTCCGTTCGAGTCCACGTCTGTGACGGGGCGCGAGGCAATCCAATGAGCACTCACGAGCCACCGATCTCCGTCGGCACGGCGTACCGTGACACGGGGTGCGGGCTTCTCGACTCGGAATGGGCGGGTCGCGAGGTGACACTGGCCGGTTGGGTGCATCGAAGACGCGATCTGGGGGGGCTCTTCTTCATCCAACTGCGAGATCGAACCGGGGTCGTTCAGCTCTCGTTCGGACCCGAGTGGACCGAAGACGACAGCCTGACGCTGGCCGGCGAGCTGAGCCCCGAGGATGTGGTACAGGTGCGGGGCGATGTAAGCCGGCGCCCCGATGATGCGGTGAACCCGGACATGGCCACCGGCGAGGTGGAGGTTCATGTACGGAGCCTGGAGCGACTCTCCGATTCCGCGCCGCTGCCCATCCTGGTGGCTGTTCCCCCGGAGGAGGAGCTGCCGGCGGAGGAGCTGCGTCTTCGACACCGCGTGCTGGACCTTCGACGCCCCGAGATGTTGCACCACTTCACGGTGCGGCACACTGCCACCGCTGCCGCTCGCGCAGCTCTGGGCGAGGAAGGGTTTCTCGAAGTCGAGACGCCGCTGCTGACGCGACAGACACCGGAGGGCGCGCGCGACTTCATCGTGCCGAGTCGGGTGCAGCGGGGCCATTTCTATGCGCTGCCGCAGTCGCCGCAGTTGTACAAGCAGCTTCTGATGGTCGCCGGCTTCGATCGCTACTTCCAAATCGCCCGCTGCCTCCGGGACGAAGATCTGCGTGCCGACCGACAGCCGGAGTTCACCCAGATCGATGCGGAGATGGCCTTCGTCGAGCAGGACGACGTGTTTGCGGTGGCGGAGCGCATGTTCGCCCGCATGTGGAGGGACACGCTCGACCAGGAGCTCGAGACACCGTTCACGCGCCTCTCCTACGCGGACGCGCTGGAGACGTACGGCACCGACAAGCCGGATCTGAGGATCCCCTGGCGGTTGCGCGACTTCACGCCCGTTCTCACAGGGCTTGGGTTCGGCATCTTCGACGCTGCGGCGAAGAGCGGTGGTCGTGTGCGTGGGTTCGTGGCCAGAGGCGGTACCGCCTTGTCCCGCGCTCGTCTCGACCACTACAACGAGCGCGCACAGCAGTACGGGGCCAAGGGCGCTCTGTGGCTCAAGCGGACCGACGATGGATGGTCGGGCCCCCCGGCGCGGTTTATCGGAGAGGACATCGCTCCCAGGCTGGAACTCGAGTTCGAGATCGAGCCGGGAGATCTGGTGGCGCTGGTGGCCGGTCCCGATGAAGAGACGTCGCCATCTCTCGATGTCCTGCGTCGGGAGATCGCGGCGGAGTTGGGAGCGACGCAGCTAGCTGAGTCGCACTGGTTGTGGATCATCGAGTTCCCACTGTTCGAGCCGGATCCGGAGACGGGCAGGCCGCTGGCGACGCACCACCCGTTCACGATGCCCGCGGAGACCGATCCGGACCGGTTGCGCGAAGACCCGCTCGCGGTTCAGGCGCACGCATACGATGTCGTCTATAACGGCATGGAGTTCGCGAGCGGAAGCATCCGGTGTCACAAGCCGGAGTTGCAGCGAGCGATCCTCGAGACCCTGGGGCTTCCCGCGAACGAAGTCGAGCGGCGCTTCGGGTTCCTGTTGGAGGCGTTCAAGTACGGTGTGCCTCCGCACGGAGGGTTCGCGGTGGGTCTCGATCGAGTGATCGCGAGCATGGTCGGGGTGGAATCGATCCGCGAAGTCATCGCGTTCCCGAAGACGGCCGCTGGGCGCGGCCTGATGGAGGGATCACCCTCGACCGTGTCGTCGGAGGAGTTGACCGAGTTGGGAATCCAGCTCTCGCCTGAGGGGTAGAGAGCCCGGGCACGAACGCGGCGTCGGGGCCCATCGGCTCGCCGTCAAGAGCGACGTAACCGCATGATGCGCAGTGTGTTGTGCCGCAGCTGGCCGAACGGCGGAGGGATGCAATATCAGCGTTAAGCCGAACGAGGCCGGGCCTTCCGACCTCATAGAGCACAGGTTCTCGATCGCCGGGGCCGATCAGCTTCTGCTGGCCGGCGTGAACGACGCGCACCTGACCGCCCTGGCGCGGCGCTGCGATTGTCGGGTGGTCCTTCGTCGAGACGAGCTCATCCTCTCGGGGCGGCCCGACGCGGTCGGGCGCGCGGCCTCCGCGGCCGAGCGGATGATCAGGCTCGCTCGAATGGAGCGGCCGTTCGATGAGGCTGATGTCGAGCGCTTCGTCCGTGACGGTGGGTCGGTGGCCCGGATCGTCGACGGCCCGGGGGAGACCGAGCAGGAAATCGCGCTGGCGGGTGCTCGGCGGGTTATTCGGTCGAGGTCACCCGGTCAGGAGCGCTACCTGGCCGCGATGCGAGCCAACGACATCGTGGTCGGGATCGGCCCCGCCGGAACCGGGAAGACCTATCTCGCGGTGGCGGCGGCGGTCGAAGCGCTCAACCAGAAGCGCGTGCGCCGAATCATCCTCACCCGTCCCGCCGTGGAAGCCGGTGAGGCGCTCGGGTTCCTGCCGGGTGATATCCGTGAGAAGGTGGATCCCTACTTACGGCCTCTCTACGATGCGCTCCACGACATGTTGCCCTCGGAACGTGTGCGTCGCGCGATCGAGGATACGACGATCGAGGTCGCGCCGCTCGCCTACATGCGGGGGCGTACCTTGTCCGACGCGTTCCTCATCCTTGACGAGGCGCAGAACGCCAGCGCGGCCCAGATGAAGATGTTCCTGACCCGGCTGGGGCTGAACTCCAAGACCGTGATCACCGGGGACAAGACGCAAGTCGACCTGCGCCCGCGCAGCGATTCAGGACTCCTCGAGATCGAGCGGGTGTTGCGCGACATCGAGGGAATTGGGTTCATTTATCTGGATGAGACCGATGTCGTCCGCCACGCGCTCGTGAAGGACATCATCCGGGCGTACGAGGAGCGGACCGCAGTAGGGGAAGAGCACGCCGCCGGACAAGGGCGGGGTGAGGAGCCCCTCGAAGCCCCGGAGGGTAGGTCATGAACCTGTGGACCCGCCTGCGCGATGCCCTGCGAGCCGTTGATCGACCTCCCGCCGCGGGCTGGCGCGACGACTATATCCACCACGGGTATCGCGCCCTGCTCGCGCTCGGGATCGCGCTGCTGCTTCCGTGGCTATTCGCGAGGCCGACGCTCCCCCAATTCGCGGGGCTCGAAGAAGGAGCGGTGCCGGATCGGGATGTGATCGCCAGCACCTCCTTCACGGTGTACAAGTCCGAGACCCAGCTGGAAGCCGAGCGGCGCGACGCGGAAGCGGGGATCTACTCCATCTTCGCTTTTGATCGCACCGCGGCCGATACGGCGATCGCCAGGTCGAACGCGCTGTTCGCCAGCCTCGACTCGGTCATACGCGTACTGGAGGGACGGGATCTCGAGGATCCGGAGGACCAGGACCCAGAGGCGAGGGTACGCGCGATCGAAGCGGGAATCAGCGAGATCCTGACCCGCGCCGGCGTGACCTTTCCGAGAGGGGACCAACTCGCGCTGCTGAGGGACCAGCGACAACGCGAGCGCCTGCGCGCCGCGGTCGAATCGGTGTTCGACGAATTGCTGCGCCCCGGCGTGGCGCGCTCGGTGGACCTCCAGGACGTGGCCTCGACGACCGTCGTGATCCGCGAAGGGGATCGCGACCGGCTCCTGGCGCGCGACTCCATCGTGACGATGGACCAGTTCTATAGGGAGTCCATCGATCGGAACGCAGCCGACCGCACGCCAGCAAGGACGTCACTGCACCAAACCCTGCTCGTCCTGTTCAACGAACCGACGCTGACGTTGGACCGCAACGCGACTCGGGACGCGCGCCTGCAGGCACGCGCCGCGGTCGACCGCAACCGTACGGCGGGGTTCGTTCGCGAGGGCGAGCGAATCATCATGGCGCACGAGCCGATCGGGCGCGTCGAGATGGAGAAGCTGCGGGCGTACCGGGCGCACCTGGTAGAGGAGGGGTTGACCGACTCGGGCGCCGCGCGCTTCTGGCGCGATCTAGGCGTCGTCCTGTTCAGCGGCGGACTCCTCGGGATTCTCGTCCTGGCGATCCATTCGTTCCGGCGCGAGGTGTACGAGGATGCCCGCAGCGTGTCAGTGATCTTCTTCCTGATCGCGCTCGTGCTCGTGGTGGCTGGGATCATCGCCGCCGCAGAAAGCCCACCGGCGCTGATCCCGATCGCGTTCGCTTCACTGCTCGTCGGGGCGTTGTTCGACGGGTTCCTGGCACTCCTCGTCGTGGCAACGATCGCGGGGGTCCTGTTGGGTCAGCCGGCGTTCGAAGGATTGCCCGTGCCATTCCTCATGGCGGCGGCGGGTGCGGCGGGTGCACTCGCGGTGCGGGAAATCCGGCGCCGCTCGCAGAGCTGGATCCTGATCGCGCTGATCACCGGCGGCTACGTGTTCGCAGGCCTGGCACTCCTTCTGATGGGCCATTTCGACTGGCGTGCGCTCGCGACCACATCCCTGTGGGGATTCGGTACGGCAACCGCCTGCACGGCGCTCGCGATGGGTGCAGCGCTCCCGGCTCTCGAAGCGCTGACCGGGCGTACCACCGACCAGACCCTGCTCGAGCTCGCCGACATGAACCGCCCTCTGCTCCGGCGCCTCGCGCGAGAGGCCCCGGGCACGTACGCGCATTCGATCAACGTCGCCAATCTGGCGGAAGCGGCGAGCCTCGCGATCGGGGCGAGGGCGCGGCTAACGCGCGTCGGTGTCTACTACCACGACATCGGCAAGTTGACGCGGCCCCAATACTTCATCGAGAACCAGCCGAAGGGACTCAATCCGCACGACAGGATCCGTCCTTCGCAGAGCGCCGAGATCTTGCGGGATCACGTGCGTGAAGGTCTGGTGCTCGCTAACGAGGCGAAGCTGCCGAGGGTGCTAAAGGACTTTATCCGCGAGCACCACGGGACGCAGCAAATCCGCTATTTCCTGGCAAAGGCGCAGGAGGGCGAGGGGAGCCTCGACTTCGACCCCAACGACTTCTGTTACCCCGGTCCGAAGCCACAGAGCAAAGAGACCGCGATCGTCATGCTGGCGGATGCGGTCGAGTCGGCCTCGCGCACGCTCTCGGATCCCAGCCCGGAGCGAATCCGCACGCTGATCGACAAACTCGTGAACGCCCGTGTGGAAGAAGGCCAGCTGGACGAGTGTGGCCTCACGTTCCGCGACCTGGATCGCGTGAAGACCGAGTTCGCCCACGTCCTCACGGGGTTGTACCACCACCGTATCGACTATCCGCAGGTGGCGGAGCCGGCAGCTTCCGAGGGCGCCTTGGAGGCTAGCGACGCCGAGACAGCCCAAACCGATCTGAGGACCGACGAAGTCGCCTCCACCCCGGCCGAGGAACGAGGGGTGGAGACGGGGGCGCCAGGGCAGACCGAGCGCCGCCTGGCTTCGGGCTCGCGCACCTCGAGGGTGGCCTCGCGGGCCGAGCGCGAATGGGGAACCGAGCGCGACCCGGGCGAGCGCTAGGCGGATTGCCCGCTCTCGACCTACACATCAACCGGCTGGAGGAGTGGCCCGCGCTCGCGGGTCTCGGGGCGCGTGTACGCGCGGCGGCAGAGACCGCCTTCGGCACCGGTGAATTGAGTGCCGAGCTCTCCATCAGCTTCGTGCCCGAAGCGGAAATGCGGGCCCTGAATCGCGTCTACCACGGCATCGATGCAGCGACCGATGTGCTCGCGTTCAATCTCGGTAACGTGGAGGGGCGAGGCGGCTCGCTTCTGGGCGACATCTACGTTTGCCCCGATGTGGCGCGCCGGTCTGCCGAATCCGAAGCGATCGAATGGTCCCAAGAAGTGCTGCGGCTCGTGATCCATGCGATCCTCCACCTCCTGGGTCACGACCACCCCGTTGGGGACGAGCGCTACGAGTCCGAGATGTTCCGCCTGCAGGAGAGGCTGCTCAGGTCTTTGTAGGGCCGCCGGGGCGAGGGCCGCCGACACACACGGCGGGAAGGACCGCCGGCACTCCCTCGCTCGCGACACGGGCGAGGGCCGCCGACACCCCCTCACTCGCGACGCGGAAGCCGCGCGGCGCTACGGCTCAGAAGTCCTCAGCGTATCGCTTGCGCGTCGAAACGACTCACAAGCACTTGGCGCGCGCCTACGGTCGCTCGCGAGGGGGTGCCCGCCGGCTCTCAAAGAGAAGGAGGGGCATCGGCGGTCGCGCTCACAGCGGGGTGTCCCACGGCGGCGATGACTGCCGACTCCTTAGCATCTGGAGAGGGTCGTGGGATCTCTCGCGAGCGACCGTAGATGAGCGCTTATCGCCGGCGTCGGTTGGGTGCTGCGCGGGCGATCGCGTTCGGCGAGGCCGGATGTAGCGCCTCGCAGCTTCCGTGTCGCGAGTGAGACGACCCCGCGACCCTCTCTCCCCCACGGGGTTCCGCACCGCCGTCTCGACCGTAGTTTTAGCGACCGGCCCAGTCGATCCCGGAATACCGATGGAGGTACCATGTCCGAGACCGCAGACCGTCTCCCCGAGGCGATCCGCGTGATCCAAGACTTGCTCGAGCGCGATGCGGCGCAGGATCTGCTCGAGTTCGTCGAGGGCCTCCATCCCAGCGACTTGGCGGATGTCCTCGAGCACATAGAGGGGGAGGAAGCACGCCTCCGCCTGCTCGAGCTGCTCCCCGCCGCGCTCGCCTCCGACACGCTCGCCGAAATGGAGGAAGAAGAGCACCCCGCCGAGCTCCTGGCCCAGATGGAGCCGAAGCGCATCGCGGAGCTGGTGGAAGAGCTCGCGGACGACGATGCGGCCGACCTGATCGGCGACCTCGAGCCTGAGGAACAGCAACGCGTCCTCGACTCGGTCAGCGATCCCGAGGCCGAGGAAATCCGGGAGCTGCTCGAGTACCCGGAGGACTCTGCCGGCGGGATCATGACGCTCGACCTGGTCGCCGTCTCTTCGGAGGCGACGGCTGCGGAGGCGATCGCGGAGCTTCGAGAGCGCGCCTCCGAGCGCGAGGATTTCTACACGATCTTCGTCGTCGACCCGGATCAGCGACTCCGGGGCTTCGTGACACTGCGGAGGTTGGCTCTCGCGCCTCCCTCTCTCCCGATCCTGGATCTCCTCGAAGAGCCCACCGCGGTCGTGTCCGTAGAGATGGACCAGGAAGAGGTCGGCCGAATCCTGTCCCGCTACAACCTTCCCGCGATCGGCGTCGTCGACCCGCAAGGCCGTCTCGTGGGACGAGTCACGTTCGACGACGTGATCGACGTGGTCGAAGCGGAGACGACCGAGGACATTCTCCGATTCGCGTCGACATCAGAGGAGGAGAAGCTGCGCGGGTCGACCAGGGATGCGGTCCGCAGTCGCCTGCCGTGGCTCGCGATCAACTTCGTCACGCTCTCGGCCGCGGGCTTCGTCGTGTGGCTGTATCGGGAAACGATCGAGCAAGCCGTGATCCTCGCCGTAGTGATGCCGGTGATCGCCGGGCTGGGCGGTAACGCCGGCACGCAGGCCCTGGCGGTCACGATCCGCCGTATCGCGACCACCGATGAAACGCTGGCGGAACGATGGCCCGTGGTCGGCAAAGAGCTTCTCGTGGGGGTGATCAACGGGCTGGCGGTCGGAATCATCGTCGCCGGGTTTGGGATCCTGCTCGCGCAGGGCGATCCACGGCTGGGCTTCGTGATCATGATCGCCATGTGGGGCAACCTGATCATCGCATCCACGGGTGGCGCCTTCTTCCCCATCCTCCTCGAGAGTCTGGGGATTGATCCCGCCGTCGCATCTTCGATCTTCGTCACGACGTTCACGGACCTGTTCGGATTCCTCTTGCTCCTCGCACTCGCGCGAGCGGTGCTGTTCTGAAGCGCGTCACGGCCGTGAACAGAGCCACCGAGCTCGCAGCGAGGATCGTGTCCGGGGAACCCCGTGCCTTGGCGCGAGGCATCTCGTGGGTCGAGGATGAGGCAGCGGGCTTCGAGGCGCTCCTCGATGCCGTCCACGACCACGTCGGGCGAGCGCGGCGGATCGGAATCACCGGCCCGCCGGGCGCCGGAAAGTCCACGCTGACCGCGGAGCTGGCGGCTCTCTACCTGGAGGCCGGGCACACCGTCGGGATCATCGCGGTGGATCCCACCAGCCCGTTCACGGGCGGCGCTCTGCTCGGAGACAGGATCCGCATGTCCGAGCTCGCGACGACCCCCGGAATCTTCATCCGTTCGATGGCATCCCGCGGCTCGCTCGGGGGCCTCGCGACGGCGACGCGCGAGGCAGCGGATCTCATGGATGCCGCGGGCTACGACCGCGTGATCCTGGAGACGCTGGGCGTCGGCCAGTCGGAGCTCGATATCGCGGCATCCGCCGACACGACGGCCGTGGTGCTGGTGCCCGAATCCGGCGATGGCATCCAGGCGATGAAGGCGGGCCTGATGGAGGTCGCGGACCTGTTCGTGGTCAACAAGGCAGATCGCCCAGGCGCCGGCCGGCTCGAGAAGGAAATCCGAGTCATGATGGCGATCCGACGGGGAAACGCCCTGCGGGACATCCCCACACACCATGGGGCGCGGATCGAGATGCCCCCCTCCGAACCCGCCGAAGGATGGGAGACGCCGGTCTTGCAGACCGTCGCTTCGAACGGGGGAGGGATCCGCGAGCTACTGGAAGCGCTGGACGGCCACGCGGACTGGCTCGCGGCCGAGGGAGAGCTGGATCGCCGCCGCACCGCGCAGCGGATGCGCCGGGCACGCGACGTACTCGTGCGCAGGGTGCAGCGCGATGCGGAGGAAGTATGGGACGGCGCGCGAGGTGAAACCGAGGAGCGGCTGGAGACGGAAACGACGTCGCCGTACGCGATCGCGGCGGACCTGCACGGGCGCGTGTTTGCGGGTCGCGATACGGCCGGAGACCCCCCGGAGGGCCAGGAGCGGCGGGACAAACAGCAGGAACGGCCCGACAAACAGGAGGTATAGGAGCACGTGCGCGTCGAGTGGTTGCGACGGATCGCATCGAAGGGAGTCATGGCGGATGAGCACAGTGCCGGATGACGAATCGCGCCGGGGAGACCAGGTAGACCCGGGCCTGGACCCGACGGAGGAGGCCCTCGCCGAGCAGCTGGCTCTGTGGGACGAGGCCTTCGGCTCGAGTTCGACCCGTGAAGACGGGAACTTCACCACCATCTCCGGTCGACCGGTGAAGGCCGTGTATACGCCGCTCGACACCAGCCGACTCGGCTATCTGCGCGACCTGGGGCTACCCGGCGAGTTTCCGTACACGCGCGGTCCCTACCACAGCATGTACCGGACCCGGCTGTGGACCATGCGTCTGTTCTCGGGTTTCGCCACCGCCGAAGAGACCAACGAGCGCTACAAGTATCTCCTCGAGCACGGACAGACGGGGCTCTCGGTGGCGTTCGATTTCCCCACGCTGATGGGCTACGACTCCGACGACCCCCGCTCCGAGGGGGAGGTCGGGAAGTGCGGCGTCGCGATCTCCAGCCTGGCCGATATGGAGACGCTGTTCGACGGGATCCCGCTCGATGAGGTATCGGTCTCCATGACCATCAACGGGCCGGCGATCATGCTGTACTGCTTCCTGCTGGTCACCGCCGAGAAGCAGGGGGTCCCGTTCGAGAAAGTCCGGGGGACGATCCAGAACGACATCCTGAAGGAGTACATGGCGCAGCACGCCTGGATCTATCCGCCCGAACCGGCCCTCAAGATCATCACCGACATCTTCGAATGGTCGTCCGAGCACGCGCCGCTGTTCCACACCGTGTCGATTTCGGGCTACCACATCCGGGAAGCGGGCTCTACCGCGGCGCAGGAACTGGCCTACACGCTCAAGAACGGGTTTACGTACGTGGAGAAAGGAATCGAGCGCGGGCTGGATGTGGATGAGTTCGCGCCACGGCTTTCCTTCTTCTGGGACGTCCACAACGACTTCTTCGAGGAGATCGCGAAATTCCGGGCCGGCCGCCGGATCTGGGCGCGGCGCATGCGCGACATGTACGGAGCGAAGAACCCGCGCAGCCTCCAGCTCCGCACGCATGCCCAGACCGCCGGCGTTTCACTCACCGCCCAGCAGCCGCACAACAACATCGTGCGGGTCGCGTACCAGGGGCTGGCCGCCGCGCTGGGCGGCACCCAGTCCTTGCATACCAACGCGATGGACGAGACACTGGCGCTCCCCACCGAGCAGGCGGCGAAGATCGCGCTCCGGACGCAGCAGATCCTCGCGTACGAGACCGGAGTCCCCAACACGATCGATCCACTCGCCGGCTCCTATTACCTGGAGTCGCTGACTGACGAGATGGAATCGGAGGCGGAGGAGATCTTCGCCGAGATCGACGCGATTGGAGGGGTCGTGGCCGGCATCGAGTCCGGCTACTTCCAGGCCCAGATCGCCACGTCTTCGCGCCGGTTCCAGGGCGAGGTGGAACGTGGCGAGCGCACGATCGTCGGGCTGAACCGCTTCGTCGAGTCCGACGAGCCCCCCATCGAGATCCTGAAGATCGGCGAGGAAGCGGCCGAGAAGCAGGAGCGTCGTATGGAAGATATGCGTGCCCGGCGGGACGAGGGGGCCGTGCAGCGTGCGCTGGAGGCGCTCGAAGCGGCGGCGCGAAACGACGAGAACGTGATGCCGCCGATGCTGGACGCCGTGCGCGAGTACGCGACTCTGGGCGAGATTCGCATCGCCCTGGAGCGCGTGTACGATCGGTTCAAGGAGCCGGTGGCCTTCTAGCCTGAGGGCCCGCCGCCTGGGGAGGGACACGGGGTCCCGCCCTCGCGACGCGGGAGTCGCGGGGAGAAGGATCGCAGGATCGTCTCACTCGCGACGCGGAAGCTGCGCGACGCGACGTCCGGGCCAATCAAACGCGGTCGCTTGCGCCGCTCTGACGGACACAGGCCATGAGCGCGCATTTCTACGGTCGCTCGCGAGCGATCCCACGACGCTCTCCTGACGGGGAGGTGCGCCAACGGTCGCTCGCGAGGGGGTGCCCGCCGGTCCTCAAGCCGGGGGGAGTCGCCCATGGCGCGGCTCGGATCTTGCCGCCCTGGCGCCGCATCAGAGCGCGTCCGGAAGACCGGCCTCACGGGAGTGATCGATGAGCGGTGACTATCGGTGGATCGCCTTGATCCACCTCGGCATCATCCTAGTCATCGCGTGGGTTTGGGCGTGGGGGCAGAGCGTCGACGGCAGCATCGCGCTACTCCTGATTCCCCTCTCGTTCGCGTTGTGGGCCGGCGGGGTCACGTTCTCGATCATCTCCTGGGCCAAAGGCTGGGGGATAGCCAGCACCCCGGTGCGTGGGTTGTTTCTCCTCGTCAGCCTGATCGCACCTGTCCTCGCCGCGCCGCTCATTCCCATCCTCGAGCGCCCGGCTGCGGCGGTCGAAAGGGGGCTGATGGATCTCGGCGAGCGGGCTTCGGAGCGGGCGAAGGAAGCCCACTGCCGCCTGTTTCGTGAGGAGCTCGCGGGGACCGTCCGGGTCCGAGACGAAGCCTCCGGGTATCTGATTCTCGAGTCCGGACACGCGATCGACCTCGTGGGGGTCAGGGTCTCGCGCGACCGACAGAGCGAGTGGCAGCGTTATGTGCGCGACGCGATCATCGGTCGCGATGTGGAGCTGGGCGTTCGAGCGGATTGCGAGAGCTGGTACTCGTTCGGCGCGATCAGCGGCGCCATCGAGCCCGTGGTCCCGAGAGATCCTTCCGGCCGCTGGTACACAGCGATCCAGGGCTTCGTGTGGCTGGATGGCGAGCTCGTGAACGCTCGGTTCACGAGCCCGTCTGGGCGGGAGCGGTTGGAGGAGCAGGCAGCAGCCGCCACTCGATGAGCGTAGTCCGAGGGACCGCCCGCGTGCCCCTTCCGATCGAGCTTGTTGCACCCCCCTCTTGAGAGCCGGCTACCCGATCGGGTGGTGGTGTGTCGCCCGCCGCCACCCCGTCGTAGGGCGGATGCGGCCACCCGCAAGGTCGTGGCGCCACGCGACTCTTCAGAGGATAGTAGGGACGCCATCTTCGAACGGCCGGCGTGTGCGACTCCTGCCGAGGTGTGTGGATCAGCGGACCCAAGGCTGTTGGCCGCAAGGTGTTGTTCGCACGCGCCGGCGATCAAGCGGAGGGACGCTCTCCATGCGGTCCGTCAACGAGGCGAATTGGGATCGCCTTCTGCGTACCCTCATCGGTCTCGGCATGATCAGCGTCGGCTGGCTGGTGCCGAGCGGAGGATTGTGGAGTGCCGCGCTCAAGGTACTCGGCTTCTTTCCCTTGATCACGGGTGTTTGGGGGTGGTGTCCCATTTCTGCGGTGCTTGGAATCGGCACCTGGCCCGTCTCGCCCCGCACGCATTGATGCGCCGGCTCGCGCGGGTTCAGAACGCCCGCCGGATCGGGCGCTCGCTGCTAGGCCGGCAGCACGAATCTGGCTAGATTTACCATGGTGACCCCCGAGGTAGTCTTAACGCCGCCGGCTGCCGTGCGGGTGCGCGGTGCCCGGTACGCCTCACCACGGCTGGAGGGCCAAGTGGATTCCCCGAGGGCCAGCCCCGAGCGGATCCTGTCGCGCTTCAGGTGGTGGTTCGTCGCCACCCTGGTCGTCCTGTTCATCTTCGTCGAGTTCGGCCGCTATCAGCTGCTGCCGTACCTGGATAGCTGGGGCGGGCGGTTGCTAATGGACCTGGTCATCCTGGCCGGAGCCATCTTCTTCTTCGGGATCGTGTTCGATGCCCTCTCGAACATGCAAAGGCGGCTGGAGCGACAGAACCGCGAGCTCGTCACCCTGCACGAAGGCGTGCTGGATATCCACGGACAGATCACGCTCGACGACGTCCTGCAGCGTACGGTGGAGCGCGCGGTGCAGCTCCTGAACGCGCGAGATGGCTACCTGGTGTTCATCGACGAGGTTGGCCACATTCGGCGAATCGCCACGACAGGGAGGATGACCGTCGAGGATGTCGAGGGGCGTCTGAGCGCCTCGAGCATGGAACCAAGCCCCTGGAACCCCGGGCCCGCGGAAGCCCACAACGAGACGACCGGAGCGCCGTCCTTCGTCTCCGTTCCCGTCGAGATCAAGGGCCCCTGCGAGGGGGACCTGTACGTAACCGGAAAGAAGATGGACCGGGGGTTCACGGCAGGAGACGAGGGCAGGCTCGCGCGCTTTGCGACGGCGGTCGCGATCGCGATCGACAACGCCCGATTGCAGGATCAGCTTCGCTCTTTGGCAGTCTCGAAGGAGCGCGTGCGGATCGGTGGGGAACTGCACGACGGAATGGCGCAGATCTTGGCGTACGTGAACACGAAAGCCCAAGCCGTCAGGGGTCACCTGGAAAGAGACCGTGCGGAGGAAGCGCGCAGCCAACTCGAGCAGCTCGCCACCGCCGCCCGCACGGCCTACACGGATGCCAGGGAGGCCATCCTGGCGCTGCGCACCGAGTTGGGCCCCAAATACCCGCTGGAAGATGCCCTGTCGGATTTCCTCGGGAGCTGGGAGCAGCAGAGCGGGATTCGTGTGGAGCTGACGATTGAGGGCCGATCGCATCTGGAGCCGATGGCCGAGCTCCAGCTTCTCCGGATCGTCCAGGAGGCACTCGCCAACGCCCGCAAGCACTCGGGAGCTGCGATGGTGAAGGTGGGCATGCGCAGGGTGGCGAGCCGCCTACAGCTCACCGTGGCGGATGATGGCGTGGGATTCGATCCTTATGCTCTCCAGCGCAGCGAGTTCCCCCGCTTCGGCCTGGCGATCATGCGAGAGCGAGCCGAGAGCGTGGGCGGCTCCGTGACGGTCTATTCAAGGCCTGGCGCGGGGACCCGGGTCATCATTTACGTTCCTCTGGAAGCCTGAGGGCTGGGAGCGAACATGCGGATCCTCATCGTCGACGATCACGCCCTCTTCAGAGACGGGCTCCGAAGCATGCTCGAAGCCCATGACATGGAAGTGGTCGGCGAGGCGGGGGACGGTCGCGAAGCCGTGGCACTGACCTGGGCGCTCAAGCCCGACATGGTCCTCATGGACCTGCTCATGCCCGGAATGGATGGACTCGAGGCGACCAAGCGGCTGACGGCGGAGCTCCCTGATGTCAAGGTGCTGATCCTCACGGCAGCGGACGACGACACCAAGCTGTTCGAGGCCATCCGTTCCGGCGCGAAGGGGTACCTGCTCAAAAACCTGGACTCGCGCGATTTCTTCTCGCTCCTGGAGGGAGTGGCCCGCGGAGAGCCGGCACTGACCCCGGCCGTAGCCCGCAAGTTGCTGGAGGAGTTCGCCCGCCCGTCTCACGAGCAGCAGGAAGCACCTAACCCACTCGGGCTTACGGATCGCGAGCGAGACGTGCTGGAGCACCTCGTGCGGGGCACGACGTCCAATCGGGAGCTTGCCGAGACGTTGGGTGTGACCGAGAACACGGTGAAGTTCCACATGCGGAACATCCTCGACAAGCTCCATCTTCACAGTCGCGCCGAGGTGGTCGCGTACGCGCTTCGGCACCAGCTCGTGGACACCGAACCCGAGACGGACTAGCGGGGACGGGTCCGGACTCCGGCTCGATCGTCGCGTGAGAATGACCGTGGACACCGGTCGACGTCTCCGGCTCGAGATGCAGGGTGCGGTCCAGGGCGTCGGGTTTCGTCCGCTCGTTTACCGGCTCGCGACCGAGCTCCAGCTTCGGGGCTGGGTGATCAACGACTCACAGGGCGTCGTCATCGAACTCGAAGGGAATGCCACCGGCCTCGAAGGGTTCCAACAGCGAGTAGAATCGGAGCCGCCGCCGCGGGCGATCATCGAGGCTGTCAGAGAGACCTGGCTGCGCCCCGAAGGATTCACTGATTTTCGGATCCGGCACAGCGAGCGGGCCGGATTGATGCAGGCGGTCGTCCTGCCCGACGTGGCGACCTGCCCGCATTGTCTCACGGACATCCGGAACTCCGTCGACCACCGTCATCGATATCCGTTCACGAATTGCACCGATTGCGGTCCTCGATTCACGATCGTCGAGGCGCTCCCCTACGATCGTCCAAACACCACGATGCGCCGATTCGACATGTGCGACGAGTGTCTACGCGAGTACGAGGACCCGGCGGACCGGCGCTTCCACGCACAACCGAACGCATGCCCGGCCTGCGGGCCGCAGCTCCAGCTCATGGATGGAGACGGGCGGCCTCGCGCGGTGGGGGACGAGGCGCTGCGCCTGGCATCGTCTTCCCTGGGCCGCGGGCAGATCCTGGCGCTCAAAGGACTGGGAGGGTTCCACCTCATGGTCGACGCGCGCGACGGGGAGGCGGTGGGACGCCTGCGCGAGCGCAAGACGAGGTGGGAGAAGCCGCTGGCTATCATGGTGTCTGACCTCGATGCCGTCCGGGAGCTGTGCGAAGTCGAGCCACACGCCGCCGCGCTCCTCACATCCTTCGAAGCGCCGATCGTTCTCCTCCGGCGCCTTCAAGGATGTCTGATCGCCGATGAAGTGGCGCCGGCGAATCCAAACCTCGGTGTCATGCTGCCCTACACGCCCCTTCATCATCTGCTGCTGGGCGAGCTCGGCTTCCCCGTGGTGGCGACCAGCGGGAACCTGAGCGACGAGCCGATCTGCATCGAGAACGAGGAGGCGCGAGCCAGGCTGGGCGGGATCGCGGACCTGTATCTCGTGCACGACCGACCGATCGCGCGCCACGCGGACGACAGCGTCGTCTTCCTGGTGGCCGGAGCTCCACAGCCCATTCGGCGCGCCCGAGGATACGCGCCATTGCCGATCATCTTGAGAGCGAACAGGGACGCGCCTCCGTCGATACTGGCCGTCGGCGCTCATCTGAAGAACACGGTTGCGCTCTCCGTCGGGAACCGCGTCTTCCTCAGTCAGCACATCGGCGACATGGAGACGCCTCAGGCGGTGAGAGTCTTCGAGCGCGTGATCCGGGACTTTCTGGAGATCTACGAGGCCTCACCCGCGGCCCTCGCCCGGGATCTGCACCCCGACTATGCCTCCACGCGGTGGATCGAGGAGATAGCAGGCGGTTCAACGGGTGAGTCTGAAGGCGCGGCGCCGGCAGAAGAGTCCTGGGCGCGAGCGTTGCGCGGATTGCCGCGGATCGCCGTCCAGCACCACCACGCCCACCTGGCTGCGTGTCTGGCTGATAACGATGTGGAAGCTCGTGCCCTGGGCGTCGTGTGGGACGGTACCGGGTATGGCCCCGACGGAACGGTCTGGGGTGGAGAATTCCTCCTCGGCGATGCAGCCGCCTTCGATCGCGTGGCGCGGTTCCGTCCGTTCCGGCTCCTGGGTGGAGAGGCGGCCGTCCGGGAGCCGCGTCGCGTGGCTCTGGCGGTGCTGGCCGATTCGGTTGGAGAATCCACGTGGGAGGAACAGGAGTCCGCTCCGGTCGCGACACTCACGGGTGCGGAAAGGACGCTCTTCAGCCGGATGCTCGAGACCGGTTTCAACTCGCCGATGACGACCAGCGCGGGAAGACTCTTTGATGCCGTAGCGTCGCTCCTCGACCTGCATCAGCGCGTATCCTTCGAAGCTCAAGCCGCTATGCAGCTGGAGTTCGTCGCCGATCCGGACGTGAGGGATGCCTATCCGGTCGAGGTCGCTGAGTCGGCCGAATCGGCGGCTTCATCACCGGACCTGGTCGTCGATTGGCGACCGACGGTTCGCGCCGTGTTCGAGGATTCACGCCACGGTACGGAGCCAGGCATCGTTTCGGCGAGGTTCCACAATGCGCTAGCAGGTGCCGTCGTGGAGGTGGCTCGGTTGGTGGGGGAGCCCACCGTGGCTCTTTCCGGCGGCTGCTTTCAGAATCGGCTGCTAACCGAGCGGGCTCGTGAGGGGTTGACCGGTGCGGGATTCAGCGTCCTCATCCACCGGCGAGTCCCGGCCAACGACGGCGGTGTGTCCTTGGGGCAGGTGGCGGTGGCCGCCGCCCGCTGTGAGTCCAAAGCCCGCTAGCTGGAGAACGTCACGCCAATGTGTCTCGGTGTTCCGGGGAAAGTCGTCGAGATCCAGGAAGACCCGTTCGGGATGGCCACGGGGCGGGTCAGCTTCGGCGGCATCACCAAAGAGGTATGCTTGGCGTACACGCCCGACGTGGCGGTCGGAGACTACGTAGTCGTTCATGTGGGCTTCGCTATCAGCAAGATTGACGAAGAGGAAGCGAACCGGGTGTTCGAGTTGCTGGAGTCCATGGGCGAGCTCGCCGAGCTGGACGTACCTCAGCCGTCTGACGACGAGGAGTCGTAGCGTTGAAGTTCGTCGACGAATACAGGAGCGAGGCGGACGCGCGGAAGCTGTTGGGCGCGATCGGCGGAATGGTCAGCCGGCCCTGGACGCTCATGGAGATCTGCGGCGGACAGACCCACACGTTGATCAAGTCCGGCATCGATCGGATGATCCCGCCGCAAGTCACCATGGTACATGGCCCCGGCTGCCCGGTGTGTGTGACCCCCCTCGAGCTCATCGACCGTGCGGTGGCGATCGCGCGTCGACCCGATGTGATCTTCACCTCGTTCGGAGACATGCTGCGGGTTCCGGGGTCCACCACGGACCTGTTGGCGGTGAAATCCGAGGGTGGCGACGTGCGGATCGTCTACTCACCCCTGGACGCGCTCGCACTGGCCCAGCGACACGCGGACAAACAGATCGTTTTCTTCGCCGTCGGGTTCGAGACGACCGCGCCCGCCAATGCCATGGCGGTGTGGCAGGCCGATCAGCTTGGGGTGGAGAACTTCTCGGTCCTGTGCTCGCACGTGCTGGTTCCACCGGCCATGCAGGCGATCCTCGGTGCGCCGGATAACCGCGTGCGGGCCTTTTTGGCAGCCGGTCACGTCTGCACGGTGATGGGGTACTGGGAGTACGAACCGATCGCGGAGCGCCACACCGTTCCGATCATAGTCACCGGGTTCGAGCCCCTCGACCTCCTGCAGGGGACCTACATGGCTCTCCGAGCTCTGGAGGACGGTCGGTGGGGCGTCGAGAATCAGTACTCTCGATCCGTCTCCCGCGAGGGCAACGAGCCCGCGCAGAGGCTCCTTCGAGAGGTGTTTCAGGTGACGGATCGCGCTTGGCGTGGGATCGGACCGATTCCAGACAGCGGCTTCGAACTGACCCCTCGGTTCGCCGTCTTCGACGCCGAACGCCGCTTCGACGTCGGGACGATCGCGGCACACGAATCGCCCGAATGCATCGCGGGCGAGATCCTCACGGGGCAGAAGAAGCCTCACGAGTGCCCCGCATTCGGGACCGGTTGCACGCCCGAGCGGCCTCTCGGCGCCCCGATGGTCTCGTCGGAAGGCGCGTGCGCCGCCTACTACGCCTATGGGCGGTTGGAAGAATCCGCGGCGCCCGACCTACGGCCCCTGAGCGACTGACAAACCGGTGAGCGACGAAACCGTAGGCGAGGAAGCGGTGAGCGACGGATCATTGAGCCCCGCAGACGCCGCGCGGGAGCCTACCGCCCCCGAGCGCGACCGCGCTCCAGCCGTCGAGGCCGGGCAGGCTCTCGCGGGCATGTCGTGTCCTATTCCCCTCACGGAGTATCCCGCCGTACAGCTCGCTCACGGCGGCGGCGGCCGGATGTCACAGATGCTCATCGAAGGGATGTTCGTTCCGGCCTTCGACAACCCGGTTTTGGATTTGCTGCACGACGGGGCCGTCCTGAGCATCGAGGATACCCGGTTGGCCTTCTCGACGGATTCGTTCGTGGTCCAGCCGCTTTTCTTCCCGGGCGGCGACATCGGCTCACTGGCCGTCCATGGCACGCTGAACGACGTCGCCATGTGCGGAGCGCGCCCCGTCGCCATGTCCGCGGGGTTGATCCTCGAAGAAGGCTTCCCGATGGAGGATCTGTGGCGCGTCACCCGATCGATGGAGGAAGCCGCTCGTTCCGCCGGTGTCCCGGTGGTGACGGGCGACACCAAGGTCGTCGACCGCGGAAAAGGGGACGGCGTATTCGTCAACACGACCGGGTTGGGGGTGATTCCGGCCGGTGTGGAGATCTCCCCGAAGCGGGCCGGCCCCGGAGACGCCGTGGTGATCAGCGGGGCCATCGCCGTGCACGGCATCGCGATCATGTCGGTGCGCGAGGGGCTCGAGTTCGAGACGCGCCTCGAATCGGATACCGCCTACCTCTATCCGCTCGTTGCCGCGGTGCTGGAAGCGGCGGGAGGCAACGTGCACGTACTGCGCGATCCTACGCGGGGCGGGGTGGCGAGCGCGCTGAGCGAGATCGCCGCGCAGGCCGGTGTCGGTATCCATCTTGAGCAACGCGACATTCCCGTGGGCGAGGAAGTCCGCGGCGCGTGTGAGATCCTGGGACTGGACCCGCTCTACGTGGCGAACGAGGGGAAGTGCATCGCGGTCGTAGAGCGGGAGATGGCGGATGCGGTGCTCGAGGCGATGCGCTCCGACCCGTTGGGAGCCGAGGCGGCCATTATCGGTGAAGTCGTGGAAGATCACCCCGGTAGAGTTGTCCTCAGAAGTCAGATCGGGGGGATGCGCGTGGTCGAGATGCTCAGCGGCGAGCAGCTGCCGCGAATCTGCTGAGCCAACTGCCCTGGCGCCGGTGACCGGCTCTTCGATACAGCAGGCCGCGGAGTTCATCGGCGACCTGCTAGAGCCCCAACGTGATCGCCGCGCCGCACGCCACCAGGGCCAGGCCTGCCATGACCTGGGCGTACCGCTCGGCCAGGCCGAAGGGAATCCGAGAAGCCCCCAAGAGGCCCAGAAGCACCATGCCGGTCATGGCGGTCAGGGTGCATACGGCGAACACGAAACTCACCAGGCCGACCGCCATCCAGCTCTGCTGCGCCGCCGGATACATGAGGATCGGGATCAGCGGCTCGCAGGGCCCGAGCACGAAGATGGTGAACAGGACCCAGGGAGTCAGGCTCCGCCGTCCCTCCCCGCTCCCCGCTGCCGATCCCACACGGCGTCGTCCAGCGTGCACGTGCTGGTGGGAGCCGTGGTGAACGTGGGTGTGCCTGTGGACGGTGCCGTCGCCGTGGGCGTGCCAGTGTGAGTGAGGGCGGTTCCGGAGCGCGCGCCGGAGCCCCCAGACCGCGTACGCCAGGCCGAGCCCCAACAGCAGCCAACCCGCCACGTCACCCCGCGCCGACTCGAAGCGGTTGACGCCCCCCACCGCGAGCCCGAGCCCAATCCCGACGGTTCCCACCACGACCGAGCCGGCTACATGGCCGAGCCCGCACGCGAGCGTCACGCTCAACGTCCGGACTCGCGTCCAGTCTCGCGCTCGGGCCATCGCGATGAAGGGGACGTAGTGATCCGGGCCGATCAAGGTGTGAATCAGGGCGATCGACGCGGCAGTCCCCAGGAGGACTGCGAGCTCACCGTCCATGATCAGCTCCCGGTTGCAGCGAGTCCCTGGGTCCGTGCTTCAAGCCAGGCGACCCAGCGGTCTATTCCCTCTCCCGTTACCGCAGAGACCGGAATCAGTTGGGGAGACGGCATCGTGCGGGCCAAGGCGCTCTCGATCGCTTCCACGCGAACGTCCGGCAGATGCGGGAGGAGGTCGATCTTGGTCAGGAGCACCAGATCGGCCTTCCTGAACATCACGGGATACTTGAGCGGCTTGTCCTCGCCCTCGGTCACCGAGAGCGCGACGACGTTCAGGTCCTGGCCCAGGTCGTAGACCGCTGGGCAGACCAGGTTGCCCACGTTCTCGATGAACAGGAGTTGAAGGTCGTGCCACGGAAACTCGTGCAGCGCATCATGCACGAGCCGCGCATCGAGATGACACGCGGATCCCGTGGTAATGGAAGTGGAGCGGATCCCGGCCGCGTTTAGGCGAGAGGCGTCCCGATCCGTTGCCAGGTCGCCACTGATGGCTCCAAGCGCTCGATCAGGGATCACGCGGGCGGTGGCCTCGAGGATCGCCGTCTTTCCGGATCCCGGCGAGCCCATGAGGTTCACGGCCAGGACCCGGCGAGCCGCGAAGTGCTCCCGGTTGTGCCGTGCCACCCGATCGTTCTCGGCGAGCAGGTCCTCCTGAATCTCGACCGGGACTAGATCGGGATCGCCACACCCACACGTCTCACAGATTAGGGCACCTCCAGTTCCACTCGCTCGAGCACGAGCTCGTCGCCCTCGGTCAGCTGGGCGGCGGTCCCGCACCTGTCGCACTTGAGCACGCTGCCGGCCGGGATCGACTTGCGGCACACCGGACATGACCACCGCGCCTTCACCCGGACGATCTCCAGGTCAGCGTCCTCACATGGAGTCCGTCTCCTGCACACCTCCCATGCCGATTCGAGCAGGTCGATCTCGACACCCGCGAGCGGACCGATGCGTAGCCGGACCCGATGCACGGCCTTGGCACCGCGGACATCCACCTCCGCGTCCACTCGCTCCAGCAGGGCCTGAACGACGGAATATTCGTGCATCTTCTGGTCTCACCCAAGAAGATGATACGAACTGAAACCGATCCTGGCCCCACCCTGAAGGGGGGTCGCCTCGCCACCCGCAGATGGGGCGCTGAGAGCCACCCACCCGGGCGTTTCCGCCTACCGTCAGCCGATGTAATTCAGGTTTGGATAGAAGGGCGATGCAGCGGCACCCGGTGCCGTCTTTGGGAACCGCCCCGGTGCGCCGCGATTTGGTGCGCGACGGGGTCTCTTCCCGCCGGAAATGAGTTCTGAGGAAGCCTGCGGAGCTGGAGACGAAGATGGCCAGAATCGTGATTGACCCCGTAACGCGGATCGAGGGGCACCTCAAGATCGAAGCGGTCACTGAGGAAGGCGTGGTCAAAGAGGCTCGCTGCTCCGGGATGCTGTTCCGCGGCTTCGAGCTCATCCTGAGAGGACGCAATCCGCTCGACGCCTCACGGATCACGCAGCGGATTTGCGGGGTCTGCCCCACGGCGCACGCGATCGCCTCGGCACTGGCTCTAGATGATGCCTTGGGGGTCGCCGACCAGATCCCGCCCAATGGCCGCGTGATGCGCAACCTCATCTTTGGCAGCAACTACGTCCAATCGCACATCCTCCACTTCTATCACCTGGCGGCGCTGGACTACGTGGACGTCGCTGCGGTGGCCGGATACACGGGGGTGGATGAGCGCCTTCGCCATGTGGCCGACTTCATCGATCGCGGGAAGCTCGCTCCGTTCGTCCCCCGCTATGAAGGGGACTACCGGCTATCCCGCAATGCCAACCGGGCCGCGGTTGCGCACTACGTCGAAGCCCTCGACAAGCGCCGCGAGGCCCAGGAGATGCTCGCGATCTTCGGCGGCAAGATGCCGCACAGCATGGGCACCTTCCCGGGTGGGGCGCTGGAGGTCGTCACGGTCGACAAGATTGCCGAGTTCCGCTGGCGGTTGGAACGTCTGAGGGACTTCATCGACAACGTATATATCCGGGATGTGCTGGCTGTCGCGAGGGCCTATCCGGACTACTTCGGGATCGGCGCCGGCACGCGGCGCTACCTCTCCTACGGAGGGTGGGATCAGGACAGCCACCCGGATCTCACGCAACGGGCGCGCGCGCTGCCCGGCGGCACCCTCGACGGACGGCAGATGGCCCACGAGCCGCTCGATCCGGGGCGCATCACCGAACAGGTGAGGCATTCTTGGTACCGAAGCGACAGCGACCTGCCGCCGGCCCAGGGACAGACTGATGCTCAGCTGGAGAAGG
Organism: Gemmatimonadota bacterium; assembly: GCA_039588215.1. Classification (GTDB taxonomy): domain Bacteria; phylum Gemmatimonadota; class Gemmatimonadetes; order Palauibacterales; family Palauibacteraceae; genus JBDHAC01. The sequence goes on from JBDHAD010000007.1 coordinate 45,397, forward strand.
CAGGCGCGTACTCGTTCCTCAAGGCCCCGCGCTACGATGGCGAGGTCTACGAGGTCGGGCCGCTCGCACGGATGCTGGTGGCCTACGCGCAGGGTCAACCGGAGGTCGCAGGACTCGTCAACGGTGCGCTCTCCGAGCTGCGTGCCAGCCCACAGGCGCTGTTCTCGGTCCTGGGCCGGCATGCCGCCCGGGCCCTGGAGTGCAAGTTCGTGGCGGATGCCATGTCCGCGTGGCTGTTGGAGCTCCAACCCGGCGAGCCGGTGTGCGCACCTTTCGAAGTCCCCGAGACAGGCAGTGGCATGGGGCTCACCGAGGCCCCGAGGGGTTCGCTCGGACACTGGATCGAGATCGATGAAGGCCTGATAGCCAACTACCAAGCGGTCGTCCCAACTACGTGGAACTGCTCGCCCCGCGATGACCGAGACCAGCCCGGAGCGTGCGAGCAGGCGCTCGAGGGGACGGCTGTGCGCGATCCCCACAACCCGTTCGAGATCGTCCGCATTGTCCGCTCGTTCGACCCATGTCTGGCATGTGCGATACACATGGTCACGCCGAAAGGGCATGACATAGCCCGGTTCCGGGTGATCTAGTGCGCGCTGAGGTAGCTGAGGGAGGTCGGTGGATGGACGCACGAGCACCAAACCTGTTCGTAGGCTTGGGCAACGTGCTGTGTGGCGATGATGGCGTAGGCGTACGAGCCGCCGAGATCATGGCCGGGCTGCCGCTTCCGCCGGAAGTGGAAGTGTACGAGGCCGGTACGGCGCTCACCGAGTTGGCCGGCGTGCTCGAGCGGCGAGAGCGCGTGGTCGTCGTGGATGCCATCGATGCGGAGGCCGAGCCGGGGACGGTGTTTCGCCTCGAGCCGGACCAGCTACAGCGGCGCGAGCTCCCCCCCCTGAGCGCACACCAGCTGGATATCCTGCACGCGCTGGATGAGACGGAGTTGCTGGGGCGGGCTCCTGAGAGCGTGGTGATACTGGCCGTGCAGGCGGGGGATGTATCACGCGGCTTCGAGCTCTCCCCCTCCGTCGAGGGATCGCTCTTCAAGGTGCTCGGAGCGGCGGTCCACGAGCTGGGACTGCCGCTGGACATACTCGATTACGTGCGCCTCTCGGCCGACGGAAGCGATGTGCCGGCCACGGCCACCGAATCAGATAGAAGAGGCACGTCATGGAACTGACGCGAAGGGAATTCGTGCAGGCGGGAGCTCAGGCGAGCGTGCTGGGGTTCTCGATCGTGAAGATTCCCGGGCTGATGGGGCTCATCGAGGGTCAGGAGATGGAGCAGGTGGCGGAGATCCCGCTGATCTGGCTCGCGACCGGCTCCTGCACCGGATGCTCGGTCTCACTCCTGAACAGCGCCTCGCCCACCATCCAAGAAGCGCTGCTCGCCCAGGTGCTGCCGGGCATGCATCTGTCGCTGGTCTTCCACACCACCGTGATGGCCTCGGCCGGTGAGCAAGCCATGAGGGCCATGGAAGAGGTGGCAGCCGAGCACCGGGGCAGCTACGTCCTGCTCACGGATGGAGCAACCGCGACGGGAGCGGGTGGTTTGTACTGCAGCGTCGGCGAAACCTCCGCGGGTGAGCCGATCACCGGCTACGATCACGTTCACGATCTGGCACAGGGCGCCGCTGCCGTACTGGCCGTCGGGACCTGCTCGGCGTACGGAGGGATCCCCGCCGCTGATCCGAACCCCACCGAGTGCCTCAGTACCGGCGAGCTGCTCGCGCGCGAGGGGGTCACGACGCCCGTCGTCAACATCCCGGGTTGCCCGCCACACCCCGATTGGATCGTGGGGACGGTCGCCATGATCCTGCTCGGCGGCGTGGCAGCGCTCGAGTTGGATGAGCACGGCCGGCCCGCACCGTTCTTCACCCCGTTGATCCACGACAACTGCCAGTTCCGAGGGCTTTACGACCGGGGTGAGTTCGCCGAGCGCTTCGGCGATCACGGCTGCCTGCTCAAGCTCGGCTGCAAAGGCCCGGTCGCGTACGGCGACTGTTCGATTCGAAAGTGGAACAACGGGACCAACTGGTGCATCGAGGCGGGTCACCCCTGCATCGGGTGCACGCAACCGGAGTTCCCGTACGAGAACTCCATGTTTGACGTCATCCAACCGGCCAGCCTGGCCCCCCCGGCTTTCTACCCACCGACCTCGGCCCAGGGCGAGGCCAGACCGATATCACCCGGAGCCGCCGCCGTCATCGGCGGCGCGGTGGGTGCGGCCGCGGTAGGAGCTGCCGTCGGCGCCTCCAAGCTCGCCAAGAGCCCGGCGGCGCCCACCGGTGGCGAAGAGATCGAGGAGTAGCACCATGGAGGTTCGACGACGCGAGTTCCTGAAGCTCGGCGTGGCGACCGCCGGAGCCGTGGCCGGGGTGACGGCTACCCCAGCGCGGGCCCGATCCACGGAACCGGCTGATGAAAACTGCATGGGCATGCTGTACGATGCGACGAAGTGCATCGGGTGTCGCGCCTGCCAGGGAGCATGCCGCGATGGTTTCGACATGCCTGCCACGCCGGATGGACCGAACGGGGACGGCCTGTACGACCAGCCCACCGACCTCTCGAGTACATGCCCGTGCATCATCCAGGAGTACCATAGCGAGGACGGTGAGGAGTGGAGCTTCATGAAGCGGCAGTGCATGCACTGTCTGGATCCCGGCTGCGCCTCCGCCTGCCTCGTGAACGCTCTGGAGAGACAACCAGACGGTCGGGTCACGTACGATGTCGATAAGTGCATCGGGTGCCGCTACTGCATGGTCGCGTGTCCGTTCGACGTTCCGACGTTCGAGTACGAGAAGGCGGTCCCGGCGATCCGCAAGTGCACGTTCTGCTTCGGAACCGAAGAGGAGGGCATCCCGCGGTGCGTGGCCGCGTGTCCGACCGAGGCCGTGAAATTCGGCAAGCGGGAGGAGCTCCTAAAGGAAGCCTGGCGCCGCGTCCACGCGGAGCCGGGGCGTTACGAGCACCACGTCTACGGCGAGCACGAGGCGGGTGGCACGGCCGCGCTCTACCTGGCCGGGGTCTCGTTCGACAAGTTGGGCTTGCCCACGAATCTGCCCGACGCCCCGATCCCGAACCTGACGAAGGCGTTCCTCAACTCGGTCCCGCTGGTGATCATCCTGTGGGCGGCCTTCGGCACGGGTCTGCACCGCTTCGTCCAGCGGCAGGAAGCTGTTGCTAGGGAAGGCGAGGTGGCTGTGCCGAGCGAGGAGGTGGGGCCGTGAACCGGATCGCGGTGCCCACGCTGGGCCGGGTGAAGGTCACTCCGCTCAACGCGCTCGTCGCCGCGATCCTGCTGACCGGTCTCGTGATCCTGACGATCCGCTTCACCCAGGGGCTCGGTGCGGTCACGAACCTGTCGAATCCATACCCATGGGGTCTCTGGATCGGGTTCGACGTGATGTGTGGCGTCGCGCTCGCTGCGGGCGGGTACGTGCTGGCTTCCACCGTCTACCTGTTCGGGCTCAAGCAATACTACCCGCTGCTGCGTCCCGCCATCCTGACGGGATTCCTGGGCTACTTCTTCGTCGTCGTGGCCCTGCTGGTCGACCTCGGGCGTCCGTGGCGACTCCCATACCCGGTGGTCTACTCGTACGGGGTCACCTCGGTCATGTTCTTGGTGGCTTGGCACGTGTTCCTCTATCTGACGGTGCAGTTCATCGAGTTCTGCCCGGCCGTGTTCGAGTGGTTGGGATGGAAGAAGGTCCGCCAATGGGTCGTACGGCTCACCATCGGAGCCACGATCGCGGGCGTGATCCTCTCCACGCTCCACCAGTCCGCGCTCGGTGCCCTATTCCTGCTCGCGCCGACCAAGCTGCACCCACTCTGGTACTCGGAGCTGCTGCCGGTCTTCTTCTTCATCTCGAGCATGATCGCCGGGCTCGCGATGGTGGCCTTCGAGAGCGCGATCTCTCATCGCGTGTTCAAGGACCAGGTCGACGAGAAGCACCTGGCCAAACTGGACGGGCTGCTGCTCGGGCTCGCCAAGGCGGCCGCGGTCATCCTGTTCGCGTACTTCTTCTTGAAGTGGATCGGCGTGGCCCGAGGCCAGAACTGGAGCCTGCTCGCCACGCCCATGGGGTCGTGGTTCCTCGTCGAGATGTTCGTGTTCGTCGCGCTGCCGTGCTTCCTGTTCACGTGGGCGGTTCGAACGGACAACGCTTCGCTGGTCCGCGTGACGGCTCTGGTCACCGTGATCGGGATCATCGTCAACCGACTAAACGTCTCAGTGATCGCGTACCGCTGGGACTACGCGCAGCGCTACTTGCCACACTGGATGGAACTGATGGTGACGGTGTTCATCGTGACCATCGGTGTGCTCACCTTCCGGTGGATAGTGAAGAGAATGCCGGTTCTGCGCGAGCACCCGGAGTATCAAGGGCTCCATTGAGCCTGAAGGAGGCAACGCAATGAGCGCGCTCATATGGCAACTCTTGGCCAGCTCGACCAAGGGGATCGAGTACATCATCGCAATCGTTGGGCTGGGCAGCTTCCTGCTCTTCCTGAGAGTCCTGAAGCCGGTCGACCGGAGCAAGCGTCCCTATTGGATGAAAAGGTAACCGAGGAGGAAGCGGAGTTTGCCCGTTCGCCTCCCTCCTCCACGCACCGACAACCTCATATCCGACCGCACAGGTTAGCCTGACGGCCTGATTCTCTCGGTCGTAGCCCGCCTCTCAGCTGCCCCCACCTGCGGGGCACCGAGGCCGTCGTTATAGTCGACGGCAGCTGATGCGCCGTAATTCCCGATCACGGTGGAGCGGGGAGCAGCGTCAGATCGAAGCCGTCCCGCCCCACCAGGAGCGCCGAGGGGGAGGCACACATCGAAGACTCGATCGGCGAGCGAACGATCGTGCGGCAGGTCGTCCTCGCCCTGGGAACGCTCCTCGCGCTGATCGGACTCTGGCAGGGGTGGAGCATCGCGACGGACCACCTTCCGGGCGACTGGCCCGACCACGCGAAGTGGCACGCCCTGATCGGGGGTCAGTTCCTCGTTCTCCTGTCGCTCGTGCTCCTCGTGACCCTGTGGGGTCCATTCCGCGTCGGACAACCGGGTAGCACGCTGCCCCTGGTGCTCTTGCTCGTGGGCCCGGCGGTCATGGTGATTGCCGGGATGGCGCTAATGCCCACCGGAGCGCCTGGGGGCAGCGACACGGGGCTCGCCATCGGAGCGGTCGCTCTCGGTGCGCTTGCGGCGGGTCTCGCCTGGCGGACTGGCCGTTGACCATACTCGACCCGCCCCGAAGCCCCGCGGGTCCGCCAGCGACGGGAGGGCGGCACGCCGACTTCTCCCGCGAGGTGCTGGACGACCTCTACAAGTACCCCCGCAAGCGTCAGCTTCTCGCTCGCGCGTTGTGGTTGTTCACGGGGTTCCTGGGTGGCCACCGGTTCTATCTCGAGCGCACAGGGACCGGCATCCTCATGCTGCTGACGGGTGGGGGCGCCGGCATCTGGTGGTTCGTGGACTTCTTCCTGCTCCGCGGCATGGTCCGCGCGTTCAACACGGAGCAAGAGAATCGCCAACTGACGGGCCTGCCCCCGGTGGCCCTCGACTTCATGCCGCCGACCTGGAGGGCCGAAACCACTCATCCGCCGACCTGGGCGACCAAGCGCAGCGGCCGTGCGCGCCTCGCGGGTGACGTGGCGGTGCTACTGGTTGCGGGCTCGGCGCTGGGAGCCGTCAGCGCTTCCACGGGCAACTTCGAGGGCATTGTCGCGATCCTCGCGATCATCGCCATCACGAACCTCGGCGCCCGGTGGCACGGCCTGGCGCACCTTCCGCTGCTTCGAGGGTTGGATCTCTGGAGCCACCGGCTGCGTCTCTACTATCACTCGAACGATCCCGGCGGACCGATCTCCCTCCTGTTGAGGCCAGTGGTGGGCCTGTGGGCTGCCGCGTTTCGAAAGCGGGCCCGAGCGGAGGTCCGGCTTTATCTAGAGCTGGGTGCGGTGTTTGCGATTCTGTTCACGCTCGCCGACCTGGGCGAGGTCGTCGTGATATCGGGCGGCGACTTCAACATCTCGTTCGGCGGCTTGGCGGGGGACATGGTTCAGACGTTCGTGAGCATCTACGCGTTCGCGGCTCCGATCGGAGCCGTTCTGACGACCCACCTCCTGCTCGAAAAGACGGATCGTCTGCTCTGGGTGCTGAGCGGTCTGAGCATCGTCGCGCTGGCCCTGGGGTTCTTCTCGGGCTGACCGACGAAGCGGCGACTCATGATATCACGCGCCGCTTCAGCTCCAACCGTGTAACACCATAACTGTGCGTCTGTTAACTGCCTCCCAACACCGCCTTCGATATCCTCATCGTGACCAGCATGTTCGGCACGTCGACGACCTCGGCGATCTTGAGGTTGGCGGCCAGCGATGCGAGGGCGTACGCCTCCATGCGTGAGAGCCCGTGCTCCTCGACCAGGTAGTCGATCATCGCCCGCGTGGCGTTTCGACCCGCCTCGTCGATCGTCGGCGCGTAGCCCGTCACCGCGTAGTACTCGTCTGTCTCGTACTGCGGCGACGGGATGGAGCGGGCGTTCTTGACCAGGTTTACCTCGTACACGACCCGGAGGGGTCCCTCGATCGCGGTGCCCATCACCTCGCCATCACCCTGCGCCAGGTGCGGATCACCGAGGGAGAAGAGCGCGCCTTCGACGAAGACGGGGAAGTACACCGTCGTGCCGGCCACGAGATCGCGATCATCCATGTTCCCGCCGTTCGCCCTCGGGGGGATCGTGACCAGGAGCGAGTCCGTGTCGGGCGCCACCCCCATCACGCCGGGGAACGGCCGCAGCGGAATCCTGATCCCGGGGGCGAACTCGGCCTCGGTCGCGCCGTTCTCGAAGCGGAAGGTCCTCAGGTACGGCTCGGTGAACTCGTCGGCCAGGAACCCGAACCCGGGAAAGTTCCCGGCCCAGCCCCAATCGCCGATCTCGATCTCGTGTAGCGTGACGGCCAGCAGATCTCCGGGCTCCGCTCCCTCCACATAGAGGGGGCCGGTGAGCGGGTGAATCGGATCGAAGCTGATGGTCTCGAACACTTCCGCGGTGGACTCGGGGGTGATCTGCTGGTCGGAGGCCTCCTCCAGATACGCTTCCACGACCGCGCCGTCGGGCACGCGCAGCACCGGCTCGATCGCCCGGCTCCAGCGGGCGTGCGTCTGATCGGCGGTGAGTGAGAACTGCGGGGCAGGGACTTCGGGGGCTGCGGAGCCTGGTCCGGCAGCCGTCGTGTCCGCGCTCGTCGCCTCACCCGGATCGCCCGCCTGACAGGCGAGCGTCAGGAACCATATTCCGATGAGGGCGCCGGCTAAGGTACTCACTCCGTCGCGTGGAAGGTCGATCGGCTTGGGCCCCATCGTTCGAATCCTCAGTCTGAAGTGTGCCTGTCGGCAGGCCTGAAGTCCGCCGTCAGCAGGGTTGAAGTGTGCCCGTCAGCAGGCGCCCGGAGCTTCAGGCCCCGGCTGATCCGAAACGCGGAGCGAATACCCGCCCCGGCCGTCCGGACCCAGTGAGTTGGCGACGATCAAGTGCGGCTCGCCTCCCTCGAACGTCACATACATTCGTGAATTGCAGTTGCCCGCGGAGTCGTCGTCCATCTCATAGCGATCCCGCTCAGGGGGAACTCTCATCAACAGCGCATCGAAATCCTCCGAGATGAGCTCGACGACGAGCGTCTGCCCCGGCTCTCCGGCCAGGGTCCAGACATCGGCACGGCTGTCGTCCGGTAGGCTCGTATCGTCGTCGGTCAGCGTGCCGCTGAGCTGCGCCCCCGACTCCAACGCGCCTGTCGGCTCGATGCGGGTCAACGCCGCCAGCATGTCCCGGTCGAAGAACTCTCCTCCGAACTCGTCTCCCGAGCAGTCGCCGGGCGCGGGCGGATGCGCCCGACTGTCGACGGTGAGAGTGTACGAGCCCGGGCTTTGCCAGGAGCCGACCACGAGTCGATAGGGTCCGTTCTCCGGCAGGAAGAGGGTGAGTCGTGCGTGGCAGGCTCCCCCCGAGTCATCGTCGGTCAGGGGCTCCTCATACCCGGGCCCGACCAAGAACAGGTATGCGTCGAAGTCGTCGCTGATCAAATCGACCGTGATCGGATCGCCCGCTAGCCCATCTAGCGTGAACGCCTGCACAAGCACCCCGTTGGTGGTGCGATAGTCCGTCTCGGAGAGCGTGCCGGAGACCTCGCTGCCCACGGCGAGCGTCGACGCCTGTAGCGGCAGGAGATCGAGGATCGAGCGTGACGCGTCATCCCGCGCCACGGCCGCCGGGGGGCTGGTGGCCATGAGTAGCACCGCAGCCGCCGCGAGCATCGAGAGCCGGTTGAACCTCGTCGTCATGTTCACCGTCGCGCCTCCTCTTCGGACCATGGGGAACCCGGTGGGATGGTGGCGCCCCGTCGAGAGCCCATCAACCCCTCCTGGGCCTCCCGGCCCGAAACGCCGTCCAGAGCTGCCCCGAGGAGCTAGCGCCGCTGAACAGCATACCTGCATCATAGCTTCCACCCGACGCCCAAAACCTGGCCCGCGATGGAGCGAGATTCCGATGAGCCGTGATCACATCGACCGCCCTTCCGAGAGCGCTCCCCAGCGAGACGAAGACGGAGCCACCGGATCGGGTCTCGATCGCCGCGCCTTCATGGCGTCCATGTCGGCGCTGGGGCTGGGTGCGACCGCGTTCCCGGCGGCGCTTTGGGCGAGCATGCAGGAGGCTCAGGAGGCGCAGGAGCTTCGCGTCACGGCCGAGATGATCGCCGCGGCGGAGCAGCTCGCGGGTCTCGAGTTCACCGACGAGGAGCGTGAGCTGATGCTCAGAGGGGCGAACCGCTCGCTGGAGGCCTACGAGAGCCTCAGGGAAGTATCCATCCCGAACAGCGTTCCGCCGGCGATTCGCTTCGATCCCGTCCTGCCGGGGCGCTCGTATCCGAGTGAGTCGAGCGTCTTCCGGTACACGCGCCCGCGCGAGGTCCAGCGATCCACGAACCTGGAAGAGGTGGCGTTCTGGCCGGTGACGCATCTGGCGGAGTTGGTCCGCTCACGACAGGTGACCGCGCTCGAGCTGACCGAGATGTATCTGGGGAGGCTCCAACGGCACGGACCCACGCTCGAATGCGTGGTCACGCTCACCGAGGAGCTTGCGCTGACCCAGGCGCGCCGGGCCGACGCGGAGCTCGCTCGCGGACACTACCACGGACCGCTGCACGGCATCCCGTGGGGCGCGAAGGATCTCCTCTCGGAGGACTCGTACCGGACCACCTGGGGCGCGAAGCCGTACGAGGATCAGCACCTGCCCGAGGACGCGACGGTGGTCCGCCGTCTCGAGGAGGCCGGGGCGGTGTTGGTGGCCAAGCTGACCCTGGGTGCCCTCGCACAGGGAGACGTGTGGTTCGGGGGCAGGACCAACAACCCATGGAACTTGGAGCAGGGCTCGAGTGGGTCCTCGGCCGGATCGGCCGCCGCGACGGTGGCGGGGCTCGTCGGGTTCGCCATCGGGAGCGAGACGCTCGGCTCGATCGTGTCGCCGTCCACGCGCTGTGGCGCCACCGGGCTGCGGCCTACCTACGGACGCGTCAGCCGCGCGGGCGCCATGGCGCTGTCCTGGACGATGGATAAGCTGGGCCCGCTCTGCCGGAGCGTGGAGGACTGCGCGCTGGTGTTGGACGCGATCCACGGCGCCGACGGCCTCGATCCCACGGCGCGGGACGTCGCCTTCGATTGGGACCCGGACCGGCCGTTGTCCGATCTGCGCGTCGGATACCTGCGGTCCGCGTTCGAGGCCGATCGCGAGGACGAGGAGGCGAAGGCGTTCGACGAGCGCAGCCTCGAGGTAGTACGCGGCCTGGGGATCGACCCGGTGCCCGTGGAGGTGTCCGACGACATCCCGTACGCGGCGATGCGGATCATCCTCACCGCCGAGGCCGCGGCGGCGTTCGACGAGCTGACCCGCAGCGACCGGGACGACCTGCTGGTGCGCCAGAACCGCGGGGCGTGGCCGACCAGTTTCCGAACGGCGAGGCTCATCCCGGCGGTGGAGTACATCCAGGCCAACCGGCTCCGCACGGTCGCGATGGGACGGTTCGAAGCCGCGATGGAAGGGATCGACGTGCTCGTGACGCCGAGCTTCGGCGGGCCGATCCTCCTCCTCACCAACCTTACGGGACACCCGACGGTGGTCATGCCGAACGGGTACCGGACGGAGGGAACACCGACCAGCCTCTCGTTCGTGGGGAGCTTGTACGGCGACGCGAGTGCGTTGCGCCTCGCGAAGGCGGTGCAGGACGCGACGGATCACCACAAGCAGAGGCCGCCGGCCTTCGAGGTGTAGGCGCTTTCGGGAGCCCGAACACGCGCGTCGCGCTCGCGCGAGATCCGCCTAGGCTTCGACCTCCGCCGCCGCGGATCGCTCCGACCCGAGCAGCACGGCAACCCACTTCGTGCTCTCGTTCGTCTCGAGCACGATCCGGAAGATCACGGTCAACGGGACGGAAAGGAGCATCCCGACGGGACCCAGGACCCAACCCCAGAAGATGAGCGAGACAAAGACCACGAGGGTCGAGAGTCCCACGCCGTAACCCATCACCCGTGGCTCCAGGATGTTCGCCATCACCAGGTTGATGACCAGGTACCCGCCGGCAGCCGCGAGCGCGCTCCCGAAACCCAGTTGCAGAAAAGCCAGCAGCACCGCCGGGATGGCGGCGATAAACGAGCCGATGTTGGGGATGTAGTTGAGGAGGAACGCGAGCAGTCCCCAGAGCAGCGGGAAATCGACCCCGACGATCGACAACCATACGGCCACCCCCACACCGGTGCCGAGGCTGATGACCGTCTTGAGCGCGACGTACTTGCGGATGTTGACCGCGACCAGACGAAAGTTGGTCTGCGCGTCGCTGGCATCCGATTCACCGAACGCTGTGCTCATCTTGGCCGGGAACCCGGACATCTCGAGCATGATGAACACGGTCGTGATCAGGATGAGTACGCCGTTCGTGAGCACCTGACCGAGACTGGCGACCAGGATCCCCATCAACCCGAACAAGCGGCTCGCGTCGAAGTAGTCCGTCAGCCACTGGCTGGACACCTCGATGCCCACCCGGTCCAGCCACATGACCAGTGAAGCCTCCTGAATCCGGAGTCTCGCCTCGTAGCGGGGGATCGAGCGCGTGAACTCGACGATCGTCGATGTGATCAGCCCACCGATGAACGTGCTGATGGCGAGGATCACGAGGACGAGCAGGACCACGGCCAGCACGCGCGGCACCCGGTGCTCGGTGAGCCACCTAAACGGGGTCGCGCACAGGATGGCGAGGAACATCGCGAGCAGGAACGGCACGAGCAGGGCGGAAGCGGCCCGCATCCCGGCCACGATGATCACGAACGCGGCCGCGTTCAGGAGAATGCGCGAAACTTGTCGGGAATCCTTGGCCATCCCGCCATCCGTGGCAGTTATCGAGACTCCAGGGACAAGGGTGCCGCCAACGCACCCGCGTTGCAAGTCGGCCGGCCGGACGAATAACTTCATTCTGCCCGAGGCTCTGGGCTTTTCGTGCGGGTTTGCACCTCGTGCGCGGCCCACTGGACCGGTAATCCCCGGAGCGATAGCAAGATGCCAGATCGGAAGATCCGAGTTCTGGTCGCCAAGCCGGGACTGGACGGACATGACCGCGGCGCGAAGGTGATCGCGGCCGCGCTACGGGACGCGGGGATGGAGGTCATTTACACAGGCCTCCATCAGACGCCCGAGATGATCGCCGCCACGGCGCTTCAGGAGGACGTGGACGTAGTGGCGATGTCGATTCTGTCGGGGGCGCACATGACCCTCTTCCCGCGGGTCCGAAGCCTGCTGGAGGAGCATGGTATGGACGACGTCCTGATCACCGGTGGCGGGATCATCCCCGATGAGGACATGGAGGCGCTCGCGGCGCTGGGCATCGGAAAGCTCTTCGGACCCGGCACCCCCACGTCGGACGCTGTCGAGTACATCCGGACTTGGTGCGACGAGCACCGGACGACGGCGGCTGAGTAGCGACGCATGACCCCGAAAGAGGAATCGAGACAACCCGGCCCGGCACCCCCGGCCACCGCAGACACGCGGATGAATCACCTCGTGGATGAGCTTCGCCGGCTGGAGACA
>JBDHAD010000008.1:0-100558 GCA_039588215.1 Gemmatimonadota bacterium
TGGATCGCCGACAGGTACTGCTGGATGACCTGCGCCCTGAGCGCGCCGTTTGGCGCGGCCTCGACGTAGAGCTGGTACAGCGCTTGCCAGTGGGTGACCGCCTCCGTGGCGAGCGACTCGTAGCGTCTGTCGTCTCCCGCACGCTGTGAGCGCACGAGCTGGGGGACGAGCGTCTCGATCGCCGCGCGGTGCGACGCCAGCTGCTCTCTGAGTGGACCCGTTCCGGCCCGCCGCTCGATCCGGCGGGCGTACTCCATACGAGCGTCGTAGGTCTCGCCCAACCCCAGCGCGAGCATCCTTCGCTTCGGACCCATCGCCGCATCTTCGAACTCGACGGGCCCCGGCGGTTCCAGCCCGACCGCGATAAAGGCGCGTCGTCGAGAATCCGCTCCTGCGCGGAGGTCGCCGCCTGCAGCGCAGCGATCATGAGCGTCCTGGCTACCAGCATGGTGGGTGCGTTACTCCCGAGGGCCGATTTGATCCAGGAAGGGCGCGACGTCGAGCAGCTGGATGTCGTCGCGTTCGCGCAGCTCGCGGAGGAACCAGCCCTTGTGACCCGCTCCATAGGTGATCAGGAACCGGCTTCCCTCACCGCGGTGCCGGTCGAGGGTCTCGGAGATGTTGGCGTAGTGGGCGGCGTTGATATGGTCCCAGCCCCCCGGTCCGAGCTCATCGTTGAACAACCGGTTGTATTCGGAGTAGCGGATCTCCAGTGCCGCATCGTAGGCATCTGTGTGGATCCAGCGTGGATCGTCGGGTTCTCCGCCGGCTCGCACCGCCGAGTCCGCTCCCGCGCTCGCCCGCTCATACGTCTCCCAGGCAGCCGCCCAGGCCGGGTCGTCCTGGATCTCTCTCAGGCGCTGCGCGCGGAAATCGGACATGTACCGGTTCCAGCCCGCGGTGGCGACGACTTCGAACCCGAGCTCGCGAGAGAGTGGGAAGAGCACGTCCACATACTCGGGGAACAGCGCGACCCGTGGCTCCTCGACACTTCCCGCGCTCCTGAACTCCGCGACAGCCCGTTCGATGCGGTTCGGCGGGATCTCCACAAGCCAGTGGTCCGGGTCGATCGCGCGCACCAGGTCCTCGAGCACCTCGATTCCGTACCGCTCGCTGGTCCGATGGTCGCCGTGGATCATTCCCAGCACTATCACCTGGTTCCGCTCGGCGCGCGCTTGGCGGCTCAGTGACGGGGGGGCCTCGAGCACCGTGAGGATCCCGGCATCCTCGATCGACACCAGCACGCGCCGACCGTCGGGATGGACGCGAACGACCATCGGCTTGCCTCCCACGTCGATCTCCTGAATCACGCGCCGCGCGTCGATGTCCAGGATCGACACGGTGGTCGTATCCGCATTGTTCACCACCCCGTAGCGCCCGTCACGCGTGACCGCGATCGAGAACGGGCGCCCCCTCACGCCCTCGCTCACCCGAGCCGTGACTTCGAAGGATGCCGTATTCAGATAAGCGATCTCGTTCGTGAGGCCGCAGGCGACCAGATAGTGGACCCCATCGCGGGTGAGCACCCCACCCTGTGGCCCCGGACACACCTCGACATTTGCGACGACCTCCTCGCCGAGCAGGTCGATCACCATCACCGTCCCATCCCCGAAGTGGGGGATGAACGCGAGCGAGCCGTCAGGCATCGCGGATGGCGGGTAGGGTCGATCCCCGGTCGAGAAGCTCACCAGCGGCATGCCGGTCTCGGTGTCGATCGCGGTCAGGCGGTCGGCGAACTGGGACACGATGTACGACAGCCCCCAAGCCGCCTCCGGCGTGAACAGCGAGGGTGCGCGGCCTACGACGAGGGGCTCGCCAGCGGGCCCTCCGTCCGGGTCGAGCGGAACGAGCGTCGAGTCACCGAAGTTCGATGCCAGCCAGCCGCGTCCCGTCGCCAGGAGATCGAAAGGCGTCCCCCCGGTCTCCCATCGGTCCACCACTTCCCCGCGAGGAAGATCGACGACTGCGATCGCGCCCTGACGTGGGAGCGCCACGAACGCGGTATCACCGTCTTCGCTGAACCGGATTCCGTGCGGCCCGGGTCCGACCTCGATGGCCGTGAGCACCTGGAATCGCGAGGATTCGTCAGCGCACCCCGCGGTGCAAAGGGCGAGGAGCGCGAGGAGCGCGCGAGGTGTGTCCGGCGTCACCAAGCGTGGAGAAGTCCGGCGGGATTCCGGCCGCTTCAGTCGTCCAGCTTGTACGCGACTCGTAGCCACGACTCGACTTCGTCGTTGATCTCCTCCACCGAGCTGATCGGGATTCGGTGCGTGATCCGATCACCCTTCTCGAGCCCGCCCGTGGGGAGCAAGCGCTCGGGAAGCCCACCCTCGTACCGCTTGAGCGCGAGACCGAGGTCGATGCGCGTTTGCGTGGTCGGCTTGATCTCGGCGAAGACCCGCTTCCGGTAGAGCGGGATGATGGTCTTGCAGGGGCAAACCTTCACGTCCTCCCCTAACCTGCTTCCCAACTCGACCAGGCGATCGTGAATCGGGCGCAGCTCTGTCTTCGGGCCCGAGTACAGCGCCTCCACATACTCGGCCGCCGCCTCCAGGTACGCGTCCGGATCGGTGCTTTCAGCGCCCTTGCCTGTAGAGAGCTCGGCGATCAGCCACGCGGTCGTCCCTCCGACCCCGTGCTCGGACTTGAGCCACTCGCGGCGCTCCTTCTCACCCTCGGGACCGGATTCCTCGATCAGCTGGATCCACTCGTCGAGTGAGCGCCCTGTCTTGTCGGGCAGGTTGTCCAGAATCCTACGCGTGTACGCCACGGATGGGTGCACACTGTAGATGGTATCGGTACTCAGCATCCGTATCGCTCCAATCAAACCTCTACGACGCGGTGGAAACCGTCGCGCGCCAGGCGCGGCACCTCGCGAGCTTCACGGCTAGCTCGGTCGGGCCACGAGGGCAAGAGGGTGCTTTCGACCGAGGGTGAGCCACCCGCGGCCGCGCGGAGGCATCTCAAGCCGCGAGACCCAGATAGCCCGTGCTCAGCTCCCAAAGCTCCGCCGCCAGGTCCTCATCATACGCCTGTGGCGCGGCGCGCGTTTCTTGCTCGACATTGAAGTAACGCCCGGTGACCTCCGCCAGATCCGGGTCCGCCGCAAGCCGGAATACGGCCCGCCCGCCCACATCCGGCTTCGCCATGAAGGGCTTGAACACCCGCATCATCAGACTGGCCGGGTTGTGGTTCTGGTTCCAGATCCGGGTCGAGAGCGTGCCGGGGTGGAGCGCGTTGCTGATGATCCCGTCACCCCCGTGCCTGCGAACCAATTCGTGGGTGAACAGCACGTTGGCGAGCTTCGAGTCGCAGTACGCCTGGAAGGAGCGGTAGCGCTCCTCGCCCTTCAGGATCCGCTCGAGCGGCGCCCGACGGAGGTCTCCCCGCCGGTGCCCATCGGAGCTGACGTTCACGACCCGGCCTTCGCCCGCCCGCAGCAAGTCCAGCAACTCGAGAGTCAAGCGGAAGTGACCCATATGGTTGGTGGCCATGGTGACCTCGAGGCCGTCAGCCGTCCGTTCCCTCCGTGCGCGGTACACGCCGGCGTTGTTGACCAGGGCGTCCAGGCGGTCCAGACGATCGGCCAGTCGCGCCGCGAGCGCGCGCACGGATTCCCCGGAGGACATGTCCGCGATCTCCAATTGTACTCGGTCGGCGCCGGCGAGCCTCTGAACCGCCGCGAGCGCCTTCTCTCCGCGCTCACGGTCGCGACTGACCATGACGACGCTCCACCCGGCCCCCGCGAGCAACTCGGTCGTCGACTGGCCGATCCCCGCGTTGGCGCCGGTGACCACCGCGATCGAACGACCGGACTCGAACCCGGTGGACATCAAGGCCTCTTCACACGGTAACGAAGGATCGTGAGGTAACGCTCTGGCTCTCCGGGTCCGGACATCGTCGGACCGCGGACGTATTCCTCCTCGTGGCCACCCAGCGTCACGTACCCGCTGGCTCGCACGAACTCCAACAGCCGTTCAAGGGTCGGAGGCTCCTCCGCATAGGGCCCCACGTGGAGGATCTCGGCCACCTCTCCGTACTCCCACTCCTCCAGCGAAGCCACGAGCCCTTTGGGCGCCTGGTGCCCCGGAAGCTCTGTCACGGTCTGTGGCACCGGCAGCGCATAACGTCCGACCCAGTCGGTCTTCGGTGTATCGAGCGACTCGGGCCAGCGAGCGCGTGGGAACTGAAAGCCGGGTCCCTTGGGGGTTTCGGGGATCGAGAAGTACAGCTGGAAAACGAGGCCGAACGCACCCGCACCGGCGATGTTCGGGTCGCCCTTGGCCGTGACGACCAGCATCTGCTCGGCCGGCCGTTCGGTAATTCGAGGCTCCTTCAGGTGCTCGAACTGGGCCAGCACGGGATCCTGGGCGGCGGCGAATTCTGGGACCGCGGAACCCAGGGCACCCACGAGTAGGAGCTTCGACACGCTCCGAACGATCGGCACCTGACTAGTCATCCTGCATCTCGGCCACGACCCTCTCCATCTCGCGCCATATGCGCAGCGTGTTCCCACCCCACAACTGTCGAATCTCGTCCTCGTCGTACCCGCGCCGGACGAGCTCCAGCGTCACGTTGAAGGTTTCCGACGCGTCGTTCCAGCCCCTGACTCCACCACCGCCGTCGAAGTCCGAGCTGATCCCGACATGATCGATACCGATCAGCTCGACCGCGTAGTCGATGTGATCCACGAAGTCCGCCACCGTGGGACCGGGGTGGCGCTCTTCCACCTCGGCCATCCCAGCCCGAAAAGCCTCGATTTGCTCGTCGGTCGCCTGCGACATGCGCTCGATCCCGAGCCGCTCGCGGAGCGCTTCGATCGCTTCTCCACGCTCGGGCGGGGGGACCTGCACGAACGAGCCGAGCGCCACCATCTGGATCACGCCCCCGTTGTCCGCCAATGCCCGTAGCTGGTCATCATCCATGTTGCGCGGGTGGTCGGCCAGGGCACGCACGCTCGAATGGGAGGCGATCACGGGGGCGCGCGATAGCCGCATCGCATCGAGGCTCGCCTGCTTCGAGATGTGTGACACGTCGACCAGGATCCCGAGGCGGTTCATCTCGGCGATCACCTCCTCGCCGAACTCGCTCACGCCGCCGTGCTCCTCCTTATCATCCCCGAGGTTCTCGCG
Organism: Gemmatimonadota bacterium; assembly: GCA_039588215.1. Classification (GTDB taxonomy): domain Bacteria; phylum Gemmatimonadota; class Gemmatimonadetes; order Palauibacterales; family Palauibacteraceae; genus JBDHAC01. The sequence continues at coordinate 5,133 of JBDHAD010000008.1, forward strand.
TGGGGTCGACGAATCCGCGATGTCGTTGTGTCCCCCGTGTGCGAGGGTGATGTAGCGCGCGCCGAGCCCGTGATAGGTCTCGAGGAGCGACAGGTCCTTGCCGATGACGTATCCGTTCTCGATCCCGATCGCCGCGACCAGCTTTCCTTCGCCATGGATACGCTCGACGTCGTCCGCGGTGTAGGCGAGCTCGATCAACTCGGGATACATATCATCCGTCATCCGATGGATCGCCTCGAATTTCGTCATCGCGTCGGACTTCGCCCGCTCGTAGTTCTCCATGGTCCGCTCGGTCTGCCCGACGTAGACGATGAAGAAGCCCGCATCCAGCCCGCCCGCACGCATCTTCTCCAGGTTCACCTGGCGATCCGCATTCAATGGGTCGACCTCGGGCGTGGCGAAGTTGGACGGGATGTCGTCATGTGTATCGATGGAGATCACGCGCTCGTGGATTCCTCGGGCCCGTGTCTCCAATTCGCTATCGGGGGCCTGGTCTCCGTCAGCGGAGGCCTCTGCGGGCTCTCCACCACCGCAAGCGGCGAAGGCCAGGACCACGAGCACAGGAATCAGACGGGGATGGTCACTCACGCGCATGATCGCACTCCGGGGTTATCCTTGAGCCGTATAATCGAGTCTCGGGGGTGTCTCCGAATCGACGGAAGGTGGGACGTCCGTGCCCGCGGGCGCAATCGAAGCGGGCGGGCAAGCGGACATGGGATCACCGGAAAGAGAGGATCCGAGTGAGCGAGCTCATCCCGCATGATCGGAGAGAGGCTGGCGGGCACCTCCCGGGGCGGGAGGCTCGCTGGCTCGTCGTCGTGATCGCCACGGTGTGCCTGCTATGGACGGCGCCGGAAGGCCTGGCCCAGCAATCCCACGCAACAAGCACGAGCAAGAAGCTCATCCTGATCGGGATCGACGGTGTGCGTCCGGACGCGCTGGCCGAGGTCTCCACCCCGAACATCGACGTCTTGATCGCGGAGGGCGCGTTCAGCGACCGGGCGCGCACGACACTGCCCACGATCAGCGGGCCGGGCTGGTCCAGCATGCTGATCGGTGTGTGGCCCGAGAAGCACGGAGTGCTGAACAACAACTTCAGAACGAATCGATACGACGAGTTCCCGGATTTCCTGACCCGGATCGAGCAGACCCGGCCCGAGCTGAACACGTTCGTGGCCGCGGATTGGCTGCCCCTGGTCGCGGAGAATGCGGGCGGGCCGCTTGTCGGCGAAGCGCCCGACGTGAAGGTCGTGCTGAACGGCTACGAGCTGGGTTGGGCAGAGGCGGACCGGCAGTCGGTAGCAGCCGCCGTCGAGCACCTCCAGACGGCGGAGCCCGACGCCATGTTCGTCTACCTCGGCAACCCCGACGAGACCAGCCACGAGGCGAGATCTATCGGTGACGAGTATCGCGACGCGATCGAGCTGGCCGATCGACATGTGGGGCTGCTGGTGGACGCGATCCGCACCCGGCCGACGTACGCGGAGGAAGACTGGCTCATCCTCGTGTGCACCGACCACGGCCGACGTCCGGATGGCGGTCACGGGGGGGACTCGGAAGTCGAGCGAACCATCTTCTATCTCGCCAGCGGACCAGCCACCGTGCACGGCACGCTGTCGGGCACACCCGAGATCGTCGATGTCGCAGTTACGGCGCTCACGCACATAGGCATCGAGATCGATCCCGCGTGGCAGCTGGACGGGAGGGCCGTGGGCCTCAGTCGCTGATCCAGGCCGGGTCGGCGTCGATGCTCCGCCGCAACTCGACCTTATCCGGCTCCACGAGCCAGGAAGCATCGATCGCCTCGAAGGTGAGGCGGCACACGTCCACACGCGTGAAGTCGAGCTCCGACATCAGTGCTGCGAACTCGTCGACCAGCGTGTTTCCGAACATCTTCGGATCGTCCGTGTTCACGCTGAGCGGGATCCCGCGCTCGAGGTAAGTGCGCGCCGGGTGCTCACGGATCGATTCGATCACGCCGGTGCGGACGTTGGAGATCGGACACAGCTCGAGCGGGATTCGATGTTCGGCCAGGTAGTCGACGAGCGCCGGGTCCTCGACCGCCCGGGTGCCGTGACCGATCCGGTCCACCCGCAGGGCTCGAATCGCCCCCCACACGCTCTCGGGGCCTGCCGCCTCCCCCGCATGCGCGCTCGTTCGGAGCCCCAACTCCCGCGCGCGGCGGTACACGGACTCGTACGGCTCGGGGGGAAAATCGTGCTCGGAGCCTCCGAGCCCCACGCCCACACCGCCGAGATCTCGGCATTCCGCCACGCGCTCGAGGGTCTCGGCGCCCTCCTGCGGCCCTTTGTTGCGCACGAGGTCGGGGACGAGCGCCACGCGGATCTCCGGGACGCGATCCAGACCCGTGCGGATCGCGCGGATCAGCGGCTGGGCCTCCAGATCGTGTGGCGTGACGTCCGCCGGCGAGGTGAAGGCCTCCACGTAGCGCACGTTCTGGGCGACGAGATCGCGGGCCACGGCCTCCGCCAGAAGGGTGAAATCCTCGTACTCGCGTAGGAAAGACTGCTTCCAGAGCCACGTTTGGATGAAGTGAGGGAAGTCACGGTACGTGAAGCGCCGCTCGAGCGCCTCTGGCGAGGGCACATCCGGATCGCCGCCGTATTTCTCAATGAGGGTCCACAGGGTCGGGAGCGGGATCGCACCTTCCAGGTGGAGATGGAGCTCGACTTTCGGGATTCGGGCGAGCCACTCCCGGTCACGGGTCTCCGTATCCCGGCGGTGCTCGACCATGGCCGGTTTATGCGCCGTCACCGGCTGATCTGACCAACTCCAGGAGGTTCTCGATGGGTCGTCCGACCACGGCGCGCCCGCTGTAGACTCCGATCGGACGCTGCAGAAGCGTCGGGTGCTCGGACATGAGCGTGATCAATCGATCGTCCTCTTCTTCACCCGTCAGCCCGAGCTCCTTGAAGACCTTGTCGGCTCGTCTGAGCACGGCCCGTGGACCCACGCCGAGCATCCGCAGCGCCTCGCGGATCTCATCGACGCTCAGCGGGTCACGCCGATATTCCCGGTACTCGAACGGAATCGCGCGTTCCTCGAGCAAGGCGACCGCCTTGCGGCAAGTTCCTCAGGTTCGGGTGCAGATCAGTTGCAGCATCTCGCCGTCGTCCGTCGAAAGGTCTACCGTCGAGTGCAGGGTCGCTTCGGTCCCTCAGTGCCCTGCCAGGGTTCGGGCTCGGGCCTAGAGTCTCGACCGTGTGCGGGCGCGACCGGATTGGCCGGGGCCAGAAACGGACGCGGCCGCCGGCACGCGAAACAGAAAGACCTTGTAGCGTTTCACCCGCTGGAACTCGGCGCTGTCGACCATCACCTCGAGATCTCCGAGCTCCTGCAGCTTTCTGCGCGCCAGCCAGCGCACGATTCGGTGAAGATACGGGCGTTTCGTCCGCAGTGAGTCGGCGAATATCCCCAGGGCGGGATTCAAGCGATCTTGGAGAAAGTCACGCGCGACATCGAGAGTCGGTAGGACCCGCTCGGTGATGTCCTCTTCGCGCTCGATCACCAGGTTGTGGCTCCCCGCTTCCCGGAGGAATGCCTCCAGTGGGTGACCGCTCCTGGACAGTGGGCCACCGTCGTCCTCGACCACGAAACAGTCGGAGACCAGTAGGTGCCCGTCCGGCGCCACGCGTCGGACGGCCGGGAATAGACCGGGCAGGTGGATGTACTGCGCCGATTCGCTCATTACCGCGAGGTCGTACGCGTGCGGCGGTTCGAAGTCCTGGAAGCGCGAGAGGTGAAACGGGCGCTCGACTCGCCGCGCGAACAGCTCCCCCTGGTGCGGATCCGGAGACAACCCCTCGACCGCGTAGCCGCGCTCCTTCAAGAGTGCGGCAGCCGCACCCGTCCCACACCCCACGTCGAGCACGGTTTCCACACCGGCGGGGATCCAGCCGCGCAGGTATTCGGCATATCTTGCCTGCGCTGATCTGAGCCCCTCCAGCGTTCGCGGCTCCCCCTCCCACAGACCGTATTGGAGGTGCTCCAGTCCGAGCACTTCATGATAGAAGCGCAGGGTCCTACTGACCCGAACGGGCTTTGGGGGGCGCCGTCTAGTCACGAATCCAGGCGCCGGGAGCTCTTGGCGCGGCGAGTCGACTCGATGCGATTCACTCGGACCGATCCGCCCCGCTGATCCACCTCGGATCCGCCTCGAAGGAGGCGGGGGCTTCACCCACTCCCTCGCCCGCGGGCTCGGCATCGAAGAACTCGATGTGCGGCCTGGGCCGGCGGTCGATCTGGAGCCGGAAGACGTCGGGCCTGGCGTAGTGCCCCGCGACATCGAGCTGGAACCGGGGTCCGATGAGCTGGTCCGGCCGTACGTCCGCGTACAGGATCGTCTCCTCCTCCTGCGCAGGCCCTGCCACGATCTTTCCGTCGGGGTCCACGATGACCGAGTCCCCGGGATTCACCCAACCCTCCAGGGCATCCAGGTACTTCTCCTTGAAGGAGAGCCGATCCGGAATATCCGTCTTCTGCATGGCCGTACAGCAACCGATCACGAAGCAGCGGCCTTCTTTCGCCACGTGTCGCATCGTGGATAGCCATGGCTCGCCGCGATCCCAGGTCGGCGCGGCGTGGATCTGCTCCCCCCACGCGCACAGAGCGTAACGGGCCAGTGGCATGTAGTTCTCCCAACACAGGAGACCACCCAGCCGGCCGAACGGGGTGTCGTAGACTTCCAGGTCACTCCCATCACCCATTCCCCATACGAGCTTCTCGGCGGCGGTCGGCATCAGCTTGCGGTGCTTGCCCAGGATGTCACCGTCTGCGCCGATGTAGAGAAGGGTATTGAAGATCGTCGAATCGCTCGCTTCGGAGTTACGCTCGTTGATCCCGATCGCGACGGTGAGACCGGCCGACCGTGCGGCGTCGCAGAGCCGGTCTGTCGTGTGGCTCGGGACGGTTACCGAGTTTCGATGCAGCTCCGCATATGCCTCGCGCAACGGGTGCGTGTGTGCCGGCGGGATGAACCACACCCACAGCGGGTAGCCGGGCAGGAAGGCCTCTGGAAACACGGCGAGCGTCGCCTCCTCGCGCCCGGCCTCCGCGATTAACTCACACGCCTTTTCCGTGCTGGCCTCCAAATCCAGGTAGACCGGGCACGCCTGGACAGCTGCGATCTTGAATGACTGGGCGGTCGTCGTCATGTCCGTCGTTCCGCACTCTCGTTCGGGGTGGCGGTCGTGGACCGGTGCGCTCGACCGGTCGTACTGGACCGCAGAGCGTCTCCCCCCCCAGTTTCCCGCACCGCTCGTCCGCGGGCAACACGAGGATACCACACCCGGGAGCCATCATATGCCGGAACGTCACGTCACACGCCGCGCTTTCTTCGGAGCCTCCGCAGCCACGATCGCCGGAGCGGCGGTGCAGACCATCTCGCCGGGGAAGCTTACGGCCGCGCGGCCGGGCGAGTGGCGGCAGGAGGGTTCGGCTGATCAGGATATCCCGCCCTCGATCGCTCGACTGGAGTCGATGGCCGATCGGCCCACGCCGATCAGCGTGGAGGAAAGGGCCGCGCGGATCGAGAAGGCCCGGCGGCTGATGCGAGAGCACGAGATGGACGCGCTCCTGCTCACGGGCGGCACGACGCTCCGCTACTTCTCGAACATCGGTTGGGGCGGTGGCGAGCGTCTGTTCGCCCTCATCGTGCCGGCGTCCGGTATGCCGTTCGTAGTCAGTCCTGCTTTCGAGGAGGATCGGGCGCGAGAGCAGCTCGCGAAGGGCCCGTTCGACACCGACACACCCGTCCTGACCTGGCAGGAAGACGATAGTCCGTACGCGGCCGTCGCGACCGGACTGCGTGACCTCGGGATCGCTTCCGGCCGACTCGGGATCGAGGAGACGGTGAAGTTCGTGTTCAGCGATGGGGTCGCCGGCGCGGCTCCCGCGCTCGAGCTGACAAGCGGCACGCCCGTCACGGCGGGGTGCCGGGGGGTTAAGGACGAGCACGAGCTCGAGCTGATGAGCATCGCGAGCGAGGTCACGCTCAAGGCCTACGAGGCGGCCTATTTGGCGCTCGAAGAGGGGATGACGCAGCGGGACTTCGCCCGGCTCGTATCGCTCGCACACGAGCGGCTCGGGTTCTCGGGTGGGGCGGGCGTACAAACCGGCGAGTTTTCCGCCCTCCCGCACGGCTCGGTCACCCCACAGGTGGTTCGCGAGGGCACGATTCTCCTCATAGACGGCGGTTGCGCCGTGGAGGGGTACCGCTCGGACATCAGCCGCACCTTCGTGCTGGGCACACCCACCGACAAGATGAGGAACGTGTTCGAGATCGAGCGGCGAGCGCAGGATGCCGCCCTCGCGGCGGCCGCTCCCGGCGTGGAGTGCCAGGCGATCGACGCGGCGGCCCGCAAAGTGATCGAAGATGCGGGGTACGGACCCGGATACGAGTATTTCACGCACCGGGTCGGGCACGGAATCGGGATGGACGGGCACGAGTGGCCCTATCTCGTGAAGGGCAACAGCCTTCCGCTCGCGCCGGGCATGACGTTCAGCGATGAGCCCGGCATCTACATCCCCGGTGAGTTCGGCGTGCGGCTGGAGGACGACATGGTGATCACCGAGGACGGAGCGAGGCTGTTCACGCCGCAGAGTCCGTCGCTCGAAGACCCGTTCGGAACGTAGCGAGCGTGCAGGACCTCGGCATCGTGCGCGACACGGATACCACCTCGAGTTGGCGCCGGAGATCATGGCGGTGACCTCGTTCGAGCACTGGCTTGATTGTCTCTTCGGCCGACCGGGCGAATATCCGCCCTCTTTCGCGAGCGTCGATGATGAGTATCCCCTGCTCGCGCCCGAGACGGCGCTCGAGTACGTGACGCGGCTGTTCTCCGATGCCGGGACCATCCTTGCGAGGTTCGACGACGCACAGGTGAACCAGGGACTCTGGGAGTTGGTGGGGGCCTCGGGCGAGCTTCACCCGATGCTGTTCACCGATTTACCGTGGCCGGACCGGAAGCGTGGTATCCTCGCCATATCCGCCCTCTACGATTCGCTCTTCCTCGAGCGTTGCTCCCCCCATCTGTCACATCGGGACGACTCCGATGCGAGCCCGTTGAATTCGATCTGCTACATGTGGTGGGACGTGTTTCCTACCTGGGGACAGCCGAGCGAGGCAGAACATGCGGACCGGGACGCGGCGCTGCTGGAGGTGATGGGTCGAGCGTTGGAGCTTGATTCCGTGGCGTGCCGGGAGAGCGCTCTCCACGGTCTTGGGCACTGGCACATCCGCTATCCCGGCGAGACGTCGCAGATCATCGGGCGATTCCTGGAGCGCGAGGCCGATCTCGGGCCGGAGCTCCTGGCCTACGCGCGGAGCGCCGGGGCAGGCTGCGTGCAGTGACCGGGGTGGCCGTCAGGACCTTTCGATGGATCTCGTGGCTACCGTTGGCGGCGTTCGTCGGCACCTGGATCTACATCGGGCGCTACGAAGGGTGGGGAGCCTGGGCCGCCGGGCCTCTACTCCTTATTCCCATCGGCCTGAGCGCCGCCATGGCGGTCGTCGGCCTGGTCTTGTGTTATGGGGCACTGAAGCGTGACGGCATCGACCTCGGAACGACTCTGGCGACGCTCCTCGCGGCGCTCCCCGTCATCTGGTTCGCGGTCCGCGTGATACTGACCTCGTAGTCGTTCACTGCCGACGCCGGGGCAGAGGTCCAGTCGCCGCGCGGGCTCGCACACGAACCTCGAGACCCCACACAGCGCACGTTCCCGTTTTTCACGAGCTCTCCGCGATCGAAGCCGTTCTCAAGGCGCCACCCAGGATCGCGCCGGTGGGACCCAGTACCAGCATGACGTAGGGGTACCAGCCGGGTTGGTCCGGCGGGGTCGCGCCAGCCGCAGCCGTACCTACCACGCCTGCCACCCCCAGGAGGAGTAGAACCCCCGCGAGCGCCAGGGCATGTGCGCGCGGTGCGCCGGGAGCCGCTTTGGCGGTCACGTAGCCCGCCGCCACAGCGAGTCCCGCGCTGTACGCCAGGTTGACCGCCAGGTAGGCGGGCGTGGGACCCGCGTGCGGGGTCGGCAGCATGGCGCCCACTGCGATGCGTGTGGCGATCATCACGCCGATCGCGAGAAGCGCGAACCCGGCCGCAACGGCGGCCACGCTGCGCACCATAGTGCCGCCACCCATCCCACCACCCGAAGGAATCGAGCCCGAGTTGTCCATGCGCATCCGCTAGCCTTTACGCCGTGACCGTTCGCCTTCCGCGAACGAAGGATCTCGTCGCACGTTTGCGGGTGTCGAGCCCCACGCAAGCGATTGTACGGGGTCCGGCCGGCTCGCGGAAACTCCAAATCCGCAACGGGTCTGTCTCTGCGCCTGACTCTTCCCATGCTCTTCGGCGTAGTATTTGGAGTGGACCTCAAGTGTGGCGGCCTAGCCTCGGAGTCAGACGGAAGATGCCAAAGCTGCTCATCTGGGGAATCGTGATCGTCGTGCTGGCGGCGAGCCTGGACCAGCTCCTTCTCTGGATGGAGGCGCGAGGTTGGGTCTACTACCGGCGCACCAAGGGGCGCGGAGGCGGGGCATTATACCATACGCTGGAGTTGCACTCGGTCTTCGACCCCAGTATCGAACAGATCCAGAAGATCAAGGTCAAAGAGGAACGACGCCAGGACGAGTCCGGCGATCCTCCGGTCCCGGACGAGGACCCTCCGGACCGGTACGACTCCGACGATCCACACGGCGTTACGTCGAGGAGCAGCCACGAATCCGGGCGGATCGGATCGGCGCTCGAATGACGGCAGACCTCTTGAGGCGGAACACCACTGCGCGAAGTGAGGCGGTGATGCGGTGATGTCGTGAGCACCATCCGGAAACTCCATCTCGGACGTCTCCTCCTCGTCCCGGGAATCGCCGTCATGAACGGCTGCCGGCCGACGCCGGAATCCGCGGCCGACTTCTCTCTCGTGGAGACGACGATCGCGGAGATTCACGAGGCGTTCCGGGACGGACGACTCACCAGCCGGGCTCTGGTGGAGCGCTACCAGGAGCGCATCGAGGCCTATGATCAATCTTCGGGCCTGAATTCGATCGTAATCCTCAACCCGAAGGCAATCGCCGAGGCAGAGGCACTCGACGAAGAGTTCCTGCGAACGGGACGCCTTCGACCTCTGCACGGCATCCCGGTCATCGTGAAGGACAACTACGACACGGAGGGCCTGCAGACGACCGGCGGCTCGCTGGCCCTCGAAGGGTCGATCCCCCCGGACGATGCATATCAGGTCAGGATGATCCGCGAGGCGGGAGCGATCGTCCTCGCAAAATCGAACATGGCCGAATGGGCTTTCAGCCCGTACGTGACCGAGAGCTCGATCGCGGGCGTCACGCGCAACCCGTACGACCTCGACCGTGTCCCCGCGGGCTCGAGCGGAGGCACCGCGGCAGCGGTCTCGGCGAACCTCGGGGTCGTGGGCCTGGGCACCGACACGGGGAACTCGATCCGCGGGCCCTCCTCGCACAATGCGCTCGCCGGCATTCGGTCGACGATGGGACTCACCAGCCGGGATGGGATCATTCCACTGTATCTTCGCAACGACATCGGTGGACCCATGGCGAGAACGGTCGAGGATGCGGTGCGGGTGCTCGAGGTCATCGCCGGGTACGATCCGGCCGATTCGATCACGCGGCGCGCGGAGGGCCGCATGCCTCCGAGTTATCTGGAGTTCCTGGATTCGAACGGGCTCGAAGGCGCCCGACTGGGTGTGTTTCGCCGCTACCTGGACGTGGCGACCGGCGACGGCGAGATCCGGGCCTTGACCGAGGCCGCGTTCCGGGACCTGACGGCGCAAGGCGCCGAGATCATCGATCCGTTCGACATCCCGGACTTCGAGGCGCTCACGGATGGGATCTGGTGCGACGTCTTCCGTCACGACGTGAACGACTATCTCGCTTCGCTTGGTGACGCCGCACCGCACAAGACCCTCGCTGAAGTCGTCGCATCGGGACTCTACTCACCCTACATCGAGCGTCGACTGCAGCGCGCCTTGACTGTCGAGGCACCTCCGGCGGAACGGGATCCACCCTGTCTGGACCTGTACAGCACGGATCGGAACATCGCGTTTCGCGAAGCGGTCCTCGCGGCCATGGAACGGGATGAGATCGACGCCATCGTCTATCCCACATGGAGCAATCCGCCCCGCTTGGTGGGCGATCTCGAGAGCCCCGCGGGCGACAACAGCCAGCTCCTGTCACCGCAGACCGGCTTCCCCGCGATCACCGTCCCGACGGGGTACACCGCCGCGGGACTCCCAGCCGGAATCACGTTCGTCGGCAGGCTATTCGGCGAACCGGACCTGATCCGGTATGCCTACGCGTATGAGGCTGCCACGAGACACCGGCGCCCGCCGGCCGGCTTCCCTGAGCTGCCCTAGCGGGCCGCGGAAAGACCGCAGGCCGCTGCCAGCGGGTGGGGCGTCTGGCCCCGCCGACTGGCTCTGGCGTCAGGCAGGGGCCGTGGTCAAGATCAGGGGAGCAGCACTGCCGAACGGTTCCTCAGACGCCACGAGTGTCGAAAATGAAGAAGCGTAGGCCGCCGCCCAAGCAAGAGGGCATGCGCCCCGAATCCTTGATGATGAGCTACGGCTACGTGCCCGAGTGGTCCGAGGGCTCGATCAAGCCGCCGCTCTTTCAGACCTCCACCTTCACCTTCCCCAGTGCCGAAGCCGGCAAGGAGTTCTTCGCCTGGGCCTACGGGCTCGAGGAACGCGACCCCTCGATCCCCATGGGATTGATATACAGCCGCCTGAACAACCCCGATCTCGACATCCTCGAGCACCGACTCAACCTGTGGGACGAGGCCGAGGCAAGCGCCGTGTTCGCCTCCGGAATGGCCGCGATCTCCACCTCGATCTTGGCGCTTGTCCCGGTCGGTGGCTCACTCGTCTTCTCGCGTCCGGTATACGGGGGAACAGACTACCTGTTCGAACACCTGTTGCCCGACCTGGGAATCCCGACGCGTGCGTTCCCGGCCGGGTCCGACCCCTCCGAGATCGAGCGCACCTGCGTGGAGCTCGACGACGCGGGCACACCCGTCCGAATGGTGTTCCTCGAGACGCCCGCCAACCCCACCATGAGCATGACCGACATCGCCGCGGCGGGAGAGGTCGCCGAGCGTCACGAGGCGCTTTGTGCGGTGGACAACACGTTCCTGGGACCTCTATACCAGCAGCCGCTTCGCCACGGTGCGGATCTGGTCCTCTACTCGGCGACCAAATACCTGGGTGGGCACAGCGACCTGCTTGCCGGGGTCGCGCTCGGGTCCGAGAAGATCATCGAGCGGATCAAGTTCTATCGCACCGTGCTCGGCTCCATGCTGGACCCACACTCGGCGTGGTTGCTCATGCGCTCGCTGGAGACCGCCAAGCTGCGGATCACTTGCGCGCGCAAGAACGCGGAGCGCGTCGCGGCCTGGCTGGTCCAGCACCCGATTGTGGGGGACGTCTACTTCCCCGGCCTCCCGAGGTCGGAGGATCAGCGCAAGATCTACGCGCGCCAATGCACCGGCCCGGGGGCCATCATGGCGTTCGAGCTGACCGGCGGAGGCGAGCGCGAGGCCTTCCAGTTCCTCAACTCCGTCAGACTCGTCAAGCTGGCAGTCAGCCTCGGGGGCACGGAGTCGCTGGTCGAGCACCCCGCGACGATGACGCACTCTGATGTGCCCGTCGAGGAGCAAGAGGCCATCGGCATCACACCGCGGCTCATACGATTGTCGGTGGGCATCGAGCACCCGGACGACCTGATCGCGGATCTCTCGTATGCGCTGGACCAGGTCGAGTTGGAGGGCGAGGACCGACCTGAGGCGGATGATCGGCTCGTCGACGCGGGCGCGACCGAGGAAGCCCCGGTGGGAGGCGTGCGGTGAGGGCGGCCGACACCGAGTATCTGGCGAGGAACGAGTGACTCTCCCGGAGAAGATCTACACCGAGCGCGATATCAGCCGGGCGCGAAAAAAGGGGAAGGCCATCGGCTGGATCCAGGGCGGCGGCGTGGTCATCGCGGGTGGGCTGGTCCTGAATCTCCTTGGTTGGATCCCGACGATCCTGGTCATGGTCGTGGTCGCGTACGGCTTGTTTCGCTTGCTGTCGAAGAAGCCCTCCAAGAGCGAGGACGACGACTCTTGATCACGGTCGCCGGGGGGGAGCACTGCGAGGGGTGGTGGTGGTAGAGGAGCTCGGCGAGGTTCTCGCTCTGGCCGGCCTGGTCGACTACCAGGACGGCGCCATCGTGAGTAGAACCCTCGTCAAGAACGCAGCCGGATCGGTCACGCTATTCGCCTTCGACGAGGGACAGGATCTCAGCGAGCACACCGTCCCGCATGACGCGCTCGTACATGTGTTCGATGGGGAGGCGCGGATCACCATTGCGGGCACTTCTCATCGCGTGACGGCCGGTGAGATGATCATCATGCCGGGTAATCGCCCGCATGCGGTCCTGGCCAGCTGTCGGTTCAAGATGATGTTGGTCATGCTCCGGTCTTGAAGATGTTCTTCCGGTAGTCGCCCCGTGTCGGCCTGGGTCGCAGCCGTTCACCCATGATGGAGTAGTCGCGATGGCAACGATCAGACAGCTTCTCGATTCCAAGGGACGCGAGGTTTGGGCCATCGATCCCGATGAATCGGTCTTCCAGGCGATCGAACGAATGGCCAACAAACGGATCGGGGCATTGATCGTGATGCGGGACGAGAAGCTCGTCGGGATCGTTTCAGAGAGAGACTACGCGCGCAAAGTGATCCTCAAGGGCCGCTCGTCGCATGCGACCCCGGTCCGTGACATCATGACGAGCAAGGTCTATTGCGCCCGATCCGAGCAGGGCGTCGAGGAGTGCATGAGGCTCATGACACAGAAGCGCGTTCGCCATCTCCCGGTCCTGGACGGGGATCGTGTGGACGGCATGATCTCGATCGGCGACCTCGTGAAATCCATCATCGCCGAGCAACAGTTCACCATCGAGCAGCTGGAGAACTACATCTACGGGTAATGGCGGGGCGTCGCGATCGAGCCGCTGGCGGTGCGCTCATGCACGCCAGGCCGCCGCACTATCCAGACTGAGGAACTCGTGACCAAACGAAGAGAGTTCTTACGGATATCGGCAGCCGCCGGTGGCGCGTTGGGTTTCGGACTCGTACCGGAGGGTCTGGCTTCGTCCGGCTCCACAGCCTTGCCTTCCCAGGGGCGCGCCTTGCGAATCCTGATCCTGGGAGGGACCAGCTTCATCGGTCCACACCAGGTCCGCTACGCGCTCGATCGTGGGCACACGATCACGCTGTTCAACCGGGGGCGCACCAACACGCACCTGTTCCCCGACGTGGAGAGGCTAATCGGGGATCGGAACGGCGATCTCGAGGCGCTGAAGGGGCGAACCTGGGATGTCGTGATCGACAACTCGGCGTCCAATCACGAGTGGGTTCGCCTTTCCGCCCAGCTTCTGAAGGACTCGGTCGAGCGGTACTTCTACGTCTCCTCACGCTCGGCCTATTCGGACACCAGTCGAATCCCGATGACCGCGGACGCACCCACGTTCACGTACGAGACGGCGGGTGTGGACCCCGGCGCCGAGCAACTCCCCTACGGTCTGCGGAAGGCGCTGTCGGAGCGCGAGGCACAGCGCGCGTTCCCGGGACGCGCGACGATCTTCCGTCCGGGCCTGATCATCGGCCCCGGAGATGAGACGGACCGGTTCACGTACTGGCCCGTGCGCATCCACCGCGGAGGCGAGGTTCTGGCGCCGGGGAATCCATCCGACCCGGTACAGATCATCGATGCGCGCGACCTGTGTGAGTGGATGATCCGGGTGGCCGAGGACGGTCACACGGGAGTGTTCAACGGGGTCGGACCAGCGACTCCGCGCCCGATGGCGGAGCTCCTGTACGGGATCCGCGCGGTGACCACCGCCGAGACGATGTTCACATGGGTCCCAGCCGATTTCTTGTTCGAGACCGGGATTCGACCGTACTCGCACATGCCGGTGTGGATGCCGCCTCGTGACGGTCGTGAGGGGTTCGCGCGCTTCGATCTGTCCAACGAGGTAGCGCACGGTCTCACGTTTCGCCCGCTGGCGGTGACGGCTCGTGAAACGCTCGACTATCACTTCTCGCGGCCACCTGAGCGACAGGCGGAGCTGAGAGCCGGCATCTCGGCCGAGCGCGAGGCGGAGGTGCTGGCCGCCTGGCACGCCCAGCGGTCTCGTGGGTGAGAGAGGTCTCACGCGAGGCCAGGGATGAGCTCCACCGCGTACGAGCGGGTCTACGGTGTCGTGAAGCGGATCCCGCAGGGCCGACTGGCCACGTACGGTCAGGTCGCGGCGCTGGCGGGACTCGGGGGCCATGCGCGCCTCGTCGGCTACGCCCTCAGCGCCCTTCATGACGACTGCTCGGTTCCCTGGCATCGCGTGATCAACTCGCGCGGCGAGGTGAGCCCACGCTCAAATCCGTACTTCGAGGAGCTTCAGCGGGCACTCCTCGAACGGGAGGGCCTTCGGACCGATGAGCGTGGCAGGTTCTCGCTGCGACGCTACCGCTGGAGGCCAGAGGGTGGATCGTCGAGGTCAGAGGGCGACTCGTGGAGAGCGGAGGGCGGCCCGTGAGTGACACCACGGCCGGCGGCACCCGCGGCGAGGGCGAGTCGTTAGCCGATCGCTTCGGCGAAATCGACATCTATTTCTTCGATCAGCTCCTGCGAGGCCGGATCACCCCTCAGATGCGGGTCCTGGATGCGGCGTGTGGGCGGGGTCGCAACCTCGTTCATCTGCTGCGTTCCGGGGCCGAGGTGTTCGGTGTCGACACGAACCCGGTAGATATCGAGGAAGTGAGGTCGCTGGCCGCGCGACTAGCTCCCGAGCTCCCCGCCGACAACTTCCGGATCGAGCAGATTCAGGAGCTGTCGTTCCCTGACGACTCGTTCGACGCCGTCATCTGCTGCGCGGTGCTGCACTTCGCTGCCGATGAGGCCGACTTCGAGGCAATGCTCGGCGAGCTGTGGCGGGTGCTGAGACCGGGCGGAGTCTTCTTTTCGAGACTCGCCTCGACGATCGGCATCGAGGACCGGGTCCAACATATCGAGGGACGCTGGCACGTCCTCCCGGATGGGACGGACCGATTCCTCGTGGATGAGGATTACCTGCTCGACCTGACGGATCGAATGGGTGCGACCCTCCTGGACCCGATCAAGACCACGAACGTGCAGGGCCTTCGCTGCATGACCACTTGGTGCCTCAAGAAAACCTCCGGACCGGTCGATGCCTAGGGAGCCCGAGGGCGGTGTCATCGTCCGTCTGCGAACGGGGGTCGCGATCACGGCGCTGGCCACGCTCGGTGGGCTGATTGTCGCGTCCCGAACCAGCGGCCAGCCCGTCAGCAACGACAGGTTCGTCGTCGCCATGTGGGTCCTGCTGGCCCCGCTCCTGATCACGATGATCGGTCTGGTTTGCGGGGCGTACTGGAGCCGCTGGCTGGGGGTGGCCGCCGGTATCGCCGTGCTGCCGTGGGCGAGCGTCTTCGCTCTCGCCGGTGGCCTGGGTGTTCCGATCATGCGCTCGCGCGTGGCGCTCGCCGCGTCGGTACTCGTGATCCTGAGCCTCCTCGGTCGCGGGATGTTTGAACGCTTCGAGGGGCGCGCGGCGAGGGTGGACTGGGGCGGTCACCGAATGACGCTCGTCCGCTGGACGATCATCTGCAATATCGCCTCGATCCTCGCCCTGTATCTGTTCGTGGCCGTCTATGATGCTCGAATCGCGTGGCACTTCATGATTCCCGCCCTGCTGTTGCTCGGGCTCGTCCTCGGCGTCTTCGCGCTGGCTCACGGGAAGACGGCAGGACTGCTCGCCGTTGCGCTGTGCTGCATCCTGTTCGTGCCCGCGGGCGGGTACTTCGTTTGGCAGGAAGCCCGTTATGCGGGCGAGGCCATCCTGTTCATCATCGTGTTTCTCCCCGGCGTGCTGACCGGGTGGGCCAGTCTGTTCTCCTTCGGGGGACCGATCCGGCGCTACCTGCGCGGGGGCTGACCACATGGTCGGACCATTCGGAGGTCGAGATGAAGCTCACGCTCTGCGTCGTATTGCTCGCACTCATCCCGTTTCCCCTGAGCGCGCAACGTTACACGGGTGAGGATGGTAGCGTTCGGACGGCGTTGGTAAAGATGCCGTACCGTGGCGCCCGGAACGTGGCCGAGCTCTCGGAGGTCCCCGACTACCTGGAGAGCGGTGGCATACAGGAGCGCCTGACCGTACTCGGCGCGACGCTCTCTCCGGTGCAGACGGTGGCGCTGACCTCGGAGGAGGGCAGGCAATACGGGGAGTGGCACCGGCTGGGGCTCGCGAACGATCACCTGGCGTCGATCGTCGCCGATAACGAGATGGAGGGCTTCCTCTCGGTCGGTCTGCTGGCCAACTGTAGCTCGTTGATGGGCATGCTGGCCGGCCTTCAGGGCTCCGACCCGGCGGGAAGATCCAGGAAGGTCGGGCTGGTGTTCGTCGATGCGCACGGTGACTTCAACACCCCCGAGACGACGCTCAGCGGCATGCTCGGAGGTATGCCCGTCGCCGTGTCGGCGGGGCTGGCTCTCGAGAACTTGCGTCTCAAATCGGGATTGGACCCCGCGATCCCCACCGAGCACATCGTGTTGGCCGCCGTGAGGGATCTGGATCCGCTCGAGCGAGAGCTGGTTGAGGCTTCGGACATCCAGATGCTGACCACGCAGGACATCCGGGATCGATCCGAGACCCTCCATGCGCAGATGCGGAGGTTGTCCGAGACCACCGACATCATCTACGTCCACATCGACATGGATGTGCTCGACCCCCGAGAGGTGGCGGGTCATCCGCTGACCGTTCCGGATGGGCCGACGAGCGCCGAGCTGGCAGCGGCGCTCACCGAGATGTTCCGCTACGAGAAGGTCGCCGCGTTGGGCATCGCGTCCACCCCAGCCGGCGAGAACGATCCCGAAGGGCTCTCTCGAGAAGCCGCCTACCGGCTCATCGAGGGCGCCCTGGAGGGCGTGGCGGATCGCTGAGAGCGACTCCGGCGGATGCGAATCGCCATCCTCGGCGGATATGGCACCACCGGCGCTCGCATCGCCGGCCTCCTCGCTGAACGAGGCGTCTGTGAGCTGATTCTCGCCGGCCGCGACGGCGAGAAGGCGCGGCGAACCGCCAGCACGCTCGCCGAGACGGCGGCTTCCTCCGTCGTCGGAGTCGAGGTCGACGCGGCGGACTCGACGGGGCTCCAGTCCGTTCTTCAGCCGAAGGATCTCCTCCTCGTTGCATCCAGCACCATGAGCCACACGTCGACCATTGCCGCGGCCTGCGTAGAGGCGGGTGCAGATTACTTCGACATCAACCTCTCATCGGCCGAAAAGTGGGATGCACTCGAGCGGGTCTCACGCCAGGCCCCGGGACACTGCTTCATCACCGATGGCGGGATTCACCCCGGAGTGCCGGGAGCGATGATCCGGGATGCCGCCCTCCGGGTCCCGGACTTGACCCACGCGTGGACCGCGGGCGCGTTCGGGATCGACTGGGCGGGGCTCCGTCTCTCGCCCGAAACCGTGGCGGAGTTCGCTAGGGAATTGCAGACGATGGACACCTCTGTTCTGGTCGACGGGACATGGAAGAGGGGGATGAGGCTCGCCAGACGGTTCGACCTCGGTTCCCCTTTTGGGGTTCAAAGCTGCGTCCCCATGGGTCTCCGGGAGGTGAGAGAGGTCGCGAGCGAGATTTCCACTCTGCGGGACGCTGGGTTCTTCGTGGCCGGCTTCGGACCGGTGGTCGATTACTTCATCATGCCCTTGTCGTTCGCCGCCTTATCGATCGCGCCGCGATCGAGCGCCCGGGTCGGTCGCTTCTTCTATTGGGGACTGCGCCGTTTCTCTCGCTTCAGGAGTGATGCCGCTCTCGTGCTTGAAGCACGGGCGCCGTCGGGCGTCGCACGGATGAGCGTCACCCACGCAGACGCGTACCAACTCACTGCGGCGGCGGTCGTCGCGTGCGTGCTTCAGTACCTGGACGGCAGGAGGGAGGCGGGATTGTGGACGCAAGCGGGGTTTGTAGAGCCCACGCGCTTCTTCCGTGACCTCGAGGACCTCGGGGTCGAGGTTCGGGTCGACACGACGCCGGTGGACTCGATTCCCGATGATTAGGACTTCTGAGCCATGGGAAACTTTGCCCTCATCGACCGGTGAGTGAGCCGCGCCCTTCGGGCCCCTGTGGTCGCGTTTGGCGGGCGGGGGCACGGCCACCGACGTCGAGCCGGCGCCGCCGTCCGACTAAATCACGTCACCATCGCAGTCCCCAATCTCGCGCGAGCCGCAACGAGGCTAGAGCTCGCTCTCCAACTCCGATCGCATCTCGTCGAACGTCGCGCGATCGTCCTCCGCAGGCTCCGGATAGCGCAACGGAAGAGCCCCCAGTTGATCACGCAGAATCTCGGCAACCATGAGTCGCATGAACGGCTTGTCGTCGGCGGGGATCGCGTACCAGGGCGCCCACGGACGTGACGTGGCGTTCAGGGCGTCCTCATACGCCTCCATGTGGGCATCCCAATGCCGGCGCTCGAGGACGTCCCGGGGCTGGAACTTCCAGTTCTTGTCGGGTCGGTCGATGCGCCGGAGAAAGCGACGTGCCTGCTCCTCCCTGGAGACGTTCAGCCAGAACTTCACGACGACGGTTCCCGACCGTGCCAGGTGTAGCTCGTGATCGCGGATGGAGGCGTAGCGCTCGTCCCAAAGCTCCCCCGCGGGCGGGCGATGCGGGAGTTGTTGGCCGTCGAGGAATCCCGTGTGCACGCGCACGACGAGGACCTCCTCATAGTAGCTCCGGTTGAAGACCCCGATTCGTCCACGCTCGGGTAGCCGGACGCTCGTCCGCCACAGGAAATCGTGATCCAGCTCTTCCTTGGACGGTGCCTTGAAGGAGAAGACCTGGAAGCCGGCGGGGTTGATACCAGTCATCACGGCGCGAATCGTGGAGTCCTTCCCCGCTGCATCCATCGCCTGAAAAACGCACAGTATCGCGTAGCGATCGTCCGCGTATAGCCGTTCCTGCAAGTCGGCCAGCTCCGCTACGACCTTGTTCAGCCGATACTTGGTCTCCTTCCGGGCGGGCGAGCCCGGGGGCGGCGTGGTCGGGGTGTCCGCGATCGAGAAGCCGTCGTCGAACGGCACACGGTGCGGGCTATCGGGAGGGGAGTGATGGAACATGAGCGTTGCCTTTGGCCTTCGGTCAGATTCCATCCAGGTACGGAATCGGATCCTCGACACAGAACTCGGGATAGTCGATCACGAGATCGCGCAGGATCGGTATGTGTCCCTGCCCGAAGATGACGAAGACCCGGTCCTTCTCGGAGTCGACGATCCGGGTGAGGTTGGCGAAGATGCGCAGGTTTCGCTTGTACCAGCTCGCCACCATATCCGCCCCCGCATAGTCATCGCCGTCCGCCACCGGGGCGAAGAATTCGATGTAGGGCATGTGCGCCTTCACGATCATGTCGGGCGCGTTCATCCTGGCCAGCATCAGGCCGATCGTCCCCTCGGCGAGCCACCGGGCCATGGTGGAGATCGCTTCCTCGCCTACCTGCTGCATCCCTCCGAGCCGTGCGGCCGTCTGCGGATTCGCCATCGCGACCCGTTGTAGCCTCTCGAAGTCCAACGACGACGGGACATCGACTGCGTAGATCGTCTCGTGCCCCAACTCGTGCGCCAGTCGAAAGCCGATCTGCTCTTCCTCGCTCCTGCGAAGCTCGCGCGCGCCGGACAGATAACCCTCCCAGCGAGCGGACGTAGCGCTGTCCCCCCAGGGCGCCTCTACGGCCACTTTGGTCGCGTTGAACGCGACCAGCCGATCGACGATGGCCTGAATCTCGGTTTGTCGCTTCGGAGCGAGCACATCGTCGGCTTCGAGATTGAATTGATCCGCTCCCGGGTTCGACATGTGATAGCTGCCAAGGAGCAGGACCCGTACGCGGGCATCCTCGGCTTGGCACTCCGCCGGGAGGATCTCGCGGTCCAAGTACCCCTGCGCAACCAGCGGCTTCGGAGGCGCCGCCATCGCGCCGATCGTGACCGCGATCGCGGCGACGGTGCTGGCTCTCGTGCGACAGCTTCGCGCATCGAGTCCGTGCATTAGTGATCCTCTTCCCCTCTGATCGTCCGCAGGATCTCCGTGATTCGCGCCAGGTGATGATCGTCGTGCTCCGCGACGAAGAAGAAGAGGTCCACCACGTTCATCCGGAGCTCGAGGCGGGGGTGGAACGCGGTCAGCGCCAGTTGCGCATCGCTCAACGACTCCAGGCGCTCGACGAGCTCCCCTCGGGCGGTCCGGAACGCGCCGAGCAGGTCTGCGATCTCGGCATCGTTGTGCTGCGCCTCGTCGGTCCTGCGGTTCGTGAGGTCGGCCGAGCGCAGGGAGTTCTCGCGATTGAGAAGATCCTCGAGTCGACCGGCCCACAGGGGCTCCAGATCGCCCAGGTGACCGACGTTCTCCTGGATCGTCCACCGGTCTTCCAGCCGTTGGACGAGGCTATCGCGCGCCTGGTCGTGCAGTTGGTCCTCCAGGCGAGCCGGAGTGCCCCGCAGGCGTTCCAAGACATCGGGAAACGACTCGACCAGATGGCCGAGATCGAACGTCCGTTCAAACCAGCGTCGCCGTCTCATGGCATGGCTCCTACGGGTTGTCCCGACCCGCTCGAGTTCTTCCGCGGCCTGCAAGGGTCCGGGTGCGAGACCACCAGGGCTGAACGGATGGTGTCGTCGGGTTGGTGGGGTGACGCGGTGAGAACCCGCACGCGCCTACCGCGTCACCCCCTTCGGATTATGCGTTCGGCCCTGCCCCGCAGATCTCGGGCGGGCAGTCGTCCTCGTAGGTCTTGAAGTTCTCCGTGAACAGGCCGGCGAGCTTCCCGGCGGCCGCGTCATACGCCGCCGCATCCTCCCACGTGTCACGTGGCTTCAGGATCTCGCTCGGCACCTCGGGCACCGCGGTCACCACGTGTATCCCGAACACGGGATCAGCCTCCGTGGGCGCGTCCGCCAGCGCCCCGGTGTGGATCGCGTTGACGATCGACCGCGTGTAGGGGAGGCTGATCCGTTCGCCCACCCCGTACGGTCCGCCGTTCCACCCGGTGTTGACCAGCCACACGTTGGTGCCGTGCGTTCGCATGCGCTCGGCGAGCAGCTCGGCATACACCGCCGGGTGCCACACCAGGAACGGAGCGCCGAAGCAGGCCGAGAACGTGGCCTCGGGCTCGGTGACTCCTACCTCGGTTCCCGCCACCTTCGCCGTGTATCCGCTGATGAAATGGTACATGGCCTGCTCGGGCGTGAGCTTGCTCACGGGCGGGAGCACACCGAACGCGTCTGCCGTGAGGAAGATCACGTCCGTCGGGTGGCCGGCCATGCACGGGATTTTGGCGTTCTCGATGTGCTCGATCGGGTAGGAACCCCGCGTGTTCATCGTGATTCGGTCGTCCGCATAATCGACGGTCCGATCGTGGTTCAGGATCACGTTCTCGAGCACGCACCCGAACTTGAGCGCGTGGTAGATGTCGGGCTCCTTCTCCTCGCTCAGGTCGATCGTCTTCGCGTAGCAACCGCCCTCGATGTTGAAGATCCCGGTCTCCGTCCAACAATGCTCGTCATCGCCGACCAACAGCCGGTGCGGATCGGCGGAGAGCGTCGTCTTGCCGGTCCCGGAGAGCCCGAAGAGGAGAGAAGACGCGCCCGTTTGCGGGTCCGTCGTCGCCGAGCAATGCATGGAGAACACACCGATCTTCGGCATCATATAGTGCATGACGGTGAAGATCCCCTTCTTCATCTCGCCGGCGTACTCGCTGCCGAGGATGACGATCTCCCCGTCTTCGAAGCTGAGGTCGATGCTGCAGTTCGAGGTCACCCCCTCCACGGAGTCGTCCGCAGGCTGTCGCCCGGCGTTGTAGATGACGAAGTCCGGTTCGCTGAACTCGGCGAGCTCCGGCGGCGTGGGACGGATCAGCATGTTGTGCATGAACAGGGCATGGTAGGGCCGCGCGCAGATAACTCTGACGTTGAGGCGATGCGCGGGATCCCACCCGGCGAACCCATCGATGCAATACAGCACCTCTCGCTCGTTCAGGTATTCTAGAGCAAGATCGCGATTCTCAACGAAGGACTCGTGCTCCAGCGGGAAGTTCACGGGGCCCCACCAGACATCGCCCTCGGTCTCCGCTCCGCGCACCACGTGCTTGTCCTTGGGCGAGCGTCCGGTCTTGTCGCCGGAGTACGCGACCAGCGCCCCGTTCGCGGCGATCTGCGTCTCGGGATCGATGCCGCCCAGCGCATCCTCGTACATGACCGCCGGAGGCGGGTTTCGGCGCACGTCGCTCACCGTGATCCCGTGTCCGGACAAATCGAAGCCGCCCCTGCGGGCGGGTGCTTCACTGATATCTGCTATTCCTGTAGCCATGATAGACCTTGGCCTCTAGGGTTTCGTGGGAGCGACTTCAAATTAGGGTGAATACGGGCGGCTGACCACCGTCGTGGACGTTGCCGTCGGTGCGGCCGAGACTCAGTTTGTCGGCCGCCCCCCACGGTCCCGAGAGTCCGGCTGGCAGGCTACTGGGGTCTTCAGCGACTTGCGAGCGCCTCCCGGCATCACCCATCGACCCAGGAGACCTCAGCCAGATGCAATTCGGCCACCTTCCGGTAGCGTTGTCGATCGCGACCTACGACTGGAGCCCCGAGACCGCGGTCTTTTGCATCGCGATGCACTGGCTACCGAACGTCGACTCGTTGATGGTAAGAGGGCGCCTCGACAAACCGGCCATTCGGGGTTCGATCAGGCTCGAGCGCCTGCTGAAAGGGAAGAACCCGGCGGCCCCCATCGAGGACCACGAGCTGGAGGAGCCGTTCTGGGTCGTCGACGGCGGCTTCCACTGCACGGTCACCCACTCGTTGTTCTTCGCGCTACTGATGGGAGCGGTGATCGCGTTGTTCTCGCCCCACTACGCGATTCTCGGCGCTATCGCAGTCGCGGCGCACTACGCGGCGGACATCGGGAGTACCGTAGGGCTGCCCCTGTTTTGGCCGCTGACGAGGAAGAAGTACTCCCTGCGCCTGTTCAAGGATACCGGCTGGTGGGGCAAGGACATGTTCATCGGCTACTACAAGCAACCGATGTCGTGGGTTCTGGAGGGCGGCGTGACGATCTTCTTCGTGTACCGGCTCTTGACGATCTACGGCTGAGCCGCACCACCGACTCCCTCTGCCAGCCCGGGCCGGCCTCCTCGCCTGGAAGACCGTTCACCAATCTGCCCGCCCCGGGCCCGCTCCTGCACCGGGCGTCACACGAGCAGTGGATCCGCCATCACCTCGACCAGCGCCGGCCCTTCGTGCGCCAACGCCAGGGCCAGTGCGTCGTCGAGGTGATCCTTGCCCGTGACGCGGACACCGAGCGCGCCACAATTCTCCGCGTAGGCCGAGAAATCGGGGTTGTGGAGTGACGTCTCCCAAACGTCCCAATCTCCGGCTCGCTGCTCCTTCGAGATCTTGCCGAGCTCGCCATTGTGAAGCAGCACGTGCGTGATGTTCATTCCGTACTTCACTGCGGTGGTCAACTCCGCCATGTACTGAGCGAAGCCGCCGTCGCCGGAGATCGAGACCACGGGGCGGCCGCGGAAGCGTGGATCCTCTTCCCGGGTCGCTGACCAGGCGCCGAGGGCCGCCGGTAGCGCGAATCCGATCGACCCCCGGTAGCCCGACATCAAAACCGCCTGCCGCTCGCACTCGAAGTAGCGGCCGAAGGAATAGGTGTTGTTACCGACGTCCACGGGAATGATCGCGTCGGCCGGGACCTGACGCGTCATCGCGGCAAAGATGGCCGCCGAGCTCACTCCTTCACCGCGGTCCTCCAGCTCCCGGCGCTCCTTTTCGCTCCGCCAGATCTTCCATCTCTCCGCGACCTCGGACGTCTGGTCGACGTTCTGCATGCGCCTGTCGAGCGCCCTTTTCATACGGCGGACCACCACACCGATCTCGCCCCATACCGGCACCGTCACCGCGTGAAACCGGCCCAGCGCCAGCGGATCGAAGTCGACCTGGATCGTCGGCTTCTTGGGGCTGATCCCGGTGTGGTTGCTGAAGCTGGCACCGAGGACCAGGAGCTGGTCCGTCTCGTTCATGAACCAACTCGCGATCGGTGTCCCGCTCCGACCCAGTACGCCGCACCCGAGCGGGTGGCTGTCGGCGATCAGACCCTTGGCTTTGAACGTCGTGAGGACCGGGATCGAAAACGCCTCGGCGAACTGGAGAATCTGGGGCATCTCGAACCGCGCCCCGTGCCCGACGATGATGACGGGTCGCTTCGCTTCCGCGAGGAGACCGAGCGCGCGGTCCATGGCCTCTTCCGGAGGCTCGATCCGGGGGTTCGCGAGGCGTCCCTCCGGTGCACCCGCCCGGGCGCCGTCGGGCCATGGAATCGTCTGCACCTCGTTGGGGAAGATGAGGTGCGATACCCCACGGTTCTGGATCGCCGTTTTACAGGCGAGGTTGGCGAGTTCCGCATGCTTGCTGGTGTGGAGGACCGTCTGCGACCATTGCGCCACCTGGCCGAAGGCGGCACCCAGGTCAACCTCCTGAAACGCTCCGGGGCCCAGGACCTGGGTGTCGACCTGGCCCGTGACTGCGATGACCGGCGCCCGGTCCACGTTGGCATCCCATAAGCCAGTCAGCAGGTTCGTCGCTCCGGGGCCCGCGATCGAGAAACAGGCCGCGGGGCGCCCGGTGAGCTTGCCGTACGCCGAGCAGGCGAACGAAGCCGCCCCCTCGTGGCGAATGCCTACGTATTCCAGGGCCTCCATCCCGGCCTGCCGCCGGAGCGCGTCCGCCATCCCCAGGTTGGAGTGCCCGACCATCCCGAAGACGTGCTTCACGCCCCAGTTCACGAGCGTCTGAGCGACGAGGTCCGCAGCGGTCGGCTGATGCGGTCCTTCCTCGGGGAAGCCCACGTACACGCCGTCCTCCCGCACCTCGACCGGGAACGTCTCGACGCTGTCCTCGAAACCTCCCGGGACTGCGCCCGTGAGCGGGTGGAAGTCCCACCCGTGCCATGGGCAACGCAGCCAGCCGTCTTCGATCGAGCCTTCGCCCAGGGGACCACCCTGGTGCGGACACTTGTTGTCCAGTGCCCCGTAGCTCCCCTCGAAATGGGTCATGCAGACGGTGCGATGCGCGCACGTGACCGGCCTCACGCGCCCTTCCGGAAGCTCGTCCAGATCCAAAGCCTTCAGCCAGCGTCTGTTCACGGTCGTCGTGGCTTCATCCGACATCGGTGGCCTCTCGCTCGTGCGTTTGCCCCCGCCGGATCCCGCAGGGCGCTTTCCGGGTTACGTGATGTCCAACAGCGCTTTCGAGCCAGCCAGACCTGACTCGAAGAACGCCACCGTGGCTGCCGCCTGTTCGGCAGCTCCTCCCAACCCGACGAGGTCCGAGCCCACGAGGGCCGCCCCGATCCACCCATCGGTGACCCAAGAACCGCCACCCTGCAGAAGTGGCAGCGAGCCGGCGTCGGGCGCCGGCCAGGGGAGCACGTACAGATACGGCTCCGTTATCGAGCCATCACCGGGAGATAGGCCCAGACCTACGGAGCGTGCTTCCTCCGGCGGCTCATCCGCATCGAGGCTGATCAGGGTCGACAGGTCGAAGTGGTGTGGCCAGCCGCGCACGGGCGACGCCCCCGGCTCGCGATCCGCGAGGTAGCGAAGCGCACGATTCCCGTTTCCGAACCAGCGCGCGAGCTCTTCATGCGCGGCACCGGCCGGTCCGAAGGGTGCGCCGCGGCCCACCGATGCATCAGGGAGGCCCACCGGCGCGAGGGGCTCCCACCGGGTCTCACGGGCCACCTCGCTGCGCTCCAGAAGACGATCGTGGACCCACGCGGCCGCGGCCTTGAGGGTGTGCGACCGGAGCTCCAGCCGATCCGACACCTCGGCCGCTCCGCTCAGGACGAGCAGTTCCTGCGAGGCGACCTGGAGCGCGACACGAGAGCCGTCCGCGAGCGGCTGGCCCGCGAGCGCGGTGATTTCGTCCAGCCATTCGAGCGAGCCGTGGCTGTGGTCCGCGGCCGGCTCGAGAAGCTGTTTGCCCACCATGCCGACGGACTGCACGCTCCAGTGCAAGTCGAGACGGGCCGCCTCGAGGTCCGAAGGGGGGACCGCGCCGAGCCGGACCCAGTCATTCATGACGCTCACGTCCTACTCCTCTCGAAAAACGGGATCGCCGCCGGAATTGGTCAGCGACGGGCTGGCTGGCAGACCGCTGGGAGGTTCTCTGCGGGCCGCGGCGAGGGGCCATGACATCGAGACTGTCCGCGGTGCGCGGCGGAGTCAGTGCCCCTTTCCGTGCTCCGTGCCGAGTAGATCCAGCATGAAGGCGTACTCGAAAGCGGTGTCCTCGTAACGCTTGTAACGCGCCGATGCGCCGCCGTGGCCCGCCTCCATGTTCGTCTTCAGTAGAAGCCGGTTGTCGTCCGTCTTCAGGGCGCGGAGCTTGGCCACCCATTTGGCCGGCTCCCAGTACTGTACCTGAGAGTCGTGCAGTCCGGTGGTCACCAACATGTTGGGGTAGTCTTTCGCCTCCACCTGGTCGTACGGCGAGTACGACAGCATGTAGCGATAGTACTCGATGTCGCTCGGATTCCCCCATTCGTCGTACTCGAACGTGGTGAGCGGGATGCTCTCATCCAGCATGGTGGTCACGACGTCCACGAACGGGACCAGGGCGATCACTCCCTTGAAGAGGTCGGGGCGCATGTTCGCCACGGCGCCCATCAGTAGCCCACCCGCGCTTCCGCCGCGGGCGAACAGCCGATCCGGCGACGTGTAGCCCTGGGCCACCAGGAACTCCGCCACGTCGATGTAGTCGGTGAATGTGTTCATCTTGTTGAACAGCTTGCCGTCCTCGTACCACCAGCGACCGAGCTCGGACCCTCCTCGAATGTGCGCGATCGCGTATACGAAGCCACGGTCGAGCAGGCTGAGCCGAGGCGAGCTGAAGCTGGCGTCGCGGCTGGCTCCGTAGGAACCGTACGCGTACAGGAGTAGCGGATTGCTACCGTCCGTCGGGGTGCCCGCCCGGTATACGATCGAGACCGGGACCTCGACTCCGTCTCGCGCCGGAGCGTACAGCCGCTCGGTCACGTAGTCCGACGAGTCGAAGTCACCCAACACCTCATCCCGCTTGAGCAGCGTCCGCTCCCGCGTACCCATGTCGTAGTCGTACAGCGAGTTCGGGGTCGTGAGAGACGTATAGCCGAAGCGGAGCACCGGCGTATTCATCTCGGGGTTGTTGCTCGCGTAGGCCAGGTAGGCGGGCTCGTCGAACTGCACGTAGTGCTCACCATCCCCGGACCAGGGGCGGATGCGCAACTCGCGGAGTCCGTTTCGACGCTCGACGACTACGAGATGGTCGCGGAAGACATCGAAGCCCTCCAGCAGCACATCGCCACGGTGTCCGATCACCTCTTCCCAGTTCTCCAGCGCGCGGCGGTCGACGGGTGTGCGCATGAGCTTGAAGTTCTTCGCCCCTCCGTCGTTGGTGCGGATGTAGAAGTGATCTCCGAAGTGATCGATGTCGTGCTCGTGCCCGCGCTCGCGTGGGAGAAAGACGGTGAACTCGCCGTCCGGATCCTGCGCATCCAAGAAACGGTACTCGTTCGTGAGCGTGTGTCCGGATCCGATGATCAGGTACTGCTTCGACTTCGTCTTCCCGATGAAGCAGCTGAACTCTTCGTCGGTCTCCTCGAATACCAACTCGTCTTGCGCGGGGTCGGTTCCGAGCACGTGCCGGTACACCTGGAACGAGCGCAGCGTCTGGAGGTCACGCTTCGTGTAGAACAGCGTCCGGTTGTCCTCGGCCCACGCCATATTGCCCGAGACACCCGGGATCTCGTCCTCGAGGAACTCACCCGTGTCGAGGTTCTTGAAGCGAATCGTGTAGATCCTCCGACCACGGGTGTCCTCTCCGAACGCCAGCAGGTTTTGGCTCGAGCTCACCTGGCGTCCGGCCGCCGAGTAGAAGCCGTGCCCCTCGGCCAGCTCGTTCAGGTCGAGCATGACCTCTTCCTCGGCCTCCAGCGAGCCCTTTCTGCGGGCGTAGATCGGGTAGTCCTTCCCGTCTTCGGTGCGTGAGTAGTAAAAGTGATCGCCCTGCCTGTAAGGCACGGAGAGGTCGGTTTGCTTGATGCGACCCTTTATCTCCTCGAAGAGCTCCTTCTGAAGCGCCTCGGTGTGGGCCATCATCGCGGCGGTGTACTCGTTCTCCGCCTCCAGGTAGGCGATCACCTCCGGGTCTTCCCGGTCGTTCAGCCAGTAGTAGTCGTCCACGCGGACGTGGCCATGCGTCTCGAGCTCCTTCGGAGCCACCTTGGCCACGGGTGGCTTCGCCTTCGGTCCCTCCTTTGGGGCGGCCTCCTGCCCGGCCACTGCGAGCGGCCCGAGGGTCGCCACTGCGACCAGCACCCCTGCTAGCCCGTAACGCCCGACCCACCCCGTCCCGGTCGTATCTAGACGTGCACCCATGCTACTTCTCTCTTTCATCGGTACATCCACTTCACGGTCAACGGGTCCCTCTCCCGGTCGGGCCGAACGGCGGGGCCCGATCACCCTCCATCGTACAGCTCGATGTCCGCCCGCGCGTCCTCGGTTCGGCGTCCCTCGCGGGTCCGCCAA
Source organism: Gemmatimonadota bacterium (assembly GCA_039588215.1). GTDB lineage: Bacteria > Gemmatimonadota > Gemmatimonadetes > Palauibacterales > Palauibacteraceae > JBDHAC01. The sequence continues at coordinate 33,852 of JBDHAD010000008.1, forward strand.
CGGAAGCGATGCGCCCACCGATTAGGACGCCGCTCCACGACATCCGCGATGATCGACCCGAGGACCGGAGCGAACTTGAAACCGTGTCCACTCCCACCGGTGGCGACGACGAGCCCCGGCCGAGTGGGATCGTGATCGATCCAAAAGTCGCCGTCCCAGGTGTCACAGTACACGCACAGCCGGGATCCGGCAGCCGGTGCGTCGGCCAGCTCGGGGAGCGCCCGCGCGAGGAAGGCGCGGAAGATGGGCTCCGTGCTGGCGGGGACTGACAGGTCCGCCCCCGGGTCGACCCTGAGACCTTCCCCATGGCTCGCCACTTTCACCCGGCCGTCCGCGAGTGCCGCGATTCCGTACCAGCCGGAATTCGCAATGTCGGCGGCCCACGGGGAGAAGCTCGGAGACCGGAAGGCATCGACGTTGTCGGGCTGGAAGTAGAGGATCGGCTGCCCCGACGGCCACATGAGGTGTTCCAGATCGGGCAGGAGTCGGGGGGTCCAGGCGCCCGCCGCGACCAGGACGACATCCGATTCCAGGTGCTCGCCGCCCGCTACGCGGATCCCTGCCACGCCACCGTCGTTCTCGATGAGACCGAGCATGGGCGCGTTCGATCGAATCTGCACGCCCGCCTTCTCCGCCTCGCACAGGAGCGTCTCGAGGACCCGGTCCGCTTCGGTCCACCCCGCCCGTGGGTTGTGGTAGGCCTCGGGATAATCGTCCGTCCGCCAGGCCGGGAAGCGGGCTCTTATCGCATCACCGTCCAGACGCTGTACCGGAACACCTCGTGCGACAAGCCGCTCGTACGAGTCTCCTTCGAACGTACCGGGGCGTAGGGACTCGCGGCCGAGGAGGAGGAACCCGTCCTCGTGGTAGAGCGGCTCATCCCAGTTCTCGTTCCATTCGTGCCAACCGGCGATCGCCTCCAACCCCAGATCCACGTAGAAGTCGTCCGACCCGTAGTCGGGACGCACCACCCGGTTGGAGTCGTTCGACGTCGCCTTCGGGTGAGGCGCCACGCCTTGCTCCACCAACGTGACGTTCCAGCCACGGCCGCGGAGCTCGATGGCCGCCGTCGTCCCGAAGACCCCGCTCCCGACGATCACGACCCGCATTGTCATGCCCATGGGGCCGATCATTCAGTGAGGCGGGCGAGATGCTGCACCCGGAACTTCGAGACCTTCGGTGCGATCACGGCGCGGCAGTAGGGCTGTGCGGGATTCTGCCGGAAGTACTCCTGGTGGTACTCCTCGGCCGGATAGAAGACCTCGAACGGCGTCACCTCGGTCACGATCGGATCGGCCCAGATTTCATCCCGCTCGACGCGCTCGATGACTGACTCCGCGGTCGTCTTCTGTTCTTCGGAGTGATGGAAGATGGCCGATCTGTATTGCGTGCCCACGTCTCCACCCTGGCGGTTCAGGGTGGTCGGGTCATGGATCGTGAAGAACACATCCAGCAGATCGTCGAACGAGATCTCGGCCGGATCGAAATGGACCTGCAGCACCTCGGCATGACCGGTTGTCCCGGTGCATACCTGCTCGTACGTGGGGCTCTCGACCGTCCCGCCGGAGTAGCCTGACTGCACCCGTTTGACGCCCCTCAACTGCTCGAAGACGGCCTCGACACACCAGAAGCACCCGGCGGCGAGCGTAGCGACCTCCTCGGATCTCGTCTCCATGGCAACCTCCGACGGGCGGGTTAGGATCTCACGAGGATGAGCCGATGGGCGACCGCAGCGGCGGCAAAGACGCTTCGATCTCCTTGCGGCGAGACTCCAGCCACGGAGGTAGAATCAGGGTCTCTCCCAGTCGCTCCGCGGGCTCGTCGCGCTCGAAGCCGGGCCCATCGGTGGCGAGCTCGAAGAGTACGCCCCCTGGCTCCCTGAAGTACACCGATCGGAACCAGAAGCGGTCGATGGGCGGCGTCGGGTTCAGCCCCTCTCGCTCCACGACGGCGCGGACCGCCAACTCCTCCGGCTCGTCCGCGACTCGCCACGCGACGTGGTGCACCGCCCCCGTTCCCCAAGCGCCCCGGCGCTCGTCCGGCAACTCCCTCACGTCCAAGAGGCGGCCGGTTCCACCACCATCGACCGCGAATCTCTCCCACCCCATCTCGGACCCGACGGGCTCGAATCCCAGGGCGCGCTCGAGGAACGCGCGGGTCTTGGTGATGTCTCGCTCCCACAAGCGCACGGAGTGTATGCCGCGGAGTTGAGACTCTTCCGGGACGGGACTCTCCTCCCATGGCACCCACGGTCGTGCGACCCCTGTTTCGATCAGCGCCAGGCTGAGGCCGTGCGGATCCCGGAACGGCAGCGTCCGCTCACCAAACCGTGTCTCCAGCGCCCCCGTCGCGATGCCGTGGTACGCGAACCGTGACGCCCACCAAGACAGGCTTCCCACGGGGATCGCGAAGGCCACCTCTACCGCGAGGCCGACGCCGGCCCGCCCGGGTGCCATCCGCGGCCAGGGAAAGAAGGTGAGATCCGTGCCCGGCGTGCCCGCCCCGTCCGCGTAGAACAGGTGATAGGTGTCGGGCGCGTCCTGATTCACGCTTCGCTTGACCAAGCGCAGGCCCATCACCCCGATGTAGAAGTCGAGGTTCTCCTGAGCATCGCCGGCGATTGCGGTGACGTGATGGATGCCGTGAACGGTCTCGTGCAACGAGTCGTCTTCCCTCATCAAGCGTTGGACATGAGACCCTCGAGCGATGCCCGCACCTCGGGCCACTCGGTTCTGAGGATGCTGAAATACACGCTGTCCCGCAGGTGACGGTCAGGCATGATCATGTGATGCCGCAGCGTACCCTCCTCGGTCGCGCCGATCTCGACCCGTCTGTTGGTCGGATCGGGATTCAGGTAGGACGTGGAGCCCACCACTCGACCCTCCGCATTGGACCGCTGCGCGAAGGTCAACATCTGGCCGGATGCCTCCAGGCCGACGGCTTGTTCCACAAGCGCCCCTAGCTGGGCCTCCGAGCTCGGCTGGAACGGCATGAAACGCCAGATCTCCGGGAAATCCACGGCCTCCCGCAGCTCGGGCACGTGAGCTGTCGTGAGTGGCTCGAGCGTCACGTGCCGCCCCGTGAGGGTGACCGGCTCCAGTTTGAATCCGTTCATGGTCGACCAACCTATCGTCACCTGGTGTCGCTGGCCTGAGACGCGCGAACGGAGGTCTTGGGAGCTCCTGTTCCGCTGGCGTCCAGACGCTGAGGCCGGCAAATTGGTCGCTTCGAGCGCCTCTGACCCGCCCGCCTGGGGGCCCGTGGCCGTGGTGTCCGGCGTCCCCCAGTCAGCCGATAGCGACCGCCATGCAACTCTACACGAAGATCACCATCGCGTTGATTCTCGGCGTGGTGTTCGGGTTGGTCGCCAACCTGCTGGACATCGAGCCCCTGGTCGACTTCCTGGTCGCCATTCGGCAGTTCGGCGACGCCTGGATCGACTTGATCACGATGGTCGTGATTCCCCTGGTCGTGGCGAGCCTGATCGTCGGTACGGCCAGCCTCGGTGACATCACGAAGGTCGGGCGCGTCGGAGGTAAGACCGTCGCGTACTATCTCGTCACCACGGCGGTCGCCGTGACGATCGGACTCGTCCTTTCCAACCTGTTCATCCAGGACGCCCGAATGAGCCCGGAGGCGCTGGAGGCCCTCCGCGGCACTTATCTGGCCGAAGGACAGAGCACCGTCGAGATGGCGCAGCAGGCGCCCGGAATGATCGAGGTCCTGCGTGGGATTATCCCGCGCAACCCGATCGAGGCGCTCGCCAACTTCAACATGCTCCAGATCATCTTCTTCTCGATCCTGTTCGGCGCCGCTCTCTCCGTGCTGGCGGCGGCGAAGCGGGACCCAGTCCTTAACTTCTTCGACGGTGTCAACGAGGCCGCCATAGTCCTGATCCACTGGATCATGAAGCTCGCTCCGTATGCCGTGTTCGCACTCATCGGTGCGGTGATCGCGCGATTCGGCGCGGACGTGCTCCAGAGCCTGCTCGTCTACAGCCTGACGGTCGTTGCCGGCTTGTTCCTGCACGTCGCAATCACGTACTCCGCCGCGCTGCGCTTCCTGGCTCGCTTGAATCCGCTCGATTTCTTCCGGCGAATCCGGGGAGTGCAGCTCATCGCGTTCTCCACCTCGAGCTCGAACGCGACCCTACCGGTCACCATGGAGACGGCCGAGGATGAGATCGGGATCAGCAAAGAGGTCTCGAGCTTCGTGCTCCCCCTAGGGGCGACGATAAACATGGATGGCACCGCCCTGTATCAGGCAGTGGCGACCATGTTCATCGCACAGGTGCTCGTCGGCGACCTGTCGCTCGCCGCCCAGTTCGGAATCGTCCTCACCGCCACCCTGGCCTCGATTGGGGCGGCCGGCGTGCCGTCGGCCGGTATCATCATCTTGATCGTGGTCCTCCAGCAGGCCCTGCCGCCCAGTGTGGATCCGGCAGCCGGCATCGCGCTGATTCTGGGTGTGGATCGAATCCTCGACATGTGCCGCACATCGGTCAACGTCACCGGCGATCTTACGGCCGCGTCTGTGGTGGCCCGGTCCGAGGGTGAAGAGCTGGAGCTTCCGAGAGAGGTCAAACCGGCCGCCTGACATTCATCCACAGGCGGAACGGAGCGACGCATGAGCGAGCAGATCGGAGACTTGGTCGCGGAAGTAGAGCGGCAGACCGACGAGATCCTCCAACTGACCGGTAGCCTCGAGCCCGAGGCGTTCCTGTGGCGACCGCACCCCGACAAGTGGTCCGTCGGCGAGCACATCGAGCACATCTCCTTGACCGATCGGCCGTACCTGAAAGCGATCGACGAGTCCGTCCGGGAGGCTCGCCAGGCGGGGTGGAGTGGGTCAGGTCCCTACCGAGGCGGTCCGGTCGGGCGGTGGTTCGCCCGCTTCCTCGAACCACCCCCGCGTAGGCGCACGTCAACCCTGAGCTCTCTGGAGCCGCCGCCGGACCTGGACCGTGAGGCCGTCCTGGCCGAGCTCCAGGCCGTCCAGGAGGCGACCATAACTTCGCTTCGCACCGCGGAGGGACTGGATATCGGGCGCGCGAAGATCCGTTCTCCGTTTCTCAAGCTGTTGAAGCTGCCGGTAATCCAGGCATTCGAGGTGATGTTCGCCCACACCAGGCGACACATCTGGTTGATACGGGAGGTAATGGACGCATCGGACTTTCCTGCAACGGCGGGCGAGCCGGACGTCGCGGGCGAGCCGGACGTCGCAGGCGATCCGAGTTAGCAGGCGATCCAAGTTAGCGGGCGATCCGAGCTAGCGGGCGCTTCGGTCCAACAGCTTCTCCACGTGTCGGGGTCGGTACGCCTCGAGCGCGTCGATAAGCCCGTCGGGATCCACGCCGACGACGATCAGGCTCCGGTGCCCAGCACGAACGAACCGTTCCTGCACCGCGTGATCCAGCACGCTGAGCAACCGGTCGTAGTAGCCGCCAACGTTCAGCACGCCGACGGGCTTCGAGTGAATGCCCAACTGGGCCCAGGTGAGGATCTCGAACAGCTCCTCGAAGGTGCCCAGTCCCCCGGGCAACGCTACGAAGCCGTCCGCGAGATCCGCCATCACGGCCTTTCGTTCGTGCATCGAGCCCACGACACGCAGGTCATGGACTCCCTCGTGTGCGATCTCTTTCTCGGCCAAGGCGCTCGGGATCACTCCCGTCACATGGCCGTCGCCCTCCAGAACGGCGTCGGCCACTTCGCCCATGAGCCCAACCGTCGCTCCTCCATACACGAGGTCGATCCGGCGTCGCGCCAGTGCCTCGCCCAGCGCCGCAGCCGCGTCGCGATAGCCATCCCGTGCCCCGAGACCGGAGCCGGCGAATACGCACACCGTACGTAACTGAGACATGCGGCTGGCTTGGCTTTCCCCCGCTGGCCGCCTATTCAATGCGCAATGTGCGCGGTGAACAGGCCGAGCGCGATGTACTTCTGGCAGATGATCTCGGCGTAGTCGACCGAGAAGAAGCTCCCGGCCGAGAATACGGTCCCCCCACGCTTCGTCCGTGCGCGAGCCCCGGGGATGAGCGCCTGCACGGCCTCGAATTGTTCTTCGCTCTGGGGCACGATCAGCACTTCGTACCGGCTCCGTTCGAGGGTGTCCGCGGTCACGTACTGCGTAATGAGACCGTTCACTTCCTCCAGAACGATTTCCTCTTCCCGTGTTACCTCCTCATCAGCCTTCACGAACAGGGTGAAGACGTCCTGTAGCTGTGCCGCCTGCTCGAACGGTGGACCGAGGCTCAGGTAGTCGAGCACCGCCTGACGTACCTCCAGTATGTTGCCATCCCCCTCTACCGCTCCCGGCGTCAGGTCCGGGGCAGGTATCCTCCAGCGGTGCGCAAAGCCGTGGATCAGCGCGATCTCCTTTTCGTGCACGTGCCGGTCGATCGCCGCCATGTGCCGGAGTATCTGCAAGATCTGCTCGGCCCCCTTCGGCTGCAGCATGGACCTGATCAGGTGGGTGGACTCACGCCGCTCCAGGTTCAGGGCGCGGAGCAGAAGTCGCCAGAAGGACACACCGCGATTCTCCCGAACCCACAACCCGGTCCCGATCAGAACGAACACGACGCCCGTGATGAGGCCGATCGCCGTCTTGATCGCCGGAAGAGGCGTCCTGTCGATCGCGGCGAGCTGGATGAAGAGCGGTAAGGCGGTCACGAGCCCCAGGAACGCGGCCGAGATAGAGATGCTCTCGGCGACATTTCGCAGGTGCTTCCGCTTCCACAGCTTGTTGATGATCAGGTAGTTGGAGATGGCCGCGATGACGACTCCGATCGCGACCAGGAACTCTACGAGACCGAGAAAACCGGGCATCTGAGCTCTTCGTGTAGTTGGGTGTCAGTCCTGGTCGACCGCCGCAATCGCCTGTATCTCGACTCCAATGCCGTGGTGGAGGCCGCGGACTGGGACGACGGCGCGGGCCGGACGGTGTGACGCCATCACTCGCGCGTATGTCTCGTTCACTCGTCCCCAGTTGCCGATTTCGGTCACGTAGACGGTCATCTGAAGAGTGCGATCCAGATCGCTGCCGGCGGTCTGGAGAATCGCCCGGATGTTGTTGAGCACCGTTTCCACCTGTTCTTCGATGGGCGCGTCCCCTAGCACCCTGCCCTCGGCATCGATCGGGATCTGGCCGGACACGTAGACCAGTCCATCATGAATGACCGCCTGCGAATAGTGCCCCGCTGGAGGGGGCGCCGCATCCGTCTTCACGCTCTTCATCGTCGCCTCCCCGCCATCCACGACAGACTGGGACGGGCCAGTGACCCGGTCCGGTTCGCGTGGGCGAGTGCGATGAGCCCGCTCGGATTCATATCTTCACCTCCGTTCAGCAACGAAGTCGTCGAGGACCCGCGCCCGAGAGAGTCGCCGTGCGACGAGGAACATGCCCGCTCCATCCTACTTTGCCCATGCGACGCTGTCGAAGCCGCGCCGCGGCGCCCCCGGTCGGGTCTGAAGTCGCCCGATGGTCCCAGGGAGCGTCGGCATGAGCGCCGCGCGCCCCGCCGGACGCGATCCCGATCAGCTGCGGGACACCACATTCGAGCTCGGGGTGGCCGCGTTCGCGGAGGGGTCCTGTCTCATCTCGATGGGCGGGACCCGCGTGCTGTGCACCGCCACGGTCGAGCCCGGCGTCCCCCCGTTCCGCGAGGGCAAAGGCGGGTGGCTGACCGGGGAGTATGCGATGCTACCGCGAGCCACCCTGCACCGCACGAGCAGAGAACGACGGGGCCCGCGCGGGCGGACACAGGAGATTCAGCGGCTCATCGGACGCTCCCTGCGTGCGGCCGTCGATCTCGAGGCGCTCGGCGACCGAACGGTGACCGTGGACTGTGATGTGCTCGCGGCCGATGGCGGGACGCGGACGGCGTCGATCACGGGTGGCTGCCTCGCCGTTGCTGATGCGTTCCGCGCGCTCGTCGCCGGCGGCGCGCTCGAGGCCGATCCGCTCCGCCAGCTCGTCTCCGCGATCAGCGTCGGAATCGTGGAAGGTCGCCTTCTTCTCGATCTCGAGTACACCGAGGACGTCACGGCCGACGTCGATTTCAACGTTGTCACCCTCGAGGATGGCCAGATCGTCGAGGTGCAGGGCACGGCGGAGGGCGCTCCGTTCTCGCGGCAGGACTTGGACGCGCTCTTGAGCCTGGCCGAGTCGGGCATCCAAAAGCTGTTGGCGCTCCAGCGAGAGGCTCTGGCAGGTCGCTGACCCGTGGCCTGCTCGCTTCAGGTCACCCGGGATGCGTCTGGCCGTCGCAGCGAAGAAAGGTGTCGGCCGTCTCTTCCGTGAGTGGCGATCACCTCTATCATCGACGCCGGGCTCCGGTCCTCACTCATTCTCGAGCGGATCCCCGTAGAAACGCCAGGATGACGTGAACCCCTGGGGTGGAGGCCGAACCTCCAACCTCGCGCGGACCATCTCGATCGGCATCCGCCCGCCCTGCAGGATCGCGTCGTGGAAATCCCGGTTGGTCATGCGACCCGAGCCCACCAACTGCTCGTGGAGCGCGCGGATCTGGAGACCGCCGATCATGTACGCGACCTGGTACAGCGGCGAGTAGCTCCCGTTGAACGACCGGCGCACCTCGGCGGTGGCATTGGCCCGCTCGTGACCCACCCGGTCGACCAGGAAATCGATCGCTTCCTGCGGCGTCATGTCGCCGAGGTGGAAGCCGAGCGAAAAGATGATCCGTGCCGCCCGGTGCATCCGCCAGAAGAGCATGCCGACCCGGTCCTCGGCGGTCTGCGGGAAGCCGAGGTCCCAGAGCAACATCTCCCAATACAGCGCCCAGCCCTCGCCCCAGAACGGGGTGGAGAACACCCGCCGGTGCGAGTTGTACCGGCTGGTCATGAACCCCTGTAGGTGGTGACCGGGGATGAGCTCGTGGTGGACCGTGGCGCGCGCGAAGTGCTCGTTGTTCCCCCGCATGCTCATCAGCTTGTCATCATGCTCCATTTCGTCGGTGGGGAACGCGACACGGATGATCTCCCCGCCCAGGAAGAAGGGGGAGACTTTCTGCTGCTCGGGCGACATCATCTCGATCCGCCATACTTCCTCGGCGAGTGGCGGGATGGTCACGAGGTCCCGCTCGCGCAGGAAGCTCACCGCCTCCTCCGCCAGCTCGCGGACCAGGTGCGTTTGGCTCCCGGGCTCGCGGTGAAGCGTCTTCACGTGCTCGAGCGCGGCCTTCCAGTCGTCACCGAATCCCAGGTCTCTGGACGCTTCGAGCATACGCGCCTCGCACCAGGCGAACTCCTTCTCGGCGATCGCGATCAGCTCCTGGGGCGTGTACGGGATCATCTCGTAGATCAGATCGGCCCGCATCCCATCGGCACCGATCGGGTCGCCGACGATCGGCTCGTCCTCTCCCTCGCGGTGCCCGACGACCTTCTCGCGCAGGAACTTCGCGTATCCCTTCAGGGCCTCGTCAGCCCGGGAGTAGGGATCCTTGACCCACCACGTGAACACCGGGTCGTACCCCGCGTAATGCTCATACCAGGCCTTCAGCCGGCCAGTCAGTCCATCCAGCGTGTTGACCGCTCGCAGGGCGACGATCTTGGATACCGGGTCGCCGTCCTCCGATCCGCCTTCGAGCGTCCTGTCGACCCGCGCCCTCACATCGTCGATCCTCTCGGGCAGCGCGGCGAGGAGACGCGCGGCGCCTTGCGCATCGACGGGCTCCCGGGCTCTCCGCGTCTCATCGAGATCCACGATCGTGGGCATGAACGGGATGAACGACTGCATCTCCCCGTACAGTCGGTCTTCACGTTCGAGGAGCTCGAGCTGGTACCCGAGCTCGTTACCGAGCAGGACGTAGTCGATCCTTCCCTCGAGTCCGAGCTCGCCGTATTCGATCTCGTTCAGGCGCTCCGCTCCTGCCACTTCTCGCTGAAGGCGCGGAATCGCTCTCGACGGGCGGCGGAGTACGACACGTTCCAGCGGCGGCCGAGCGCGGACCGGTCCGCGGCGTATCGCTCGACGACATCGCGCAGCTCGCTGGCCGGGGGGGCGCTGAGCGAGGTCAGACCCATCACTTCGGGTGGCAGATTCACCGTTCGCGCCGCTACGGGGTCCTCGGGTCGCTCGGGCGGGGTGGGCGTCTGAGCGCTCACGACCATCGGCGCGGCGAGTACGCCGAGCAACGCCAGGGCGCTGAGCGGCGAGAGGTAGTATCGAAGGACCGGGTATCGAGTGGAGCGGGCGTTACCCATCGGCTGTCTCTCCTTCTTCCTTCCCATCTTCGTTTTCCCCCGGCTCGAGGTGAGCCGGGACATCACTGTGGCTCGGAACTCTGCGTTTCGAGTGGATCAGACTTGTCAGGCCCCCTCTCCGGAGCCGCTCCTCAGGAAGCGCGCTCTTATTCGTCCGTCCAGCTCACCCGCCATGAGCCGGTGTCCCGCCACCGTCCAATGCATGTCGAGATCATAATAGAGGCGCTCTTCGGCCCGGTAGGCGCGGAAAGCCGGGAACGTGTTCAGAAACTCGATGCCGTTGGCGGTACTGAAATCCTCGAGCCTCTCGACGCTCCGGTCCGAGAGCGCGAATTCCTCCGGCAGAAACGCCTCCCTTCCCTGAGCCCACTCGTCTTCGCCTACCTGGTGACCCCAGGGGTAGGTCGTCAGCAGGAAGTCGCTCCCGCGCTCATCGCAGTACCGTTTGATCCGCAGGATGCTGTCGAACACGCCATCCCACTGGCCGGTCCGGTTCACCGTATCGGACGCCAGCGTGTGTTGCAGGAGGGCCGGGTCCGCCCTGCTGATCCAATACTCGAGGGTCCCGGGCTCCAAGGCTGCGTCCGGCCCCTCCAACCGAGTGACGATCAGACGCGTGAAGTAAAGATGCCGTCGGATGAATCGCCGTACCTTGCCCGTGAAGGGCCCTTCGAACGTGACTGATCCGTCGACCCCGAGCGGCTCGCCATCCGTCGCGTGGGTGGCTCTGGCCCGGTAGAGCGACTCCTGCACCAGATCGCTCATGTCGAAGTTGAGCACGACGAGATCGGGATCGAGAGGCGGAAGCTGCCGGCCGAGCTGGAGGAGTGACAGAATCGGCGAATAGCTGTTCACGCCGGCGTTGACGACCTCGACCCTCCGGCCCATGCCGGCTGCAGCGTCTTCGTTCAGCGCCCGTTCCAGTAGCGCCGAGAAGGTCTCATCATCCGTTACCCCACGCCCACCGGTGAACGAGTCGCCGAGCATCACGATGCGGTATGTCGCGTGGTCCTTCGCCGGCGAGACATCCCGGCCCCTCAGACCCAGGTTGTTGAAGCGTCTCGTGTATCGGAAGTCGGGCCGGGTCGCCACCGAGCTCCGATTCGGGGTCGGTCGGTGGTGCACGATCCGGTCGGGGATCTGGGATGGGGTCTCGATCAGGTAGAAGCCCAGCGCGACCTCCACGATCAGGTACGTCCCCGCGGTAAACAGCAGGGCGAGCCACGCGTTCGTGATCAACTCGGCCCGCCCGCGGTCGTAGAGACGGAGAGACAGCAGCGAGAACAGGCTCCAGAGCCCGAGGATCGCGAGAAACAGGGCCGCACCGGCACCGAACGGAGAGCGCACGGCGACCTTGTAGCCGATGAAGAGGGCGGCCAGCGCGAGCGCCGCGACCAGCGAGGCCCGGATCACGGTCTTCATCTGGTGCCACCTCCGATACGGCTCATGGTCGAGGTCCCGGCTTGTGGAGTTCGTGCAGGCGCACGTGCTCCACGTCCAGCTCATCGCGCCATGTACCCAGCACCCAGTCCGACCCGATCTCCAACACCCCGAAACGGTCGGGCATCTCGACCGTCCCCAGCAGCGCGCCGCTCGGGTCGAAGACGGTCCACGACGTCACGTCCCTCGGATTACGCCCGTACCCCGCCACCCAGAGGCTCCCGTCACGATCGCCCAGCAGGCGTGAATACGCGGGGCCGGTCTCGGGGACCGCCATGCGCGCGAAATGCGATCGCCACATCGGGCGCTCGGCCTCCGGCCGGGTCCTCAGCTCGGCCTCGAGCGCCTGCTCGACGTCGCTATCCGACAGCGCCAGGGACTCTCCCAACCAGCGAAGAATCCGCAGCAACCGACCGTCTGCCGCGTACTCTCCGATCTCGAACCGGTTTTGATCTCCGATGAACACCGAGCTCCCGATCGACACGGCGCTCGTCGAGTGCGCGAACAAAGGCGTGCTCATCACGGCGCGCCCGTTCTCGCTCCAGATCACGATCTCGCGGCCCGGGAACACGCCCAGCGTGTCTATACCGTCGCCGGCGGAGGACATCGTGGCGATCGCCGCGTTCTCTCGGATGAGCGCCGACGCCGGTGACTCGTCATGCGGACGCGAAGACCAGTACTCCTGGAGCACGAAGGAGCCATCCGGGGTCCGACCCACGGCGCCTACGTTGGCCAGCGCGTCGGGAACGCGAGCCGTCCGTGCGGCTGCGCGCAGCGGTGAGAAGATCGTGAAGCGCCGGGCGCCGAAGTCGTATACCCAGAGCGAGTCGCCCGGACCACGGCCGAGCGCGGTGATCCGCTGGAACTCGCCCGGCCCCGTGCCGCGGCCTCCGGTCGTCTCGACAAACCGCCCGGCAGCATCGAAAAAGCGCAGCTCCCCGGAGCCGGCATCAGCCACGAGCACTCCGCTGTCCTTCAGTCTCAGCAGCCCCTCGATACCGTCGAACTGGTATTCGGCAGGTCCGTCGGCTGCGCCGATATCGAGCACCGGCTCCGCCCCGACCCTCCATGCCGTACCCGGTGTCCACCGAGGCCTCGCGCTCTCGACGATCGTGATCCCCGCGCTGTCCCACGCGGCCGGGCCGTCATCGGACGAACTGCCCACGGAGGAGTCGCCACCCTCGCAGCTGGCCAGCACGAGGATGAACAGCCCCGCGGCCGGGCGGGGCACCGTGGCCGATCGCCGTGCCGTCAACGGCCTCCGCTCGTCCGCACCGGGAATCGGGTGCCCGTCAGCAGTCCCTCCGCCTGGCGGATCCCGTCTGCGAGCGCTCCGAGCGTCTCGGCTAGACGCTCGATCTGCGCCGTGGCCTCCTCCCACTCGCGCTGCTCGATCGCCTCGCGGATTCCCGGGAGGGTCTTCACTCCGTATCCGGTATAGAAGCCCGGGGCGTAAATGTGGTGCTGAAACCAGGGGCGGCGGGGGAGACCCTCGGACCGGGTCATCAGGCGCTCGGTCCGGGTCAACCTTTCGTTGAGCTGCGGCAGGACTCGGGCGAGGCGCCCCGCCAGCCGCGGGTCGACGGTTGCAGCCTCGAACGTCTTCTTGAGGGCCTCGTCGTACGCCTTGGCGCTCTCCACGAGGCTCGCGAGCGCATTCTGCACCGGCGCGAATCCGAGGTACGGGACTGCCTCTTCTGGCTCCGGCGGCACGTAGGTCTCCGTCGGATCCGCGGCCAGGGTGTACGCGTTCAGCTCGATCAGCCCGTTCTCCCGCTCGGTCTCCTCTCGTTTCTCCTCCAGCAGTTCCATTACCTCATCCGCGTACGTCTTCACGGCCTCCACGAACGGGACGAAGGTGAACGGGAGCACGTCGGCGTTCGCGAGCCTGAGCGTCGCCCGACCCGTGGTCATGGCCAGTGCGACCCCGTATTGGAAGCCCGGGTCGCCGAACCGCGTGTAGTGGTCGAACGAGTCGAACTGCGAGTGGTACGAGCCGCCCCCGTTTTCCCCCCCGAACCCGAGGTTCAGAGAAGCGATCCCCAGGTGCTGGAGGAACGGCGTGTAGTCGGAGCCCGACCCGAGTGGTGAGAGCCGGATGTCGGTGGTGTCGTCCGGCTTCCGCGTGCCACCCACAGCCATGCGCGCGTGAGAGCGCTCCCACACGGAAACCCCGGTTTGCGGATCCGGTACGGCCCTGGCGATCTGGTTCATGAACGTCTGCAGCGTGTGCGATCCTCCCATCCCGAGGAAGCCGCGGCCGCTCCCGTCCGTGTTGATGTAGACGGCGGTCTTCGCGCGCAGCTCGTCCGCATGGTGCTCGGCCCACTCGGTGGACCCGAGCAGGCCTGGCTCCTCGGCATCCCATGAGGCGTAGATGATCGTGCGCCTGGGAGGAGAGCCGGATTTCGCCAGCTCGCCGATGGCCCGCGCTTCTTCCATCATCGACACATGGCCGCTGATCGGGTCCGCCGCGCCCATCGCCCAACCATCGCGGTGGTTGCCACGGATCACCCACTCGTCCGGGTATTCCTCACCCTCGAGCCGGGCGATCACGTCGTACGCGGGGACGAGGCTCCAGTCGAACTCCAGGTGAACCCGGACGCGAGCGGGGCCGGGACCCAGGTGGTAGGTGAGCGGGAGCGCGCCCCGCCAGGCGGTGGGCGCGACGGGGCCCTCGAGTGCGCCCATGAGCGGCAGCGCGTCGGCGTAGGAGATCGGGAGCACCGGAATCTTCATCACCGTGGGCGATTCCTCGGGCGTCATCCGCTCCGCGTCGGCTGTTGCCCCCACGCCCGGTGTGAGCGGGTCGCCGGGATACAGCGGCATGTCCGACACCGACCCACGTTGCACGCCGTGCTCCATCCGGTACGGCCCCTCGGGATACACGTCCCCCTGGAAGTAGCCGTCGTCGCGCGGATCCGAATACAGGATCGTGGCGATCGCCCCGTGCTCGGCGGCTACCTTCGGCTTGATTCCTCGCCAGGATCCGCCGTAGCGCGCGATCACGATCTTGCCGCGCACGTCGATCCCGCGGCGCTCGAGCTCTTCGTAATCGTCCGGGATGCCCTGGTTCACGTACACGAGCTCGCCCGTGACGTCGCCGTCGGCGGAATAGGCGTTGTACGTGGGCAGGCGTCCCGCGACTCCAGATGTGGCGTCTTCGTCCAGCACCGGCTCCTCGAGGCGGGCTGTGTAGCGCTCGGGAGCCAGGAGCTCCAACTCGCGCACGCGCGGGGTGGGAAACAGGACCTGGTACTCCTCGATCTCGACCTCGTACCCCCACGAGCGGAACTGCTCGGCCACCCAGAGCGCGTTCTCCCGGTCGCCGGGCGAGCCGGTGAAGAACGGCACGCGCGTCATTCGCCTCATCCACTCGCGCAGGTTGTCGGCCTCCATGTGCCCATCGAGCTGGGTCTCCAGCTCGAGCTGGCGCGCTCCGGAGGCTTGGGTGAACCCCAGCGGGGCCGGGTCGCCGGCCCCTTGGCCATCGACCCCGGCGGGTCCGAGCATCATGAGGCTCGCCGCCAGGGCGGCGGCTAGCGAATTCGGGGGACGGATCCGGCGACGAGGCATCGGTTTTTCCCTCACGGATGGTGTGCGTGCGGCGGCCCTCGACGAGGGTGC
Organism: Gemmatimonadota bacterium; assembly: GCA_039588215.1. GTDB lineage: Bacteria > Gemmatimonadota > Gemmatimonadetes > Palauibacterales > Palauibacteraceae > JBDHAC01. The sequence goes on from JBDHAD010000008.1 coordinate 49,139, forward strand.
CGGAGCTGCGGGAGGCCATCGACCCACTCGAGCCCGCTGAAGAATGACCCGGCCGGCCCGCCACCGATCACGGCGATCCTTATCGTAAAGCTAAGAGGGGCGCCGCCCCGGGATCTGCCCGGAGTCCATCGTAACGTGCTGTCCGGAAACTCCCCTCAGCAAGAGCGCTTGCTCGCTCACGAGGACATGCGTCGAGGGATCTGTTGGGGTGCAATCAGACTATCGTGTCTGCGCCGGTCTTGCGCCGCGGGCAATCTCTGCCCAGCGTGCTTTCGTCAGAGGCGGTACGACTGACCGCTTCTCTCAACGAGAGGTCGTTCTTCAACCGCTGCCGTAAATGTCCAGCAGTTTTGAGGACCACGTTCATGCAGTTTCAGAGCGCGGGCGCGGTATGCCCCGCCATCACCCAAGTACCGAGGAGGTAAGTATGCACTCGAGACGACTTCTTGTCTTCCTGGGCATCTCCGCCGGCCTGCTGTCGGCGGCCTGCCAGGCCGACAAGATCCCAACCGGTCCGGTAGACGCTCCGGCCCCGTCGTTCTCGGAACAGCCGAGCGACGGGCTCGACGTCAGCGATCGGTACCTCGTGGCGCTGGAGGGCGAGGTAGTCGACTTCGCCGAGCAGGTGGAGGCTCTCGGTGGAACCGTGTTGTTTCAGCACGACATCGGCATCGCCCTGGTGGGGGGGATGACGGCCGAAACCGCGGCGCAGCTCGGCGCCTCTGAGTCCGTGAATGCGATCCAGCAGGATGCCACGTTCGACCTCGATCCGACGTTCGATGAGGGCAATGTCGAGACCGGTGAAGGGATCGCCAGCCCTGGCGATCCGACCACCGCCAGCCGCTACTCATGGCAGTGGAACATGCGCGCCATCCATGCCGATATGGTGTGGGCGCGTGGCCGCCTGGGCTCCCCCGGCGTGACCATCGCCATCCTGGACACTGGCATCGACTATCTCTACCCGGACTTGATCGGCCGGGTGGATCTGTCGCGATCGATTTCCTTCCTGCCGTCCGACGACGCCCTGGTGGACATCTTCTTTCCGGGTCGGCACTACGTGACGGATCTACACTTCCACGGCACCCACGTCGGGATGACCGCCTCCAGCAACTCCAACATCCTCGCGGGCGTCACGACCCAGACGACGCTCATGGGCGTCAAGGTCTGTAGCGTGTTCGGCGGCTGCCCGTTCGGCGCCATCATCGCGGGCATACTCCACGCCGCGGACAACGGGGCCGATGTGGCCAACATGAGCCTCGGCGGAGCCTTCACGAAGGCGGGGAGCGACGGGTTCGTCGGTTTTATCAACAGCACCTTCAACTACGCCAAGAACCAGGGCATGACGATCGTGGTGTCGGCCGGCAATGCTGCCACCGATCTGGACCACAACGGCAACACGTACTCGACGTTCTGCGACACGCCGGCCGTCATCTGCGTATCCGCCACGGCTCCCACGGCCGGTGCCGGCAGGGACGGCCCGTGGACGAACGTGGATGCGCCGACACCGTACACCAACTTCGGGAACTCGGCGATCAACGTCGCGGCACCGGGTGGCTACGCTATCGCCAACTCTGCCGGCTGGGTCTGGTCCGGTTGCTCGACGTCCAGCCTCGTCATCCCGACCTGCCAGACGGGTACCTTCATTGTGGGCGCCTTCGGCACTTCGATGTCTGCCCCCCACGTCTCCGGCCTCGCCTCGCTCGTGGTCGAGGACGTCGGCCGTCGTCCCGGACGGGTCAAGGCGAAGATTCAGCAAGGGGCCGATGACCTCGGCAAGAAGGGCAACGACCCGTTCTACGGCAAAGGGCGCGTGAACGTGGACAAGACGGTCAACTAGCGGCTGTCTGTAGCACGACCGCAGTCGTACGGACGAGCGCCGGGCGACCGGCGGCTCGTCGACAGTCAGGGGGAGGTGGCGAGGGCCGCCTCCCCCTGTCACTCGGTGCAGCCGATGCAACGGAGCACGCCGCGGCTCCTGCAGCCGGACCGGGGGTAGGACTCGCGGTACCCTGGGAGGGTTCTGGGAGGTCACAATGCAGGGGATGCGTGGACCGGTTCTTTGTTCGCTTGTCGTATTCCTGGGAGGGGGCGGTTGCGTGAGCGCGGACGGAGTCGAGCAACCCGAGGAGCCGCAGGAGGTCCGGGCGGAGGGAGAGCCCGTCTCCTTCGACCCCGTTGAGGAGGTGCGCAGCTTCATGAGCGGGATCCCGGATCGGCGCCGACTCCTCATCGACGAGCCGGAAGAATGGGCCGGCTTCTGGGCAGAGCTCAACGCCAACCTCGTCCCGACGCCCGACCTACCATCCGTGAACTTCGACAGCCACGTCGTCATCGCGGCGACGATGGGGCGCAAGCCCACGGGGGGCTACGCCATCCGGATAGAAGAAGTCAGGCGCACGGGCGACGACCTCCGGGTGGTCGTGGCAGAGACCTCGCCAGGCGCCGGTTGCATCACGATCCAGGCTTTCACGGCGCCCGCGACGGCGGTCACGGTGCCGCGCCCGGTCGGAGAGCTCGAGTTCGTCGAGCGAACCGAGACCGAAGACTGCCTCTGAACCGCTGAATCGAGACTGCCTCGAGGGTCTCCTGTCTAGCCCGAAGCGGTCGCCACCGACAGGACGTAACCGACGATGGGCAGCGCGGCACGTTGGCCTCGTCAGCCAACCTGGAGCACCGTCCCGCTTTAGGAGGATACCGCGCTCACGTCGGGTACCCGAATCTGAGCACGCTCCCGTACTGTTTGTCTGGCCTCGCTGACTGTGCGAGCCTCGCCTCTAGCCGAGGATCAGGACCCGAGTCGGTCTCTTAGGTGCCCGTCTGCGCCACCTTCCGATTCTCCTTGCGGGACCGGACCCGACGTGACCGGGATGACTTGATATTCCGAGCGCGGTGGACCAAGACTCTAGCGTTCATCATTCCATCGCCGCGGACGATCGCCATGCCACTCACTGCAGTCATGCTCAACTGGGCGAGACCCAAGAACGTGCAGCGAATCGTAGCTCGGTGGCGCGAAACGACAGCTATAGACGAGTACATCGTTCTGAGCAACAGCGGTACCATGCCCGAGCTGCCAGACTATGTAACGCAGGTGACGTCGAGCGTGGACCTGGGGCTGAGATCCCGATTCCTCGCCGTTCTCATGGCGAGGAACGAGGGGGTACTGATCCAGGATGACGATCTGCTCGTGCCACCGCGGACCGTGGAAGCACTCTACGCACATTGGAAACAGGAGCCTTCCGTCCTACACGGCCTGTTCGGCAGGCAACCCGAGGAGGACGGTACATACGCGATTAGCCACAACAGAGAGCGCATCGACTGTGACATGATCCTCACCAGATGCCTGGTGGCGCCAGCAGAATACGCGGTGCGGTTCTTCGAGCATGAACGCTACTTCGAGATACTCGACGCTGGTGAGCCTCCGGGAAACGGGGAGGACATCGTCTTCAGCTACATCGCCCGGGCGTACTCGGGGAAGTCAAACCGTTGCTACCCCTACGCCGCCAAGGAGCTGCGGGCTCGCCAAGCGATACACCGCCGGGTGAGCGACCATAAGGCCCATCGGACGAGGGTGCTGGAGACCTGCTTGCGCTGGTTGGCCGAACACCCGGAGTCGGCCACCGCGGGACCAGCGGCCGAGTAGGCGCACCGAAACCACCAACCGTGTTCGGGCCCAGCGGGTCAGGCCGTCTACGGTGCCTCTGCTACGCCAACTCCCCCCGATGCACATCGATCTGATCGATGGTTCCGCCATAGATGAACTCGGCCCCCGCACCTGTGGGCCCGATGAAGTCGTGCGGGAAGCCGAGCTCGATCGCGCTGACCGCGTCGAGGCGTGCCAGGTGCTCATCGCCGAGGGTCACGCTCAGCGCGCCCAGGTTCTCCTCCAGCTGCGCCAGGTTGCGAGCACCGACCAGAGGGACGATCACGCCCCGCTGCTGCTGCACCCACGAGATCGCGGCCTGGGTAGGCGTGCACCCCAGGTCTTCCGAGACGGCGATCACTTCCGACGCGATCTCCAGATTGCGCGGAACCGTCGCGGCTCCCTCTTTCGCCCTCCCCTCCTCCGGCTTGGTGTCGCGGTTGTACTTCCCGCTCAGCACGCCGGCGCCAATCACGCTCCACGGCGTGACCGCCAGGTCGAGCGCGCGCGCCATGGGAAGGAGATCCCGTTCGGCCGTGCGGTCGATCAGGCTGTAACGGATCTGGAGTGCCACGAACGGCGCCCAACCTCTCAAATCGGCCAGCGTGTTCGCCCTCGATACCTCCCAGGCGGGCGTGTCGGAAACCCCTACGTACACGACCTTCCCCTGCCGCACGAGATCATCCAGACGACGCATGACCTCGTCGATCGGTGTCAGGTGCGGTGCCGAAGGTCATCGCGCCGAAGGCGAGCTCGGACACCCGTAACCCGTTTCGGCCCAACAGTCTGTATCTCATCGATGGACCGACCCTTTCCGAATCCGCGGCGGACCGTTGCTGCGACAGCCCACTAGGGCTCCGACCGATCGAGAAGTCAAGCGCGAGGGCCAGGGTTGGGTGGTGGAGACGGCCCGCGTAGCTTTCAGGTTGGGTCCACGTACACCCGGTCAGTGTCCCAAACGCGCGGCAGGACGGAGCTTGAGAGAGGATATGGAGACGGAGCACCGATTCTCCGAACAGGAAGTCTCGCTTGTGCTCCAGCGCGCGGCCGAGATCGAGGCGCGGAGCGGGGTGCCGGCCGAGGCCCGGGGGCTCACGCTCCGCGATCTCGAGGGTGTCGCGGCGGAGGTCGGGATCCGGCCCGAGTCGCTGGCGCGAGCCGTCGCGGAGCTGCAGGCGAGCGGGGTGGCCAAAGGGACGCCGCTCGCGGGTCCATCCCCGTCCCAAAAGGCGATCCGTGCCGTGACAGCCCAGATCTCTCGCGAGGAGCTGAGCAACTTGGTCCGGTACGTGGAGGACGCGGTGGGGAAGCCGGGAACGGTGACCGAGGCGCTCGACACGGTCCGCTGGACGTCGGCGGACCGGTTCCTGACGACCCAGGTTTCGATCGCTACCTCGACGGATACTACGATCACCGTTCACGAGCGCTACGAGGACCGGCTGCGTCCGATGCTTCACGGCATCCCCACCGCGTGGGGAACGATCCTGGGGATCGGCGTCGCAGGCTCTATCGGGATCGCCGGATTGCCGCTGGTGGCGCTCCTCGGCGCGGGAGCGGCGGCCGGTTTCGGGGCCGGTCGTGCCGTATGGACGCTGCTCGCGAGCCGGAGCCGGCGGCGGGTGGATCAGCTCGCGAACGACCTGTCCGCACAGGCCGCCACGGGAGACGGCTGAACACAGCGGCGGCGACGGACCGCCGTGGATGTCCGGATCGAGCGGAGCGATTCCGCATTGCCCTGCGCGTTTGACTCGAGGCTGGTACACCGCCCTGGCATGCGAGTGGCCCGGCTGGATGACGTCGCTCGGCCGCGAACCGCAGGGCGGCGACACCCCATGTGACAAGGCCTATGCCCAAGGCGTACCGCCCCGTCGAGACTGTGCTGTACTGACGAGGAGAAAGATCCATGACTTCATACAAGATCGGTGTGCTGGGCGGGGACGGGATCGGGCCCGAGGTGACAGCGGAGGGGCTGAAGGTGCTGCGGGAGGTCGCGGCGCTCGAGGAGGTGCGCTACGAGCTCGTCGACTACCCCTACAGCAGCGAGCACTACCTGACGACCGGCGAGCTGGTCCCCGATGAGGTGATCGAGGAGTGGGGGACGCTGGACGCGGTGCTGCTGGGGGCGATCGGGCACCCGGACGTGGAGCCGGGATTGGTCGAGCGCTCGGTGATTCTGGGGCTCCGGTTCGGCCTCGATCTGTTCATCAACCTGAGACCCATCAGGCTGTACTCCGAGCACCTGTGCCCGCTCAAGGGGAAGGGGCCGGACGACATCGACTTCGTGGTGGTGCGAGAGAATACGGAGGGGTTGTACTCGCAGGTCGGGGGGCACCTTCGGAAGGATACGCCGGACGAGATCGCGCTGGTGAACGGGATCTACACGTGGAAGGGGTGCGAGCGTGCCAGCCGGTACGCGTTCGAGCTCGCCCGCCAGCGGGCGGCCGCTCGCGATGATGGTCAACGGCCGCTCGTCACGCTGGTGGACAAGGCGAACGCCGTCCGCCCGCACGACCTGTGGACGCGGGTATTCGCTCACGTGGCGAGCGAATACCCCGACGTGGACACCGACCACGCCTACGTCGACGCGTGTTGCATGTGGATGGTGAAGAACCCGGAGTGGTTCGACGTGATCGTCACGACCAACATGTTCGGCGACATCATCACCGACCTGGGCGCCATGCTCCAGGGCGGGATGGGGATCGCGGCGTCGGGCAACATCCACCCGGGAAAGACGTCCATGTTCGAGCCGATCCACGGCTCGGCGCCCAAATACGCCGGAAAGAACGTGGCCTGCCCACTCGGGGCGATCTCCGCTGTGGCGATGATGCTGGACTATCTGGGCGAGACGGCGGCCGCCCGACGTGTGGAGACCGCGATCGCGGATCTGCTCGTGAGCGGCGATGTGCCGTCCGCCGACGCCCGCAGTGGCATTTCGACCGACGCGATGGGGGACATGGTCCTGGAGCGGTTGGCGGGCGTCAGCGTCTGAGAGGTGCCGGCGGACGTCAGCGCCCGAGACGACCCGCGGCGCGCAGTGTCCGACGATGCCTCAGCCGTGCGCTGCGCGGCTGTACGCTTTGAGCGCGGGGTGTACCGCCAAGAGCGTCCCGACCAACAAGATCGGCATCGACCACGCGGCGGCACCCACGGGACCGATCTGATCGGCGAGAGCTCCGGCTCCCAGCACTCCGAGCGAGCCCGGCACCCAGGCGAGCCCCATCACGATACCCGAGCTCACCGCCGTTCCCTCGGGCATGATCTCCTGCGCCATTACCACGACGGCAGGGAGCATCCCCATGTTGAGGAATCCGGCACCGATCGCTGCGGCTAGCGCGAGCGGACCAGCGGGCGCCGCGCTCACGGCGACGATGTGCAGCGGGACTCCCACCGCCGTGGCCGCGAGCAGCAGGTGCCGGCGGTCCATGCAGTCGGCCAGGACACCCCCGGCTAGCGTCCCCAGCGCTTGAGCGCCCAAGTAGACGCTCAACACGACGGCTCCGGTGGCTTCGGTCCGCCCGGCCTGCGCGCCGATGATGGGCGTCAACGTCAGAAACACGCGCTGGACGAAGGCGCCCGCCGCGCTGATCCCGAACAGGAGCCCCAACGGGCCCTTCAGCGCGCGGAGGACCTGGATCGGGTGCGGTGGCGGCGGGCCCGCTCGTCTCTCCCGATCGTCCGGGAGCGTTCTCCACAACGCGAGGCCGAGAAGGACGCCCGGCACCATCGCCACCCACAGCCCCTCGAATCCGCGCTGGGTCACCAGCCACACGGCCACCAGCGGGCCGATCGCGAACCCGGCGGCGCCACCGAACGAGAAGATCGAAAAGCGGATGCCGCTGCCGCGTCCCTCGCCCGCTCGCGCGGCCAGAGAGGCGGCGGGCGGGTGGAACGTCGCGGCGCCGAGCCCGCCCAGGACGAGGAACGCCACCAGCACACCGAAGGTCGGGGCGATGCCGATCAACGAAAAGAACACCGCGGCCAGGATTGGACCCGCGATGGTGTAGGGCCGGCGGCCGTAACGGTCGGCCAGGTAGCCCAGTGGGGGCTGGAGCACCGAGACGGCGATGAACAGGCTCATCGAGAGCGCCGCGGCCAGCGTGATCGACAGCCCCAGCTTGTCCATGATTCGGGGGAGCAGCGGGTGCAGGAAGGCCGCGTACGCATCGATCGCCCCGTGGCTCACCGCAATGACCGCCGCGATCGCGACGCCGTTCATCGCGGTCCTCGGGGCGCGATCGGAGAGATCGGTCACGGTGGCGTGCGGCCTATGGGGCCAGCAGCACTTTCCCGAGATTGCGGCGCGCGTGGATGTGCGAGTGCGCCTCGGTGGCACCCGCCTGATCGAGCGGGAACACGCGATCTACGATGGGTCGCCACTCTCCGGCGGTGATGCCCCGAAAGATCTCCTCGAGCGCTGGACCGAGCAGCTCTTCCTTTTCGCCCAGGTGGAGGAGGTGGACGCCAAAGATCCCGACGTTGGGCTCCGCGAGCGACGCCGGGTGGAAGCGTCGGGTACCGACGAAGGCTCGGATCGCCCGCAGCCAGCTACGCTTTCGTCGTGGCAGGGCATTGCTGAGGCCATAGAATACGAGACGTCCGAGGGGGGCCAGCTGCCTGCGGCAAGCCGCGGTCGCGGGGCCACCGACCGGATCGAGCGCGATGTCGATCCCTCGCTCACCGACGAGCGCTCGCACACCCGTCTCCCAATCCCCGCGAGAGTCGAAGCATGCTTCGGCGCCCAGCTCATCCGTGACGAAAGCCCGCTTGCGGGCGTCACCCGCAGTTCCGATCACCCTGAGCTCGCGCTGGACCGCCAGTTGAACGGCCGCGGTGCCGACACCTCCTCCTGCCCCCAGGATGAGCGTCGTGTCGCCGGGGCGTGCGTGCCCGGTTTCGAAGAGACACACCCACGCCGTCAGGAAGTTGACGGGAACCGCGGCCGCCTCGACCGGTATGAGGCTGTCCGGATACGGGAAGAGTTGTCGATCGGAAAGCACGACGTCACGGGCGTAGCCCCCGAACCGCAGCAACGCGACCGCCCGGTCCCCCTCGCGCCACGCCGCCACGCCCGGACCAACGCGCGCGACGACCCCGGCGACCTCGAACCCGGGGCTGAACGGGCGCGGGGGGACCGTGCCGTACAGCCCGGTCCGCATCATCAGGTCTGCGAAGTTGATCCCGGTCGCTTCGACCCGCAGCTGGACCTCTCCGGGACCCGGGTCGGAGAGCGGCACCTCACGCTCGACCAGGACCTCGGGCGGCCCGAGTCGGTCGATGAGGATGGCACGTGTCGTGTGGTGGGTTGTCACTGTCGGTCTCTTCCTCGATCCACGCGACGGCGAGCCCGGTTGACTGCTACGCCTTCGTTACCGCGTCGCTGGTGTGTCCGTCTCTTTTCGATAGAGCCCGTTCACGGTCACCCGCAGGCCCCCGTTCCTCACCACCTCCACCGTCCGAGTGGGTCGCTCCGGGGCCAACCCATGGGTGGCCATCGCGGCGTCCAGCCCGATGGCATCGATGAGGTACACGCGGCCTGACGGTAACCCTTCGTACACGTGCGGCAAATCGGGCACGAGGGTGAGCCGGACTCCTTCGGGGCGGATGCGTCTGGCAAAGTTGGCCACCAGGAGAAGTCCACCCGGCTTCAGGACCCGGGACGTCTCCGCCAGCGCCTGGTTCCACTCCTCGGGAGAATGGGCGTTATGGTAGACGCCAAGGGCCACGATCAGGTCGAAGTGGCCGCTCGCGAAATCCAAGTCGTCCATCGGTCCGACCCGAATTCGACGCCTCGCCTCGTCGTGGCCGATCATCTCGGCCACGCGGGCTCGGGTCCGCTCGATCATCGCGCGCGACGAGTCCACCGCGTGCACGTCGAATCCCGCGGCGGCCAGGAGTAGGGTGTTCCTACCGCCCGCGCAGCCGAGGTCGAGCACGCGCGTGCCTGCAGGCTCCGCGTAGTCCGTCAGACGCTCGACGAGCCGCCGATCCGGTTCGCGGTCCGCGAACCTCTCTACCTGCTCCGGATCATCCCAAAAGTCTGTCTCGTAACCCACTCTTCGGTCCGGCTCGGCGTCCCTACTCGCTCACCCCCGGGCTCGGCAGCTTACCGGTGACACCCAGGACCCACCGTATGCATTTGTGGCCCATATCCGCGCCCCGGCAGTACATGAGAGGGCAGGCACCTGCGATCACCTCGATCCCGTGCTCCTCACAGAGCCGGACTCCTTCTTCCGAAACGCTTCCATCCCCGAAGGAGCGGTGCATCCACACCCGCCGGATTCCGAGTTGGGAGCACTCGCGGACGACATCTGGCGTGGCCGCAGGGTGCGTCGCGATCACCACGCCTTGGACCGGATCGGGCACGGCGGCGAGATCCGGGAAGCACGGATCTCCCTCGACCTCCTCGGCGTTCGGATTGATGGGGACGACGTGATAGCCCTCCGCGCGCAGCTTCCGGTAGATGCCGTTCGCGGCTTCAGTCGATGAGCGGGACACACCGGCGACCGCGATGCGGTCGACCGCAAGGAAGTCCTCGGCCGCTTGCTTCAGAGGTTTCATGATGCGGATCCTCGAATCGTGTGGTGGAGAGCGGGACTTCTTGCCCCACTGGGTGACAAGCTGACCCGGCCAGCATGGCCCCGTCCACGGGGTTGGGGCGGGTTGGTGACCAACGACCTAGGACCCGTGGGTTCGAGCGTTCCGGTCAGGAATCGGGCTTGGGGGTGGTTGCCGGTTCGCCGACATCCGGGTACGCCTGGTCGCAGTCCTCGCAGTCGCGGTCTACGTCGTCGCAAGGAACGCCGTCAGCTTGGGCTTCCGCGCAGGGAGGCCATTTGCCATCCCATCCATCGGGTATCGACGCGCGACCTGCTGGTTCCGCACGTGGGGCATCCATGGGGGGTCCAGTCGCTGGAGTTCAACCCCGGTCAGCACCCGCTCGAGGCGGGAAACTGGCACCCTTCTTGATCGTTCAAGGTGCAGATCCTGTGCCCAATCTGCTCGCGTGTTCGCGGCGCGATTGCCTGCCGGCGACGGTTCAGCCGGGGCATCTCGTCGCGGACCTGTCGTGGAGCCCGCCATGCAGGAGCTGCGTGTACACGGTCGTGGAGGTCAGGGGGCGGTCATAGCCTCCAAGCTCCTGGCCGAAGCTCTCTTTCGTGAGGGCCACTGCGTCCAGTCGTTCCCCGCGTTCGGGGTCGAGCGGCGAGGCGCCCCCGTCACCGCGTTCGTTCGGCTCGCCGACCGGCCGGTTCGACTCCGCTGCGAGGTTACGGAGCCGGATGATCTGATCGTCCTCGACCCGACGCTCATCGGAGCCGTGGACGTGACGGGCGGGCTCGCGCCGGGCGGAACGATCCTGATCAACTCCGACCAGCCCCCGGAGGCGTACCCGGAGCTCCTCGAACGCTTTCGCGTGGTGACGGTAGACGCGAGCGCCATCGCCACCCGGCACGGCCTCGGCTCGCGAACCCAGCCGATCGTGAACACGGCCATCCTCGGCGCGTTCGCGGCGGTGTTCGGGCTGGCGAGCCTGGATACGGTCTGTGACGCGATCCGTGAGGCGGTGCCTACGCACATCGACGAGAACGTCCGGGCGGCGCGCGAGGCGGCCGCGGGGGTTCGGTTCGCGGGTGCCGAGACGGGTGCCCCTGAGGACGTCGGGGAGACCGAAGACCCACTCGCGCCCGAGCCCGAGGAGGCAGTTCATGGCTGAAGTCGGGCCGCACGGCGGCATCCCTCCGATTTCGGTGAGTAGCACATCCACGCGCGTGAATCGGACCGGCTCGTGGAAGTACATCCGGCCCGTCTATCAGGACCGCGTCGCGCCGTGCAACGCCGGGTGCCCGGTGGGGATCGACATCGAGGGGTACATGAACCTCCTACGGGAGGGCCGTGACGACGAGGCGATGGATCTCCTGCTGCGGGAGAATCCGATGCCCGCCGTCACCGGCCGGGTGTGCGACCACCCGTGCGAGACTCACTGCAACCGTCGTTTCTTCGACGAGCCGGTCTCGATCCACGCCGTCGAGCGGATGCTCGGTGACCGGATCCTGGAGAGAGACCTGCCCACGCCGGTCGCGACGCAGCGCAAGGAGCGGATCGCGGTGGTCGGCTCCGGTCCTGCCGGCCTGGCGTGTGGCTACCACCTGGCCCGACTGGGTTACCGGGCGGTGGTCTACGAGGCCGCACCCGAGGCAGGTGGCATGCTTCGCCTCGGAATCCCCGAGTACCGTCTCCCCCGCGAGATCCTCGACGCCCAGATCGAGCGGATTCGGGCCGAGGGTATCGAGATTCGGTGTGGCGTGAGGGTCGGTCCCGACGTTCCGTGGGGCGAGCTGGCGCGGTACGACGCCGTCTTCGTCGCTTCGGGCGCGCACCAGGGCCGCGCGACCGGGATGGAGGGAGAGGAGTCGGACGGGGTCCGCTCCGGCCTCCACTTCCTCAAGGAGGTCAACGCGGGAGGGCGGCCGGACATCGGGCGTCGCGTGGTCGTGGTGGGCGGCGGAAACACAGCCATCGATTGCGCCCGGACGGCGCGCAGGCTGGGCGCCGAGGTTCTGCTGCTGTATCGCCGGACCCGCGCCGAGATGCCCGCGATCGACGAGGAGATCCTGGAGGCGGAGCGAGAAGGCATCGAGTTCGAGTTCCTGGCGGCGCCAAACACCGTCGCGAAGCTGAACGGCCGCCTGCGGGGGGTCGAGTGCATCCGGATGGTCCTGGGCGAGCCGGACGACTCCGGCCGCCGAAGACCGGTACCGACGGAAGAGGGCCAATTCACGGTCATCGTGGACACGATCCTGACCGCCATCGGCGAGATTACGGATCTCGGCTTCCTGCCGCCCGATGTGCACCAGGACCGCTGGCAGATCGTGGTCGACGAGCTCGGGGCGACCAGCACCCCCGTCGTGTTCGCCGGGGGCGACGTGACGGACTCGGAGCGTACCGTGGCGCACGCGCTAGGTGACGGGAAACGGGCCGCCCTCGGTATCGACCGGTTCCTGCGCAGCGCCGCCGGGGAACCGATTCCCGCTGTCGACCCGGAGCGATACTGCCTCGGACCCGAGGGGAACATCAGCATGACCCGGTGGCGCGATGACGACCCGTTGCGCCGCAACTCCCCCGTGAACGAAGTGGTCGAGTTCGAGGACATGAACCAGGACCACTTCCAGCACGCGGATCGGCACCCCGACCATCACTTGAGTGATGCGCGCACCCTGGCAGGCTTCGACGAGGTGAACCAGGGCCTTGGGCGCGACGAGGCGACCGAGGAGGCCCTCCGCTGCATGAACTGCGGTGTCTGCAACCAGTGCGAGCTGTGCCTGATCTTCTGTCCCGACATGGCCGTCTCGCGCAGCGAGGACGGGTGGGGGTTCGTCATCGACATGGACTACTGCAAGGGGTGCGGGGTGTGCGCGGCCGAGTGCCCACGCGGCGCGATGGTGATGACTCGAGAGGGCCTGTGACCGGACGGGTCGGCACGGAGGGCGTGTGAAGAAGGTCATCGAGGGAAACCACGCCGTCTCCTGGGGCGCGAAGCTGGCTCGTGTCGAGGTCATCTCGGCCTACCCGATCACGCCACAGACCCAGATCGTGGAGCGGCTTTCGGAAATGTGCGCCGATGGCAGCCTCGATGCCCGCTACATCAGTGTCGAGTCGGAGCACTCGGCGATGGCCGCCTGCATCGGTGCCTCCGCTGCCGGCGTGCGCACGTTCACGGCGACATCCTCGCAGGGGCTCGCGCTCATGCACGAGCTTCTGCACTGGGCGGCCCTGGGTCGGCACCCGGTCGTGATGGCCGACGTGAATCGGGCCTTGGGGCCGGGCTGGAATATCTGGACCGATCAGAACGACAGCCTGTCGCAGAGGGACACCGGCTGGATCCAGTTCTACTGCGAGACGAACCAGGAGGTACTCGACACGACCATTCTGGGGTTCAAGCTCGCGGAGGCGGTGGATCTCCCGGTGATGGTGGTGCTCGACGCCTTCTTCCTGTCGCACACGGCGGAGCCAGTCGATATCCCCGACCAAGAGCTGGTGGACGGTTTCCTCCCACGCCGAGAAGCTCGCTACAAGCTGGACGTGGAAGACCCGCACGCCTTCGGCGCGCTCGTGCGTCCGGACGCGTACATGGAGATGCGGCTTCAGCAGCAGGAGGCGATGGAGCGCGCGCACGACGCCTTCGACGAGATCGAGTCGGAGTGGGAAGCGCTCACCGGCCGGAGGTACGGGGCCATCGAAGGGTACAGGACCGAAGGGGCCGAGCTGCTTCTCGTCACCTCGAGTACGATTACCTCGACCGCGCGCGAGGTGGTGGATGCGCGCCGGGATGCCGGCGAGGCGGTCGGACTGGTCAAGGTGAAGATGTTCCGCCCCTTCCCGACCGAGCGCCTGAGGAGGCTGCTGTCGGGCGTCTCGCGAGTGGCCGTCCTCGACCGCAACATCTCACCCGGTCACGGAGGCATATTCGCGGAGGAGCTTCGCTCGGCCCTGTACGACGTCCCGCCCGACGACAGGCCCACCCTGTTCGGCTACGTGGTCGGGCTCGGGGGACGAGACGTCACGCCTACGGTGATCGGAGAGATCATCGACGGCACGCGGGCGGCCGAGCGGCCGGAGCGAGAGGACCTGTGGGTGGGAGTCGCGCCATGAGCCAAGTGATGATCAAAGACTCGATCCCGCGGGAAGAGCATCTGGCTTCGGGGCACCTTGCCTGTCCCGGGTGCGCGGCCCCGCTCGCGATGAAGATGGCGCTCAAGGCTCTGGGGGATGACACCATGGTCGTCCTCCCCGCGTGCTGCTGGAGCATCATCGCGGGCCCGTGGCCCCAAAGCTCGCTCAAGGTCCCGCTGTATCACACCGCGTTCGAGACCGGCGCCGCCGTCGGCTCCGGAGTCAAGGCGGCGCTCGAGATGCGAGGAAACAAAGAGACGACGGTCATGGCCTGGGCCGGTGACGGCGGCACGTTCGATATCGGCCTCCAGGCCCTGTCGGGCGCGGCGGAGCGCAACGAGGACATCATCTACTGCTGCTACGACAACGAAGCGTACATGAACACCGGGATCCAGCGCTCGTCGGGGACCCCCTGGGGAGCCTGGACCACGACCTCGCCTCGAGAGCACCCGAAGTCGCGACCCAAGAAGGACATCCTCTCGATCATGGCCGCGCACCGGATTCCCTACGCCGCCACCGCATCGGTGGCGCACCCGGTCGACCTGATGGAGAAGATGACGAAGGCGAAGGGGATCCGGGGCACTCGATTCATGCACATCCTCGCCCCCTGTCCGCCGGGCTGGAAGACCGAGAGCGACGAGACCATCGATCTCGCGCGGATGGCGGTGCGAACCCGGATCTTCCCCCTCATGGAGGTGGAGGACGGGAGCCGCTGGCGGTTCACCGTGGAGCACCCGGGCGACTCGGTCGAGCCCTATATCCGGCGGCAAGGCCGCTTCCGCCACCTCACGGACGAGGACATCTCGTTCATCCAGGCGGAGGTGGATGCTCGCTGGGAGGTCCTCGAGCGCCGGGTGCAGTACGGCACCTGACGGGTGCGAGGCAGTCGACTGGTGCCGGTTAGATCGATCCGGTCGAGAATCCTCCCGCTCGCGCTGCTCGCGATCTGGAGCTGCGCATCCACGCCCTCCGGCCCTCAACAGAATCCGCCGCCGGGTCCGCAGCCCGGGGAGTTCGGCGTGCTGTTCGTGGGCAACAGCCTCACCTTCTGGAACGACATGCCGGCGATGCTCGGGAGGTTGTTGGAGACGGGTGGCGTGGAGCGCCTCCACCTCGAAGTCGTCGCGTTCCCGAACTTCGGGCTCGAGGACCATTGGGCAGAGGGGACCGCGAGAGCCCGCATCGCCCTCGGAGGGTGGGAGGCCGTTGTCCTGCAACAAGGCCCCTCTGCGACCGAGGGACGACCATCTCTACTAGAGTACAGCGATCGGTTCGCGGAAGAGATAGCTCGCGTCGGCGCGCGAACCGCGCTCTACATGGTGTGGCCAGATCAATCGCGCTTCTTCGATTTCGACGGCGTGTCGGACTCCTACAGCACTGCGGCCCAATCGGTAGGCGGGCTGCTGTTCCCTGCGGGTGAAGCGTGGCGCTCGGCATGGGCTCGGGACGGGAATCTCGCCCTGTACGGACCCGATGGCTTTCACCCGAGCCTGCTCGGCAGCTACCTGGCGGCGTTGGTTATGTACGAGCAGCTGGCGGACGAAGACCCGCGCGATCTGCCCGCGGAGATTCCCTCGACAGACGGGCCGGTGGGGCTCTCACAGGAGGTCGCTAACACCCTGCAGGAAGCGGCGGTCGAAGCGAACGCGCGCTTCGCGCTCCCGTCGAGGGTCCCGCGCTAGCGGGCAACTAGACGACACGGATGGAGGGGATGGAAAGCGGCCCGACCGCGCGAGCGGCCGGGCCGAGAGTCGTTCAGGACTCATTGAGCAGTCGTATCCGGCGCTCTCCTCACCGGATCGTGTTGATTACCTCGAAGTTGATCGGCTGGGAGATCCAGACGGCCGTCGCTTTATCCCGGTTTTGGGCCGGCGAGAATCGCATCACCTCAGCGACCTTCTGTGCTGCCGCGTCCAGCAGGGTGGAACCACTCGATTCCTCCACATGCGACTTCTCGACCACACCTTGCTGATCGATAAAGATCCACAGCACGACCCGACCCGAGATTCCCGCCTGGCGCAGGCTCTTGGGGTAGTGCCGCGCCAGCGCGTCGACCACCTCGCGCTTGTTGACCAATCGAGGCGCGACGTCGTACGGAATGAACGTCGGTCTATCCGACGGGTCGCTGCCCGCAGTCGGCGGGGGTGGGCCCAGGGTGGCGGCCGGATTGCTCTCGAACGTGGTCGGGGCGATGGTCAAGTCCTCATCCATCTGGACCGCTCCGACGCGCGGCGTCGCGGGCCGCCGGATCCTCTCCGGAGGCGGCGGTATTTCCGTCTCGGGTGGCAGGTCCACGACCGCTATCGCCGTGCGCGTGCTGGTCAGGTCCGCGGCGCTCAGCGTGGGAAAGAGCTCGAATGCGGCCGCGTGCGCGACCACCGCGAGTAAGAGTGCAGTAGCAACGACCGAAGGGGATCTCTCCTTGAACCGGTCGTTCGCTGAACGGCGAATGGACCCGTCCTGGGTGCTCATACGCCCTCCTATTTCCTTTCGCTCCGCGACGGAACGGGCAGTCGATTCACCCTCGCTCGTCACCGCCGTCGAGCCATGCGTGGGTTCATTTCTTTATACCCGGCAGCCACCCGGGAAGTTCGGTAAACCGGCAGTGTTTTGATGGCAAGAAGGCGACCAATACGGATTGAGCTCGATTCGCCATTGGAACACCGCAAAACGTTACACACAAGACGGTTACGTGCTCGACAGCAGGCTTCCATTCTGGTCGATGGATGGCGTATGAGCCGAAGTGTCCCAGCTTAGGGTCCGGATCGGGGTGAGATAGCGCTGGGCAGGTTCCGATTCCGGACCAAGCTGTCGCCAGTCGCCGGAAGGAGCGGGGCAAAATGAAGAGGATCGAGGCGAGACGAGTGAGCCCGAGTAGTCGGGGCTGGTCTAGCCGGACCGTGCTATTCCGCTGCGCCTCACTCCGGGCGCTCGCGCGAGGGCGCCAGTCCCCTGAGCATGAGCTGCCACATATGCTCCACGTACCCCGGCCAGGTGGGGATTGGTGCGGGTGGGCGTCCCTCCGCGAGCGTTCGCTCGCGCAGCGGCTCGGTGAGCCCGAACCACACCAACCCTCCGATGAGGCTGATGTGGGTGGAGTATGGATCCACGGGACGGAACTCACCTGCCTCGATGCCCTCGCGGAGCGTATCCCGCACGAGGTGGAAGAACCCGAAGAACTCCTCCTCTACGTGGGGCTCCAGGTGACACCCGGCGCTCATCAACTCCCGCGCGAGCAGCGGCAGGAAGGTGGGTCTCTCCCGCGCGACGTCGGCCATCGCCCGCATGAACGCCCCGAGTCTCTCGCTCGGGGAGCCGGCGGCATCCATCGCCCGCGTGAGACTCTCCCTGGCGACGATCACATCTTCCAAAACTACGGCCGTGAACAGACCCCCCTTCCCACCGAAGTGGTAGCTGATCAGCGCGGCGTTCGTTCGGGCCCTGGCAGCGATGTCACGCGTCCGCCCCCCCTCGAACCCCTGCTGCGCGAATACCTGCCGTGCGGCTCCCTTCAGGGCTTCCTTCGTTACCTCCGCATTCCGCCCGGACCGTTCGCTGGCCTGCATTTGTCGTCCGTCCTTCTTCTGTTAATCAATCGATTAGTTAATATACGCGATGGGCGCGGTCCTGGTTTCACGGCGGCGCGAGGGACGGCGGCGCACAGCGTGACCGGCGTGGATCTTGTAGGAGGTCTCCAGTCCGGATCTGCGGGGGCACTTGGTCCGCGACGGGCGTCGCTTCTGCTCAGTAAACGGACCGAGCGTGAGGACGAGGGGTTGGGAGGGAAGGTCCGCTGGGCGCCTCAGTAGGGGTTTGCGGTGAAGAAGCCTCGGCGGGTCGGAATCGGGGGATCGGAGTTCAGAAACGCGGCTGGGATGGTCCAGCAGATCCCGTTCGTGCATCCGTCGACCACGTCGAAGTGAAGGTGCGGGAATGCGCTTCTCCCCGAATCCCCGGAGAGCGCGATCGTGTCTCCCCGAGCCACGCGCTCGCCTCTCGACACCAGCCCTCCATCGGAGGTGAGGTGAATGTAGCGGGAGTACTCGCCATCGCCGTGGTCGATGATCACGTAGTTCTCATCTCCCACACGGTTGGTGCCATCGGGCTTCGATTCCCGGACCGCGTCCACCACTCCGTCTCGTGCCGCGATGATCGGCGTGCGCATGGGCATGCGGAAGTCGAAGCTGAAGTTGAAGCGACCATCGTGACTGTGAGGTCCGCAGTTCCCCTGCAACAGCTCGAAGCTGGACCCGACCGTGAATGGAAGGACGTACTTGGCCCTGAGATCGAGTGGCGCGAGCCCGCACCCGCCTGCGAGCGGAGCGGCGCGCCCCCCGGGGCCCGATGCGCCCGGACCGGGCGATGGATGCGGCGATGAATCCGCGCCGGAGGCTCCGGTGGTGGGGGCAGGGCGTCCGATCTCGGATCCCGAGCCGGATCCCGGAGCGCCTGCCGTCGCGCAGGCAGTCGTGTGGCCGATCAATCCGATCAGCGCGAACACCCCCGCGAATCTTCCCCTCATCCCGCATTCCCCCTCGACCCGGTCACACCGCCAGCCACATCTCACGTCGACCCAATCTAAGCGAGCCGGGGGCGCCGAGTGGCATCGGAGGCGGTAATCAGACAACTTTCTGCGCACTTCACCCGTACAACTAGACGGAGCCCGGGGCGCGCAGGACACCCGGCGCCCGTTCCCCGGCACCAGGATGGAGCCTTACCCCCTCGACATGGAGCGAACGATGTACCGAAACCAACTCGCGTTGGCCGCGATCGTGGCCGCAGGCGTGGCGTCAGCCGCCTGCTCCGACGCGTCGTAGACTACCACGGATTACGCCAGCGGCGAGGCAATGCCCGCGGTGATCCCGGTGGAGCAGTTCTTCGACAACCCCGAGATCGCGGGGGCCCAGATCTCGCCGGATGGCGAGTGGCTCTCCTATCTGAAGGCGTACGAGGACAAGCTGAACGTCTTCGTCCGCAACCTGGAGTCCGGCGAGGAGATCCAGATGACGGCCGACACGGTTCGACCCGTCACCGGCTATTTCTGGGCGATCGACGCCGAGAAGATCCTCTATGTGCAGGACAAGGGCGGAAACGAGAACTACCACGTCTACGCCGTGCCCGTGGATGGCACCGCCACCCCCGAGGCGCGCGACCTCACGCCGTATGAGGGCGTCCGGGCCCTCATCTTCGCCGTTCCGGAAGAGACACCCGGCCGCATCCTCGTCGGACTCAACCGTCGCAACCCGCAGGTGTTCGACGGTTACTGGCTCGACCTGGCCAGCGGCGACCTTACCCTCGTGGCCGAGAACCCCGGTCGTCACGGCGGTTACCTCCTGGACCATGACCAGAAGGTCCGGGTCGCCCTGGGGCAGAACATGCAGGGTGGAACGGACATCTTCGCGCGCGACACCGAGGCCAGCGAATGGCGGCTCGTGGTCGGCTACCCGGCGGACGAGAACGTCAGCCCGCTTCGTTTCCACAAGGACAACAAGCGTCTCTACCTGAATAGCGACCACGGAGACACGGACCTGAGCCGGCTCGTGCTGATGGATCTCCAGACGGCCGAGGTCGAGGAGATCGAGAGCGACCCGCTGGGTGAGGTAGACTTCGGGTCGGCCGTGTTCAGCGAGGTCACGAACGACCTGATCGCCACGGTCTACATGGCCGACACCGTCCGCATCTACCCCAAGGACGAGGAGTGGGCCAGGGACATCGCGCGCATCCGCGAGCTTCACAGGGGGTCGCCCAACCTCACCTCCAGCACGCTCGACGAGCAGAAGCTGGTCGTGTCCTTCGACGACCCGACGGATCCCGGCGCCACCTACACGTACGACCGGGACACGGGCGAGTCCGAGTTCCTCTTCCGGCCTCGGCCGTGGCTCGAAGGGGCGGGGCTCGCCGACATGCGGCCCGTTTCTTTCGAGGCCCGCGACGGCCTGACGGTGCACGGCTATCTCACCACGCCGCGAGGGGTCGAATCCAGGAATCTCCCCATGGTCCTGGTCGTCCACGGCGGTCCGTGGGCGCGTGACACGTGGGGCTACGACCCCGAGGCGCAGCTCCTGTCGAACCGCGGATACGCGGTCTTGCAGGTCAACTACCGCGGTTCGACGGGGTATGGGAAGAACTTCCTCAACGCCGCCGTGAAGGAGTGGGCCGGCGCCATGCACGACGACCTGGTGGACGGCGTCCAGTGGGCGATCGACGAGGGGATCGCGGATCCGGACCGGGTCGGCATCTACGGAGGCTCCTACGGCGGGTACGCCACGCTAGTCGGCTTGACGTTCACGCCCGAGGTGTTCGCGTGCGGCGTCGACTACGTGGGTCCCTCCTCGCTGGTCACGCTGATCAGCCAGTTTCCGCCGTATTGGCGGCCGTTCCTCGAAGGAACGTTCTACCGCCACGTCGGTGACCCGGCGAACGTGGACGACATCGAGCACCTGCAGGCGCGCTCACCGCTCAACTTCGTGGATCAGATCGAGGACCCGCTCCTCATCGTCCAGGGGGCCAACGATCCGCGCGTGACCCAGCGCGAGGCCGATCAGATGGCGATCGCGCTCCGCGACCGCGGGATCCCGGTGCAATACCTGCTCGCCGAGAACGAGGGCCACGGTTTCGCGAACGCCGACAACCGAATGGCGCTCTATCGATCGATGGAGACCTTCTTCGGCGAGTGCCTCGGCGGGCGCGTCAATCCGAACGTGAACCCGGCGATCGAGGCGCAAATCGAAAAGCTGACCGTAGACGTGACGGACCTCGAGATCACCGAGGAGGCCGTGGAGGAATCGAGCCAGGAGTAACGAGTACGGCGACCTTCCGCTACCTGAAGCGTTGCGAGGGGGCCGGCGCATGCCGGCCCCCTTTTGCATCCCCTTGCATCCCCTGTGTGTAGCGTATCGCTACACATTCCCCACTTCTTCGTATCACCTGTCGCGATCCGAGCCAGCACACACCACACGCTTGTCAGCCCTATCGCACGTTATGACAGCATGTTACGGGACAGATGCCAAGGGGAATGAGCCGTGCCTGACCACACCGCCACCCGCTCGGGAGCTGGTTCCCCCGCGGAGAACGGAACGCTGGACGACGGAGGACTAGGATGATCAAGCAGAAGATTCTCGGATCCGTGATGGTGGCTGGGTTGGGTCTCGCGCTCGCGGCGTGCGGAGCGGAGGGAGGCGACTCGCTGACTGGACCAAGCATCGGGCTCGCCTCGGACGACGCGAGCTCGAGCGGCTCCGACGGGTCAAGCAGCTCGAGTCGTTCGAACGACTCGCAAGCCGGTGAGCTCAGGCTTCGCTGCGAGGTCCGCACCGGCCAGGCCCGATCCAAGATTTCGGTGGACGGGAAGAATCTGGCTTCCGGACAGTACCAGGCGCGGGTCCGTTCGGGCGGCAACACCGCTGTGTCGGGGCTTCACGCGACCTTAGGTGATGAGGTCGAGTTCGATTTCGACAGTGACCCTGACGATATCGCTGCGGGTGCCACCGCGATCGCGGCCGACTTCATTCAGACCTCCGCGAATCCGGATGTTCTGGCGGAGATTCTGAGCGCGGGCGGCCAGGTGGTGGTCAGCCAGGGCGGAAACTGCTCGGTTCGGCGGTAGTCAGGTGAGTGAATGCCTGACCTCAGCGAGTACGATTCCATGTGCCGGCGTTCCCGGGGGGGCTGTACGCCCCCCGGGCAGGGTGTTCTTCGAGAACGCGAGCAACCCCCGCAACTCCCGCACGGGCTCGAGCCCATCCTACTCCCCTGGTTGAGCGGGACCGAGGGTACGCCTCACTTGCCTTCTGGCCGCTGGCGCCTGATAGGTTCGTGAGTCGAGCACTACGGCCACAGAGGGGGGAGTCCGACCGTGGACATGGATCTGGTCGTCATATTCGTGCGCGTCGGGACTATTGTCTCAATGATCGCCGGCAGCATTGTGCTGTTGCCGATCGCCAAGCGAATCGGTGAGTTGCTCCAGGATTCGGCTATCGAGCGGCGCCCGCTACCCGAGGCGCGGAGCAGCTCCGCCAAGTCGGTGGCGCTCGAGACGCACGCTACCCGCGAAGAGCATTGAGCCCCCCGCGCGGCGGCGCCGGACGACGGGCGCACCCACACTCCGGATCCGGTGCAGACGACACCGGCATCCTGCGCATATCCATGGGCGTGGCCTGCGTCTCTATGGCGGGCCTGATGACCGAACTCCTCCTCATGCGCGTGTTCGACGTCATCCTCAGTCCGAACATGGCGTACCTGATCATCACATGCGCCATGTTCGCGATCGGACTATCCGGGATCTTCGTGACCCTTCGCCCGCTCGCAGGAGTGGCGACGGCGCGCCCGCGACTCGCCCTCGTAGCGATCGCCCTCGCGGGGGCTGCGCTGGCCCTGTTACCCCTACTCAACCTTCTCCCTTTCGACTTCGACCGGATCAGCGATCAGCCGGTGCGTCAAACGCTGGCTTTTCTCGCCATGTACCTCGGTCTCATCCTGCCCTTCTTCCTGGTCGGTCTGGTATTCGCGACGGTCTTCTCGGTCCACGCCCACCGTATCCGGCGCCTGTATTTCTGGGACCTGGCGGGTGCGGCGACGGGCGCTGCGCTGGTGGTGCCTCTCGTAGATGACATCGGGCCGGGCGGCCTGCTCTTCTTGTCCGCGGCGCTCGCTTTGCTGGGCTCGGCGGCGTTCGCGTTGCATCGGGGATGGTCGCGCGTCGCGCCGGTGCTGGCGTTGATACTCGTGGCCGTGCCTCTGCTTCACGCCCCGCGCTATCTGGACTTCCGCGTGCACGCGAACAAGCGCGGGCTGACGACAGCCGCGACCCTCGGGCAGATCGAGTTCACACGCTGGGACCCCGTCTCCAAGATCGACGTGATACCGGAGCCCGACGCCACGGACGCGGAGGGGCGGCTGTTGCGCGGCACCCGAAAGCACGTCGCATACGACGGGGGCTCGCAGAGCACCATGATCTACCCGTTCGACGGCGATTTCTCACGTCTTCGGGCGGAGCTGACCGACTCTCTCCGGCGGCATTTCTGGCAACGCGGAGTGGTGGCCTCACACTACTTGAGAAGAGACTCGGGCCGCCGCGTCCTTATCATCGGAAGCGCCGGGGGGCAGGAGACGAAGGCGGCGCTGCTCTTTGGTGCCGGGGAGGTCGACGCGGTCGAGATGGTCGGGGCCGTGGTGGACCTGGTCCGGGATCGGTACGCAGAGTACGGCGGCCGTCTGTTCTCGGACCCACGCGTGCGGGTCCACGTGGGTGAAGGACGCAGCTTCCTGCGCTCCGGGAGGCACACTTACGACATCATCCAGGTCTTCTCGAACCACACGAGCTCGTCGATCGCGTCTGGCGCCGGGTCGATGGCGCCTACCTACCTCCAGACCGTCGAGGCTTATCGGGAGTACTTCGGTCACCTGACCGGAGATGGGATCCTGCACATCAATCATCACTTCTACCCGCGGATGATTACGACAGCTGCTGCTGCCTGGCGATCACTTGGCCGAGACGATTTCGCCAGACATGTGGTCGTATACGCGCAGATGCGCCCCAACTTCCTGCCCACGCTTCTGATTAAGATGTCACCGTGGACCCAGACCGAGCTGGATGAGCTGCACGATTGGTTCGAGGGGTGGGAGGGGCCCGTCGGCTACCACCGGGTCGAGGATCCTCTGGATCCCGATCGCAGATTCCTCCCTGACGCGGTTTACTCCGGTGATGCGCGCGCCCTGCGGCCGATCGCCGAGCGTGCGGATTACTGGCTGTCCCCGTCAACCGACGATAGGCCGTTCTTCAACTTCCTGCGCCGACGGCTCGGGCGTCTATCAGCGGATCCTGCTCGCCTGACCAACGAGTCCACCGCGATGTTCCTGAACAGCCAACTCAGGGGGTTCGTCCCGATGGATGTGATCCACCTGGTCGTGACGTCCATCGTGGCCCTCTTCTTCGCCCTGGTATTTGTCCTCGTACCCTTGCACTGGGCCGAGGCCGGCAGGGCGCCTTGGCCAGCTAAGGCGGGGACGCTTCTATATTTCTCGTGCCTGGGTGCCGGGTTCATCCTCCTCGAGTTAGTCCTGATCAACGTCTTTCAGCACTTCGTGGGCTCTCCACTCCATACCTACACGACGGTTCTGTTCACCATGCTTCTGGCCGCTGGAGTCGGGAGCGCGTCGTCCGGAAGGCTCGCGGTGAGCCCCGAGTCCCGGTGGCGACTCCCTTTCTTGGGAGTGATCGGCTACGGAAGCCTCCTGATCCTGGCTCACCGTCCCCTGTTCGATGCGCTCATCGGGTTTCCGACGCCCGCCCGTATCGCGATGGCGGGGGCGGTCCTCTTCCCGCTCGGGTTCTTCCTCGGCATGCCGTTTCCACTCGGCATTCTCGCAATCGAAGGGCGGCCGCGCGGCGCGGTCGCTTGGGCTTGGGGCATGAACGGACTCTTCACGGTGGTGGGGGGCGTTTTGAGCGGAATCCTGTCGCTGCTGGTGGGGTTGCGAGCAACATTGTGGCTCGCGATCGGCCTGTACGGCGTGGCATGGGTCGTATTCGGGAGGCTGCGGCGAGCCGGCTGGCGGCCCGTCGGGCCCGACTCTAACGTTCATGCGTGGCAAGGACAGACACCCGAAGAATAAAACCCGCCGCGCTACCGGCCGTGGGCGTGATGGCCATGCTCGGCGTGGGATCGGGGGAGTAAGCCTTCCGAGCCCCGGCGCTCGATCCATTCGGGCGCCGGGGGTCCGCTTTCAGCTTCCGTTCTTACTCGCTACACGTCGGGCCTCGTCCTCCAGCTCGTCCAGAGGGATCCCTTCCGTGATCCAGCCCGGGGCTGGCTCGCCCTTCAGGTAGTGGCCGAACCACTCCAGAATCCGTCGGTGGTAGTCCACCTGGTTCGCCTCCTGGCGAAAGCCATGGTCCTCGCCCTCGTATACGAGCAGGACCATTTGCTTTCCGGCGCGGCGGGCGAAGTTGTAGAACTCCGTCCCTTGATCCCAATCGACCACGCCATCCTCGTTCCCGAACGCCATCAGGAGCGGTGTCTCCAACTCGTGGACCTTGTGGATCGGCGAGTTCCGGCGGTGGGCTTCGGGGTCGTCCCAGAACGGGACCTCCATGCGCGCCTGTCCGGTCTCCCAGTGATCGACTTCGGGGACACCCGGGTTCCAGTGTATCGCTCCCATGAAGCTCACGAAGTCGGTGAGCGGGGCGCCCGCGACCGAAGCGGCGAAGATGTCCGTGCGAGTCGGGAGATAGGTCGCCTGGTAGCCGCCCCATGAGTGTCCGATCAATCCTACGCGGGCGGCGTCGGCTACCCCCATCTCGACGATCCTGGCCACCGCTGCCCGCACCGACTCGAGGGCGCTGATGCCGGGATCCCGGGCCCGGTACACGATGTCGGGCAGGAGCACCGCGTACCCCTGCTGCGTCCACGCGGTGAAGTTGTAATAGTCCCGCTCGCTCGGGGCGCTGAACAGATGCATCCGGGGCGAGAGCATCTCGTAGGTATACACGATCATGGGCACGCGCTCGCCTGCGCTGTAGTTCGCCGGGTAAAGGAGCACCGCCTGAAGATCCCGCCCGCCTTCGCTCGTGAAGTCCACCAGCTCGGCGCGCCCCCAAGCGTATTCGGTCATGAAGGGGTTGAGATCGGTGACCTGGCGGGCGTCGGACAGATCGGGTCCGGCGGCGAACAGGTCAGGCGGATCATCGAACGCCTGAGCGCTGAACAGGTACACATCGGCGCTGTCCGCCACCGTGAGACCCTCGATCCATTTGTCCTCGTAGACGAGCCGCTCGACGGTGTACCCACCGGACTGCTCGTCGCTGGCGTCGCCCGGCACCGGCATGAGCCGCGCATATCCGCGCTTCTCGCTTCGCTCCCCGTACAGTGAGAGGTAGACCGGCTGATCCGGATCGAAGCCCGGCTCGTCGTCGTCGACGCCCAGAGTCCTGAACCCGCCGCGACTCGGGTCGAACTCCCTAACGAGGCGGTGTGTGACGTCCTCTTCCCTCCCTCGGGTGAGGCGCGCTGCGTCGGAGCCATCGGGCGCCACCCGCCAGACGTCGTGCTCGTCGTACAGGAAGACCGCCTCGTCGCCCTCCAGCCAGCCGCCAGGTCCGAACCCGTGCGGTGGAAGGACATCGGTGGGCGTGTCGTAGGCGGTGTCGGCGAAGACGGTGGGGAGGCCGGAGGTGAGCTCGTACTGTGCGCCGGTCTCCAGATCGAGACTCGTGTAGTTCGATCCATCGAAGGCCACCAACCAGCGACCGCCGGCGCTCGTCCAACTGTAGCGCACCCGTTCCAGCACCCGCTCCCGCTCGCCCGTGGCGACGTCCACCACCCGGGTGTCGCTGTACGGCCGCCCGAACATCTCGCCCCACGCGTAGGGCTCCTGCGTTTCCTCGATCGCCCGGGTCCACCTCTCGAGGAGCTCGGCGCTCGCCCTCAGATCGGTGCCGATCTGGACGACCCGGGCATCGTCCAGGTGCCATACGGAGAGCAGGGTGCGACGCTCGTCGGAGTCCCGGCTGGCCTGCTGGCGGGCGAAGATGCGGCGGTCCGAGCTGTGCCAGATCTGGAGGCCGGGGAGCTCGGGCTCTTCGTCCTCGGCTGCCGTGCTGTCTTGCGGGGCTTCGCCCTCCGTATCGTCGGGGCTCTCCTTCCCGGGGTCCGTCCGCTCCCCTGCATCCTCCTCGCTCGCCTCGTCATCGGGCTCCTCGGGAGGGATGGGGCGCAAACCGATCGCGACCAGACGACCATCATCGGACCATCGCGGGGCGGCGTGCCGCACCACTTCGAGGGAGTCCGCGAGACCGGTCGCCCCGGCGGTCAGCACGAACTCGGTCGCGTCCTCGCCATCGAGCCCACGCCAGGCGAGCACGTCGTGGGCCGTCGCATCCTCGTCGGCCGCGGGCTCGCGGGAACGAAGGACGGCGAGATCGGCCGCGTTCTCGCGCCAAGCCAGCTGCGTGTACGCAGAGCCCGAGGTCCCCAGGGACCGGATCCGGCCGCTGTCGGCATCGTAGACCTGGACGCCGTTGCCCTCCTCGCTGCCCGTGGATACCGCGAGCGCGAGCAGGGAAGCGGAGTCGCTCCAGGCGAACTCGCCCACGTTCCCGAACGTGGTGGTCGTGCCCGAAGCCAGGTCCACCACCCTCAGGTCCGCACCTTTGCCCTTCGGCTCCTCCGGGGCATATCCGTGGAGCGCGAGGAATCGGCCGCTCTCGTCGAAGCCGAACGCTCGCACCTCCTCGAAGCTCCGCTCTTCACCGCTCGCCAGATCGAGCAGCCCGGCCCCGAGCCGAACCGGCTCCTCGGCCTTCTCGAACCGCTCCTCTTCGTCGGGAGAGACGCCGACCGCCCAGGCCAGCCAGCGACCGTCAGGGGTGAACGCGGGCTGTCTTCCCCACGGCACGGAGCGCGCGGAATCACGCTGGAGTGACCGGATGCGAAGCTCGGCATCTTCGTCCACCCTCCGGACCCGGTACGCCACCCACGCACCATCGGGCGAGAGCACGGCGCGGCCGAGGCTCTCCCAACGCCCGTAATCTTCGGGCACGAGGGTCGGCTTCTCCTGACCCGAGGCGGCCCCGAAACCGGAAGCGAAGAGGGCCGCCGCGATCGCGGCTCCTATGACGAGACGGTCGCGGCGACGACGATGGCAGACGCTACGAACGAAGATCGAGGCACGCATGGGTCCTCCCCGGACTCGGTCCTTCGGTCGGAAGTTGCAGGCGGATGTCTGACTATCGGGCCGAGATCCCGCATGTACAAGGCACGGCGTCTGTCCTGTCGTCGGACCCTCGGGAGGGCGGCGGGGCCCACCCGTGCGGGTCGGAAGCGATAGAATTACGGGTTCCGCACCCGCGGCCCCTACAGCTGCGCTGCATTCCGGCGCGCGGCGGGCACCGCGGGGCGGGGTCCGGGTCGAAGGTGCTCGAGAGCGGTGTGCGGGAGACGGACCTGATTGAGGTCGCTCAACTCGCACAACCGGGCGGGCGATCGTCGGGGCCATCACCCGCGCAATCGTCCGGGCGGCTCGACGAGCCACCCGGGTGGTCTGAGAGTCGTTCGTCTATGAAGGCGATGATCCGTCGTGCTCGAGCTCGCCAGGTCAGACCTTCGGCATCCGACCGCGCCTGCAACACGATGGCCGTCGCCCAACCGGTATCGGTCATGATGCGCCGGATGGCCTCGACGGCGGCGCCGACATCGTCCGGCTGAACGAGGGCGGCGTTCTCATCGTTCAATACGCTCACGGTGTCCGGCAGCGCGGGAGCCAGAATGGGTCGACCCGCGGCCAGGTACTTGAAGAGCTTCATCGGCAACACGGTCTTGCCATATTTTTCGAGCGGTTCCGCGGTCGTGGGGATGAGCAGCGCGTCGGCCGCCCACAGATACTCGACCAACCTGTCCTCCGTCATCCACGGGATACGGTTAACGTTCCTCAAACCGCGGTCGGCTACGTCGCGGGTCACCCAACCCTCCCGGTCTTTCTGCGACTTCCCGATGAGCCAGTAAGTGATCTCGGGCGTCCGATCCGCGAGCTCCAGGAGCGATTCGATCCCTTTCCGTCGATCCATGCGCCCGGCGTAGCAGGCGATCTTCGCCTCCGTGGGCACCCGTAAGCGTCCGCGCGCCTCCTGTTTCGACAGATCCGCGTCGAAAAGAGCCGGATTGAACCCGTTGTGGATCGCCCGAACCTTCTCCTCCCTCACCCCGCACCTCAGCAGGCTGTCGCTGGAAACCTCGGAGTGCGTGATGATCCCCAGCAGACGCGAAGATCGGGACCAGCGGCCCAGCCACGCACCCGCGGCCGCCGAGGGTCGGTAGACTCGGTACGTCTCGAAGATGACCGAGAGGCCCAGCCGGGTGGCCAGGTAGGCGGGCACCAGATTGCGCGTGTAGACAACCGTGCAACCGGCGAGCTTGGCCCAAATGGGTGCCAGGACGCCATGCGTGTATTTCTCCGCACGCGACCTGCTCAGCGGGAAGGAGATCAACTCGGAGACCGACAGGTCGTTCGTAACGTGATAGAAGGTCTTGAGTCGCTCTACCCGACGCCGCTTCGGGACTCCGAACGTGCGCCAATCCCTCGGTATGACGAGGCGGATGTCCATTCCCTCGGAGCCGAGGGCGGAGACGGTGTTGATCACCTGCTCCGCGTCGGCTTTGTCGATCGGGAATTGCTGGTCGGAGACGTAGGCCGCCCGCATGTGGTGCCGATCCGGTTCTCGTGTTAAGAGGGTCGGGACAGGACGATCATTCATTTGCCTCTCTGAACGCTAACACGCCAGTATGCGTGCCGCGAAATGACCGAGCTATCCTCCCACTCTGACCGATGAGAACCACTCCGGAAACCGACGCGCGGGACCTGGCGCGCGGCGCCGGTGTGAACTACGCCGGCTACGTCGCGCGGCTCGGCAGTCGGATCCCGTTCATGTTCCTCGCCGGTCTCCTGTACGGCGAGGTCAGGTTCGGAGTGTTCACGTTCGCGATCTCCGTGGTGGAGGTCGCGGGGGCCCTGGCCACGTTCGGGATGCGGCGCTCCGTCTACAAGTTCATGAGCGATGAGATCGCGCGGAGCGGGGTCGCCTACCGCGCGATCACCACGGCGGTGGTTCTCACGACCACGGCCGCCGTGATCCTCGCCCTGGCCGTGGCTTCGGGTGCCCACGCGCTGGCGCGAGCCTTCCACCTGGAGATCGCGGGAAGCTCGCTGCGGATCCTGTCGCTCGCGATCCCCATGATCGTCCTCTCCGAGATCCTGCTCGCGGCGATCCGTTTCACGCGCCAGATGAGGTTCGACGTGTACGCCCGTAGCCTCGCCGAGCCGATCACGCTCGCGGTCGTCACCGTGCTCGCCTATTGGGCGGGGGCGCGCGAGCACGGTCTCGCGATCGCGTACGTCGCGTCGCTCGCGGCGGCGGCTCTGCTGTCCGCGTTCTTCTTCGCGCGCGTGTACCCGATTCGAGAGTGCTTCGCGGTCCGGCCCCGGCGGAGCGAGATGCGTGAGATGATCGCGTTCAGCGCTCCCACCGCCGGCTACGACGTCCTCGCCTTCCTCACCGACAGAGTCGATGTCTTCCTCGTCTCCTACTTCATGCCCGCGTCCGCGGTCGGCGTGTACGGGATGGCAAGGCAGTTCTCGACGGTTACCAAGAAGATTCGCATGGGCTTCGATCGAATCCTGGCCCCCGTCGTGTCCGAGAGCCTCGCCGCCGGCTACCGGGAGAGAGCCGCACACCAGATCGCGCTGGTGGGACGCTGGATTCTCACCGCCATCGTCACCGTGGTCCTGCTCTACGCCTTCTGGGGCGATGATCTGCTCGGTCTGATGGGGGGAGGGTTCGCGACCGGCGCGACCGTGCTCGTGCTCATCACGATCGCGGACGCGATCCACGGTAGCCTTGGCGTGAACGACCTGCCGTTCGTGTACCTGCGTCCCGCCTTGAACGTCGTGCTGGGATTCGTGATGTTCGTTCTCGCGGTCGCCGCGAACGTGTGGTTGATCCCGGTGTTGGGGCTGGAGGGGGCGGGTCTGGCCGCCATCCTGACCGTGACGATCGTGAATGCGGCGAGGGTTTATCTGAACCGGCGTCTGTTCGGCATGGCGACCGTGACTGCTTCCTTCCTCAAACCGCTCGTCGCGGCGATACCGGCCGCCGGAGTCGTGCTGGCGCTACAACTACTTAGCGCCCCCGTGCCGGTACTCGGCGTCGTGCTCGGGATCCCCGCGGTGGCGGGCACGTATCTGGCTTCACTTTACGTTCTCGGCATGGAGCCCGAAGACCGCGCGCAGCTCGAGCGCTTTCGCGAGGCTCTCAGGCGGCGCTCGCGTACCGGTGCCGCCTGATCATTCACACTCCCTGGCAGCTCTCACACAGGGTTCCCGCGAAATCGTTCTTCCGCATCCGGTCGCGGTAGCTCTTGTATCCCTCGCTGTTCCAGATCTCGCGGATCGAGCTCTCGTGGATATTTCCAAACACGTGCTTGCGCTCCCAATCGACGCAGCACAGGACGACATCCCCGTTCCACAGGATCCAGGCCCTCCAGAAGGGGATCGTGCACCAGGTCGCGTACCGCCACCCGTCATCGGCGTCGACTAGGTCGGTGTTTTCCGTGATCTCGGGGTGCGCGCGGTTATCGAGCGCCCGTGCCTTGAAGAAGATGCGCCGCTCCTTCCAGAACCGTTTGACCTCCTCCAGCTGCCGCTCCACGTCTTCCGTGAGAACGGCCCACACCTGGATTTCGGGGGTCTTCGACTTCAGCTCGTCTCGAACTCGCACGAATGTCTCGATGTTCTCCAGCGTTCGAGAGAAACGGGGACCTTGCATGAGGTCCTCGTAGATTTGCGGGTCGATTCCGTGCACGCTGAACACGATGTGCTCGAGACCGGAACGAACCAGGTTGTGGGCTCGCTCTTCGCTCAACAGGGCCCCGTTCGTAATCAATTTCGTCTTTGGCAGTCGCTTCCTGCCGCGTCTTTCACGGATATAGGCGACCCGCTCGTGGATCCGCCGGTCGACAAGCGGGTCGTTCTGCAGATAGGGGCTCAGCACCTTCACGCCGTTGTCGACTGCCTCGTCCACGATTCGCGCGAACGTGGCGTCATCCATCTGTCCGTGAATCTGGTTCTGCTCTCGACCCATCGGACAGAAGACACAGCTGGCGTTGCAACCGTACTT
This sequence comes from Gemmatimonadota bacterium, assembly GCA_039588215.1. Lineage (GTDB taxonomy): Bacteria > Gemmatimonadota > Gemmatimonadetes > Palauibacterales > Palauibacteraceae > JBDHAC01. The sequence continues at coordinate 81,118 of JBDHAD010000008.1, forward strand.
GGTTTGGACCTGGATGATCTGGGGGAACGAGGGCGTGAAAGTGGAGAACGCGAAGTACTTCACGTACTCCATGACCGGCTCGGACGAGGCGGACGGTCCCGCCGGAGTCAGCCTTCGGCGTAGTCGGTGCAGGGGCTTCTGCAATGCCATCTCCGGAATTCAGCGCGCGAGTCGGCGGCCCGAGGAGTCGCTATATGCCGGCCCGTGACCTTGGGCGCCAGGGCCACGGGTCCGCAAATCGTCGGCGCCGGCCCATCTCGAGCGTAGCACAACGATTGCGGAACCCCGTTTAAGGCTCGGATGTTGCTACGCGCAACCGAGTTCGGCCGAACCGGATGCTGTGGAACCAAATGGAACCCTGGCGACGACCGGGGGTCCGTTCCACAGCGATCCGAATAGCTCGCGGTACGGAGGTACACATGGGTTCATCACGTCCCTCACGGGACGATGAGAGGCTGAGGACTCTCGGGACGTTCCGGCGCGAGACCGGGTCGCGTTCACTGAGGCGCTCGATGGGGGCGCTGAGCGCCCTGTTCGGGCTCTCGCTCGGGCAGAGCCTATGGGCTCAGCCGCCGTGGGACGCTTGTGAATCAGCTCCCGGCATGGCGCAGGCGTTCGTGGGACAATGGCGCAGCCTCCTGGCCCGCCGCAGCACGCTGTCGCCCGACGGCTTCGCGGACCTCTCGGCGGATCTGGTCGATCGAACGGTGGCTGTGGGCGTGATGGCCCAGGAGATCTTCCGGGACGAATGGGGCAGCATGCGCTCCGCACACCGAGATGCGTTCCTGGCAGCGCTCCGAATCTCGTTGCGGGACGGGCTGGTCTCGTTTCTCGAAGACGAGCTGCGTGGGGCCGTTCCCACCCTGACACCCACGGAAGATGGGAACCACCCATCAGCCGTCCAGTACTCGCTCGAGACTTCCAACGGGCGGACCCGGGAGCTCACGCTGCGGCTTGCGGGAGTGGGGGGCGACGCGTGCAAGATCGTCGACATCGAATACGACGGGGACGGACTGCTGAAGGAGTACCGCGACCGGGTCGACGACCTCATCGACGATTACTCCTTCCCGTACATGATCGCCAAGCTCGGGAACCGCGACGAGCTGATTCTGGATGACTTCGAGTCGTCGCCCCTCGGACGGTTTCCGATCGGATGGGGACAGAGAGAGGACAGTGACGAGCCCCCGTATCGGATCCGCGAAGAGGGCGGCAACCGATACCTGGAAGCCACCGATGAGGGCGAATCGGTCATCATCGGTCTGGAGACCCCCTGGGACCTGGACGAATATCCCTACATCTCCTTCCGGCTGCGGGTGAATCGGATCCCGGAGGGAGCCGACGAGCGTGATGACGAAAAAGTCGATAGCGCGGCCGGCGTGTATGTCACGATCAAGAAGGTGGCGTTCGGCCGCATTCCGGAGTCCGTGAAGTACGTGTGGAGCTCTACGCTTCCGGTGGGGGCGGCGACGCGACGCGAAGGGATCGGAAGACCCTGGCAGGTGGTCGTCGGCTCGGGACAAGAGGGCCTGGGAGAGTGGCGGACGTACGTGTTCGATTTGCGGGATGCGTATCGAAAGACGTTCGGCGGCGGCCCCGGCTCCAAGGCCGAGGGGATCGGCGTATTGTCGGACGCGAACAGCATGAAGACGCAAGCATACGCCGACTACGACGATTTCAAGGCGTTGAAGCGCGCGCCGCCAGGCGTCACGGGCGGGGTCGTGGAGCGCATGAGGCCTTTGAGGCGCAGATAGGCAGACAGGTGATCGCCCACCGGCTCACGATCGTATGCACCCTGTCATTCGCCTGGCCTGCAGGGGCGGGTGTGGCCCAGTCGGCCCAGGTGCCTCGATCAGCCCCTTTGGCCCGATCGGCCCAGTCCGCCGACACGCTCGTCTTGAGCCTCTCGCGGGCCGAGGCACTCGCCCTCGATCGTCACCCGTTCGTGGGCCGCGCCCGCGCCGATCTCCGACTGGCCGAATCCAGACGGACCCGGGCGCGCCACTCGCGCTGGGTGCCCCAGCTCTCGCTCTCGAACGTGTGGGGGCCGATACCGGATGCGCGCGGAGAGATCACGGAATTCGGAGTGCTGGTGTCCCCCGACAGCGCCGACGTGATCAAGAACCTCGGGTTCTTCAGGGAGACCAACCTCGAGCTGGTGCAGCCGCTGTATACCTTCGGACGGATCAACCGTTTGGTCAGAGCCGCCGAAGCCGGGGTGGAGGCCTCCGAGGCGGGTGTCGAGGCGACCAGCGACGAGATCCGGCTTCAGGTCCGCAAGCTGTATTGGGCGATGGTGCTGGGTGAGGAGCTGGTGCGCATCGCGGACGAGATCCTGAGGGAGATCGCGGAAGCGGACGTGCAGCTCGAGGAGCGATACGAAGACGGATCGGTCAGCCAGAACGACCTGTTCGAGTTCGAGATCTACCGCTTTCGCGCCCAGAGAGGGAAGCGCGAAGCCGTGGATGGGCTGGAGATGGCCCGTGCCGCGCTGCGGGCCGCCACCGGACTCGCGGAGGGCGTCCCGATCCGCACCGAGACGCTGGAACTCACCATGCTCGCCGCCAACCTGGACAGCCTGTCCGGGTATCTTCAGATGGCGCGGGAGCTTCGACCGGAACTGGCGCAGCTGACGGCGGGGATCTCGGCGCAATCCTCGCTCGCGAGCGCGACCCGCAGCGAGTTTTTCCCGCAGCTGTTCTTCGCGGGAGCCGTGAAGTGGAATCACGCGCCCGGCCGATTCGACCCGAGAAACCCGTTCGTCTACAACCCGACGAACTTCTTCCGGCCGGGCTTCGTCGTGGGGTTCAACTGGAACGTGAACCTGTTCCAGACCCGGGATCGGGTTCGGATCGCCGAGCACGAGGCCGCGCTGCTGAGCGCACAGATGGACCCGCTTTCCGAGAAGATCCAGCTCGACGTCCGCGAGGCCCACATGAGAGTGGTCCGGGCCGCGGCCGACATCGAGGACAGCCAGCGGGCGCTGACGGCGGCCGACAACTGGTTCCGGGCCGAGTCGCAGACCTTCGACCTGGGGATAGGCGAGATCGGGGATCTCATCGATGCGTTCCAGGCGAAGATCGATATGGAGAGGGCGCACCTCGAGAGCATCTTCGACTACAACACGGCGCTGGCCGACCTGAGCCGTGCGGTCGGCCGCGACCTGTACCCAAATTGAGACGCTGATGATGGGACGTACGGGAACTATGGTCGCGGCGATCGCCTGGCTCGCATGCATGGGAGTCGGCGTGTCTGCCGCCCAGGCGCAGACCGTCTCGCCGCAATCCGCGGTCGACATGGTGCGCGCCCGGAATCAGGCGGTGACGCGTATTCTGGACGCCGCTGGCGACTCGGTCGACGCGCCCACGAGAGAGCAGCTCAAGGACATCATCAACGGGCTCATCGACTTTCCCGAGCTGTCCCGGCGAGCCTTGAGCCGGCATTGGGACGCGCGCACCGAGCAGGAGCGGGCGGATTTCATCGACGTCTTCCGGCAACTGATCCGAAACTCCTCCGTGAAGAAGCTGGGCGCATACAGGGCGGATAGCGTGACCTACAACCCTCCCGAGCCCGCCCGCGACGGCGTCAAGGTGGTCACCCTCGCCTACAAGGACGATAGCTCCGCCGAGGTTCATTACCTGATGCACCAGGTCGACGGCGAGTGGAAGGCCTACGATGTCGTGGTGGACGGTTCCAGCACCATGCGCACGTACCGTGACTCGTTCAACAAGGAGATCTCCCGGGGGTCGTACGAGGCCATGTACGCCAAGTTGCTCGACCGGCTGAAGGACGACTCGTAGCCGCCGGCATCTGATAGCATGCGACTCCCACGCCTCGGGGACGGCTGTGAGCTGATCCACACGTATCACAAGCCGATACTGATCGTCGCCGTCGTGGCGGCGATCGTCGGGGGATATCTCACTTCCAAGCTGGGGCTACAGAGCGATCTGGCCGAGCTCCTGCCCGACGACTACGAGAGCGTGCAGGCGCTGGACCGCGTCAAAGAGCAGGTGGGAGGCACCGGCCTCCTGCGCATCGTGCTGAGCACGCGCGACTTCCCCGCGGCCGTCCGATTCGCCGAGGATGTGAAACCCAAGCTGCTCGCCAGCTCCTACGTCCTGGACGTTGATCTCGAGCGCGACGTCGCCTTCTACGAGAAGAACGCCCTCCTGTACCTCGACACGCTGCAACTGGACTCCCTCCACATCGCGATCGAAGACGCGATCGAGGTGGAGAGGCAGGAGGCCAACCCGTTCGTGGTGGACGACCTGTTCGGGGATGCCGAGGAAGAGGACGAGTCGGGGCCTTCCGAGCTCGAGGTGTGGGAGGAACGATATCGCGAGAAGCTGCCGAGACCCTACTACATCAACGAGGACAGCACCGTCCTCGTGTTCCATGTGTACGCGGCCGTCGGCCGCACGAACCTCGCGTACAACCGCGCGATGCGGGATGAGGTCGGGCGTATCGTCGACGAGACGGACCCTCGACGGTACGACCCGGACATCGAGGTCCTGTACGGCGGAACCATCCAGAACAGCGTCGATGAGTACGAGAGTATCAAGCGGGATATTCTCGGGACCGCCGTGTACGGCATCGTGGCCGTCTTCCTGGTCATCGCCATCTACTTCCGGAGCATCCCGGCTGCGCTCATGATCGCGGTCAGCCTCGCCGGGTCGCTCATGTGGACCTTCGGGCTCACGTATCTCGTCATCGGGCAACTCAACACGATCACGGGATTCCTGTTCGTGATCCTGTTCGGGCTGGGGATCGACTACGGGATCCACTCGTTCGCCCGTTACCGGGAGGTCAGGCAGGAGGGGCGCGCGAGCGCCGACGCGCTGCACGACATGGTGTGCAAGACGGGCGCGGCGCTGGGGACGACGGCGCTTACGACGGCCGCGGCGTTCTATTCACTGATGCTCATGGACTTCCGAGGCTTCTCCGAGCTCGGGTTCATCGCGGGAACGGGGATGTTGTTCGCGTTTGTCGGCATGGTCGTGGTACTGCCCGCTCTGACGCTGTTCCTCGACGACCTGGGGCTGATCCGGATTCCGCCGCGCCGCGAGAAGGGTGAAGAGGGGCGGCGTGCGCGTTCGAGATTCCCGTTCGCACCCGGGATCCTGGCGGTGGGGTCGATGGCGATTCTGGTCGCCGCATTCGGGCTCACGCGGGTGACCTTCCAGTACGATTTCACCAATCTCCGCTCGATCACACCGCAGCGGGAGGCCGTCGCCGAGAAGATCCGCGGGGTGTTCAGTCGCTCGGAGTCTCCCGCGATCATCCTGACCGACTCGCGCGCGGAAATGCGCGAGGTCATGGACTCGCTCCGCGCCCACCGCGATCGGGACACGCTCTCCCCCACGTTCAGTCAGATCGGCTCCGTCCTGGCGGCCGTCCCCGAAGACCAGCCGCGGCGGCTGGAGAAGATCCGGGCCATCCGTACGCTCGTCGACGAAGAAGCCGACATGGTGTCGGGCGAGGACGAGCGGCGGGTGGACGAGCTGCGGAGCTACCTGAGCGTGGAGGAGCCGTTCACGATCGACGACGTCCCGGCAAGCGACCGGCGCCGCCTCCTGAAGAAGAACGGCGAGATCGGGGATTTCGTGCTGGTCTACCCCACCGTGGCGCTGCGCGACGGGCGTAACGCGATCGCCTTCCGCAGCGACGTCGGGTCGGTAACGATCAGTTCGGGTAAGACACTTCTCGCAGCCAGCTCGAACCTCATCGTGGCGGAGATGCTTACTATGATCATCCGCGAGGGGCGCTGGGCCGTGGGACTGTCGCTCCTCGTTGTGCTTTTCATTGTGACAGTTCAGTTTCGGAGCTTGAGACGGGGCGCCCTGGTCGTCTTGCCTCTCGTCATCGGCCTCGTGGGGATGGGTGGCGTGATGACGGCGTTCGGGATGCAGCTGAACATTTTCAACCTGGTCGTATTGCCCAGTATCGTGGGTATCGGAGTCGATAGCGGGGTGCACGTTTACCACAGGTATTTGAGCGAGGGCCCTGGGTCGCTGCCGCTGGTTCTGCGGAGAACCGGGCTGGCGGTCACGATGGCCACGCTCACGACCATGGTCGGCTACTCGGGCTTGCTAACCGCTACCCACCCCGGGCTGGTATCGATCGGCCAACTCGCGATCGTAGGGCTCGCGACTACGCTGATCAGCGCGGTGGTGGTGTTCCCGGCGTTGTTGCAGGCTCTGGAGGACCGCGCCGTGGAGGCCGCCACGATTCCCACAACTCCCACGACCGCGCCGGGATCCGAAGCGTCCGCTTCAAGCGACGACGCGCCCCCTTCTCCAGCCGCGCGTGACATCGTATGACCGATCACACCCACGACGTTACGCAGGCTCTCGTTCTCGCGGCCGGTCGCGGCCGCCGATTGAACCACGATCAACCGAAGCCGCTCTATCCGCTCCTGGGTGTGCCGTTGCTGGCGCGCTCCCTGTTCACCCTGGAAGCTGCTGGTATCACCGATGCCTATGTCGTCCTCGGGCACGAGGCCGACGAGGTGCGGGCGGCCATCGACGGGATCGACCAGCTGAAGGTTCGCGTTCATTGGCTGTACAACGCCGATTGGAAGCGGCCCAACGGCCTGTCCGTCCTCACGGCCGAGTCGCTGCTCGATCGGCCGTTTATCCTCGCGATGGGCGACCACCTGTTCGAGTCTGGCTCGATCGAGGTGCTCACCGACGGCGCGCGATCGCTGCAGGGCGTCGACCTTCTCGTCGACCGTCGGCACATCAACGGGGACCACGACCTGGCGGAGGCCACCAAGGTACGGGTGGACGGCGACCGGATCGTGGAGATCGGGAAGTCGCTCGACCCGTTCGATGGGCTCGACACAGGGCTGTTCCTGGCCGCACCGGAGATCTTCGGGGCGCTTCGCGAAGCGTGCGCCGAGGGCGGCGAGACCCTGTCGGACGGCGTGCAGAAACTGGCGGCCGCGGGACGGGCGAGGGCGATCGACGGCGGGGACCTGTTCTGGCACGACATCGACGAGCCCGAGGACGCCCGTGTGGCGCAGAGCAAGCTGCTCGCGGGCTTGCGGACAGAGAAGGACGGACCGATCGCGAGCGTATTGAACCGGCCGATCTCCACGAGAATCTCCGCCCAGCTGGCAAAGACATCCATCACACCCAATCAAGTGAGCCTCGCGACCCTTCTCGTCGGGGTGATCGCGGCGGTCGTGGTCGCGGGAGCCACGTACCCGATGCTCGTGTTTGGCGGCGTACTGTTCCATTTCGCTTCGGTCCTGGACGGTGTGGACGGCGAGGTCGCCAGGCTCAAGTTCCAGGCCAGCAAGCGCGGGGAGTACGTGGACACCGCGTGCGACAGTATCGCGTACGTGGCGTTCCTGGCGGGCCTGACGGTGGCGGCCTACCGCGCCCCCGTTCCCGAGATCCTCTTCTGGAACGGCGTCGCGGCCACGACCGCGTGCACGCTCGGGCTGGCCAACATCGCGGTGTACCTATCAAGACAGGGGAACTCGGGTAGTGCTCGCACCATCCAGTACGGATATCAGAAGACGGAGAAGCCGGGGGTTCTCGCCTGGTTCCTGCGGCAGGTCCATTATCTGGGCACCCGCGAGATGTTCTCCTTCGGCGCGATGGTCGCCGCCCTCTCGGGCTTCATGCTCTACGGTCTCGTCATCCCGGGCGTGCTGGGCACCATCGTGTTGATCCCGATCACGATCAAGATCCTGGCCCGGACCCGGCGCCCTCGCGCCAAGCTTCCGGCTGCCCCGACCGTGCGAGCCCTGGACGAAGCGGCGTCGCCGATCCGCGCGTCGGGGTCGTTCGTGTTGCGCGGCGCCCGAGTCACCGCCGCCGGAGCCGAGTCGCCGGCCGAACGGAGCAGGCAGGAAGCCTGATCTCGCTCGCCCTGGACCGAAGGCTGCCCCTCGCCCCCGAGGCATGAACTCCCCGGACGCATGAGCTCCCTGGTAGACGACCTGCTCGCGGCCTGGCGCATCCACAACGAGATCAACCTGTTCATCCTCGACTGGGTGCCCGAGGTCGGGCTCGAGGCCGTGACGCTTCTCAAGACCGGGGCGCCTTCCAAGGGCCGCAACGTCGCCCGGATCTTCGCCCACATGCACGAGGTGCGGTGCTCGAGGCTCGAGCGTCATCGGAAGGAGGCCGCCGATCTCCCCCGCTTCGCGGGCTCCGAGGTACCGGACCGCGAGCGCTTGATCGCCGCCGTGGCGGCGTCCGGCGAGAAGGTGGCGGAGGTTGTGCGTGTGGCCGTCGAGGCTGGGGAGCCACTCAAGGGGTGGAAGCGATCCCCTGCCGCCTGGCTCACGTACTTGATGACCCACGAGGCACACCATCGGGGACAGATCGCGCAAGCGCTCAAGCAATCGGGCGTACGTCCGCCCGACGAAGTGTCGTATGGTGTATGGGGCTACTGGGGCGGGTACGAGCTGAAGAAACCGGAGTAGCCGGACGAGACCTGGCCCGGGCTGAGCCTGCCAGACGCTGGCCGAGCGCCGCTCGAGTCCGGCGCTCGGGGCGGCTCTAACGCGCCGCTCGGCCCGGGTCCAAAGCGTCGCTCGGCGCGGAATCAGCTACAGCGGGCGTGTTTTGATGTCAGACTCCGAGAGGCCAAGCGGCCGCACACCTCCCGCCGACGATGAGGCCCTCCTCGCGGAGTGTCGGGTGGAGACCTTTCGGGCCGGCGGCCCCGGGGGACAGCACCAGAACACCACCGACTCGGGCGTGCGGCTGACCCACCTACCGACCGGCATCTCTGTCAGCGCCCGCGACTCGCGCAGCCAGTACCGGAACCGCAGAACCGCTCTCGCGCGGCTGCGCGCCGCCCTCGAAGAGCTCGCGCGCCCCGAGACGCCGCGGGTCCCCACCAAGGTGCCCGCGAGCCAGAAACGGCGGCGTCGGGAAGGGAAGCGTCGCCGCTCGGAGGTCAAGCGGACGCGGAAGAAGCCGGACCCCGAGGACTAGGTCCACAGGAAGCGCGGGCTTGCGGCCGGCAACGCTGGGGAGGTCCGAGTCCCGAGGCCCCATGGGCCAATGTCAGAATCGGCGCATTCGCGGCATCTAGGTGGTAGGCACGGTGAGGGACACGGGGCTGCCAGGAGAGACTCGTATGGACCCCGAAGTCGAACGGCTGCACGAACAGGCTCCGCTGACGGACGTTCACGCGCACCCGTCGCTGAAGGCTTTCCTCTTCCGGCGCAATCTCTGGCGCCACTACAAGTCGGGCGCGGCGTTCAACCCCTTCTCCTCCCGCTCGGACTTCCGGATGCTCCGGAAGGGACGTGTGGGCGTCCTGTGGGCCGGTCACTACCTGCCGGAGCGACAGCTGTTCAAGGACTGCTTCCTCCTGAGGCTGGCGGCATTCCTCCTCACTCCGGCGTATTGGAAGCTGACGAGGGGCCCGGTGTTCGATCGTCTGCTCCAGATGATGGACGCCCTCGAGCGGGAAATTCATCGAGATCCGACTCAGATCGAGCTCGCGCGATCCGTGCACGACATCGATCGAATCCGCCGCGAGGGAAAGATTGCGGTCGTCCACACCGTGGAAGGCGCCCATGTGCTCGAGGGAGAGCCGGATCGTCTTCGGGCTCTGGCGAAGCGTGGTGTCGCCATGCTCACGCTCAACCACTTCTACCGAAACGGCGTGGGCTCACAGGTCGACGCCATGCCCAAGGACATGTGCATCCGGAAGCTGTGCTCGTTCGAGTTCCGCGTGGACGAGCCCCCGCACCTCACGGACTTCGGACGGGAGGTCCTGCGGGTGCTGTCGCAGGTTCGGATCATCCCAGACGTGACGCACTGCACCCCCGATGCTCGCGCGGAGATCCTCGCCGAGATCGATCGGCGGCAGCCGATCGTAGCGAGCCATGTGGGGGTGAAGGCGCTGAACCCGGACCCGTACAACCTGGGGGAGGACGAGATCCGCGAGATCGCGGCTTCGGGAGGGGTGGTCGGGGTCATCCTGATGCCCTACTGGCTCGCTCGAGACGGGGCGCGTAGGGACGTCGGCGTGGAACGGAGTGGGGTGGACCAGGTCGTCGACACCATGGAGCACATAGAGCGTATCACGGGGAGCTGGGATCACGTCGTGATCGGCACCGATTTCGACGGGTTCACGGAGCCGCCCGAAGATCTGAAGGACGCGTCACGCCTGGGTCTCATCACGCGTACGCTCCTCGACCGCGGCGTCCCCGAGGACGACATCAAGAAGGTCCTGGGGGGGAACGCCCGCCGGGTTCTCGAGACAGGCTGGGTGTAGCCATGGCAAGCATCGAGAAGGATCTGTCCCGCGCACTACTGGGCGCCGACACGCTCCCCCTGACTTTGGACGTCTCGACGCCTCACCGCGTCATTATCCTCTCCGACCTGCACAAAGGGGCACGCGACGGAGCCGACGAGTTCCAACGGTGTGAGCCCGCCTATCGCGCGGCTCTCCAGGAGTACCTGCGCCGGTCGTTCACGCTCATCCTCCTCGGCGACGTCGAGGAGCTCTGGGAACAGAGCTTCAAGCCGGTGAGATCGGCGTACGCGACCATCCTGACCCTCGAGGGCAGCTTCCCGGCCGGCCGGTACCACCGCGTATGGGGGAATCACGACGACGACTGGTCCAGCCCCGGCACGGTTCGGAAGAAGCTGGCGGAGCTCATGCCCATCGACCGGGTCTATGAGGGGATTCGCTTCGAGGTGTTCGATGGCCTGCAGCAGCTGGGCAGGCTGCTTCTGGTGCATGGGCACCAAGGGACGCTGTTCTCGCACAAGCTGCGCGGGATCTCGCGCTTCTTCCTGCGCGTGTTTTATCGACCGATCCAGCGCTGGTTCGGGATCGGGAAGCAGACGCCCGCCACGGAAGTTTGTCTGCGGGCGAAGCACGACCGCCAGATGTACGAGTGGGCCGCGAAACAGCCCGAGCTGGTGCTGATCGCAGGGCACACGCACCGGCCGGTGTGGAGTTCGCGCACGCACCTGCAGAAGCTCGAGGCGCAGCTGGAGGAGCTCCTGAAGACGCCCGAGCCCTGGCCGCCGGAGATCGTGCGCCGGATCGAGGAGCTGAAGGAGGAGATTCGGGAGCGGGCGGAGAAGTACCCGCCCTGCGGCGACACGATCAAGCCGCTGCCGTGCTACTTCAACACGGGCTGCTGCAAGTTCGAGGACGGAGACATCACCGGCATCGAGCTCGAGGACGGAGCGATCCGGCTCATCAAGTGGTCGAGTGACGAGCCGGAGCGTGGCAGCCAGGTCCTGGAGGAGGGTCGCCTAAAGGACGTGTTCGCGGCGGTTTGACTAGGCCCTCGGCGACGATGCTGTCGGGCATCACACGGCGTTCGCCCGGGACGCGACTGGGGAGAGCTGGGCGTTAGTCGAGCGTCGCCAGCCACTCTTCGACCGCGGGCGGTGTGTGTCCGTTCCGCGCACGCTCGTCGGCCCACCGGATCACCGCAGGGTCCTTGGCGGCGGGGGTGCACAGAAAGCGGGGCTCCGGCGTGATCCAGACCCGGCCGAGGTCGAGCCGGTCCGCGTCCCAACATGTCTGGATGGTCACGTCAGCCTCGGTGAGACCGTCCGTGTGGTACTCGCAGGCGTAGTGAAGCTGTTCGAACTGGTCGTCGCGGAGATCCAAGCATGTGCCGCGCAGTGAGCGCGCGACCTCGGCCCCGCGTAGACCATGGCCCGGGTCGAAACCGTCGTTGGTCCGACGGCAGTCGTGAAACAGGGCGAAGTAGTGAACGACTTCCGCGTCGGCCCCTGTCTTTTCAGCCAGTCGGGTTCCGTTCTCCAGCACACGCCCCCAGTGCGGGAGACCGTGGGTCCCGTCCCACCGCAGCAAGTAGCCACCTAGGATCGCTTTCATCAGATCGGCATTCATGGCGGGCCAGAGCTTCGGCTCCGTCGCCCTTCGTAGAAGAACCCCAGCGCGTTGGCGACCTGCGAGACCACGAGTAACGCGGAGAGCCCGGGGGCGCGCGCCCGCGCTCCCTGTGTCAGGGGATACTTGAGCAGACCCGTGTAGAATCGGAGCGGCTCCGGTCTCATCTGGGTGTCGCCTCGTTCGGCGCGGCGTCGATGGTATCCGTAGGCCCCCCGCCCATACCCGAAGTGCTGGCCCCAGAAGCTACGCAAGTCCAGTTCGTGCGAGTGCCGAACCTTGGCCTGCGGTAGGTGCCGCATTTCGTGTCGGGCCGCCAGCCAGCGCTCGCAAAAATCGCGATCCTCGGCGGCCGCGAGCGGAAAGGACGCGCTGAACCCGCCCAGGTCGCGAAACATATCGAGGGGCATGGCCATGTTGTTCGACGTGAGAAAGCGGGCCCTGCCCCCGGGTTGGTTGTAATACTCGTACAGGTACGAGATGAGCTCCTGGCTCGCTTCCGAAAACAGGTTACGCGGAAGCGCATTGACCGTAGAGCCCCCGAGCATCGCGCGCGGCGTAAACAAGACACCCGCACCGAAGGCTCGTAGCCAGCCCGGCTCGGGCTCGCAGTCATCATCGGTGAAGGCCAGGTACGCGTGACGCGCGCGAGCCGCTCCGGCATTCCGCGCCGCGGCCGGACCAGCTCCACTCTGCACCAGCAGATCGATGTCCATCCTGGCTCGGAAGCGCTCGACGATCGGGTGCGGCGACTCGGGACTCCCATCATCGACGATCACGACCTGCATGCGCGCCCGATCGTAGTCGAGCCGAGCGAGGGCCTCGAGACAGGCCGCCAGCCTCCGCGGGCGGGCTCGCGTCGGCACGACGATCGTGAATCCGGGCAGTGTCGGCTCGGGCGGGGTCATTTAGAACAGCGTCGGCGCGGGCGAGGTCGTCTCGAGCACGGGCGCGGGCGGCCCATCGATCGGCGACACGGGATTCAACTCCGGGCGCGCGGGAAGTGCCCACCGTTGGCCGGGCGGACGGTGACGGTCGATCGGGTCGCCGAAGACTCGATGGCGGCTTCGATGCACTCCAGCGCCCGAAGCCCGTCCTCGAGCGTGGGGAGCTGATCCGCGCCGCCGTGCGCTCCCCGCGCTCCCCCGGCGCGCGCCGCGCGCACGAAGGCGGACAGCGCGACGTGATAGGATCGCTCGCCGGGCTCGCGGAAGATCCGACGAGCCGTGCCCGCCAGCCCGCGTACCACATCGCGAAGCACCGGGGCGCGACCATACTCGAACCTGGTAGGATGGAATTCCACCTCCCCCTTCAAGCGATCCAGCGCCAGGCTCCCCTCCTCCCCAAACACCTCGAACCGATCCGATTCCGATCCGCCGAACGCGAACAGACTCTGCGCGAAGGACCCGTCCGAGAGACCGACGGTCACCAGGGCGGTGTCGTCCTCCGACTGCCGTGACGAGATCGAGGCGGTCACCTCGGTCGCATCCTCGCCCGTGATGAACCTCAGGAGGTCGATGTGGTGGCCGCCGAGATCCAGCAGCGCTCCCCCGCCCTGCGCCCGCACGCGGCGCCAATCGTCCGGATCGAGGGTGGGCACCGAGAAGACCGTTCGGATCGCTACCCTCACCCCTATCTCGCCGGCGGCGAGTCGCCGTGCGAGCTCCGTCACTCCGGGATGAAACCGGTAGTTGAATCCGAGCATCGCGACCCGTGAGGAGCCCCGCGAGGCTTCGACGATCTTGTGGGCGTCCTCCGAGCGGACCGCGATCGGCTTCTCCAGATAAAGGTGCGCGCCCAGCTCGAAGGCGCGGAGCGCAGGGGCCACGTGGTGGTCCGGTGGCGTACAGACGACCAACGCGTCCGGAGCCTCAGCGCCCGCGAGCTCGTCGATCGATGCGAACGCCTCGACACCGGGCCAGCGCGCACGCGCGAGGTCGCGTCGCTGGAGTCGGGGATCGACCACTCCGGAGATCGACACACCCGAGAGAGCGGACAACACCGGGAGGTGGATGCTCTCCGCGATCTGCCCGACGCCGACTACCACGACCCGAAGGTCTTCGTCAGCTCTCATCGCATCTCCGCGAGCCGAAGGTCTTCGTCCCCGTTCAAATCGACCAATGCGGGAAGCTCTGACCGGTAAACGCCCGAAGCTTAGCGATATCATCCCGTACGCGCTCGATGAACCAGTCTCGGGTCGATTCGCTTGGGACCGGCCGCGGTATCGTGCGCGAAAAGGGGAGGAACAGCAGGAATTTGAGCTGCCAGCGCCACGGCTGCGGGAGTGCTTCCAGTCGCCTCTCCAACCCACGCTCCGCGAGCCACGACCCCACCCGTGTCTTGCGACGCTTGAGTGACGACCGGTGGCGCTCGACGCGGAATCCGGCCGATTGGAATCGGGGATCCACGCTCAGGAACTCGAAGATTCCACGCAGGGTCTCCTGCCTTCGGTGACGCAGCTCCTCGGTCTCCACGACGAGGACCTGGCGCGCGGGGAAGAAGTCCAGAAAGGCCTCGAGCTGTCTCCAGTACTGGCTCCGCTCGACATACGACCAGTGACGGATCGCCTCGTCGAACGGTCGGTTCTCCCGGCCGTCGCTGTAGTTGTGGATCCAGTGCGAGATCGCGCGCTCGACCGGGTCGCGAACCAGGTAGATGAGCTTCGCGTCGGGCACCAGCGCATGCATCCGCCCGGGCACACCCGGGAATCTCTGGCACGCCGTGTAGTTGGGAGAGACCTCGCCGCGCACCTCGGCGTCCCGGAACTGGGACGCATACCATTCAACGCCGCGCCCCCAGTTTCTCTCCTCGATGAAGAAATTGAGCTCCTTCTCGGCCGACATGACGATCTGCGGGTGCTGGCGGAGGTAGAAGTGGAGGCTCGACGTACCGCACTTCATGCCCCCGATGACGATGAGGTTCGGGAGACACCGGCGGTCTCCCTCCCCTCTCCCTGCGGGCTCGATCGCCGTCCCGGAGGTCATGCCGTCGCGGCGCTCATGGGGCCGCAAGCCGTTCGTAGATCGTGATCATCCGGTCGAGCCACAGGTCCTCCGCATACCGCTCCCCGGTGGTGCGGTGGCCCTCGCGGGCGAGACTCGCGGCGTGCTCCCGATCTCGGAGGACCCGGAGCAGCGCGTCGGCCAGCGCATCGACGTCACCCGGTGGAACGATCAATCCGGTCCGCTCGTGCTCGACGACCTCTGACAGCCCACCCGTGTCGCTGGCCACCACCGGGGTACCCCTCATCAACGCCTCGGCGGCGACCATACCGAAGGGCTCTTCCCACAGGGACGGCACCGCCTGCACCGCCACGTCGCGGAGCCGCCTCTCGACCTCGGCCCGCGGGAGCCAGCCGGTGAGCTCTGTTCTCTCTTCAAGACCCAGGGCCGCGACCCGTGCCTCGATCGCGGCGCGCGCCTCGCCGTCACCCACGAGGACGAGCTTCGCCCGGGATTCCTCTCGTGCGACGCGCGCGAACGCCTCGACCAGCGTGCCAACCCCTTTCTCGGGCGCCCAGCGCCCGGCGAACCCGATGGTGAACCGGTCGGGATCGCCGGGTTCGAGCGCCCTCGGACCCGGTGGGGCCGCAACCACACGTGGCACGGCGTTCGGGACGACGACCACGGGACCGAGGCCGGCGTCCTCGAGCCGGGCCCGCACCCGGCGGCTCGGGGCGACGAACAGGTCGAACGCATCCCGACCGCGCTCCCACAGCGAGCGCTGGATCATCAGCGGAACCCAGGCCCGCCGCGAGAGGCACCCGTTGCGCAGGCAGGGCCACCCCCACGACACCTCACACGACGAGCCGTCGGGTAGCCGCTTCGTCCCCAACGGGCAGACCGGCCGATACCAGTGGACGTGGTACAACGCCGGCGTGGTCCGCAGGACGGGCAGGATGGCCGGGGAGAGCTGAGTGAGGAAAATCCCGACGTGCACGACATCAGGGCGGAAATCCGCCATCGCACGCGCCAACTCGGTGCGGGCGGACGGGTTGTAGGCCTGGAGCGGCGTCCGCAACGAGGTCAGTGTGCCGCGGCACTCGTAGTCGGCCTCGGAACGCACGCCGGCGGGGAGAGCTCGGCTCGCGAACAGGCGAGCTTCATGGCCCCGCTCCCGGAGCCCGCGCCGGAGCGCATCCAGCAGGATCTCGGCGCCCCCGGTGAGAGACGCGTAGTCGTTCACGATCAGTATCCGCATCCGCTACGCACCCCGTGCTCGTGGCCGGGGCAGGCCCGGGGCACCTCCGGAGGGCCTCACAGGAGCCCCTCCTCTCTGAACCAGTCGACGCTCCGGTGAATCGCGTCGTCCAGTGAGGAGGTCGGGTCGTACCCGAGCTCGCTGCGCGCCTTCCGATGGTCGATCTCGTAGCCGACGAGAAAGATCTCGTATGGTGACAGGCGCGCGGGTCGCCCGAGGGCGCGGTCTCGCCAGGCCCACACCTTCCGAGCCCCCAGGTAGGGCGCGCGCGGCAGCCGGACGGGCGACAGCGACACGCCCAAGTGCCGAGCGATCGATTCGAGAAATGCCCGCAGTGGAATCGAATCCCGTCCGCTGAACAGGTACGTCTCGCCGTCCACGCCAGGCACCTGACCCCCCAGGAGCAGCGCCTTCACCGCATCGTCGACGGGACACGGATGGATCAGGTTGCGGCCGCCTCCGATCGTTCGGAAGCGGCCTGTCCCGACAGCTCGGAAGAGCCCGAGCCAACCGCGACCTCCTGGCCCGATCACGCTGGGCAGTCTGAGAACCACCAGCCGCAAACCGTTGCGCTCGACGCAGCGCGCGAGGCAGGCTTCCGCCTCGACCTTCGTCCTTCGGTAGTGTGTGTTCGGGGCCAACGGCGTTCGCTCGTCGAGGACACCCTCCGTCGCCCCATGGACGCCACGACTGCTGGCGAACACGAACCGAGCGCCGGCGCGCGCCGCGAGCCTAGCCAGCCGTTCCGTCCCTTCGACATCGGTCTCGCGGCGACCGGAATGGCCCACACCGCCAGCCGCGCGAGCAGCCGCCAGGTGGAAGACGATCTCGCAATCGGCCACTGCCGGCTCCAAGGAACCCGGGTCCTCGAGATCTCCCCGCGCGAGCTCCACGTCGAGCCGCCTGAGAAACCGGGTGTCGGTCGCGGGACGGACCAGGGCTCGAACGAGGAACCCCTCCCGAACCAGCCGTTCGGTCAGATGACCTCCGATGAAACCCGTGGCGCCGGTGACCAGCACCTTCATCGGCGGAGCGCTTCGTCTTCGCTCGTGAACAGCTCGCGCAGAATCCGTCCGTCGAGCTCGTCCGGAACCGGCTGTCCCAACAGGTGGAGGATGGTCGGCGCGAAGTCGATCGTCCGCGCGCCCTCGAGCTCCGTGCCCTCGGCGATCCCGGCCCCACCCGCGATCAGGAACCCGTCGGGCGCGTGCTGCGCCCTCCGGAGCGCGAATCCTTCGGAGGATATCTGCCCGATCTCGGGGTGCCGGATACGCTCGATCGGTCCATCCATCGCCCACTGCACGACGAGGTCGGGAAGATCGAGAAGGTTCGGTCCGTCGTACACGTCGGCCGTCTTCACGACACCGGCGACCGCCGGCTTCCCGGTGTCGAGGTTCTCGATCCGCAGGAGCTGTTCGCGAATCTCCTCCATCAACGAATCGGCGTCCGAGCCGGGCTCGACGATCCCCCGCGGCTCCCGACCCTTCAGGTTCAGGCTCAAGAGCGCCTGGAAATGATCACTGGGGAGCATGAAGGCCCGTGTCTTCGACCAGTCCCACGAGCCCTCGAACGCGCTCGAATCCGCTTGATCGTGCAGCGTCTCCGGGAGTCGGGCGTTGATCCGGTCGCGTAGCGTCTGCGGGATGATCTCCCGGATTCCCTGCGTGGCTTGAAGAATCCGTCCCACGAGGTTTGTCGCCTGGACTTGCTCGGACGGGACCAGATACCCCAGACGCTGGAGTACCTCTTCCATCATGTGGTTGGCCGAGAAGTTGGGCTCGATTCCGTGCACGGACACGATGCACCAGGTCGCACCCTCGGGGAGCTTGTCGAACAGACGCGCGAGGGCCGTGTCGGTCCGGGTGGCGATGTCGGGCAGCGCATCCCGGAGTGCATCGGGTGCATCGGGCTCGTGGGCCCAGTGCGCGGGGTCCATGAGGTGCAGGAACTGGTGATCCGCGTAGTGCACCTCGGAGAACACCGAGAACAGGAACTGCCACCCCCCGTCATCCAGCAGCTGCTCGGTCGCGCGCTCTTTGCGATCGACGTTCGCGAGAAGCGTCTCCCTCGTCTGGTGCTCCCATTCACGCGAGGGAGGGTTCACGATCTCGGGTGGGTGGGGGAATCCGCCGTGCCGCGCGTCTAGCTGCTCGGTCAGGTCATTCGGGATCGACATGGGACGCCGTAGCAGCGGGTAGTGCTCCCCCCACCCACACACCTGGACACCATCGACCCCCTCGACCGGAAAGGTCTTCGGGACGTCCAGTAGAGCGACGGGCAACCCCGTTCCGCGCAGATACTGCCAGAACGGAAGATCGCGGCAGTGGTGCGCGTCGACGCGCTCGATGTCGAGCGTCCCGCGCTGAAGCTGAAGGTGGTTGAAGAACGCGTGCTTCGCCGGCGAGACCCCGGCGTTGAGCGATGGCCAGGGGGCGTCGCCGAACAGGTTTTTCGTCGAGTCCAGGCGGGCGAACGCTCCGCGCCCGAGGAGGCGGCCGAGGAAGGGAAGCCGGCCCTCGTCCACCCAACGCTTCAAGAGATCGACGTCCAATGCATCGATCCCGAACACGGCGATCGGCGCTCGATTGGCTCCTGTCCTGCTGTCGCTTCCGTTCATTCGTCGAACCGATATCCTCGTAGATGGTCAGTGCGCGCAACGAGGGTCTCGACCTTGGACCTCAAGTCCGTCGGCCAGGCCACACGATCGCGAGTTCGGCGCGGGTTCGGCCACACGATGCCGGCGCAGGCGGCCAGGTACTCCGACCCCGCGTCGAGACCCAGCCATTCGCACAGCTTTCGCAGCTCTTCGGCGGGCTGCGCGACGAAGTCTTCGTGCCGCACCTCGTGCATGGCGTCGCCCAGCGCGCGCTTCAGCCTCTCTACCTCCTCGCAGAGTACGACGTAACGGTCCGCCGCCTTCCACAAATCCGGTGCAGGGAGGGCTCCTCCCGTCCGCTCCGCTTGCCGCTGGGCGGCCCGCGTCGCCATCGTCGTGATGCAGTCGAACGGGTTGCGGACCACATGGATGCCTCTCAGCGGCACTCCGGCCAACCCCTGCAAGCGAGGCAGGAGATCGGGTTTGGCACGCAGACGGAGTGTGGCCCCTTCCGCCTTGTTGTCCCCGATCACCCGAATGTGCGTGAATCGACCCTGCCACTGGCCCGGTACGGCGTATCGGAACTCTCGCGAAGGTCGGTCGCGCGCGGCCGCGGCCCGCGCGTTCTCGGCCAGGAGGTGGAAGAGGCGAACCCGGTCGTACTTCGCGCGCACGTACTGGAAGGCGCCGAGCTCGTGTGCGATCACGGCTTCGGGGTGAGCGTCGAGCAGCGATCCGATCAGGCTGTGCCCGCTGCGCGGATATCCTATGAAGAAGCAGTAGGCTTCCACC